>NZ_JBEAHX010000007.1:0-351155 GCF_040062145.1 Klebsiella sp. JN_Kp121
CGCAACGCGCCGCCATCCGGGGGTATTCCCTGCTCGCGCTGCGCTTAGCAGGGCTACGGTTCCGGGCCGTTGGGTAGCCCGGATAACGCGGATTCAGTGGCTTTTGCGGATCAGGTAGCGGTACGGCAGGGCTTCGGTTTCCTGCGCCACCAGCTCATGCTCCATAAAGAGGCAAAAACCGGGGATATCGCGGGTGGTGGCCGGATCGTCGGCAATAATCAGCAGGGTCTCGCCCACCGGCATGGTACGCACGGTTTTACGCACCATCATCACCGGCTCCGGGCAGCGGAGCCCAAGGGCGTCCAGCGTATGGTCAGGACTGGAAAAAAGTTCGCTCATTTTTATCTCACTTCAACAAAACGGCCCTAGTTTACCCCCACTTCGCCAGTACGCAAGCCAGGTTAACGTTTGCGCGAAAAACAACCATTGCATTACGCTCGCAACGCAGTATCATGCAGCCGTTTTTAATTGGGTTCCCTCACCCCAACGTTCCGCTCCCGATTCCTTCATTGGTATGAAGCATGACGGACATAAAAAGGTCACAATATGAATCCCTTTACTACCGTACAGCGTAAGAAAGCGCTCGTCTGGCTTTCGCTATTTCATCTGCTGGTGATCACCTCCAGCAACTATCTGGTCCAGCTGCCGATCTCCATTTTTGGTTTCCATACCACCTGGGGGGCGTTCAGTTTTCCCTTTATTTTTCTCGCCACCGATCTGACGGTGCGCATTTTCGGCGCCCCGCTGGCGCGACGCATCATCTTCGCGGTGATGCTCCCGGCGCTGATTATTTCCTATGGCATTTCGGCGCTGTTTTATATGGGCGAATGGCAGGGCTTTGCCGCGCTGGGCACCTTTAATCTGTTCGTCGCCCGTATCGCCGCCGCCAGCTTTATGGCTTATGCGCTGGGGCAAATTCTCGACGTCCACGTTTTCAACCGCCTGCGTCAGAATCGTCGCTGGTGGCTGGCGCCGACGGCGTCGACCCTGTTCGGTAACGTCAGCGATACCCTGGCCTTCTTCTTCATCGCCTTCTGGCGCAGCCCGGATCCGTTTATGGCCGCCCACTGGGGAGAAATCGCCATGGTCGACTACTGCTTCAAAGTGCTTATCAGCATTGTCTTCTTCTTGCCGATGTACGGCGTGCTGTTGAATATGCTGTTGAAAAAACTGGCGGATAAATCTGATTTGTCGGCATTGCAGCCAGGTTAAAGGTACTCGCTAACGGTTGTGATAAGATAACCGGATGAGCCGTTAATGGCCGTTTATCGAAAGGAAGATGTCAATGCGCAATTTGGTTAAATATGTCGGTATTGGCCTGCTGGTTATGGGGCTTGCGGCCTGTGATAACAGCGATTCAAAAGCGCCGACCGTCGGGGCGGCAGCAGAGAGCAATACCAGCGGCCAGGCGATTAGCCTGCTGGATGGTAAACTGAGCTTCACTCTGCCCGCGGGCATGGCCGACCAGAGCGGTAAGCTCGGTACCCAGGCCAACAATATGCATGTCTATTCTGACGCCACCGGCCAGAAAGCGGTGATTGTGATTGTCGGCGACAACACTAATGAAGATCTGGCGGTGTTGTCCAAACGTCTGGAAGATCAGCAGCGCAGCCGCGACCCGCAGCTGCAGGTTGTGTCTAACAAATCGATTGAGATTAAAGGCCACACCTTACAGCAACTGGACAGCATTATCTCCGCCAAAGGTCAGACCGCGTGGTCTTCCGTACTGCTCGGTAAGATCGATGACAAGCTGCTGACCCTGCAGGTCACTCTGCCAGCGGACAACCAGCAGCAGGCGCAGACCGAAGCGGAAAGCATCGTCAACACGCTGGTCATTAACTAATTTTATTGCCCTGATGCAGCGGCCTCCGGTTCAGCCACCGGGGGCCGTTTTTTTAACCGCCAGCCCAACAGTAGCGCGGCCATCACCAACCCTGCCGCCGCCAGATAAATCGCCGGTATCCCGGTCCACGCCATCAAAAGCCCGGCCAGCGGCCCGGTTATCCCCAACGACAAATCCATAAATACGGTATAGGTCGCCAGCGCCGAGCCCTGATTGTGCTGCGGCACGGCTTTTACCGCCACCACGCCCAGCGCCGGGAAGACCAGCGAGAAACCCGCGCCGGTGAGGAAAGTCCCGACTTTCGCCATCAGCGGCGTTTGTGCAAAGCCCACCAGCAGCAGGCCAATAACCTCCACGCTAAAACAGAGCATCGCCACGTTCAGGCCGCCGAGGCGGTTAATACCGTTGGGAAAAAGCAGCCGCGTGCCGACAAACGCGCAGCTGAACAGCGTTAACGCAAAGGCCGCGCCGTCCCAGCCTTTCGCGTCATAAAACAGGGTAATAAAGGTCGCGATAACCCCAAAGCCGGCAGAAGCCAACGCCAGCGCCATGCCGTAAGGCCAAACCCGGCCCAGCACCGCGCGAAATGACATCGCTTTCCCTTTCGTTGCCTTCACCGCCGTTCGCGGTAGCGCGCAAATGATAGCCACCAGAGCAACCGCCATAATGACCATCGCCAGGCCGCTGAGGCCAATGTATGAATAGCACAGCACGCCCAGCGGCGCGCCCATCGCCATCGCGCCGTAGGTCACAATGCCGTTCCACGAAATCACCCGCCCGATATGCAGCGAGCCGACAACGCCTACGCCCCATAGCGTCGACCCCGTGCCGGCAAAGCTCTGGCCAATGCCGAGGATCGCTCGTCCAAGGCATAACAGCAGCAGACTCAGCAGTGGCCAGCTGCTGCTCCAGGCTGCCAGCAGGTAGCTCAAACCACTCAGGAAGCAGCCGCACAGGCCGAAAACGACAATCTTTTTCGGCCCGAGCAGATCGGCGTAGCGCCCGGCGTGCGGTCGGCTCAGCAGCGTGGCGAAATACTGGAGACTAATCACCAGCCCGGCCCAGAAGGCGCTAAAACCCATCACATCGTGAACGTAGCCCGGCAGAACCGCCAACGGCAGGCCGATAGTGAGATAGCTGGCAAAGTTGAAAATAACGACGGAGACAATCCGCAGATTAAGGCGCAGTCCATTGAGCGCCGGTTCGGCGACGGGTTCGGGCATCAGGTTCCACCAGATATTGGCAACAGATATCTACTATTTACCATGTCCGGTCGGTAATTGCAGTTCCCGCTATTGGCGCCATCTATTCAGCGGAATTATCATCCTTTATGGGGAGATTAACGCAATAAATTGCACTAAGCGGTGAAAATACCGAAAATACAGCATTATCTCATCGCAAAGTTTTGCGCTGCGGATATGCTTGGCGTCACCCTTAGCTGGCGAGGCTGATTTTCGGTTGCAAAGCCCCCAATTAACGGCTTCGTGATGGTTATCGCCGGGTTTCGGGTTCTATAAACGTCGCGATCATAGAACTACAGGCTTACCGCGGACGCGCGTAGATGAATTTTACCCTGAACATAATCGACTGGCAGGCGAGAGCGCCTGGGCTTTGCGAAGCCGAGCAGTGGCAGCAATGGTCACGGGATTCACACGCCATCGATCCGGCGGCCCCGGCGGCCAAACTCAACGAACTGCCAATGATGACCGCTCGCCGACTTAGCTCCGGCAGCAAGCTGGCGGTTGAGTGCGGGCTGGCGATGCTGCGCCGCCATGAGATCGACGCCGTTCTCTATACCAGCCGTCACGGCGAACTAGAGCGCAACTATCGGATCCTCCACGCCCTGGCGATGGAGCAAGCGGTTTCGCCTACCGATTTCGCCTTATCGGTACATAATTCCGCCGTTGGTAATCTGACGATTGCGGCGAAAAAACCCATTGTATCATCATCGCTTTCTGCCGGGCGCGACACTTTCCAGCAGGGATTATACGAAGTCATGGGGCTTCTGCAGGCAGGTTATCAACGCGTGTTGATGGTTGATTTTGATGGTTTTCTGCCGGAGTTTTACCATTCGCAGCTGCCGACGGCTATGCCGACCTGGCCCTATGCGACGGCCTGGGTTATTGAGTCCGGCGGCGAATGGCAGTGCCAGGCCGAGCGCCATGATGCCGTTCCTGAAAGCCCCCTACCGCAAAGCCTGCTGTTTTTACGGCACTATCTGCAGAATTCCCGTACGTTCACCCTGCCCGGCGAGCGCGTGCAGTGGCGCTGGAGCCGCGCATGACGCCGCTTTTCCAACGGTTAAATCGCCTGTGGCGCGCGGCGATGACCGGATTCTGTTTCGCACTGTTTGGCGTCGGTGGGCTGCTGCTGTCACTGATCTGGTTCAATCTGCTGCTGATCGTAGTGCGCGATAGCACCCGCCGTCGTCATCTCGCGCGGCGCAGCATTTCCGCCAGCTTTCGCGTTTTTCTTAACGTCGTGAAAGCCGTCGGCGTACTGGACTACCAGATTAAAGGGCGCGAGATTTTACGTCAGGAGCGCGGTTGCCTGGTGGTCGCTAATCATCCCAGCCTCATCGACTACGTGATGCTGGCCTCGGTGATGCCGGAAACCGACTGCCTGGTGAAAAGCGCGTTGCTGAAAAACCCATTTGTCAGCGGCGTGATCCGCGCGGCGGATTATTTGATTAACGATCGCGCCGATACCCTGCTTCCGGCCAGTCGGCAACGCTTACAGCAGGGCGATACTATTTTGATTTTCCCGGAAGGAACCCGAACGGTGCCGGGAGAAAAAATGCAGCTGCAGCGCGGCGCGGCCAATATCGCCGTGCGCTGCGGCAGCGATTTACGCGTCGTCGTTATCCGCTGTACCGAGCATATGCTGGGCAAACAGAGCAAATGGTACGACCCGCCGCGAACGAAGCCGTTATTTACCGTTGAAGTCGGAGAACGGCTACGAATAGACCAATTTTACGATGCCAACACACAAGAACCGGCGCTGGCCGCACGGCAGTTAAACCGGCATATTTTGCTTAAATTAGAATCAGGCGTTGCGCCTGAAACAGGAATTAATGATGGAAGCGCTCTATCTTGAAATTAAAAATCTGATTATCAGTACATTGAACCTGGACGAGTTGTCCGCTGATGATATCGACACCGATGCCGCGCTGTTTGGCGATGGTCTGGGTCTGGACTCCATCGATGCGCTGGAGCTGGGTCTGGCGGTGAAAAAACAGTACGGCGTGGTGCTGTCGGCAGAAAGCGAAGAGATGCGCCAGCACTTCTTTTCCGTCGCCATGCTGGCATCCTTTATTCAAGCGCAGCGTGCCTGAGGAGAACCGTTATGACCGAACAAAAAGCTATTTACGAAGAAGTCTCCGCGCTGCTGGTGAAGGTGTTTGAAATCGATCCGCAGGATATTAAACCTGAGGCCCGCCTGTACGAAGACCTCGAACTGGACAGCATCGACGCCATCGACATGATCGTCCATCTACAAAAGAAAATCGGCAAGAAAATCAAGCCAGAAGACTTTAAAACCGTACGCACCGTGCAGGACGTGGTCGATGCGGCGGATCGCCTGCTGAAAGAAGCGTAATTCACCGTGTCGGGCATCCGCTCGCTGCCGGTCGTTTCAATTATGACGGGGTTATTACTGCTGACCTGGCCATTTTTGATCTGGTTTGGCCTCGCGCATAACAGCCTGCCATGGCTGTTGCCGCTAATGGCGCTACTGCTGTTTTTACGCTTTCGCCAGACCCGGCGACAGTCAGGGCCGTTGAGCGTGGTCACTCAGATCGTTGCGGTAGCCGGCATGACGCTGTGCATTGCCAGCTACCTGCTAAAGACCCATCAGCTACTGCTATTTTACCCGGTGGTGGTGAGCGGCGTGATGCTGGCGGTGTTTGGCGGTTCGCTGTGGTCAAGTATGCCTGTAGTCGAGCGCCTGGCGCGGTTGCGGGACCCGGTTCTTTCTGAGCAAGCCGTGCGCTACACCCGCCGGGTCACCCAAATCTGGTGCGCCTTTTTCATCGGCAACGGCGGTATAGCGCTGGTTACCGCGTTATACGACGATATGTCGCTATGGACGGCGTGGAACGGCATGATTTCCTATCTGCTGATGGGCATGTTGATGGCCGGAGAGTGGCTGGTGCGCCAGCGGGTGATTAAACGAGATAAACCATGATGCAGCCCCTCACGCTGGCCCAGTGGCTCAGCGCCCCGCGTCCGCCGCAAACGCTGATTGCGTGGCAGGAAGCGCACAGCTGGACGCTGGCGCATCTGCGCTATGATGTCGCTCACCTGCTTAACAACCTGCAACAACAGCCAGGCGAGCGTTGGGCGCTCTGTTTTGACAACAGCTACCTGTTTTTGGTCGCGCTGTTGGCCACGCTGCATGCGGGGAAAACGCCAGTGCTTCCTGGCCATAGCCGAGCGGCGTTATTACACGAACAGCGAGCGCTTTTCGACGGCATCCTGAGCGATAAGACGCTGCCATGGCGCGGGCCGCTGCGGGTTATCCAGTCCGCCATGGCGACCGCATCCCACGAATACGCGTTCCCGGCGATCGGCGATAACGCCTGCATTGAGCTTTTTACCTCCGGTTCTACCGGTGAACCAAAGCGAATTAGTAAGCCCGTTAAGAGTCTCGACCGCGAGGCGGCGCTGATAGCCGCGCACTATGCCGGGCGCCTGACAGGCAGTCGGGTAGTGGCATCGGTCGCGCCGCAGCACTTGTACGGCCTGACGTTCCGTCTGTTCCTGCCAATGGCGCTGGGGTTGCCGCTGCACGCGGCGATGATTGAGTACGCCGAGCAGCTGGCGGCATTAAGCCATGATCATCATTATTTGTTTATCAGTAGCCCGGCTTTTCTCAAACGTCTCGACTATCGGCTTATCCCGCCGCCGGTCGCGATGATTTTGTCCGCCGGCGGCAAGCTGCCCTGGCAGGATGCCGTGCACACCGCTAACTGGTTCAATACCTGGCCGGATGAAATCTACGGCAGCACGGAAAGCGGGGTTATCGCCTGCCGCCAGCGCCTGCAGGATAATGCGCCGTGGCAGCCGTTCCCCGGCATCCGCTTTCAGCCGCAGGGCAACACAATTCGTCTATTTTCGCCGCTTATCGCCGACGATAACGGCCTGGTTATCGATGATATTTTGCATTTCAATGAAAGCGGTCAATTCCAGCTGGCAGGCCGTCGCGACCGGGTAGTGAAAATTGAAGAGAAGCGCATTTCACTAAGCGAAGTGGAATACCGGTTACTGCAACTGGATGGCATTCTTGAGGCCGCCGTCCTGCCGATTACCCGCGGCAGCCGCCAGAGCGTTGGCGCGTTGTTAGTGCTCGATCATGACGCCCGCCGCCGCTGGGGGAAAAGCCAGGAATTACAATGGCGGAAAGCGCTGCGCGCCTCGCTGGAACCTGTGGCCATCCCTCGCTACTGGCGGGTGGTTGACGAGATCCCCGTTAATAGCATGAATAAGCGTGTCTACGCGCAATTACAGGAGTTATTTCATGAAGCCCCATGAAATTGAGCGCCGTCAGCCGCAAGCCGATCGGGTTGAAATCGTGCTCTCTCTCGACCCGGCGCTATTCTGGTTTCGCGGCCATTTTGCCGTGCAGCCGCTGCTACCCGGCGTCGCACAGATCGATTGGGCGATGCATTACGCCACCCGCCTGCTCGTGCCCGGCTGGCGCTTTCATGACATTCAGAACGTGAAATTTCAGTCGCCGCTGCTGCCGGGCGCGATCGTCACGCTCACCCTGACATGGCAGGAGGCGCGCCAGACCCTGACCTTTAACTATCAGCGCCATGACGGTGAAACCCGGCACACCGCCAGCAGCGGGAAAATTCGCTTATGCCGCTAGCTTTCTCTCCCTGCGTGCTGATCCCCTGCTATAACCACGGCGCCATGATGCCGCAGGTGCTGGCGCGCCTGCAGCCCTTTGGCCTGCCTTGCATCGTGGTGGACGACGGCAGCGATAGCAGTACGCGGCAGCAGTTGGAGCGGCTGGCGGCGGAAACCGCTAATCTGACCTTAATCCGCTTACCACAGAACGCGGGCAAAGGCGCAGCGGTGATCCGTGGGCTACAGGCCGCAGCGCAAGCCGGGTTCAGCCACGCGGTGCAGGTCGATGCCGATGGTCAGCACGCCATCGAAGATATTCCGCAACTGTTGGCGCTGGCGCAGGCCCATCCCGAAGCGCTGATTTCCGGGCAACCGATTTACGACGACTCCATCCCACGTTCCCGCCTCTACGGGCGCTGGATAACCCACGTCTGGGTATGGATTGAAACGCTGTCGCTGCAGTTGAAAGACAGCATGTGCGGTTTTCGCGTCTACCCGGTGACGCCAACGCTACAGCTGGCGCAGCGCGTGTCACTCGGCCAGCGAATGGATTTTGATACCGAAGTGATGGTGCGCCTCTACTGGCAGGGAAATACCAGCTATTTTGTGCCAACCCGCGTGACCTACCCGCCGGACGGTTTGTCGCATTTTGATGCCATCAAAGATAACTGCCGCATCTCGCTGATGCACACGCGTCTGTTCCTCGGCATGCTGCCGCGGATCCCCTCGCTGTTGTTTCGCCGCGCCTCGCCGCACTGGGCGCGTCAGCAGGAGGTAAAAGGATTATGGGGAATGCGCCTGATGCTACTGGTGTGGCGGCTGCTGGGGCGCAAGGCGTTCTCGCTGCTGCTTTATCCGGTGGTCGGCGTGTATTGGCTGACGGCCGCGACGGCCCGCCGTGCTTCGCAACAATGGATAACCCGCGTGCGCGAACAGTTCGCCGCTCGCCAGATGCCGATACCGCCAACGCTAACCAGCTATCGGCACTTCCAGCGCTTCGGCGAAGCGATGCTGGATAAAATCGCCAGCTGGCGCGGCGAATTGCAGTTCGGCCGCGACGTGGTTTTTACCGCAGGCGCCGAGGAGACGCTAAATATCAGCGATCCGCGGGGGAAGCTGCTGTTGGTTTCGCATCTCGGCGATGTCGAAGCCTGCCGCGCGCTGGCGCAACTACAGGGCGGCAAAACCATCAACGCTCTGGTATTCAGCGAAAATGCGCAACGTTTTAAACAGATTATGACGGAAATGGCCCCTCAGGCCGGGCTCAACCTGATGCCGGTGAACGATATCGGCCCGGATACCGCCATCCTGTTGCAAGAAAAGCTGGATCGCGGCGAGTGGATCGCGATTGTCGGCGACCGTATTGCGGTTAACCCGCAGCGTGGCGGCGAATGGCGTGTCTGCTGGAGCCGTTTTATGGGGCAAGCCGCCCCCTTCCCGCAGGGGCCATTTATCCTCGCCGCCATTTTGCGCTGCCCGGTTAATTTGCTTTTCGCTCTCCGCCAGCAGGGCAAACTGCGCATTTACTGCGAGCCGTTCGCCGACCCGCTGCTATTACCGAGCGCCGATCGCCAACAGGCATTGCAACACATCATCGACCGCTACGCCGAACGGCTGGAACACTACGCGCTGCAGTCGCCGCTCGACTGGTTTAACTTTTTCGATTTCTGGCGTTTGCCGGATCCCAAAGACAAGGAGTAAAGGGTGCTTAACGATCCCCGTTTTACTGCTGAAGTAGAGCTGACTATTCCGTTTCATGACATCGATATGATGGGCGTCGTGTGGCATGGCAACTATTTCCGCTACTTCGAAATTGCCCGTGAGGCGCTGCTTAACCAGTTCAACTACGGCTACCGGCAGATGAAAGCCTCAGGCTATTTGTGGCCGGTGGTCGATACCCGCGTGAAATACCGCGACGTTATCACCTTCGAGCAGCGCATTCGCGTGCGCGCGCGGATAGAAGAGTTTGAGAACCGCCTACGCATTGGCTACGAAATTTTTGATGTCGATAGCGGCAAGCGCACCACCACCGGCTACACCATCCAGGTTGCGGTGGATGAAAACAGCCGCGAGATGTGTTTCGTCAGCCCGGATATCCTGTTTGAACGCATGGGGGTTACGCCATGAGATTACTGCTGCTGTTAGGGCTGTTTATCAGCCCGCTGGTCAGCGCCCTGACGCTTGATGACCTGCAAAAACAATTTAGCGAACAGCCGGTGGTGCGCGCCCATTTCGATCAAGTTCGCACGATTAAGGATCTGCCGCAGCCGCTGCGATCCCAGGGGCAGATGTTGATCGCCCGCGATAAGGGGTTGCTGTGGGATCAAACCTCGCCATTCCCGATGCAGCTGTTGCTGGATGACAAACGGATGGTGCAGGCGATCAACGGCCAGCCGCCGCAAACCATTACTGCCGAAAACAATCCGCAGATGTTCCAGTTCAACCATTTGCTGCGCGCGTTGTTCCAGGCGGATCGAAAAGTTCTGGAAGATAACTTCCACGTGGAATTTGCCGATAAAGGCGAAGGCCAGTGGACGCTGCGCCTGACGCCCATCACTACGCCGCTGGATAAGATTTTTGCCCGCATCGATTTGGCCGGGAAAGACTATCTGGAACATATTCAGCTCAACGACAAGCAAGGCGATCGCACCGAGATCACGCTTTCCCAACACCAATTGACGCCTGCGCAACTGACCGATGACGAACGCCAACGCTTTGCCGCCCAGTAAACGCCCCGCGCTGTTATGGGCCGTCGTCTGCCTTCTCCTGGCGGGCGCGCTGCTGGCGCTGCTGCCGCAGGCCCGGCTCAACAGCAGCGTACTGGCGATGCTGCCGAAGCAGACGCTTGGCGCAATCCCGCCCAGCCTGAACGACGGTTTTATGCAGCGCCTTGACCGCCAGCTGGTCTGGCTGGTCAGCCCCGGTAAACAGGCCGACCCGCAGGTGGCCGGCGACTGGCTGCGTCTGCTGCAAACCTCGAAGGCGCTGGCAGACGTCAAAGGCCCAATCAATGCCGATAATCAGCAGGCCTGGGGGACCTTTTTCTGGCAGCATCGTAACGGTTTAATTGACCCCGCTACCCGCGCGCGCCTGCAAAACGGCGGCGAAGCGCAGGCGCAATGGATCCTCTCACAGCTCTATTCGGCATTTTCCGGCGTCAGCGGCAAAGAACTGCAAAACGATCCGCTGATGCTGATGCGCGGCTCGCAGCTGGCGATGGCGAAAGGCGGCCAGCGGATGCAACTGCAGGATGGCTGGCTGGTGACCAAAGATGCCCAGGGCAACCTCTGGTATCTGTTGCATGGCGAACTGGCGGGTTCCTCATTCGATATGCAGCAAACGCACCGGCTGGTCACTACGCTCGGCGAGCTGGAGAAGCAGTGGAAAACGCAGCATCCGCAGGCGCAGCTGCTGTCGCGCGGCACCGTGTTCTATAGCGATTACGCCAGTCAGCAGGCGAAGCACGATATTTCTACACTCGGCGCGGCGACGCTGTTCGGCGTGATCCTGCTGATCGTCGTGACGTTTCGTTCGCTGCGCCCGCTGCTGCTGTGCCTGATTTCCATCGCCATCGGCGCGCTGGCCGGCACCGTCGTCACGCTGCTGCTATTTGGCGAACTGCATCTGATGACCCTGGTGATGAGCATGAGCATCATCGGCATCTCCGCCGACTATACGCTCTATTATCTGACCGAACGGATGGTGCATGGCGCGGAATCAACCCCGTGGCAAAGCCTCGCCAAAGTGCGTCATGCGTTGCTGCTGGCGCTACTTACTACTGTGGCGGCTTATCTGATTATGATGCTGGCCCCCTTTCCGGCGATTCGCCAGATGGCGCTCTTCGCGGCGGTCGGCCTGAGCGCCTCGTGTCTGACGGTAATTTTCTGGCATCCATGGTTGTGCCGTGGACTTCCCGTGCGCCCGGTTCCGGCGATGGCATTGTTGTTACGCTGGCTTGCCGCCTGGCGACGCCATAAAAAGCTGTCCATCGGCCTCCCCGTCGCGCTGGCCCTGTTCTCGCTGGCGGGTCTCGCGACGCTGCGGGTGGATGATGATATTTCGCAGCTCCAGGCGTTGCCGCAGGATATCCTGGCCCAGGAAAAAGCCATCACCGCGCTCACCGGGCAAAGCGTCGATCAAAAGTGGTTTGTGATTTACGGCAAAACGGCCCAGCAGACGCTGCAGCGCCTGGAGGCATTTATGCCCGCGCTGACGCAGGCGCAAAGCGACGGCCTGCTCGGCGGATATCGCGCTATCCCCCTGAATTCACTCGCTCGCCAACAGCAGGATCTTGCCCTGCTGCAACGCGCCGCGCCCACCGTCAGTAACGTGCTGAACCACGCCGGACTGGCAACGATCGATCCCGATCTCAACCCGATGCCAGTGACCGTCGACGTCTGGCTTGCCAGCCCGGCCAGCGAAGGTTGGCGACTGCTGTGGCTGACGCTGCCGGATGGCGAAAGCGGCGTACTGGTCCCGGTGAGCGGCGTGAAAGACAGCGCGGCGCTAAAAACGCTTAGTACACAACAGGCTGGCGTTGCGTGGGTCGATCGCAAAAGCGATTTTGACCAGCTGTTCGCGTTCTACCGCCACATTCTAACCGGCCTGCTGGGCGTTGCGCTGGCGGTGATTGCCTGCGGCGCTATGCTCCGCCTTGGATGGCGCAAAGGGCTGGTTAGCCTGGTGCCGTCGGTATTGTCGCTGGGATGCGGGCTGGCGGTGCTGGCATTTAGCGGCCACGCGGTTAACCTGTTCTCCTTGCTGGCGCTGGTGCTGGTACTGGGCATCGGCATTAACTACACGCTGTTTTTCAGCAACCCGCGCGGTACGCCGCTGACATCGCTGCTGGCGGTCACCCTGGCGATGATGACCACCTTATTGACGCTCGGCATGCTGGTGTTTAGCGCCACGCAGGCCATTAGCAGTTTTGGTATTGTTTTGGTAAGCGGCATTTTCGCCGCCTTCCTGCTTTCGCCGTTAGCGATGCCGACCAAAAAAGAGAAAAAGAGACGATGAGAAGACCATCATTCTGGCGCGCCTTCGCGCTACTCGCCGCCTTATTGCTGGCCGGCTGCAGCCGTTCGCAGCCGGAGCCGCAAGGCCGCCCGCAGGCGTGGCTGGAACCGGGTACGCGCGTTACGTTACCGCCGCCTGGCATCTCGCCGGCTATCAGCTCGCAACAGTTGCTCACCGGCAGCTTCAACGGCCAAACCCAGTCGCTGCTGGTCATGCTCAATGCCGATGATAAAAAGCTCACGCTGGCGGGTCTGTCGTCCGTCGGTATCCGCCTGTTCCTGGTGACCTATGATGAAAGAGGGCTGCGCGCTGAACAGTCGATGGTGGTTCCGCAACTGCCGCCAGCCAGCCAGGTGCTGGCCGATGTGATGCTCAGCCACTGGCCGGTTAGCGCATGGCTGCCGCAGTTGCCAAAAGGGTGGACGTTGACCGAGCGCGGCGACAAACGCGAACTACGTAACGCGCTCGGGAAGCTGGTCACCGAAATCACCTATATCAACCGCCAAGGCCAGCGCGTGCCGATCAGCATCGAACAGCACGTCTTTAAATACCACATCACCATTCAATACCTGGGTGACTGAGATGATCTACATTTCTGCCGTCGGCATGATTAACGCGCTGGGTCGCGATAATGATGAAGTCGCCGCCAATCTGGCTCGCGGTATCGCGCCCGGCATGCGCCCGCGCGAGGGGTGGCTACAGGGACATCCGCAGGCGGTTTTCGCGGGCGTGGACGGCGAATTACCCGCCATTCCCGATACCTTTAGCGCCCATCGTTCACGCAATAATCAACTGCTGCTGGCGGCGCTGGCGCAAATTCAGCCGCAGGTGGATGACGCCATCGCCCAATACGGGCGTGAACGCGTTGCCGTAGTGCTTGGCACCAGCACCTCGGGGCTCGACGAAGGTGACGCGCACGTCACGTTGACCCTTAGCGGCGCGGAAAGCGCGGCCTGGCAATATCCGCAGCAGGAGCTGGGAGACCCGTCGCGTTTTCTCAGCCACTGGCTGGCGCTGGATGGCCCGGCATTTACGCTGTCAACCGCCTGCTCATCCAGCGCCAGAGCCATTATCAGCGGACGCCGACTGATTGAAGCCGGGCTGGCGGATGTGGCGATTGTCGGCGGCGCGGATACCCTCAGCCGAATGCCGATCAACGGCTTTCACAGCCTGGAGTCGCTCTCCACGACTCAGTGCCAGCCGTTTGGCCGCGATCGCTGCGGCATCACTATCGGCGAAGGGGCGGCGCTGATGCTGCTGACCCGCGAGCCGCAGCCTATCGCGCTGCTGGGTATCGGCGAGTCCAGCGACGCCTGGCATATTTCCGCCCCGCATCCTGAGGGAGAAGGGGCAATTCGCGCTATCCAGCAGGCGCTGGACGATGCGGGCATCGCCCCTGAACAGGTGGGCTATATCAACCTGCACGGCACCGCCACGCCGCTGAACGATCGGATAGAGTCTCACGTCGTCAACGCGCTATTTGGCGAGCAGGTGCCATGCAGCTCCACCAAACATCTGACCGGGCATACGCTGGGCGCGGCGGGGATCACCGAAGCCGCCATCGGCATGCTGATCCTGCAACGCAATCTGCTGCTGCCGGCGCAGGACTTCAGCCAGTCGCCGCGCGACGCGACCCTTCCGCCGTGCGGGATTATCGAACGTCCCCTACCGTTGCCGCGACCGATTATCCTGTCGAACTCTTTTGCTTTTGGCGGTAACAACGCCAGTATCCTGCTCGGGAGCATTCAATGAACCACTATTTATCGCCCGGCGACTATCTACCGCACGATGCACCGATGCTGCTGCTGGAAGAGGTCGTCAATGTGACCGACGAAACCGCGACCTGCCGGGTCACGGTCTCGCCCCATAGCGTCCTGGCGCCATTTCTCGATGCCGAGGGCAATCTCCCCGGTTGGTTCGCCCTTGAATTAATGGCGCAAACCGTCGGCGTCTGGTCCGGCTGGCACCGCCTGCAAAAAGGGCAAGCGTCCATCTCATTAGGTATGGTGCTTGGCGCGCGAGAATTAGTCTGCGCGGCCGGCTCCCTGCCGCGCGGCAAAGCACTGTCCATTACCGTTAAACTGCTCATGCAAGACGAGCGTTTCGCTAGCTTCGAAGGCGCCGTGATGGCGGACGATGACCTGCTGGCCAGCGGAAGGGTTAATACCTTCCAGCCAACGCCAACAGAACTTAACACCCTATTTCAACAAGGAGCGTCAGAATGAGTCGTTCAGTTTTGGTTACCGGCGCCAGCAAAGGTATCGGTCGCGCCATCGCCTACCAGCTGGCGGCGGACGGTTTTATGGTAGGCGTCCACTATCATCGCGACGCGTCAGGCGCGCAGCAGACGCTGGAGGCGATTACCGCCGCCGGCGGCGCGGGGCGTCTGCTGAGCTTTGACGTCGCCAATCGCACGCAGTGCCGCGAAGTCCTTGAGCAGGATATGGCCGAACACGGCGCGTGGTACGGCATTGTCAGCAACGCCGGCATCGCCCGCGACGGCGCCTTCCCGGCGCTCGGCGAAGACGACTGGGACGCGGTGATCCACACCAACCTCGACAGCTTCTACAACGTCATTCATCCGTGCATCATGCCGATGATTAGCGCACGCCAGGGCGGGCGTATCATCACGCTCTCGTCCGTATCCGGCGTGATGGGTAACCGCGGTCAGGTCAACTATAGCGCCGCCAAGGCGGGGATCATCGGCGCCACCAAAGCGCTGGCGATTGAGCTGGCGAAGCGCAAAATCACCGTGAACTGCATCGCCCCCGGGCTTATCGACACCGGGATGATCGAAATGGAAGAGGCCGCGTTGAAAGAGGCGATGTCGATGATCCCGATGAAACGCATGGGACAGGCGGAAGAAGTGGCGGGGCTGGCGAGTTATTTAATGTCGGATGTGGCGGGTTATGTCACCCGGCAGGTCATTTCCATCAATGGAGGGATGTTATGACACGCCGTGTGGTCATTACCGGGATGGGCGGCGTCACCGCATTTGGCGAAAAATGGCAGGATGTCTCGGCGGGGCTGAAGAGATATAAAAACGCCGTACGCGCCATGCCGGAGTGGCGTATTTACGACGGGCTGCATACGCTGCTGGGCGCGCCGATCGATGATTTCACCCTGCCCGACCACTATACCCGCAAGCGCATTCGCGCGATGGGGCGCGTATCGTTGCTCTCCACCCGCGCCACTGAACTGGCGCTGGAGCAGGCCGGGCTAATCGACGATGCCATACTGAGTAACGGCGAAACCGGCATCGCCTACGGTTCATCAACCGGCAGTACCGCCCCGATGAGCGAATTCGCCACCATGTTGACGGAAAAGCACACCAATAATATTACTGCTACCACCTACGTGCAGATGATGCCGCATACCACCGCCGTCAATACGGGCCTGTTTTTTGGCCTGCGCGGCCGCGTGATCCCGACGTCCAGCGCCTGTACCTCCGGAAGCCAGGCGATTGGTTACGCCTGGGAAGCGATTCGCCACGGCTATCAAACGGTGATGGTCGCCGGCGGCGCGGAAGAGCTTTGCCCGTCGGAGGCCGCGGTATTCGATACTCTGTTTGCTACCAGCCAGCGCAATGAGCAGCCCGACATTACCCCCTCCCCCTTTGATGTGCTGCGTGATGGGCTGGTGATTGGCGAAGGGGCCGGTACTCTCATTCTGGAAGAACTGGAGCACGCCAAAGCACGCGGGGCGACCATTTACGGCGAAATCATCGGCTTCGCCACCAACTGCGATGCTGCGCATATCACTCAACCGCAGCGTGAAACCATGCAGATCTGCATGGAACAATCATTAAAAATAGCAGGCCTGAGCGCCCGGGATATCGGCTACATTTCGGCCCACGGCACCGCGACCGACCGCGGCGATATCGCCGAAAGCCAGGCGACGGCGGCGATTTATGGCGATAGCGTGCCGATCTCCTCGCTGAAAAGCTATTTCGGCCATACCCTTGGCGCCTGCGGGGCGCTGGAAGCGTGGATGAGTCTGCAGATGATGCGCGAGGGCTGGTTCGCGCCAACGCTGAATTTGCATAATCCGGACGCCAATTGCGGAGAACTGGATCACATCATGGGCGAAGCGCGCCAGATTGATTGTGAATTCCTGCAGAGTAACAACTTCGCCTTCGGCGGTATTAACACCTCAATGATTATTCAGCGCTGGTCCTGAAATGTATCAGCTTATCCTTGGCCAAATCTCAACGCTTAGTGCCCTGCCGTTACCGACTGGGTTAGCGGCCCAGGCCCCTGATGGCCCGCGGCGGGCAAGCTGGCTTGCCGGGCGCGCGCTGCTGGCGCATGCGGCGGCCCCGCTGGCGGATATTGCGTATGGCGAGCAGGGCAAACCGGCTTTCCCGCCCGGCTGCGGGCGGTGGTTTAACCTTAGCCACAGCGGCGACCATATTGCCCTGCTGCTGAGCGATGAAGGCGAGGTTGGCTGCGATATCGAAGTGATTCGTCCGCGCAACGGCTGGCAGCGGTTGGCCAACGCCCTGTTTAGCGAGGGCGAGCATCAGGAACTGGAGCGCGAACCGCCGGAGCGGCAGCTAGCCGCCTTTTGGCAAATCTGGACGCGCAAAGAAGCGCTGGTAAAGCAACGCGGCGGCAGCGCCTGGCAGATGGCCTCTGTTGACAGCGCCTTTCGCGGCGCGCTGTCATTAAGCCAGATTCAGTATCAAGGGTTAAGTATTGCGGTCTGTACGCCAACGCCGTTCTCGCTGACGGCGGCGCACATTCAATGTTTCAACGGCGCGGCTTGACCGGCCAGAAGATAGTCAGCACGCCGGCGATAATAATCAGCACGCCCAGCAGCGATTGCCAGTAAAACGGCTCGTGCCAGCCGGGCAGCCAGATGGCGGCGGCCCACACCAGAATGTAGCTCAGGCTGAGCAGCGCGTAAGCTTTGGCCAACGGTAAGCGGTGTAGCGCGAAATACCAGCAGACCATCGACAGCAGATAGCCAACCAGGCCGAAACCCAGGCTGAAGGTACCGGTGCGCAAATGCAGTAGATAATTGAGAAAGGTCAGGATATCGGTCAATGGCGGCAGCTCGACCATCGCGCTGCGCAGTAACAGCTGCGCGCCGCTGACCAGCCCGACGCTCAATAACGCCCAGATTAACCCCATCAGACGCTACTCCCCAGAACGGCGATACCGACGACGATCAGCCCGACGCCAAGCCAGTGGCGGCGCGCCACCGGCTCGCGCCAGATGCCCCATGCCGCCAGCGTCACCCAGACAAAATTGAGGCTCAGCATCGGATAGGCAATACCGACCGGGATTGCCTGCAGTACCCCCAGCCACAGCAGCATACCGCCGCCGAGCGCCAGCAGGGCTAAGCCCAGCCACAGCAAAATATGCCGCCCGCGCCGCCCGCTACGGGACGGCCGGGTCGCCTGCTTCTGGCACAGCTGACCGGCGCAGCTAAGCAGACTGGCGAGTATCAGACAGAACCAGACACTCATTGCGGCAGATACTGAATAAACACCACGCGCCCCAGCTCGTAGGAGTTATCAGGTTTCGGTAACGCCAGTTCGTTCATCGTTTCACCTTTATCCATCAGCAGCACCAGTGAGATCGGTCCCTGCTGGCGGTGCGCCGCCAGCCAATCAGCAAAAGCTTGAGTCGACACGAATTTGCTCTGCGCATCCGGCCAGCCGAGGCCATATTTTAGCTCCCCCTGCCTTTCATACAGGATGATGTCGTCACGCTTGAGCTCCCACGCCAGCCCCGCTCCGATACCGACGCTGTTGGTCAGTACATAGCGGCTTGGCGCCAGCGATTCGCTAACAATATCCACCAGAAACTGCGGCTGTTTGCTGTCGATAACCCGATCCGGGATAGCGAAGCCCACCAGCAGCGCCACTCCCAGCGGACAGATGGCGGCCAGCGTCCAGCGACGACCGTTGTCTTTTATCGCCAGCCAGCCCATCAGCGCCCATACGGCAAAGGCAATCGCCGCCAGCAGACATTTATACAGCTCGATCTTCGTCCACACCGGCTTATGCATGACGCCCCACGGCGAGACCACCAGCACGGCGACCAGGCCGATCAGACCAAAACCGAGGTTGATCATGCCGTTGATGCGCAGCGCTTTCGCCCCCGCCTTCGCGGCATCCAGCGCGTAGCGGGCCATCAAAATCGACAGCGGCATAAAGCACGGCAGAATGTAGGTCGGCAGTTTTCCCTTGGCGATGCTGAAGAACAGGAACGGCATCGCTATCCAGCCTAGCAGATACAGCGCGCCGCGGGCATCATCGCGCTCGCTCCAGCCGCGCTTCAGCGCGCCCGGTAACAGCGCCAACCACGGCAGGCTGCCGGCAATCAGGAACGGAATGTAGTACCAGAACGGCGCTTTATGCTGCGCGTCTTTCTCAGCGAAACGCTGAATATGCTCGACCCAGAAGAAATAGCGCCAGAAATCGGGTTCGCGATTGGCAATAGCCAATCCCCACGGCAGCACCACCAACGTACAGACCGCCACCGCCAGCCAGCCGTAGGTCAGCACTTCGCGCCAGCGTTTACGCGCCATCACCCACGGCAGCACGCCAACCACCGGTACCGCCAGCGCCAGGAAGCCCTTGGTCATCACCCCCATACCGCAGGCGACTCCCAGCAGGACATAACCCAACATCTTCCCGCTGCGGCTCTGCGCCTGGGAGGCTCCCCAGAAGCTGCACATCGCCAGCGCCAGCCACATGGTGATCATCGGATCCAGCACCGCATAGGTTCCGATACCGTATACCAGCATCGCGGTCAGGAAGATAACCGGCGACAGGATCGCCACGCGTTTATCGCGGAAAATACGCCACGCCAGCCACGCCACCAGCAACGCGCTGACGGTAATGGCGAAGACCGAACCGAAACGCACGCCAAAGTTATTATGACCAAATAGCCACTGACCAATACTGTTAATCCAGTAACCGGCAATCGGCTTTTCAAAGTAACGCAGGCCCAGCAGATGCGGCACCACCCAGTCGCCGGAGGCCAGCATTTCACGACTGATCTCGGCATAGCGGGTTTCATCAGGCTGCCACAGCAAACGGAAATTTAACGGCAATAAGTAATACAGCGCAAAGAGTACAACCAGAGAGATGCCATAACGAATGCTTTTCATACACCCGAGCCCAGTAATTGTTCACGTCCAAGCCAACCTTCCCGGCCAGCCAGCTCACCACGGACCACTTTGCCTGACGGCAGCTCGCTAAAGTCAGCGGGCAGCAGCTGGCTCAGTGGGCAAAATTGTATTTCTTCTTCCTCCGCCATGGTCAGCAGCGCATCGAACTGATCGGCGTAGGCAATGCCTTCCACTTCGGCGTGGATGGTATAGACCGGCGTTCCCTTGTCACGATGAATGCAGTCCAGCAGATAGCGGTTGAAGCCAGCGGTATCGACGGCGCTACCGACCACTTCATCCCAGGTGGGAAGCGTCACCGGAATTTGTACGGTGCCGGAGGCCCCGCCGCCAATCTGCGGCAGGAATGGCCGCGTGCCGCGACAATCGCTGTTGTAGAGGAAATCGAAGGATTCTTTCGCTTTTACCACCCGCTGGTCGGCACGCCAGCCGGCGACGGCGGAGCAGGTCACCGGGCGGCCGATAATGCGTTCCAGTTCGAGCAGACCGCGTTCAATTTCCAGCGTCAGACGTTCCTGCGGCCAGACGCCGCTCCACGCTTGCCAGCTGTAGTGGTCCCAGGCGTGCAGGCCCACTTCATGGATGTGCGCGGCGGCGCGAATAACCTCTTCGTTACCCGCGCCAATCCTGCGCCCCGGCCACGCGGTGCCGGCCAGCAGAATATCCCAGCCATACAGCGAGGCCGCGTTGGAGCGCAGCATTTTCCACAGAAACTTCGGTTTTACCAGGCGCCATAAATGGCGCCCCATATTGTCCGGCCCGACGCTGAAAAAGAAGCTTGCCTGAATCCCGTGCTTGCCCAGCAGGGCCAGCAGCCGCGGTACGCCATCACGCGTCCCGCGAAAGGTATCGACATCTATGCGTAAGCCGACTTGTTTCATGAGTTTTTATCGTCCGTGAGCTCAACGGTGCGCAGGAAGAAGTCCAGAGTGTGTTCAACGGTCTCTTCCATCTCGACGGTCGGTTCCCAGTTCAGGCAGCGTTTCGCGTTGCGAATGCTCGGTTTACGATGCTCAACGTCCTGGTAGCCTTTACCGTAGTAATCGCTGCTTTCCACTTCGCGGAAGCCGGCGAACGGCGGGAAGCGATCGCGCAGCGGATGGCGCTCGAAGCAGGCGAGCAGCATTTCCGCCAGCTCTTTGATGCTAGCTTCGTTTTCCGGGTTACCGATGTTGATGATCTGACCATCGCAGCGACCATCTTTGTTCTCAATGATGCGGAACAACGCTTCGATACCGTCGCTGATATCGGTGAAGCAGCGCTTCTGTTTGCCGCCTTCGATAAGCTTAATCGGCGAACCTTCCACCAGGTTGAGGATCAGCTGAGTGATGGCGCGGGAGCTACCGATACGTGCGGCATTAAGGTTATCCAGACGCGGCCCCATCCAGTTGAACGGACGGAACAGGGTGAACTTGAGGCCGTTCTTATCGCCATAGGCCCAGATCACGCGGTCCAGCAGCTGTTTAGAAACCGAGTAGATCCAACGCTGTTTGTTGATCGGCCCGACCACCAGATTGGAATTATCTTCGTCGAAGTTTTTGTCGGTGCACATGCCGTACACTTCCGAGGTCGACGGGAAGATAATGCGCTTATTGTATTTCACGCAGTCACGGATGATCTTCAGGTTCTCTTCGAAATCCAGTTCGAACACGCGCAGCGGGTTACGGGTGTATTCGATAGGCGTCGCGATCGCGACCAGCGGCAGTACCACATCGCATTTCTTAATGTGGTATTCGATCCACTCGGAGTGAATGCTGATATCGCCTTCAACGAAGTGGAAACGCGGGCAGTCAAGGAAACGGCTGATGGCGTCGGAGCCGATATCCAGGCCGTAAATCTCATAGTTGTCGTCCTGCAACAGGCGCTCGGTCAGGTGGTTACCGATAAAGCCGTTGACGCCGAGGATCAGCACGCGGGTACGGCGCTTCACCGCCACCACCGGTTTGCTGCTCAGCACCGCGCTGCTCACCAGCCCCAGCGCCTGCGCCAGCTGGGCGCCCTGCATGTAAACGCCGCGTTCGGTCTGGCCGGTGACGATTTCCAGCGCCCCCTGCTGACAGGCAACCACTAGCGGCGCGACGGAGATAACGGTGCCGGGCTTCGCCGCCGGCAGATCGGCGCGCACGCGGGATTTCCAGACGATAAATTTGTTCGCGCCGGCATAGGCGAAGGCGCCCGGCCACGGATCGGATACCGCACGCACCAGGTTGTGCAGAGTCTGCGCCGGTTTGTCCCAATCGAGACGCCCGTCTTCCGGGGTACGACGGCCAACGTAGGTCGCCTGGCTGTGGTCCTGCGCCCGCTCCTCAGTCTTACCCTCACGAATAGCCGGCAGCGCCTGGCCCAGCAGATCGGAGGCGGCGGCACACAGCTTACGGTGTAGCGCCAGCGCCGCGTCATCCGGGCCGATAGCCACAGCTTGTTGAGCGACGATATCGCCCGCGTCGGCGCGGTTAACCATCCGGTGCAGGGTCACACCGGTTTCGCTTTCGCCGTTGACCAGTACCCAATTCAGCGGCGCGCGACCGCGGTATTTCGGCAGCAGAGAACCATGCAGGTTGAAAGCCCCCTTCGGCGCGATATTCAGGATCTCATCGCACAGCAGGTTGCGGTAGTAGAACGAGAACAGCACATCCGGCTTCATCTCGCGAATACGTTCAATCCACAGCGGATGGTTAACATCTTCCGGCGCCCATACCGGGATACCTTGCTCGGCGGCAATGCGGGCAACGGAACCAAAGAATTGGTTTTCGCCAGGGTTATCCGGATGGGTGAAAATAGCGGCAATGTCATACCCGGCATCCAGCAGTGACTGAATACCTGCGCAACCCATATCGTGATAAGCGAAGACTACTGCTTTCATGAACGATCTTCCTCTTGAGACGCCGTTTCCGGCTGGCGAACAACACGTTGAATAAAGTAACGGGGACGGGCGCGAACATCGTTATAGATGCGGCCGATATACTCCCCGAGCAGGCCCATACCGACAAACTGGGCGCCGATGAACATGAACAGCACGGCGAAGAGCATAAACACCCCTTCCGCCGCCCATTGCGGACCGAAGGCCAGACGCAGCACCACCAGCAGCAGGCCGAAGGCGAAGCCCAACAGGGCTATCACGCTGCCGAAAATACTCAGTAAACGCAGCGGGGTGGTGGTCAGACAGGTCACCAGGTCATACATCAGGTTAATCAGACGCATGAAGCTATATTTGGAGTCGCCGAATTCGCGCTCGGCGTGCATCACCGGGATCTCGACCGCCCGGCGGGCGAAGGTATTCGCCAGAATCGGGATAAAGGTGCTGCGCTCATGGCAGTTGAGCATGGCGTCGATGATATGGCGGCGATAGGCACGCAACATGCAGCCGTAGTCGCCCATGGCTTTACCGGTGGTTCGCTGAATCAGGCGGTTAATCATCTTCGAGGCAGATTTACGGAAGATGCTGTCCTGACGGTTCTGGCGCACGGTACCGACCACGTCATAGCCTTCATCGGCTTTTGCCACCAGCCGCGGGATCTCTTCCGGCGGGTTTTGCAAGTCGGCATCGAGGGTGATGATCAGATCGCCGGTGACATGGCTGAAACCGGCCATAATCGCCGAGTGCTGGCCGTAGTTGCGGTTCAACA
This sequence comes from Klebsiella sp. JN_Kp121, assembly GCF_040062145.1. Classification (NCBI taxonomy): domain Bacteria; kingdom Pseudomonadati; phylum Pseudomonadota; class Gammaproteobacteria; order Enterobacterales; family Enterobacteriaceae; genus Klebsiella; species Klebsiella sp. JN_Kp121. The sequence continues at coordinate 23,481 of NZ_JBEAHX010000007.1, forward strand.
GCACCGCCACCACGTGGCTGCCTTCGGCTTCGGCGGCCTCGGTCAGCATGCGCGCGGAATCGTCGCTGCTGCCGTCGTCGATTAGCAGAATTTCATATTGGCGTCCTAGCGTCGCACAGGCGGCGTCGGTCCGACGCAGCAGCTCCGGCAGACTATCCTGTTCGTTATAAACCGGGATCACCACCGAGACTTTTTTTACGGGAGGATAAGTAAGCATATCAACGTCCTGACAACTGATGCAGCGCGGTAATGACGCGGGTGACATCGTCGTCGGTCATATCCGGGAACAGCGGGATAGAACAAATGCGCGCGCTGTTCCATTCGGTATTCGGTAACGAAACTTCAGGAAAACGCTCGCGGTAATACTTTTGCGTATGGGCCGCGCGGAAGTGCAGACCGGTGCCTATGCCCATGGCTTTGAGTTTTTCCATCAGGACATCGCGGCTGATGCCGCAGGCCGCTTCATCAACGCGGATAATAAACAGGTGCCAGGCGTGTTGGTGATCCCATGCCGGAATGGTCAGCGGCTTAAAGGGGGTATCCGCCAGCTCGCGCAGGTAGCGTTGGGCGATTTCAGCGCGACGTTGATTCGCCTGCGCCAGCTTATCCAGCTGCACCAGCGCCAGCGCGGCGTTGATATCGGCCAGATTGTATTTGAAGCCGGGGGTAATCACTTCCGCCTGCGGTGCGCGGCCGTGGGTCTGGCGGTCGTAGGCGTCAACGCCCAGGCCGTGGAATTTGAGGCTGCGGATGCGGGAAGCCAGCTCGTCATCATCGGTGACGATAAGCCCCCCTTCGGCGCAGGTCATATTTTTGATCGCGTGGAACGAGAAAATCGCGGTGCCGCGCCAGCCGACGTGGCGGCCTTTATAGTGCGTTCCCGCGGCATGCGCGGCATCTTCGATTACCGGTATACCGTGGCGCTCGCCAACGGCGCGGATCGCATCGATATCCGCAGGCGCGCCCGCGTAGTGGACAGGTATAATCGCTTTCGTCCGCGAAGTGATCGCCGCTTCCACCGCCTCAGGGGTAATCATCAGATTGTCGTGGTCGACATCGATCATCACCGGCGTAGCGCCCAGCAGACAGATCATGTTCAGCGTCGAGACCCAGGTTTGCGAAGGGGTGATCACTTCGTCGCCAGGGCCAATGCCCATCGCCATTAGCGTAACGTGCATACCGCCGGTAGCGGAGCTGACGGCGATGGCGTGGCGGTTGCCGGTCAGTTGGCAAAACGCCTCTTCCAGCGCCTGGTTTTTAGGACCGGTAGTGATCCATCCTGATTGCAAAACTTCACGCAGCGCAGCCAGCTCTGCGTCGCCCATCGACGGGCGCGAAAACGGCAGAAATTCGCTCATCTTTTTCCTGTTCTATTAATAACCCACTAAAAAAGGGGGCCGGTAGAAAGAAATATCCTGCGCCAGCGGACTTAAACAAAATGAAAATGAAGTCGGTTCACCGCCACATTTCATTCCAGGGTATTTCGACGGTTATAAATCTAGTCGCTGTTGCTTAGGATAATATTAAGAAATTAATATTTTTCGCGAGAATAGTAATATCTCATTTAAAATCAGATAGATAGTATTTTCTTATGACAGGAATTAGCAGCAAAAAGCCCCAGTTTCATAGAGAAAACTGGGGCTTAACGGGTGAAAGTAAACGAATCGTCAACCAGCCCGCAATAAATATTTATTTACGTTTTAATCTAGCGGAAAAATTAGCGTTAGATCACAGAATTATTTCTGCTGTATTACAAATTTGCAGGAAAATCTGCGGGTAATTCATTAGCCGGGCAATTAATTACATCGTTATTATCCGCGCCGCAATCGCGAACAAAGGTGATAGTCGCGAATTCATCAATCACTTCGGTCGGGTAGGCCGGGCCGGCGTCACGGTAGGCGTTCATTAACGGAATATGATCGTTCTGGAAGCAGACGGTTTTTTCCGGGTTATTCATGATCCAGCGGGGGAAGAAAATGGTGCCGTGGAACAGTTTGTCGCCCAGGTTGACGATCAGGCTGACGTCGGTACCGGTTGGTTCAGTCCAGGAAATTTTATAAATGCTTTCGCCTACCCGCACGATGTACGCATGCTGGTCTTTCACCCAACGATTAGCAACGATACCGCTGTGAATACGATAGTCCAGAGTGGTGCCATTTTTAACGTAAATTTCGTAGTTCCAGCCGTTGTCGTAGGTATAAACCAGATGTTTACCGATAAAGCCGCTGAGGTCATGTTTGTCGAAAGTGCTCATTATTTATTCTCCTCTGTTTCGTTGAGGTAAGAATACGGCTTTAAAAATTGAATGAATAACGCTATGTTTGAATGAAAATGATCTAATTTTTAGATGAATTATGCACAAGACCACGCTGGAACAATGGGCGCTGCTGGAAAAGGTGATTGAGCTGGGCAGCTTTGCCAAAGCCGCGGAAGAGACCAACCGCAGCCAGTCTTCGGTGAGCTATAACCTGGCGCTGCTGCAGGAACGTTTAGGGGTGGCGCTGCTGGCGCCGTCCGGGCGACGGGCGGTGCTGACGCCCGCTGGCGAACTGCTGCTTAATCAGGTGAAACCGTTACTGAAGGCCTTTTCGTGGGTTGAGACCCACGCCGCGACGCTGCGCAACGGCGCGCGCACCCGTCTGGATCTGGTCGTCGACAGCATTTTTCCCCGCCAGCGGCTCTTCGCTATTTTGCGTCAGTTTCAGCAACGCTACCCGCAAACTCAGGTTCGGCTGACCGAAGTGCTGGAAAACATCGATGAGGCTAGCGCCGCCCGCAGCGAGGCCGATGTGATGGTCTTAACCCGTCGCCAGGATATTACCGGACGCGGCGAATGGCTGATGAATATCGATTTTATCGCGGTCGCCCATCGCGACCATCCGCTGTCGCAATCGGAAGAACCGCTGGACGACAACGCGCTGGCCCCCTGGCCGCTGATCCGCATTGCCGACCGTAGCGGCGATGCCTCATCCACCCGCGATGCCTGGACCTTTTCTACTATTGATGCCGCCATAGATGCGGTGCTGTATCAGGTGGGATTCGGCTGGTTGCCGGAGGAGCGGATCCGCGCACATCTGGAACAGGGCGTGCTGAAAGCGCTGCCGCTGAGCCATGGCGCCCGCCGCGCCACGCCGCTGCATTTGATAGTCAAGCGGGACCTGGCGCCGCTCGATGAACAGGTCACCACCCTGTTGGATTTGTTCAGACAATCGTAATCTTATGCTACATATGATTTTGTTATGGTTTTCTCCCATCATATTGATCCAGGTTACTCCTTAAGTATGACAAATTATTAAAATCGTCATACTTTTCGTTCCTTCTGGATGTAAACCTTGTCTATTTTCCGCACCATCTTGCTGGCGCTCTGCGCCTGCATTCCTCTGCTCGCGCCCGCCGCCATGCATGAAATCGCCATCGCCTGGCCGGTTAACGTCGGTCCTCTCAATCCACATCTGTATACGCCGAACCAAATGTTCGCCCAAAGTATGGTGTATGAGCCGTTAGTCAAATATCAGGCCGATGGCCGGGTTAAACCCTGGCTGGCTACCCGCTGGATCCACTCAGCCGATGGTAAAATTTGGCGTTTCACCCTGCGCGATGATGTCTACTTCTCCAACGGCGAACCGTTTAACGCCCAGGCCGCAGTGGCCAATTTCCAGGCGGTGCTGGCCAACCGCCAGCGGCACGCCTGGCTGGAGTTGACCAATCAGATAACCGACGTTCAAGCGCTCAGCGATAACGAACTACAAATCACCCTGAAAAGCGCCTACTACCCGTTCCTGCAGGAACTCGCCCTTCCCCGCCCGTTTCGTTTTATCGCCCCCTCGCAGTTTGTTGACGGTAGTACGCAGCGAGGCATCAAAGCGCCCATCGGCACCGGTCCGTGGATGCTGTCCAGTTCGCAGCTTAATCAGCAGGATGTGCTGGTACGCAACCCGCGCTACTGGGGCAAAAAACCGGCGCTTGAAAAAGTCACCGTGAAAGTGATCCCCGACGCCACCAGCCGGGCGGTCGCCTTTGAAACCGGTGAAGTTGATCTGCTGTACGGTGATGAAGGGCTACTACCGCTGGATACGTTCGCCCGTTTTCGCCAGCAGGATGAGTATCACACGCGTCTTTCCGCCCCGACGCAAACCGTGATGCTGGCGCTCAATACGCTGCAAGCGCCCACGAATGATTTAGCGGTACGCGAGGCGCTTAACTATGCCGTCAATAAACAGGCGCTCATTGACGGCGTGCTGTACGGCACCCAACAGGTCGCCGACACGCTTTTCGCGCCCTCGGTACCTTACGCGCCGGATGATCTGCCGCCGCGCCGCTTCAATCCGGATAAGGCCCGTACGCTGCTGGAAAACGCCGGCTGGACGCTAACGCCCGGCAAGGATATTCGTGAAAAAGAGGGGCGCCCGTTGCGACTTGAACTGGCGTTTATCGGCACCGATGCGCTGGCCAAATCGATGGCGGAAATCATCCAGGCCGACCTGCGCCAGGTAGGTATCGATGTCGCGCTGGTCGGCGAAGAGGAGAGCAGTATCTACGCTCGCCAGCACGATGGCCGCTTCACGATGATTTTCAACCATACCTGGGGCGCGCCGTTCGACCCGCACGCGTTTATGAGCTCAATGCGCGTCGCTTCGCACGCCGACTATCAGGCGCAGCGCGGCCTGCCGGATAAAGCAGTGATTGATAAAGAGATCGGCGAGGTCCTGACTACCACCAACGAGGGCCGCCGTCGCGAGCTGTATCGCGATATCCTCACCCGTCTGCACAACGAAGCGGTCTATCTGCCGATAAGCTACGTCTCGCTGATGTCCGTCGCCCGCAAAACGCTCGGCGAAGTGCCCTTCGCGCCGGTGACCACCGATCTGCCGTTAGAGCTGATTACGCCGGTGGCGCCATGATGCTGAAATATCTCCTTCGCCGCCTGCTCCCGCTGCCGTTGATGCTGCTTGCCGCCTCGGCGATCATCTTCCTGTTATTACGTCTTGGCGCCGGCGACCCGGCGCTGGACTATCTGCGTCTCTCCAACGTGCCGCCCACCAGCGAAATGATTGCCGCTACCCGCGAGCAGCTCGGGCTCAATCAGCCGCTGGCGCTGCAGTATCTACACTGGCTGTGGCGCGCGCTGCATCTCGATTTTGGCGTCTCCTACGCCAGCCAGCGCCCGGTGCTGGACGACCTGCTGCATTTTCTGCCCGCGACGCTGCAGCTCACCGGCGCGGCGCTGGTGATTATTCTGCTGACCTCGCTACCGCTGGGGATCTGGGCGGCGCGGCATCGCGACCGCTTACCTGATTTCGCCGTACGATTGATTGCCTTCCTCGGCGTCTCAATGCCCAACTTCTGGCTGGCATTTTTGCTGGTAATGCTCTTTTCCGTCCATCTGCGCTGGCTACCGGCGATGGGCTACGGCGGCTGGCGACATCTGCTACTACCGGCGTTTTCCATCGCCCTGATGTCGCTGGCGATCAATGCCCGTCTGCTGCGCGCCAGCATGCTGGAAGTGTCCAGCCAGCGCCACGTGGTCTGGGCGCGTCTGCGCGGGCTGAGCGAGGGTCAGGTGGAGCGGCGACACGTGCTGCGTAACGCGACGTTGCCGGTAGTGACGGCGCTGGGTATGCACATCGGCGAGCTGATCGGCGGGACGATGATCATCGAAAATATCTTCGCCTGGCCCGGCGTCGGTCGCTATGCGGTTTCCGCGATATTCAATCGCGACTACCCGGTGATCCAGTGCTTTACCCTGATGATGGTGGCGGTGTTCGTGCTGGCCAATCTGGCGGTCGACCTGCTTAACGCCGCGCTCGATCCGCGCCTGCGCCGCCATGAGGAGGCCGCCGTATGACGCTGTTCGCGACCTTCCGCTGGCCGGTAAAACTGGCGCTACTCATTATTGCGCTGCTGGCGGCAATCGCCATGAGCAGCGGCTGGTGGCTGCCCTATGACCCGGCGGCCATCGATCTCCATCAACGTCTGCTCTCTCCGGGCGACGCCCACTGGCTCGGCACCGATCATCTCGGGCGGGATATTTTCTCGCGCCTTCTCGCCGCCACCCGCGTCTCGCTGGGCGCGGTGATGGCCTGCCTGCTGCTGGTGCTGCTGATCGGCCTTACGGTGGGCGGCGCCGCCGGGATGGTGGGCGGACGTGTCGATCGCGGCCTGATGCGCCTGGCCGAGCTGTTTATGACCTTCCCGACTTCAATACTGTCATTCTTTATGGTCGGTGTACTCGGTACCGGTCTTAGCAACGTGATTATCGCCATTGCGCTGTCGCACTGGGCCTGGTACGCAAGGATGGTGCGCAATCTGGTGGTCTCTCTGCGCCAGCGCGAGTTTATTCTCGCCGCGCGCCTGAGCGGCGCGGGACATTGGCCATTGTTTCGTGACCATCTGGCCGGCGCGGTGATCCCTTCGCTGCTGGTGCTCGCCTCGCTGGATATCGGTCATATGATGCTCCACGTAGCCGGGATGTCATTCCTCGGCCTCGGCGTCAGCGCGCCGACGGCGGAATGGGGGGTGATGATCAACGACGCCCGCCAGTACATCTGGACGCAGCCGCTGCAAATGGTCTGGCCCGGACTGGCGCTGTTTATCAGCGTGATGGCTTTTAATCTGGTGGGCGACGCGCTGCGCGATCGTCTCGATCCTCAGCTGATCGCGGAGCATAACCACTGATGCCGCAAAAGATCCAACTGGAACAACTTTCGCTCGTCGCCGACCGTCCGCTGGTCAGCGACGTTTCCCTAACCCTGCGTCGCGGTCAGGTACTGGCGCTGCTCGGCAGTAGCGGCAGCGGTAAATCGCTGACCTGCGCCGCCACGCTCGGCATTTTACCGCCCGGCGTCAGACAAACCGCGGGCAGGGTGCTGCTCGACGGTATCCCGGTATACGGTGAACAGCTGCGCGGCGCGACCATCGCCACCATTATGCAAAACCCGCGCAGCGCCTTTAATCCGCTGCACACCATGGCGGCGCATGCGCGGGAAACCTGCCGGGCAGCGGGCCACGAGGCCAATAACGTCGCGCTGCTGGCGGCGATGGAAGAGGTGGGGCTGGAAAATCCGCTCTCGCTGCTCAAGCGCTATCCCTTCGAGATGAGCGGGGGCATGCTGCAGCGGATGATGGTGGCCCTGGCCCTGCTCAGCCGCGCGCCGTTTATCATCGCCGACGAACCCACCACCGACCTTGATGCCGTCGCCCAGGCGCGCATTCTCGACCTGCTGGCGGATATCGTCGCCAACCGAGGGCAGGGGCTGCTGCTGGTGACCCATGATATGGGCGTTGTCGCCCGGCTGGCGCATGACGTGGTGGTGATGGAAAACGGCCGTCTTGTTGAACGCTGCGACGTTAACACGCTATTTAGCGCCCCACAGCACCCGCTCAGCCAGCGCCTGCTGGCCGCCCATCTGGCGCTATATGGCCTGGAGAAAACACCATGAATTTACTCAGCGTGAACGCAGTGAGCCACGATTATCCCCACCACGGTGCGGTATTGCGCGATATCCAGTTCGACATCGCCCTCGGTGAAACGGTGGCGCTGCTCGGGCGCAGCGGCTGCGGCAAAAGTACCCTGGCACGGATGCTGGTCGGTCTCGAAACGCCGCGGTATGGCGATGTCGCCTGGCGCGGCGCATCGCTGACCTCCCTGAAGGGGGAGGCGATCGGCGCCTTTCGCCGCGATATTCAGCTGGTGTTTCAGGATGCCATTAGCGCGGTGAATCCGCGCAAAACGGTGCGCGAGATTATCAGCGAGCCGCTGCGGCACCTGTTTAGTTTATCGCGTGAAGAGCGTACGCAGCGGGTGGAGGAGATGCTGCTGGCGGTTGACCTCGCCCCGGCGCTGCTCGACAAGCGTCCGGCGCAGCTCAGCGGCGGACAGCTGCAGCGCGTGTGCCTGGCGCGGGCGCTGGTGGTCGGGCCGCAGCTATTAATTCTCGACGAAGCGGTATCGAATCTCGATCTGATGCTTCAGGCGGATATTATCGCCCTGCTCAAACGCCTGCAGGCGCAGTTCGCCACCGCCTGCCTGTTTATTACCCACGACCTGCGGCTGGTGGAGCGTTTTTGCCAACGGGTACTGGTGATGGATAGCGGACGCATCGTCGAAACGGCCGCAGTAAGTTTGCCGCTGCGCCTTACATCCGCTGCCGGACAGGCGCTACAACGCGCGGTACTCCCGCCCTTTCCCCGCACTCTGCTTAACGAGGCCATGCTATGCAGCGCGTAACCCTGACTCTGGATGATGATCTGCTGGCCGCGCTCGACGCGCACAGCGCCCACCGCGGGTACCACAACCGCTCGGAAGCGGTGCGCGATATTCTGCGTGACGCTCTTCATCACAATCCGCTACAGCAGCCGGCGCAACGCGGCTATGCGGTTCTGTCGTACGTGTATGAGCATGAAAAACGCGAACTGGCGAGCCGGCTGGTCGCCTCTTCGCATCAGCATCACGATCTCTCGGTCGCCACGTTACATGTCCACATCAATCATGATGACTGTCTGGAGATCGCGGTGCTAAAAGGCAACATGGACGAAGTACAGCATTTTGCCGACGAGGTGATTGCCCAGCGCGGCGTGCGGCATGGGCATTTGCAGTGTTTAGCGGATGATAATTAAAACGATGGCAATTTGATGCAGATTGTTTTAAGCCTGTTTGAGACGTTCATTGAGCGTCTCAAGGATCCAGGTATTTACGGAAACCTGCTCCTCTGCAGCGGCGGAGCTAAGACGCTCACCAAATGATTCAGGATAGCGCAATGTGAAGGTTTTCAGCTTTTCCGGCTGAGCATAAGGCTCGATGCCCGCTTCACGACAATCAGCAAGATATTCCTGTAATGATATCTCGCCCTCCTGTTGTAACCCTTGAATGCTATCGGAAACAAAATCGCAATATCCTGATAATCCCAGGAACTTACCGCGGAATGCATTGAGTTCAGGCACGTAGTTAATAACAGCAGGCTGCCCGGCAATCTCCATTGAATTTGGCGTTTTAGGTTTGATCATGGTTTTACCCCTATAGTGATTAACCAATCGCGCACGCTCTCCACGGCGCCTTTGTCAGTATCCGGCGAAGGGTGAGGCCTGTGAAAGCTGGCAATGCTGTGGTTCAACAAAAATTTACAGCGCGAGCCGCGTCCTTCTTTAATCTCCCCACCTAACGCTTTAATTAGCGATTCAATGTCGGCCCATTTAATACCCTGCGGCACGGGGGTTTTAAACAGCTGCTCCAGCGTGTTGCGCTGTTTTTTACGTAAAGATAAAACCTGCTGCTCCATCGCCTTGCTCCATGACTTCATCCATTGAAGTCAATATCATGATAGCACAAGATGAAGTCAAGCTGTGTCCTGATGAAGTTTGTTTATCAACAGTTGATAAACCACATAAACTATACGCTTTGTTAATTATCCCTGTTCGCCAATAATGGCGCCTCATTTAACGATCTCGTTATGGCGAGGCTCCTGCATAAATACAAGTTACCGCCCTGTTGGTATCGAGAGAGACCACTCAGGGAAATACAGGCTTCCATCGAATCAAGGTGTTGCCAAGGTAACTTCTGGCGGTATTAACCGTTCAGATACGTTATGCAGTGCTAAAACCAGGACGTAGGGATCTGCCTGCGCTAACCCTGTCTTGTTCGCCCCTATGAGTGATTTTTTATAGGGATTTTAATCATGTCTTCCATTCAACTCTGCGCCGCGCATCAGGCGACCTCTGGCTTCGACGGCGATGCGATCGCCCAGTACATGCGTACCGACTTTATTACGCTGCAGGAACATTTCAGCGTCCATGAGGCGCGTGAACACTTTATCTCGCAGCTCGCCAGCGACGATATTCCCGGCCAGGTATTTGTCGTCGCCGGTAACAAGCTGCGCGGCAGCTTATCAGTCAAAAAACTTTTGCAGGAGGCAGAGGTAGGCCAGTCTATTCGCTACCTGATGGACAGCTGTCTGTTTCGCGTCAAACCCGACGATGAGCGCCCTCAGGTTATTGCCGAACTCACCGAGCGCGGCCTCGATCTGGTGCCGGTTGTCGATAAAGGCGAGCTGGTCGGCTGCCTGATGGAAAAAGAAATTGCCCATCTGCTGGAGGATGACGTCACCGAAGACGCCCAGCTGCAGGGGGCGACGCTACCGCTGGAAAAACCGTATCTGGAAATCAGTCCGTGGACGCTGTGGAAGAAACGCTCGGTCTGGCTGCTACTGTTATTTGTTGCCGAAGCCTACACCAGCAGCGTGCTGCAGCATTTTGAAGAGGCGCTGGAATCGGCCATCGCACTGGCCTTCTTCATCCCGTTACTGATCGGCACCGGCGGCAACAGCGGAACTCAGATCACCTCAACGCTGGTGCGTTCGATGGCGCTGGGTGAAGTCCGTTTACGTGACATGGGACGGGTTATCCGCAAAGAGGTGTCGACCTCGTTTCTGATTGCCCTGACCCTGGGTCTGGCGGGCTGCCTGCGCGCCTGGATGATGGGGATTGGCATGGAAATCACGCTGATCGTCAGCCTGACGCTGGTCTGCATTACTTTGTGGAGCGCGGTGGTGTCTTCGGTTATTCCGATGTTGCTTAAGCGGATCGGTATCGACCCGGCGGTGGTTTCCGCGCCGTTTATCGCCACGCTGATAGATGGCACCGGGCTGATTATCTATTTCAAAATCGCCCAGTATTTTCTTGGGTTGAACTGATCGAAACAGCCCGGGCGCCAGGGTGCCCGGGCTCTCTGATTAAGCTTCCGCCAGCGCCTGCGCGCAGGCCCAGGCGCTTGACCACGCCCACTGGAAGTTATAGCCGCCAAGCCAGCCGGTGACGTCCATCACTTCACCGATAAAGTAAAGCCCCGGCGCTTTGCGCGCCTCCATGGTGCGTGACGAAAGCTCATTGGTATCCACGCCGCCGAGGGTCACTTCCGCGGTACGATAACCTTCAGTTCCGTTCGGCTGCACGCGCCACGCGGTTAGCGTCTCCACCAGCGCCTGCTGATCGCGAACGTTCAGTTGCTTCAGTGTCACATCAGGTATCTGCCCAAGCTGCTGTAAACATTCGACCAGCCGCTTCGGCAGCTGCATCGCCAGGGTATTTTTCAGGCTTTGGTTGGGATGAGCGCCCCGCTGCTCGTTGAGGAACGCCTCAAGATCGCAGTCCGGCAGCAGGTTGACGGTGACAAACTCGCCGGGCTGCCAGTAGCTGGAAATCTGCAGCACCGCCGGGCCGGAAAGGCCACGATGGGTAAATAGCAGGTTTTCGCGAAACAGCGTACCGTTCTCGGCGGTAATCGTAGAGGGCACCGAAACGCCGGAAAGCACCTGCAGCTGCTCAAGCAGCGGTTTATGCAGGGTAAACGGCACCAGACCCGCGCGGGTCGGCAGCACCTTCAGACCAAACTGTTCGGCCACCTTGTAACCAAACGGCGACGCGCCCAGCCCCGGCATCGACAGGCCGCCGGAAGCGATCACCAGCTTCTTCGCCGTCAGCATTTCGCCGTTCGCCTGTAGCCGGTAGCCTTGTTCATCGCGTTCGACGCTGAGAATTTCGCTGCGCAGACGGATCTGTACGCCGCCTTTTTCACATTCCGACAGCAGCAGATTGACGATTTGCTCCGCGGAATCATCGCAAAACAGCTGACCTAAGGTCTTCTCATGCCAGGCAATACCATATTTGCCAACCAGCTCGATAAAGTCCCACTGGGTATAGCGCGCCAACGCAGATTTGCAAAAATGCGGGTTTTGGCTGAGATATGCCGCGGGTTCGACATACATGTTAGTAAAGTTGCAGCGGCCGCCGCCGGACATCAGGATTTTGCGCCCCGGCTTTTTGCCATTATCGAGCAGCAGCACCCGGCAGCCCAACTGCCCCGCCTGCGCCGCACAAAACATTCCCGCCGCACCGGCACCGATCACAATGGCATCAAACCTTTCCACTCAACTTTCCTCATTCCCCAATTGTCGGGAATTGTAAATATTTCACTCTGGTCACACCAGCACGAAAAAAACAACATTCAGTTACGTCTTTGAAAGATATAGGATTACTCCCAACCGGGTAGAAACCAAACAGGAAGAAAATCAAAAAAAGTCTATATTTCACTTTGCCCGCGCCGCTAAAGTCACTGATAATGCGCCGCGTTCATGTCCTCAAAATGGCGTAACGTCCTATGCTACATTTATTTGCCGGTCTGGATTTACATACCGGACTATTATTATTGCTTGCTTTAGCTTTTGTACTGTTTTACGAAGCGATTAACGGTTTTCATGATACCGCAAACGCAGTTGCAACGGTGATTTACACTCGCGCAATGCGGTCGCAGCTTGCTGTTGCGATGGCGGCACTCTTCAACTTTTTCGGCGTTCTGCTGGGCGGTCTCAGCGTAGCCTATGCCATCGTGCATATGCTGCCAACGGACCTGCTGCTTAACATGGGTTCCGCACATGGCCTCGCCATGGTGTTCTCTATGCTGCTGGCGGCAATCATCTGGAACCTCGGAACCTGGTATTTCGGCCTACCGGCCTCCAGTTCTCACACCCTGATTGGCGCCATCATCGGTATTGGTTTAACCAATGCGCTGATGACCGGTACTTCAGTGGTGGATGCGCTGAATATCCCGAAAGTCATCGGCATTTTTGCCTCACTTATCGTCTCGCCGATTGTTGGCCTGGTGGTAGCGGGCGGCCTGATTTTCATTCTGCGTCGTTACTGGAGCGGTACCAAAAAACGCGCTCGTATACACCTGACCCCAGCGGAACGCGAAAAGAAAGACGGTAAGAAAAAACCGCCGTTCTGGACCCGTATCGCGCTGATCCTGTCCGCTATCGGCGTGTCGTTCTCGCACGGCGCCAATGATGGGCAGAAAGGCATTGGTCTGGTCATGCTGGTACTGATTGGCGTCGCGCCGGCGGGCTTCGTGGTCAACATGAACGCGTCTGGTTACGAAATCACTCGTACCCGCGATGCAGTCAACAACGTGGAAACCTTCTTCCAACAGCGCCCTGAGCTGCTGAAGAAAGCCACCGGCGTTGATCAACTGGTTCCGTCACCGGAAACCAATACCGCGGCCAACGGCGAGTTTCACTGCCATCCGGCGAACACCATCAACGCGCTTGACCGCGTGAAGACAATGCTCACCGGTACGGAAAGCTACGATACACTGTCAGTGGATCAGCGCGGCCAGCTGCGTCGCATTATGCTCTGCATCTCCGACACCACCGACAAAGTGGCCAAACTGCCGGATGTGAGCACTGACGACCAGCGCCTGCTGAAGAAACTGAAAACCGATATGCTAAGCACCATCGAGTACGCGCCAATCTGGATCATTATGGCGGTCGCGCTGGCGCTGGGTATTGGCACCATGATCGGCTGGCGCCGCGTGGCGACCACTATCGGCGAGAAGATTGGTAAGAAGGGTATGACCTACGCGCAAGGTATGTCCGCCCAGATGACCGCCGCGGTTTCTATCGGCCTTGCCAGCTACACCGGCATGCCGGTTTCCACCACCCACGTGCTCTCTTCCTCGGTTGCGGGGACGATGCTCGTTGATGGCGGTGGTCTGCAGAAGAAAACCGTCACCAGCATCCTGATGGCATGGGTACTCACCCTGCCGGCAGCCATTTTGCTGTCAGGCGTGCTGTACTGGCTGGCTCTGAAGCTTATCTAAGCAATAGCCATGCGAAAAATGGGTCAGGAAACTGGCCCATTTTTTTTGCACTCAATTCAGGCAGCTCAATGCCAGATAAGCAGTGCAATCATACTCACCAGCACCAGACCACACAGCGCGCTGGTCAGGATGAACTGCCGGCGAACACGCTCACAGCGACGAATAAACTCGTCATCATGATGATCGCGATATCGTTGGGCATAGATATACCAAACCAGCCGCATTTGTTTACTGGGCTGCCCATGCGAGGTGAAAAAACCTCCGCCATCAACATATTGATAGAGCAAGGGATCGCAACCACGTAGCACAACCAATAATGCACGCAACGATGAGAAGTAACGTGCCATATTCACCACACAAACGATACACAGGGCCCAAAACAGCGCAACAGTGCTGATCATACTTCCTCCCCGGCGACCCATCCACGGAGATCCCTCCGGGACTACCGCTCCCCAATATCATCCAACCCACCGTACAGTAAAAGAGTGCGATTCCGGTCACGTTTATTTATCCGACCGGCTCATTAAATAGTGTAGGAGATCAGTTAATTTTTTTACCACAAGGTTAATCGTTATCAATACGTAAGACGGAATAATTTGTTTAACTAACGGTGAACCAGGTGCATTGACGGAGTGCGAGGGGCGCTATATTGTAGAAATTATCTTCTACAATTAAGTCCTTAAAGGCTTACCCCCCGCGAATCTAGCTTGCAGGACGCGGGCGAATCGACAGCACAGGCTGTCTGGTCCAACGGTCATCGACAACTTATGGAAGGAGTAACACTATGGCTTACAAACACATTCTTATTGCAGTAGACCTATCACCGGAAAGCAAAGTGCTGGTAGAGAAAGCGGTTTCTATGGCGCGTCCCTACAATGCGAAAGTTTCCCTGATTCACGTGGATGTGAATTACTCCGACCTCTACACCGGTCTTATCGATGTTAATCTGGGCGACATGCAGAAACGCATCTCTGAAGAAACGCACCACGCGCTGACCGAGCTTTCCACTAACGCTGGCTACCCGATTACCGAAACCCTGAGCGGCAGCGGCGATCTGGGCCAGGTGCTGGTCGATGCGATTAAAAAATATGATATGGACCTGGTGGTCTGCGGTCACCATCAGGATTTCTGGAGCAAGCTGATGTCCTCCGCGCGTCAGCTGATCAACACCGTTCACGTTGATATGCTGATCGTACCGCTGCGCGACGAAGAAGACGAATAATCGCTTTTCCTCGCCAGCCAACGCCCGCGCCTGCGGGCGTTTTTGTTTTTATGCTGTATCCCGCCTGAAGCGCACCGATCCCATCAGGATATCAATCCAGATAATTAATATCGGTTAGTGTGATCAACCATTTATTAGAATTAATATCTATATAATAATCTATACATTCAGCCAATGGCCGAATCATTATGGGCCATCAGACTTTTTCGGCGCGTTTTGGCAGACGCGTTCATACTTTTTGGGATAGCACTAAAAGGCGAAGGAATATGAAAACAACTGCACCTACGGGTTTGCTACAGCAACCCCGTCCGTTCTTCATGATTTTTTTTGTAGAGTTATGGGAGCGTTTTGGCTATTACGGCGTCCAGGGCATCCTGGCGGTGTTCTTTGTTAAACAGCTTGGTTTCTCTCAGGAACAGGCATTTATCACCTTTGGCGCCTTTGCGGCGCTGGTCTACGGCCTCATTTCCATCGGCGGCTATGTCGGTGACCATCTGCTTGGAACCAAACGCACGCTGGTGCTCGGCGCCATCGTGTTGGCAATCGGCTATTTTATGACCGGTCTGTCGCTGCTCAAACCCGACCTTATCTTTATCGCGCTTGGCACTATCGCCGTCGGCAACGGGCTGTTTAAAGCCAATCCCGCGAGCCTGCTATCAAAATGCTATCCGCCTAAAGATGCCCGTCTCGACGGCGCCTTCACCCTGTTTTATATGTCGATTAACATCGGTTCGCTGCTCTCGCTGTCGCTGGCGCCGGTTATTGCCGATAAGTTCGGCTATGCGGTGACCTACAATCTGTGCGGCGCCGGGCTTATCGTCGCGCTGCTGGTCTACTTCGCCTGCCGCGGAATGGTGAAAGATATCGGTTCAACCCCGGATCATCAGCCGCTGAGTTTCCGTAATCTGCTGTACGTGCTGGTCGGCACCGTGGTGATGATTTTCCTCTGCGCCTGGCTGATGCATAACGTTAAAATCGCCAACCTGGTGCTGATCGTGCTGTCCATCGTGGTGACGATTTTCTTCTTCCGCGAAGCTTTCCGCCTCGATAAAACCGGCCGCAACAAGATGTTCGTCGCCTTCATCCTGATGCTCGAAGCGGTGGTGTTTTATATCCTGTATGCCCAGATGCCAACCTCGCTGAACTTCTTCGCCATCAATAACGTGCATCACGACATTCTCGGCATCGCAATTAACCCGGTGAGTTTCCAGGCATTGAACCCGTTCTGGGTGGTGGTCGCCAGCCCGGTACTGGCGGCTATCTACACCCGTCTTGGCAACAAAGGTAAAGACCTGACCATGCCGATGAAATTCACTCTCGGCATGTTCCTCTGCGCGCTGGGCTTCCTGACCGCCGCGGCGGCCGGGATGTGGTTTGCCGACCCGCAGGGGCTCACCTCGCCGTGGTTTATCGTGCTGGTTTATCTGTTCCAGAGTCTCGGCGAACTGCTGATTAGCGCCCTGGGCCTGGCGATGGTTGCCGCGCTGGTTCCGCAGCGGCTGATGGGCTTTATTCTGGGGATGTGGTTCCTGACTCAGGCCGCCGCGTTCCTGATGGGCGGCTATGTCGCGACCTTCACCGCGGTACCGGAAAATATAACCGACCCGCTGCAGACGCTGCCGATCTACACCAACGTGTTTAGTAAAATTGGTCTCGTGACCCTGGCGGTGACGGTGGTGATGGCCTTTATGGTGCCGTGGCTGAACCGGATGATTAATACCCCGGCCAGCGCCGAGTAACCGTTTGAGATGGCCGATCCGCTGGCGCCGTTTGTTTAAATATTGAGGTTCCCGGCTCGCGCTACAATTTGGTAGCCCGGATAAGGCGCTTTGCGCCGCTATCCGGGTGATATCACAACGGCGAAAAATTACGCCGGAGTACCGGCGTAAATATCAAACCGATGTCCTTTGGTCACTACCGCGTTAGGCGTGGCGACATCCGCCAACGGCGGCGCATAGTCCGGACGCTTCACCACCACTCGTTTGGTTGCCAGCTGTCGAGCCGGCGCCAACAGACCATCGGCGTCTAAATCCGGCCCCACCAGCGACTGAAATACCCGCATCTCTTTTTTGACCAGCGCGCTTTTCTGCTTATGGGGAAACATCGGATCCAGATACACCACCTGCGGGCGCGGGGTGATATCGGTCAACGCATTGAGGCTGGATGCATGAATCAACTGTAAGCGCTCCTGCAGCCAGCCGCCGATCTCCGCATCGGCATAGCCACGTTTCAAACCATCGTCGAGCAGCGCGGCGACCACCGGGTTACGCTCAAGCATCCGCACGCGGCAGCCGACCGACGCCAGCACGAAGGCATCGCGCCCCAGGCCGGCGGTGGCGTCAACCACATCCGGCAGATAATCGCCTTTAATACCCACCGCTTTGGCTACCGCTTCACCGCGGCCGCCGCCAAACTTGCGGCGATGAGCCATCGCGCCGCCGACGAAATCGACAAAGATGCCGCCAAGCTTTGGCTCATCGCGCTTACGCAGCTCCAGATGCTCGTCCGTCAGCACCAGCGCCATCGGATTCTCTGCATCATGCTCCAGCCCCCAACGGGCGGCCAAAACAGATAAGGCGCCGTCACCGGCGCCTGTTTCATCAATTAAGCAGATCTTCACGTAGCAATCAGCCTTTAATCCCGTAATGCTCAAGCATCGCGTCCAGCTGCGGCTCGCGCCCGCGGAAGCGTTTGAACAGCTCCATCGGCTCTTCGGAACCGCCGCGGCTCAGGATATTGTCGAGGAATGATTGACCGGTTTCACGGTTGAAAATTCCCTCTTCTTCGAAGCGCGAGAAGGCATCCGCCGCCAACACATCGGCCCACAGGTAGCTGTAGTAGCCCGCCGCGTAACCACCCGCAAAGATGTGGCTGAACGCATGCGGGAAGCGGCCCCAGGTTGGGCCCGGCACCACGGCGACCTGCTTTTTAATCTCGGCCAGAGTCTCGAGGATTTTCGCCCCCTGCTCCGGCGAGTATTCCGCGTGTAGACGGAAATCGAACAGACCGAACTCCAGCTGGCGGAGAATAAACATCGCCGCCTGGTAGTTTTTCGCCGCCAGCATTTTCTCCAGCAGTTCCTGCGGCAGCGGTTCACCGGTTTCGTAATGCCCGGAGATAAAGGCCAGCGCTTCCGGCTCCCAGCACCAGTTTTCCATAAACTGACTCGGCAGCTCGACCGCATCCCACGGCACCCCGCTGATGCCGGAAACACCAGCAGTATCAATGCGGGTCAGCATGTGGTGCAGACCATGGCCAAACTCGTGGAACAGGGTAATCACTTCATCGTGCGTGAACAGCGCCGGTTTGCCGTTTACCGGGCGGTTGAAGTTACAGGTCAGATAAGCGACCGGTTTTTGCAGGGAACCATCCAGCTTACGCATCTGGCCGACGCAGTCGTCCATCCACGCCCCGCCGCGTTTATGTTCGCGGGCATACAGGTCAAGATAGAAGCTGCCGCGCAGCTCGTTATTTTCGTCATACAGCTCGAAGAAACGCACTTCCGGATGCCACACATCGACATCGGTACGCTCTTTGGCGGTAATGCCATAAATACGCTTAACCACTTCAAACAGGCCGTTAACGGCTTTGTTTTCCGGGAAATACGGGCGCAGTTGCTCATCGCTAATGCTGTAGAGATGCTGTTTCTGTTTTTCGCTGTAGTAAGCGATATCCCACGGCTGCAGTTCATCGACGCCAAACTCGGCTTTGGCGAAAGCACGCAGCTGAGCCAGCTCTTTTTCGCCCTGCGGACGCGCGCGTTTTGCCAGGTCGGTCAGGAAATCGAGGACCTGCTGCGGATTTTCAGCCATTTTGGTGGCCAGAGATTTAAAGGCGTAGCTGTCAAAGCCCAGTAGTTGCGCCAGGTCGTGACGCAGCGCGAGGATCTCCGCCATCACCGGGCTGTTATCCCATTTCCCGGCGTTCGGGCCCTGATCGGAGGCGCGGGTGGAATAGGCGCGATACATCTCTTCGCGCAGCGCCTGATTGTCGCAGTAGGTCATCACCGGCAGATAGCTCGGAATATCCAGCGTCAGCAGATATCCTTCCTGCTCTTTCGCCTGCGCCTGGGCCTGAGCGGCGGCCAGCGCGCTTTCCGGCATGCCTGCGAGATCGGCGACGTCGGTCACCAGCTTGTTCCAGCCCATGGTGGCATCAAGCACGTTGTTGCTGTACAGATTGCCAAGCTCAGAGAGGCGCGCGGCGATTTCACCGTAGCGTTTCTGCGCTTCTGCCGGCAGCCCAATCCCGGATAATTCAAAATCGCGCAGCGCGTTATCGACCGCCTTTTTCTGCGCGGTGTTCAACGTGGCGTAGTTATCGCCGTCGCGCAGGTCGCGGTAGGCTTTATACAGGCCTTCATGCTGGCCGACCCAGGTGCTGTACTCGGAGAGCAGCGGCAGCGTCTGTTCGTAGGCTTCACGCAGCTCCGGGCTGTTTTTTACCGAATTCAAATGGCTGATTGGCGAGAAGATGCGTCCCAGCACATCGTCCACTTCCGCCAGCGGCTGGCAAAGATTTTCCCAGCTATACGGCGCGCCGTGCGCCACCGCGCTTTCCACCGCGGCCCGGCAATCATCCAGCGCTTTGGTGACCGCAGGGACCACGTGCTCCGGTTTAATTGCAGAAAATGGCGGCAATGAAAAAGGCGTCAGTAATGGATTGGTCATATGCGCTGTCCTGTTGAAGAGGGTGAATGAAGCGCGCGTTCCGGCGCTTTTGCATGAGATCTAGAATGGGGGATAGTTGCAGGAATTTCAATGACAGGCGGTGCGACAGCGGCAATCCTGGGCGAACTGCGGTAAACTGTCGGTTAACTTGTTTATTTCCGGAATCTCTGCATCCATGCTCAGTTATCGCCACAGCTTTCACGCAGGCAACCACGCCGACGTCCTTAAACACACCGTTCAGAGTTTGATCATTGAATCGCTGAAAGAGAAAGAAAAACCGTTTCTCTACCTGGACACCCACGCCGGCGCGGGCCGCTATCAGCTGAGCGGCGAGCACGCCGAACGTACCGGCGAGTATCTTGAAGGCATCGCCCGTATCTGGCAGCAGGACGATCTACCGACCGAACTGGAGCCGTATATTTCGGTCGTCGAACACTTCAACCGCAGCGGCCAACTGCGTTACTACCCTGGTTCGCCGCTTATCGCCCGCCAGCTGCTGCGCGAGCAGGACAGCCTGCAGATGACCGAACTGCACCCGAGCGATTTCCCGCTGCTGCGCGCCGAGTTCCAGAAAGACAGCCGCGCGCGCGTCGATAAAGCCGATGGCTATCAGCAGCTGAAGGCCAAGCTGCCGCCGGTTTCCCGCCGCGGTCTGATTCTTATCGACCCGCCGTACGAAATTAAAACCGATTATCAGGCGGTGGTCACCGGGATCAACGAAGGTTATAAACGCTTCGCCACCGGCACCTACGCGCTGTGGTATCCGGTGGTGCTGCGCGCGCAAATCAAACGCATGATCAAAGATTTAGAAGCCACAGGTATCCGCAAAATTCTGCAAATCGAGCTGGCGGTGCGTCCGGACAGCGACCAGCGCGGCATGACCGCCTCCGGGATGATCGTCATCAACCCGCCGTGGAAGCTGGAACAGCAGATGAATAACGTGCTGCCGTGGCTGCACAGCAAACTGGTTCCAGCCGGTACCGGTCACGCGACCGTGAGTTGGATCGTACCGGAGTAATCGCAACCATCGGTGGAACCTTTTAAGCCTCGCGCTACAATCGCGGCAATTAACGATTAAGGACATATGGGCATGAGCAAACATTATGATTACCTCGCCATCGGCGGCGGCAGCGGCGGCATCGCCTCGATTAACCGTGCGGCGATGTACGGCCAGAAGTGCGCGCTGATTGAAGCCAAAGAGCTGGGCGGCACCTGCGTTAACGTCGGCTGCGTGCCGAAAAAAGTGATGTGGCATGCGGCGCAGATCCGCGAAGCAATCCACCTGTATGGCCCGGATTACGGTTTCGATACCACCATCAACCATTTCGACTGGGATAAGCTGGTTGCCAGCCGCAGCGCCTATATCGACCGTATTCATACCTCTTACGACAACGTGCTGGGTAAGAATAAAGTTGATGTTATCAAAGGGTTCGCGCGCTTTGTCGATGCCAATACCGTGGAAGTCAACGGCGAGACCATTACCGCCGATCATATCCTGATCGCCACCGGCGGCCGCCCGAGCCACCCGAACATTCCGGGTGTGGAATACGGTATTGATTCCGACGGTTTCTTCGAACTGCCGGCGCTGCCGAAGCGCGTAGCGGTAGTCGGCGCGGGCTATATTGCCGTTGAACTGGCCGGCGTGATTAACGGCCTGGGCGCCGAAACCCACCTGTTCGTGCGTAAACACGCGCCGCTGCGCAGCTTCGATCCGCTGATCGTTGAGACTCTGGTGGAAGTGATGAACGCCGAAGGTCCACAACTGCACACGAACGCAATTCCGAAGGCGGTAGTCAAGAATGCCGACGGCAGCCTGACTCTGGAGCTGGAAGATGGCCGCAGCCAGACCGTAGATTGCCTGATTTGGGCGATTGGCCGCGAACCGGCGACCGATAACTTCAACCTGGCGGCAACGGGCGTTAAAACCAACGATAAAGGCTACATCATCGTTGATAAGTTCCAGAACACCAATGTGCCGGGCATCTACGCGGTGGGCGATAATACCGGCGCCGTTGAGCTGACGCCGGTCGCCGTGGCCGCAGGCCGTCGTCTGTCCGAACGCCTGTTTAACAACAAGCCGGAAGAGCACCTCGACTACAGCAATATCCCGACCGTGGTCTTCAGCCACCCGCCAATCGGCACCGTCGGCTTAACCGAGCCGCAGGCGCGCGAGCAGTACGGCGACGACGCCGTGAAGGTGTACAAATCGTCCTTCACCGCAATGTATACCGCCGTGACCTCTCACCGCCAGCCGTGCCGCATGAAGCTGGTCTGCGTCGGCCCGGAAGAGAAGATTGTCGGTATTCACGGTATCGGCTTCGGAATGGATGAGATGCTGCAGGGCTTTGCGGTAGCGCTGAAAATGGGCGCCACCAAAAAAGACTTCGACAATACCGTCGCCATTCACCCGACCGCAGCGGAAGAGTTCGTCACCATGCGTTAATCCGCGAAGCCCCGTCTCAGGACGGGGCTTCATTTTGACTCCGTCACCAGATTACGTAGGATCTGATGGCCGATGTAGTTACTCCAGTTAAAGCTGTTTTGCAGCACCACCACCGCATTCTGATTCGCTTTATCGAAGCCGATATAGCTTGAATAGCCGCCGATGTATCCCACCTGATAAGTTAATCGCTGCCGACCAAATGTGTCGGTCACCCAGGCAATGTTCGCCGCTTCGACCCGCCGCGGATAATAATCAACGCTAACGTCTTTGAACGCCCGATCCAGTGCCGCCTGCCCCGTGGGGGCGAAGTGAGCGCGGGCATAGTTAATCAGATCGCCGGCGTCGCTGTACAGACTCGCCGCGCCAACCATGTTATTCGTGAACTGCCAGTCCGGCGTCAGCGCGCCGCGCGGTTTAAACTTCGGCTGATCGCCTGCGTGTCCCAGCGCCCGCCACGGATATTCATGCAGCGTTTGCGGCAGGAAGCTGGTATTCCCCATCGCCAATGGCCGGAAGATCATCCGTGACGCCAGCGTCTCAATCGATTCGCCGGTTTGGTATTTGAGAAGATACCCAAGTATCGCAAAACCCAGGTTGGAGTAACTCGGCTCGCGCTCCAGCGGCGCATTGAAGTTGCTCAGATAGCTCAGCACCCCGTCGGCATCGAGTTCGTGATAAAAGTTTTCACCGTTGTTGAGATAGGCCAACAGATGCTCAAGCGACAGCATGTTCATCGGCTGACGCGGCAGCCCGGAGGTATGAGTGACCAGCTGCAGTAAGGTTATCTTGCGGGCATCTTCACTGAGCACGGACCCCGGCGGCAGCAGGGTTTGCAGCGTATCGTTCCAGTGTAAACGCCCCTCGTTGACCAGCATCGTCACCACTTCAGCGGTAACACCTTTACTTAACGAACCGAGGGCAAAAAGCGTTTGCGGGGTTATCGGGTAGCGCTGCTTATCATCCGTCACGCCGAAGCAGTGAAACTCCGCCGGGCCGTTGTGATGAATAATCGCCACCACCACGCCGCTGACCTGCTTCTCGCGCATGTATTGGCTGACGAAAGTATCGACGGAAAGCCGCTGCCCGTTATGCCCCACCAGGCTGGTTTCATTGCTGGGAGGGCTCATTTGCGACAGCGTGCCGGCGCAGCCTGAAACCAACAGTAATGCCAATAGCACAAGGCCTAACCGCCTGTTCAAACTCCACCTACCTGCCGCGCGTTTTTGGGATGAGATAAAAAATAGACGCGGATCGTAGCGGCATTACCCCGCCGGCGCAAAGCGAATACGCTGAAAAATAAATAAGGCCGTCGGCACAGACAGCCGACGGCCCGGGCTTTATACCAGTCCGGTGGCGTAGTAAACGCCGATAATGAAAAAGGCACCGAGGATTTTAAACAACGTGATGCCGAGAATCGGTTTATAGGCCTGGCGATGCGTCAGTCCGGTCACCGCCAGCAAAGTGATGATCGCCCCATTGTGCGGCAATGTATCCATGCCGCCCGCCGCCATCGACGCCACACGGTGCATCACTTCCAGCGGGATCCCCGCAGCATGGGCCGACTCCACAAAGCGATCCGCCATCGCCGCCAGGGCAATACTCATTCCACCGGAGGATGAACCGGTGATCCCGGACAAAATATTGATCGTAATCGCCTGATTGAGTAAAGGATTTGGGATCGCTTTTAGCGCATCGGCCACCTGAACAAAGCCCGGCAGCGCGGCAATCACCCCGCCAAAACCATACTCTGATGCAGTATTCAACGCCGCCAGCATCGCGCCGCCAACGGCGACTTTGCTACCGTCGGCCAGCTTACCCTTCAGGCTACGCCCGGCAAACAAGAAGATAGTGATAATTCCGCACAATAACGCCGCCATCACCGCCCAAATCGCCACCATCTTCTTCACGTCGCTTTCCATCGGCGCTTTCAGTCCCGGCAGGTCAATCAGGAAATGGCTACCGTACGCCTGAGGGATAAGCCAGGTAAACAGCAGGTTGGCGACGCCGACGATAATCAACGGCAGCAGCGCGATCACCGGGTGCGGCAAGTTAAGGTCTGCCGGGGTTTCAGGTTCATTTACCAACTCGCTTCCATAACCTTCTCCCTTGCGCTGCGCTTTACGCCGCATCGCCTCCAGATATAACCAGCCGCCAATAGCCACAAATGCGGAACCCAGCACCCCAAGCCAGGGCGCTGCCCAGGAGGTCGTACCGTAAAAAGTAGTCGGAATAATATTCTGAATCTGTGGCGAACCCGGTAGCGCATCCATCGTAAAAGTGAAGGCGCCCAGCGCGATAGTCGCAGGCATTAGCCGTTTCGGAATTTGGCTCTGGCGGAACATCTCAGCGGCGAAGGGATAGACCGCAAATACCACCACGAATAGCGAAACCCCGCCATAGGTTAACAACGCGCAGACCAGAATAATCACCGGCATCGCCTTGTTTTGCCCCATCAGCCGGGTAACAGCACTCACGATTGACCGGGAGAATCCGGAAAACTCAATTAATTTCCCGAAGACCGCGCCCAGTAAAAATACCGGGAAATAGAGTTTTACGAACCCGACCAGCTTATCCATGAAAATATCGCTGAATACCGGGGCAACGGCGGCTGGCTGGGTGAGTAATACGGCGCCGAGCGCAACCAAAGGGGCAAAAAGGATCACGCTATAGCCGCGATAGGCGGCGAGCATCAGCAATCCTAACGCCAGTAAGGCAATCAATACGTCCATAGGGTTATCCGTCAGCATGGCCGCCGCTTATTTCCTTGTTATCGGGCGGCCGATGTTAAGTTGGGGAGCGTATCCCGCTTCCCGTTTCAGACCTTACGGGTTATTCAGGAATCCCAGCGTAAGGAACGTCTTTATTGCCGTAGCGGCGCACGCGGACGTTGGCCTGTTCACCATGGCCGGAGAAACCTTCGAGGGCGCACAGACGCGAACAGTACTCGCCGATCTGCGCGGAGGCGCTATCGGTAAGAACCTTTTGATAGGTGCAGGTTTTGATGAACTTCCCAACCCACAGCCCCCCGGTATAACGCGCCGCTTTACGCGTCGGCAGGGTATGGTTGGTGCCGATGACTTTATCGCCGTAGGCCACGTTAGTACGAGGTCCCAGGAACAATGCGCCAAAGTTCTGCATATTTTCGAGGAACCAGTCCGGGTCGCGGGTCATTACCTGCACATGTTCGAACGCCAGCTCATTGGCGATTTTCAGCATTTCTTCCCGGTCTTCAGCCACAATGATTTCGCCAAACTTCGCCCACGACTGGCGCGCGATTTCCGCGGTGGGCAGCACCGCCAGCAGACGATCGATTTCCGCCAGCGTTTCGCGCGCCAGCGTTTCCGAGGTCGTCAACAAAATCGCCGGAGAATCAGGACCATGCTCAGCCTGACCTAACAGGTCGGTGGCGCAGATTTCACCATCCACGCTTTCATCGGCAATGACCAGGGTCTCCGTCGGCCCGGCGAACAGATCGATACCGACGCGGCCAAACAGCTGACGTTTGGCTTCAGCGACAAAGGCGTTGCCCGGCCCCACCAGCATATCCACCGGTGCGATGCTCTCGGTACCGACGGCCATCGCCGCCACGGCCTGAATACCCCCCAGGCAGTAGATTTCGTCGGCCCCCGCCATATGCTGCGCCACCACAATCGCCGGCGCCGGTTTACCGTTAAACGGCGGCGCACAGGTGACAATGCGCGGCACACCTGCGACTTTCGCGGTGATAATCGACATATGCGCCGACGCCAGCAGCGGGTATTTCCCGCCCGGCACGTAGCAGCCCGCCGCGCTGACCGGAATATTTTTGTGTCCCAGAATGACGCCCGGTAGCGTTTCAACCTCGATATCTTTCAGGCTGTCGCGCTGGTGCTGAGCGAAGTTACGCACCTGCTCCTGCGCAAAGCGGATATCGGCAATATCGCGCTCCGACAGCTGCGCATAGCAATCATCGATTTCCTGCTGCGACAGGCGGAAGTTTGCGCGATCGAGCTTATCGAACTTAATCGACAGCTCGCGCACCGCTGCGTCACCGCGCGCTTCAATATCCGCCAGGATTTTCTCTACCGCTTCACGAACCGTACGGTCGTGAGATTTCACTGCTTCAGATTCCGCACCGCGCTTGAGCCAGATAGCCATAACTTGCCTCACTATGATGTTAATGAAATGCTAATGCATTCGAATTCACTTGCATCCTGGCGTGAATAAAATGTTATGTGAAGCAGCAATGCATTCGAATGCAACGGAGATCGCAAAATTAGTGACAGGGGGGAAGATTCACGCATAATGGCGGGGCATGGGTCAGGAGAGGCAACGGAATGGCAGGTCAAAACAAACGAGCAGTCACCAGTTACGATGTCGCGAAAGCGGCTGGCGTCTCGCAATCTGCGGTATCCCGCGCCTTTACCGAAGGAGCGAAAATTTCGCCAGCCACCAAAGAAAAGGTGCGTAAGATCGCCGCCGAGCTGGGCTATCGTCCGAGCTTTATCGCCCAGTCGCTGATCACCCGCCGCTCAACGCTTATTGGTGTTGTCGTTCCGGGGTTGGTGAATCCCTTCTACGCCGCGGTTCTGGATGAACTGTCACAGGCGTTGAACCTGATGGGATACCGGGTACTGTTGTTTTCGATGTACCGCGATGATGACACTACCCCCATCATGGAAGAGATTCTGCGTCATCGTGTTGAAGCGCTAGTGCTGGTGTCCAGCAGCCTTTCTTCACACTTTGCTCATGAATGCCAGCAGCTCGGCCTGCCGGTGCTGCTGCTCAACCGCAAAAACGACAGCCGGTCGGTTTCCAGCGTCACCAGCGATAACCTGGCTGGCGGCGCCGCGATTGCCGATTTCCTGCTGGATCTCGGCCATCAGCAGCTGGCATTTGTTGCCGGTAGAGATACCTCCTCTACCAGCCGCGACCGGGAGACAGGCTTTCGACAGCGTCTGGAGGCCCGCGGCGCCCGCCCGATGCTGCGCGATAGCGGAATGTGGTCGATAGAAGAAGCGATGAACGCCACCCGCAGGCTGATGGCGCTACCAACGCCGCCGGACGCGCTATTTTGCGCCAACGATATGATGGCCATCGCCGCCCTCAACGTGGTTGTCGGCGAAATGGGCATGAAGGCGGGCGAAGATATCTCCATCGTCGGGTTCGATGATATCGCCATGGCCAGCTGGCCGCTGATAAATTTAACCACCTGGGTCCAGCCGCTATCGGAAATGGTGGATACCGCCATCGCCGTACTGAAAACGCAGCTAGGCGCGGCTGAAACCAGTGCCGTTCAGCACGTTCTGCAGGGGAAGCTTATCGTCAGGGGCAGTACCCGCCCGCGACGCTAAATCAGCGGCTACGCTACGCCGTTATTGCCGTGGCGCATAAATGCCGGGCGCTGGTTAAGGGCCATATACCATCGTTCGACGTTTGCCATCTCCGGATGGGCGAACGGCGTCATTTTCCAGCGATGAACCGAAAGCCCCAGCACGATATCCGCCAGCGTAAACGTCTCGCCGGTCAGCCACGCGCCGGTGCGCTGTAGCTGATTGTCGACAATCTGTACGCAGCGCGTCCACGCGGCAATACTCTCTTTAATTGCCGCCGGATCCTGAAAACGCGGATCTTTACGCACCAGCCCCGTGAACGCGTAGCGCCACGCGCTGTTAAACTCCGTCGCCTGCCAGTCCATCCAGTGTTCTACCTGCGCCGCGGCACGTAACTCAGAGGGCAGCAAATCGTCACGTCCGACCTTACGCGCCAGATAGCGGCAGATGCTGTTCGACTCCCAAAGGACAAAATCGTCATCCACCAGCACCGGCACTAACGCATTTGGATTCAGCGCCAAAAATTCCGGCGTATCAAGCGGGCTATAGCCGCTGCCATAATCTTCCTGCTGATACTCGATACCCGCCTCTTCGCAGGTCCAGAGGACTTTACGCACGTTAATAGACGAGCGTTTACCCAAGATTCTTATCATCGTCAGCAACCTTTTTTCGTAATATGGCAGACATGAAGCTTGCCGGATAATGTGTATAGTGGATTGCAGAATAATTATCCACTACAGGTACCCTTACACATGGTCACTCCCTTCAACATTTTAACGCCCGGCAATATCCGCTTTGGCCGCGGGCAGGCCCGCAGCGCCGCGCCGTGGCTGGCGCAATATGATGCCCCGGTGCTGCTGGTTCACGGCGCGACCAAAAATCGCGCCCAGTTTTTACTGAACGAACTGACCGCATTGCATCTTCAGGTCAGCACTGTTGCTATCGCCAATGAACCCACGCTGGACGATATTGAACGCGGCGTACGGCTGGCGCGCGAGCGCGGCGTCGGCGCGGTGGTCAGCCTCGGCGGCGGCGCGGTCATTGATGCTGGTAAAGCCATTGCCGCGCTGGTCCCGGCAAGCGGGCCTGCCATCGACTATCTGGAAGTCGTCGGAACGGGGAGAATACTGGAAGCCAGCCCGCTACCGTTTGTCGCTATTCCCACAACGTCCGGCACCGGCGCGGAGGTTACTAAAAACGCGGTCATCAACGTCCCCCAGCAGCAGCGCAAAGTCAGCCTGCGCGACGATCGCATGCTGCCGCAACTGGCGATTGTCGATCCGGCGTTAACGGATAACGCCCCCCGCGCCGTCACCCTCGGCTCCGGCCTTGATGCCTTAACTCAGGTTATCGAACCCTGGCTGTGCACCCGGGCGACGCCCTTCACCGATGCCCTGTGCCGGGAGGCGATCCCCCGCGGCATCGCCGCGTTAAAAACGCTGATGGAAAAAGAGTGTGCCGACAGCCGCGACGAGCTGGCATGGGTCAGCCTGTGCGGCGGGCTGGCGCTCGCCAATGCCGGCCTGGGTGTGGTTCACGGTCTTGCGGGGCCGCTTGGCGGGCTAAGCGATGCCTCCCACGGCGCGCTCTGCGGCTGCCTGCTGCCTTTTGGGCTGGAACTCAATGAGTCGCAGGTAACCAATCCGGCGCTGCGCCAGCGTTTCCTCGACGTGCGCCAGTGGATCGCCGCCGGACTTGGCGTCTCGCCGGATGACGCCTGGCAAAGCCTGCGCGAATGGAGCCAGCGCTCAGGGCTCGGCAATTTACGCGACCTCGGCGTACCGCGCGAAGCGCTGGAACCCGCCGCGCTGGCGGCCAGTAGTTCATCGTCGATGAAAGCCAATCCGGTCACGCTGGAGTCAGAGCAACTGCTGGAGATGCTGGAAGCCGCCTGGGAGTAAACGAACCAACCGCCTGCGTTTACCGGGGCGGTTCAAATTTTGTTGCATAATGAATGCTCCGAATTTCGTTTTCGCGCATCCACCACAGCGGTAAATATTCACCCTTTAATTTCAAATACCTGCTCGTCTTACCTGCCATTTTTATGCACTGAAAAGCGTGACCTGACGCACAGTTTATCTTCCGCAGACCGAAGCGAGTGTCTACGCTTATTAGAGAGCCCGGGCATGCCCGGCCCCTAAACTCACGCTATCCGGAGGCCTGTATCGCTATGTTCAGCCAGAAACTACGCAACGTTGATGACGACGAGTTGAGGATCGAAAACGATCCGTGCTACGAAGCCGATCCGTATGAGTTAAAACTGGATGAAATGTTCGACGCCGAACCGGAGCCGGAGATCATCGAAGGGCTACCGGCGTCTGACGCCCTGACCCCCGCCGACCGCTATCTCGAGTTGTTTACCAACGTCCAAAAGTCGCGCATTTTTCTTGATAGTAAAACCTTTCCCGACTGCGCGCCGAAACACGATCCGCTGGATATCCTGATGCACTACCGGCGGGTTAAGCGTACGCCGGAGTTCGATTTGCGTCAGTTTGTGGAAGACAACTTCTGGTTGCCAGATAACCGCTCCGATGAGTACACCTCTGACCCGAAACTGACGCTAAAAGAGCATATTGATAAGCTGTGGCCGGTGCTCACCCGTGAACCGCAGGATCATATTCCGTGGTCATCGCTGCTGGCGCTACCGCAGTCGTACATCGTCCCCGGCGGGCGTTTTAGCGAGACCTACTACTGGGATTCCTACTTCACCATGCTGGGGCTGGCGGAAAGCGGCCGTGAAGATTTGCTCAAATGCATGGCCGACAACTTCGCCTGGATGATTGAAACCTACGGCCACATTCCCAACGGCAACCGCACCTACTATCTCAGCCGCTCCCAGCCGCCGGTATTCGCCCTGATGGTGGAGCTGTTTGAGGAAGATGGCGTTCGCGGCGCGCGCCGCTATCTCGACCATCTCAAATTAGAGCACGCCTTCTGGATGGACGGCGCGGAATCGCTGATCCCTAACCAGGCCTACCGTCACGTGGTGCGTATGCCTGATGGTTCACTGCTTAACCGCTACTGGGACGACCGTGATACGCCGCGCGATGAATCCTGGCGAGAAGATGTCGAAACGGCGAAGCATTCCGGCCGGCCGCCAAACGAGGTCTATCGTGACCTGCGCGCCGGCGCGGCTTCCGGCTGGGACTACTCCAGCCGCTGGCTGCGCGATATCACCAGGCTTGCGAGTATCCGCACCACCCAGTTTATTCCCATCGACCTCAACGCTTTTCTGTTTAAGCTGGAAAATACCATCGCCAATCTTTCCGGCCTGAAGGGCGATCGCGAGGCTGAAGCCGAATTTCGCCGTAAAGCCAACGCGCGCCGGGAGGCGGTTACCCGCTACCTGTGGGATGAAGAGTGCGGCTGTTTTCGCGATTACGATTGGCGCCGTGAGCAGTTGGCCTTGTTCTCCGCCGCCAGCATCGTCACGCTGTATGTCGGGATGGCGACCCACGCCCAGGCCGAACGGCTGGCGGATGCCGTACGCGCGCGTCTGCTCACCCCTGGCGGCATCATGGCGACGGAATATGAAAGCGGCGAACAGTGGGATAAACCCAACGGCTGGGCGCCGCTGCAGTGGATGGCGGTACAGGGATTCAAAATGTACGGCCACGACCCGCTTGGCGATGAAATCGCCCAGAGCTGGCTGCAGACGGTGAATCAATTTTATCTCAAACACCACAAGCTGATTGAGAAATATCATATCGCCAGCGGCGTACCACATGAGGGCGGCGGCGGGGAATATCCGCTGCAGGATGGCTTCGGCTGGACCAACGGCGTGGTGCGGCGGCTTATCAGCCTGTACGGCGAGCCGAGGTCTTCGTAAGGCACTTTCCGTCGGCAGGCTGTGCTGCTAAGGTTTTATTTTCCCTTTGCCAGAGCCGACAACATGCCCGAACTGCTTACGCCGCGGCTGCGCTGCTCGCCGCTGCAGCTTGACGACTGGTCTTTTTTTCTCAGCCTGCAACAGGATCCGCAGGTGATGCTCTATGTTGCGGATAACCGGCCCATCGCCGATATCCGCGCCGCGTTTGATGCACGCCTGCCGCTCTGGTCGCCTAAGTCCTCGCACTGGCTATGCCTGGTGGTTCGCGATCGGCAAAGCCATACGCCCCTTGGCCTGACCGGCTATTGCCATCACGATGATGATATCGCCGAAGTGGGCTTTCTCTTCGCCCCACAGGCGCAGGGGCTAGGCTATGGATATGAATCACTGTGTGCGCTATGTGATTACGCATTTTCTACAGGCGGCATTCGTCGTCTTACCGCCAGCGTCACCGCCGGAAACCAGGCCTCAAAACAGCTGCTGCTAAAAACAGGATTTATACAGGAAGGAGAGCTACGCGAGAGCTACTGGCTACATGGCCGTTGGCACAATGACTGGCTGTTTGGCCTGATGCGCCACGATTACCAATAAGGCCCTGGGCCATCCGGCGAATGGGGGCGACCCCGCTTTTCCTCTACACTGCCGCCAACAATAGAGGAAAAGACCATGACTATCACCACGTTAAGCCTGGCGGGACTGCGATTTATTCAGCAAACGCAAGGGCTGGCGCTACTGCCATATCAGGACCAGTTTGGCCAATGGCGGGTCGGCTATGGCCACGCTATTGATGAAGATGAGAAAGAGACGCCCATCACCGCTGAACTGGCGATGATGCTATTGACGGTAGACCTGCTGCAGTGCCAACAGATTCTACAGCGCAGGTTGGTCGTGGAACTGACTCAGCCGCAGTACGATGCCCTGCTGGCGCTGGTATTTAGTTTAGATGGCAGCGCCCAGCCGCAGCTGGACGCTATTTTGCATTATCTTAACGGCCACAACATGACGCAGGCGCTGACGATATGGCGGAAAATTGACCGCGATAACGCCTTCCGCCTGCAGGAGTGCGAGTGGTTTTGTCAGGCCAGTTAGTTTTCACCGACGTTGTTAAACGCCATCGCCGCCTGGGTCCTGTTTTTCACATCCAGCCGCCGATATAACGACTCAAGATGCGCTTTCACGGTCCCGGCGCTGATATTTAACGTACGGCTAATTTCCTTATTAGAGCTGCCTTCCGCCAGCAGTTTTAAAATTTCCTGC
Organism: Klebsiella sp. JN_Kp121; assembly: GCF_040062145.1. Lineage (NCBI taxonomy): Bacteria > Pseudomonadati > Pseudomonadota > Gammaproteobacteria > Enterobacterales > Enterobacteriaceae > Klebsiella > Klebsiella sp. JN_Kp121. Next base: position 55,859 of record NZ_JBEAHX010000007.1, read on the forward strand.
TGGCGACGACTTAAATGTACAGCGTGCTTTCCGCGCTCCGCCGAAGTCATTAACCAGGTGCCAGGCAGACACATCATGCCCAACATGATGCTATTAATGATCTGGGCAAACATATCGGCGCTATCCTCACGCTGGGCAATGGCGCGCACGTTCCACGCCAGCGCCCGTTGCAGCCAGCTTTTATTATCATCCGAAACCACTAATAATACTTTGGCATGCGGAAAACGCTGCTGCTTCTCCTGGAGCAACCAGCAACAAAATTCACTGTTCAGATCGCCATCAAGTATGAGGAGCGCCTGCGGATGAGCCGTGAGCAGTTGCCACAGCTGTTCTGCCTGACAGGTGCTATGAATATTAATTTCAGGAATACGTTGTTGTAAGCCGACCTTCATTCCATGAATAAATATTGACTGCCTGTCAAACATGATTACTTGCATGGACTGCTCTCCATCGAAAATACCCCTTTTAAAAGTGGGTGAAGGGTAATATCAGCCGACAAAAATAAGAACTCGCCGTATGACCTAAGCCATTTTACCGATGGAGGAGATGATATAAACATCATGATGATGAATAGTTACACGCCAGCGCGGAACGATTACTCATTCATAATATTTATTACATTTGATATGAGGAATTCCTTAATTAAACGGATAGCTAACAGGATAATAATATTATTTCTTCCAGTGTAATCGAGTCGCTGAAAATCAGCGATACGCATGATGCAAAAGAGTGTTACGGAATAATAAAAAGCACAATATGAAGGCGCCCTACGCTATTATGCGCAGGGCGTGATCATTATAAAAACATGCCGCCGGAAACCTCAACGCGCTGGGCGTTCATCCAGCCAAGCTCGTCACTCAGCAACGCGGCGATAGCATCGCCGATATCATCCGGCAGGCCGACGCGGCCTAGCGCCGTCTGGGCGGCAATATGCTGGTTAAGCGGGGCATTATCGCGCACCGCGCCGCCGCCAAAGTCGGTCTCAATCGCGCCGGGGGCAATGATATTAACCGATATTCCGCGAGCGCCGAGCTCCTTCGCCTGATAACGGGTTAACACTTCCATCGCCCCTTTCATCGCCGCATAAGCGGAATAGCCCGGTAGTGCAAAGCGTGCCAGCCCGCTGGAGACGTTCAGAATGCGCCCACCGTCTTTAAGCAAAGGCAGCAGCTGCTGGGTAAGGAAGAACGGTCCCTTAAAGTGGATGTTCATCAACTCGTCAAACTGCGCTTCGCTGGTCTCGCTAAACGGCGCGGTCAACCCGATGCCGGCATTGTTCAATAAATAATCGAAGCTGTCGCGCTGCCACTTCTCCTTCAGACATTGCGTCAGCTGTTGTACAAAGCCTGCAAAACTGGCGGTATCGCCGACGTTCAGCGGCAATGCTGCCGCTTTCGCTCCTGTTTGCTCAATTTCGCGCACCACTTCCCGCGCCGCCTGCTGGTTGCTGTGGTAAGTCAGAATAATATCGGTTCCCTTCGCCGCCAGCTTCAGCGCCGCGTTTTTTCCCAGACCGCGGCTGCCGCCGGTTACTAAAGCGATACGTTGTGTCATCAGAAACCCCTTCGTCATGACGTGTGTGTGAATAAAGAGCTTATTAGCAGACGTAGTAACAATAAATGGGCTAAATTACGTTTTACTGTTTCAGTATCAACAACAATAGGCAGTAAGCATGGATAAAATTCACGCAATGCAACTCTTTATTCGTGTCGCGGAACTGGAGAGTTTCTCTCGCGCCGCCGATACCCTTGGGTTGCCCAAAGGTAGCGTATCGCGACAGATCCAGGCGCTGGAGAGCCATCTCGGCGCTCGCCTGCTGCACCGCACCACCCGCCGGGTGCAGTTGACGCAGGACGGCATGGTCTATTACGAACGCGCCAAAGACCTGCTAAGTAATCTCGAAGAACTGGATGGTATGTTTCAGGGCGATCCGTCAAGCATTAGCGGCCGCCTGCGTGTCGATATGCCGATCAGCGTCGCCAAAAAACTGGTCATCCCGAAACTTCCCGCGTTTTTACAACAGTATCCCGGCATTGAAATCGAACTGAGCAGTAGCGACCGGCTGGTCGATGTGGTGCGCGAAGGCTTCGACTGCGTGATCCGGGTGGGTACGCTTAAAGACTCGGGACTCATCGCCCGCCCGCTCGGCAAACTCACGCAAATTAACTGCGCCAGTCCGCATTATCTGGCGCGCTTCGGCTACCCGGAAAGTCTCGACGATCTGGCAGATCATGCACTGATCCACTACGCCAGCAACTTCGGCGCGCGGCAGTCAGGCTTTGAAGTCGTCAGCGATGGCGCCGTGCGCTGGGTGAAAACCGGCGGCGTGTTGACCGTCAATAGCACCGAAACCTATCAGGCGGCCTGCCAGGCCGGGCTCGGCATTATTCAGGTCCCGCGCATTGCCGTACGTGAACCGCTGCGTACCGGCGAGCTGGTTGAGATCCTGCCGCAGTACCGCGCCGAACCGATGCCGGTGTCGATTATCTATCCACATCGGCGCAATCTCTCCCGCCGCGTGCATCTCTTTATGGAGTGGCTGGGCGGATTGATGAAAGGTTATGTCGATTAATCGGCGCGGGTCGTCAACCCCTCTCGGGCCGATGGGCGCCTGCAAGATGCGTCGTTTAAGGTATACTTTTGGCTGAATATCGCTGTAAAGAAAGGAAGAAATCACTTATGACGCCGGAAAACGACGATCGCCAACCGCCACAGGAAACGGGCCAGCAGCCGGAGAAAAACAAAAGTACGCTCGCCGCCATCAACGATTCCGCCGTTGGGCAGAAAGCTAACCAGGCGCTGAAAACGGTCACCGGAACGGCGGCCAAAGTTCAGCGCAATCCGGTAATAGCCCACCTGCTGCGCGCCGCCGAGCGGTTCAATGACAGGCTTGGCAATCAGTTTGGCGCAGCCATCACCTACTTCTCATTTTTGTCGATGATCCCCATTCTGATGGTCTCATTTGCCGCCGCTGGTTTCGTACTGGCCTGGCATCCGACGCTGTTGCAGGACATCTTCGATAAAATTCTGCAAAACGTCAGCGACCCGACGCTGGCGGCAACGCTTAAAAACACCATCAACACCGCCGTACAGCAGCGTACCGCCGTCGGGCTGGTCGGCCTGTTGGTCGCGCTCTACTCCGGTATTAACTGGATGGGCAACCTGCGTGAAGCGATTCGCGCCCAGTCACGCGACGTGTGGGAACGTACGCCGCAGGATCAGGAAAAAATCTGGGTAAAATACTTTCGCGATCTGATCTCGCTGATTGGCCTGCTGGTCGCGCTGGTTATCACGCTGTCGATTACCTCCGTTGCCGGATCCGCACAGCAGATGATCATCTCCGCGCTGTATCTCGATTATATAGAATGGCTGAAACCCGCATGGCGCCTGATTGGCCTGGCGATTTCCATCTTCGCGAACTATCTACTGTTTTTCTGGATCTTCTGGCGACTGCCGCGCCACCGTCCACGCCGCAAAGCGCTGTTCCGCGGTACGCTAATTGCGGCGATTGGCTTTGAGATTATTAAAATCGTGATGACCTGGACGCTGCCGGCGCTGGTGAAATCCCCATCCGGCGCCGCCTTTGGTTCCGTACTCGGACTAATGGCATTCTTCTACTTCTTCGCCCGTCTGACCCTCTTCTGCGCCGCATGGATTGCGACCGCGGAGTACAAAGACGATAAGCGGATGCCGGGCAAAGCCCACGATTAAAGTCATTATCGGGCTGAATAAAGACGCAAAATTCAGCCCGACCTATCATTTCAGCAGATAAATCCAGTGCGTAACTTTTATTTAACCTAAAACTGGTTTTATTCTCTAATATTTTAATTATGTGAAGCATTTCATAGAAGATATTTTCTCAGGGCGAAAATTATCCGCTTTTTGCCTGTTTTTTGCGCGATAGCGAGTTTTGTTACAGATTGAAATGTCTCTTTTGCTGTGGCTATATGGCTTTTCGTTCGCTCAAAAATAAGAAAGATCTATGCAAGCCACAGCCACTACTATCGACAACGCGCAAGACGCCACGCCGGTTAACTCGCGTAATAAAGTCGTCGTCGCCTCACTCATCGGCACCGCCATTGAGTTCTTCGACTTCTATATTTACGCCACCGCCGCGGTTATCGTCTTCCCCCATATCTTTTTCCCACAGGGTGATGCCGCCGCCGCGACGCTCCAGTCGCTGGCGACGTTCGCCATCGCCTTTGTCGCGCGCCCGATTGGCTCAGCGCTATTCGGCCACTTTGGCGACCGCGTAGGCCGCAAAGTCACACTCGTCGCCTCGCTGCTGACTATGGGCATCTCCACCGTGGTCATCGGCCTGCTGCCGGGCTATGAAAGCATTGGCATCCTGGCGCCGATGCTGCTGGCGCTGGCGCGCTTTGGTCAGGGTCTCGGCCTTGGTGGCGAATGGGGCGGGGCGGCCCTGCTGGCGACGGAAAACGCTCCGCCGCGCAAACGCGCGCTATATGGCTCCTTCCCGCAACTGGGGGCGCCAATCGGCTTCTTCTTCGCCAACGGCACCTTCCTGTTGCTGTCGTGGCTGTTGAGCGACCAGCAGTTCATGGAATGGGGCTGGCGCGTGCCGTTCATCTTCTCTGCGGTACTGGTCATTATCGGTCTGTATGTTCGCGTGTCGCTGCATGAAACCCCGGTGTTCGCTAAGGTGGCGGCGGCGAAAAAACAGGTCAAAATTCCGCTTGGCACGCTGCTGACTAAGCACGTGCGCGTGACCGTGCTCGGCACCTTCATCATGCTGGCGACCTATACCCTGTTCTATATCATGACCGTTTACTCCATGACCTTCAGTACCGCTGCCGCGCCGATTGGCTTAGGTTTGCCGCGTAACGAAGTGCTGTGGATGCTGATGATGGCGGTCATTGGTTTTGGTGTGATGGTGCCGGTGGCGGGCCTGCTGGCGGATGCCTTTGGCCGTCGTAAAAGCATGATTATCATCACCACGATGATTATTCTGTTCGCGCTGTTCGCCTTTAAACCGCTGCTCGGTTCCGGCAACCCGATTCTGGTCTTCGCCTTCCTGCTGCTGGGCCTCAGCCTGATGGGGCTGACATTCGGCCCGATGGGGGCGCTGCTGCCGGAGCTGTTCCCGACGGAAGTTCGTTATACCGGCGCCTCTTTCTCCTATAACGTGTCGTCGATCCTCGGCGCGTCGGTCGCACCATATATTGCCGCCTGGCTGCAGGGCAATTACGGCCTGCCGGCTGTCGGTATCTACCTGGCGGCGATGGCGGCGCTGACGCTGATCGCCCTGCTGTTGACCCACGAAACCCGCCATCAATCGCTGTAAGTTGCAGGCCCTGACGCTGTTGCCGTCAGGGCCATCGCTCATCTCATCCTTACTTTTTCATCTGCGACAAAATCGTCCGGCACTGATTCGCCTCGCCTTCCGCCGGCGAGATCAGCGCCAGTAAAGCGGCCGCCGGCGTGACCAGCGTCGCTAACGCTGCCGCCACCGCGCCGCGGGCAATCAACGGCCCGGCTTTCACCCCGGCATCCGGCGATTTAAAGGTACCGCGCACGTACAGCGGAGAACGCAGAGTAATCACCCGCAGGCCCTTACTTTCCGGGTCAACGGTCAGATCCAGCTGTTCAGAGGCAAAGCTGGCGGTGCCGGTAATGTTAATCAGCGCGTTCTCGGTATCGAAGGCGAAAATTTGCGGTCGCGCCACGCCGTTGACCACATCAATATTGGCCGCCGCGCAGTTCACCCGAACCTCCTCATCGCCAAAAATCTGCCCGATGATAAAGTTACCGACGTTTAAGCCGAGGATTTCCATCAGGTTGCGGCTAATCAGACCATCATTCATCAGCAGCTTAAGGTTGCCGTTGCTGTTACCAAGCAGCGCCGCCACCGAATTACCGCTGCCGCGCAGTTGTACATCGCCGCTCATCTCACCGAGCGTTTTCTGCATCATTTCAACGTTCGGCATCAGCGCCTTGAGCTTAAGCCGCCGTGCCTGCAGATTGGCTTCGCCCTGTAGCGGTTTTTTATCGCCCTGCAGATGCACGCTGCCGGCAATCGAACCGTTGGCCAGGCCAAAGCGCACCGGTTGCAGGCGCAGGTCGCCGCGTTCAAGAATAATGTGGGTCGCCAGGTCGCTGATGGGCAGAGTACCGCCGTGTTCGATTCGCCGCCCCTTGAAGCGCACATCGGCGTCCATCACCTGCCATTTATCCGTCTCAAAGCGATCGGCCGGCAGGACTTTTCCCGCTGGCTGTACGGCATCGCCCGCTTTACGTGATGAGGATTTCTTCGCCCCGCCGCCGGAATCAACGCCAATCAGCGGGCCGAGGTCCGCCAGACGCAGCTGTTTAGACTCCAGATCGCCGGTAAGCTTCGGTCGCGGTTTGCCGGTGGTATAGGTCAACGAACCGTGGATATCGCTGTCGCCAATCCGGCCGTTAAAATCGCGATAGTCAAAACGCATGCCGTTTTTATGTTTAAAGTCGGCGCGCAGGCGGCCATCGGTGGAAAAGGACGGCGTTTCCGGCAGCAGAACGCCGGTCAGGTCGTAGAGGTCGCGCAACGAGTCGCCGGCGAATTTCAGCCGCAGATCGAGCCCGCCGACATTAAGCGGATCGCTGACCGTGCCGCTAAACGCTATCCGGGTATTACCAGAGTGAAAATCGCCTTGTAGCGGGAACGGGGTACTATCGCTACGCAGCGCCAGCATGCCGCCAATTTTGCCGCTGCCGCTCAGCGGCTGGCCTTTGTAGCGCCCCTTCACCGACAGGCCAAAGATATAATCGCCGGCTTTTGTCGCCTGCGCTTTGTTGCCCGCACCGGTGACTTCGCTAAACGGCAGCGCTTTGCCAAGCGGATCGACCACGATCGCGATATCGCTGCGGGTTACCTTATCGTCAATGGCGATGTTGCCGCGATCGAAGAGAATATTATCAAGGCGGAAAGACCAGGCCGATGGCGGGTTGGCTTTTTCGGATGCCGGGTCAGAAGCTAATTTAAAGGTCCAGTTATTGCTGTTTACCGTCAGCCTTATCAGCCGGACGTCGGGCTGTTCGAGCTTAATCCACGGCAAGTAGACCGTTTTGCTCAGCAACGCCAGCGGAGCCAGCGTCGCTTCCACGCGCGGCAGATGTACCATCGTCACTTGCGGAATGTCGGGCGGGTTGCCCAACACGATCTCTTCGGCATGCACATGCGGCCACGGTATCCAACTGCGCCAGCCGCGCTCCTCAGGCTGTCGCTCCCACACTACGCCCAGGTCGCCGCGAATGGCGAATGGCCGATTGAGCTCGGCGGAAACTTTCTGATTGATCGTCGGCTTCAGCCGGTTCCAGTCAAAGGTCGCCAACACGATGAAAAAAAGAACGATTAACAGCACAATCGTTCCCGAGATAATAGCAATCGTTTTACGGGTTCTGGTCATCCCCTCTCCGCTCCTTTTGCGTCTCGTCACTCCTCACTATAGTTGAAGAGCGCGGATTCATCCGCCAAATGCGCTTTTCGTCACATTTTGCGCGTCAGGTCAAAAAATAATGGAACGATGTTTTAATATGGTTGACCCTGCCGGGTGCCCAGCGCAAACTACCGTTAATTTCGATTCAATTTCAGGTCAGCACTATGTCTAAGAAAATTGCCGTGATTGGCGAATGCATGATTGAACTGTCAGAGAAAAACGCGGCGGTGAATCGCGGTTTCGGCGGCGATACCTTAAACACATCCGTCTACATCGCGCGCCAGACCAGCGCGGATGCCCTAAGCGTACACTACGTGACCGCGCTGGGCACCGACACCTTCAGCCAGCAGATGCTGGAGTCCTGGCAGGGCGAACAGGTAAAAACCGATCTGATTCAGCGCATGGCTGACCGCCTGCCTGGCCTTTACTACATTGAAACGGACGAGACCGGCGAGCGAACCTTCTACTATTGGCGCAACGAAGCGGCGGCCAAATTCTGGCTCGAAAGCGAGCGCGCAGGCGCCATCTGCGAAGAGCTGGCTACCTTTGATTACCTCTATCTGAGCGGTATCAGCCTCGCCATCCTCAGCCCGGCCAGCCGGGAAAAGTTGCTCACCCTGCTACGCGAATGCCGCGCCAACGGCGGGAAAGTGATTTTCGATAACAACTACCGTCCGCGCCTGTGGGCCAGCCAGCAAGAGACTCGCCAGGTGTACCAGCAAATGTTGGAATGTACCGACATCGCTTTTCTGACGCTGGATGATGAAGATGCGCTGTGGGGAGCGGTACCGGTTGCCGAAGTTATCGCCCGCACCCACGCCGCTGGCGTTGAAGAGGTGGTGGTGAAGCGCGGCGCCGACTCCTGCCTGGTGGCGATCGCCGGCCAGCCGCTGCTGGAGGTGCCCGCGGTGAAGCTGCCGAAAGAGAAAGTAGTTGATACCACGGCGGCGGGCGATTCGTTCAGCGCCGGCTATCTGGCGGTGCGCCTGACCGGCGGCGACGCGGAATCCGCGGCGAAACGCGGACATCTCACCGCCAGCACGGTTATCCAATATCGCGGGGCGATTATCCCGCGCGAAGCGATGCCGGACTAAGACCCTATTCCCCCTGCTTGCGCTGCGCTTAGCAGGGCTACCAAATCGTACAGTGCTGTAGCCCCGGTAAGCGGTAGCGCCTCCGGGGATTTTGAGGCCACCAACACCGGCTATAAATTAAAGGCAAGTCGTACGAACCGTAGGCCGGATAAGGCGTAGCCGCCATCCGGCGCAAAAGCGGCTCCGCGCCCGCTGCCTGTGTTACTGCCCAGGGGGAATATCCGTCGCCTCGTTATGCGCATCAACCGTATCCGGCGTCGCGCTCACCGCCGCAGCGGGTGCTGGCGCCATCAGCTTTTCCCATGTCGCTTTCAGATCTTTCATGTTGTACTCCGGCTCGCCTTTCGGCTGCTGCAATACCAGCGCCATATCCTGCGACAGCTGCTGGCGCAGATATTGGTTCAACATGTCGACCGTCAGTGAGTTCAGGAACTCCTGGCGCAGTTTCTGATACTGCTCCGGCGCGATATCCACCACCTGATTTTGCAGCGAACGCATACGTTGGCTAATCAGGATATCGGTATCCGTGCGGGCATAGGTGGCGAACAGTTTTTGCAGTTCGAGATTCTTTTGCGCAATCAGTGCATCGAACTCTTCCTGAGGCAGACCATTGTCGCGTACCTTCGCCAGTTCGCGCGATACCGCGCTCAGGTTGGCGTTCAGGCGTTCGCCCGGCGAGTCGATATTGATCGCACACTGAGCGCGCTGGTACAGCACGCGGCAATCAAAACCGAGACCGATGTCTTTTACGTTGCTTTTGCTCAGGTTCTGCTGCACGTGCCAGAACAGCGCTTCCCGAGCCAGGTCATCGCGCCAGTAGCGCTGCAGCGCGGCGGAATCGCGGATTGGCTGCCATGGAGAATCCCACATGATCGACAGCTTATCCTGACGCACGGCATCGGTCATGATACTCACCGGTACAGCCGGCAGAGGTGATAGCGTTGGTACCGCCGCCGGGGTCTCGCGTTTACCTTTCAGTTCGCCGAAGATTTTGTTGATCTGCTCAGCGACGCTGCGGCTATCGACGTTACCGACAACAATCAGCGTCATCGCATCCGGGGTATACCATTTCTGATAAAATTCTTTCAGCTGTTTAATATCAATCGGTTGCTTCAACGGCGCCGCCGGATCGTGACCGAGCATCGTTGAGCCCTTCAGGCGATAGCGCCACCAGCCTTCCTGGGTATCCAGCGGCCAGGTCGCCACCATATCGCTGCCCTGCAGCGCATGATTGACGGCTTGTTGGGTAATACTCAATTTACCGTTAGCGTCCGCCAGCCAGTTCAACGCTTCTTTTAGCAGGTCGTTGCGGTTGTTCGGCAGGCTCAGATTAAACAAGGTGAAATCGTAAGAAACGATCGCCGGCGGTAGAGGACGCTTCGGGTCAATACTCTGCTGCCACAGCGAACGCGCCTGCATCGTCGGGAGGCTGCCGCTTTGGGTCAGCGCCAGGCGCGGAATGAAATGACTGAAGCCGCTCTGCTGAGTGCTTTCGCTCAGCGAGCCAATATTCACAGCCAGGCGGACTTCGACGCGATCGCTAGGGCGCTGCGGCGTGGAAAGTACCTGCCACGAAAAACCGTTCGCCAACGTCCCCTGTTGCCAGGCCGGGTCCGGCTGGAGCGCTTCTGCCTGCACAGAACCGGCCGTCGCTATCATCAGCAAACCACCGGTTAAGAGTCGAATTTTTGTGCCCTGCATGTGAACCCCTGATGAACATTCCTGGTTACATAGGCAACCCATCGCCGGGTTACCGAAAAAGGTGGTGAATCAAATACGTCGGTTAGACCACGCGTAGGCGAAAATGTCACATGAAGACGTAAAATAATCATGAGGTATCATTCCCCCAGAAGGGGAATGATACCTAATTTTGCGCAGGAGCCCATAGTCCATGGGCATAACATGAGGAATTACGAGGATAATTCTTGCGATTTGTCCGCGGGAACGCGGTTATTCAACACATCATCGAGCTGTTTGGCATCGAGTTCTTTCACCCATTTCGCGACAACCACGGTCGCCACGCCGTTACCCACCAGGTTGGTCAACGCGCGCGCTTCGGACATAAAGCGGTCGATACCGAGAATCAGCGCCAGGCCCGCCACCGGCAGATGCCCTACCGCAGAGATGGTCGCCGCCAGCACGATAAATCCGCTCCCGGTGACGCCCGCAGCCCCTTTCGAAGAGAGCAGCAGCACCACCAGCAGGGTGATCTGATGGAAGATATCCATATGGCTATTGGTGGCCTGGGCGATGAACACCGCCGCCATCGTCAGGTAGATGGAGGTGCCGTCGAGGTTAAAGGAGTAGCCGGTCGGTATCACCAGCCCCACCACTGATTTACGGCAACCCAACTTCTCCATCTTATCCAGCATTCGCGGCAGCGCGGATTCGGACGAAGAGGTCCCCAGTACAATCAGCAGCTCTTCGCGGATATAGCGAATGAACTTGAAGATGCTAAATCCAGTGGCCCGCGCGATAGAACCCAGTACCAGCACCACGAACAGGATACAGGTGATGTAGAAGCAGATGATCAGTTGGCCCAGCTGTACCAGGGTACCGACGCCGTATTTACCGATGGTGAAGGCCATGGCCCCGAAAGCACCGATCGGCGCCAGGCGCATAATCATGTTAATGATGCCGAAAATGACCTGCGAGAAGCTTTCAATGACGTTGAAAATCAGCTGGCCTTTGCTGCCTAAACGATGCAGCGCAAAGCCAAACAGGACGGCAAACATCAGCACCTGCAGAATATTACCGCTGGCGAAAGCGCCAATCACGCTGCCCGGAATAATATCGAGTAAGAAGGCGACAACACCCTGATCTTTAGCCTGCTCGGCGTAGACTGCCACCGCGTGTGCGTCCAGCGTCGCGGGATCGACGTTCATGCCCGCGCCGGGTTGCACTACGTTGACGATGATAAGACCGATAATCAACGCAATGGTACTCACCACTTCAAAGTAGAGTAGCGCCACCGCACCGGTACGACCGACGGCCTTCATGCTTTCCATCCCGGCAATCCCTGTTACAACGGTACAGAAGATAACCGGAGCAATGACCATTTTAATCAGTTTTACGAAGGCGTCGCCGAACGGTTTCATCTGCGCGCCAAGTTCCGGGTAGAAATGGCCCAGCAAAATACCGATAGCTATGGCCGATAAAACCTGGACATAGAGGCTTTTGAAGAGAGAGAGTTTCATAGGGTGTCCTTTGGGAATAACCACAGACAATGAAAGGTTATCTGTGTCTGTGGCTTAAAAATAACACCCTGGAAACATTTCAGAAATAAGTAAGCGCGAAGTTGCAACGGAATTGTTAAAATATTTGAGCTGACTCGCACAAACAAATAAAAATGTTACAAACTTGCATCGTCCTTATCGGCCTGCAGGAAGCGCTGCATAAAGCTTTCCAGCGGCAAGGCGCAACCAAACAGGTAACCCTGAGCGACATCCACGCCAGCCGCTTGCAACCATTTCAGCTGTTCTTCTTTTTCAACGCCCTCAGCAACGATCCGCAGCTTGAGCCCGCGTGCAAGCTGAATTATCGCCGGGACCATACTGGTATCATCCGGCAACATATCAATAAACACCTTGTCGATTTTCAGGATATCAACCGGCAGCGATTTCATATGTTGCAACTGGCGCAACCCGGCATAACCCATGCCGAAATCATCCAGCGCAATACGCGTGCCGGCGTCGCGCAGCGGGCGCAGCAGGTCAATCACCGCCTGCGGATCGTCGAGACGGCAGCTTTCCGTCACCTCCAGCACCAGGGTGCCCGGGGCGATACGATAGCGTTCAATGAGTGCCAGCAGCTCAACGCCGCGGTCAGGATGCAGCAACTGCAGTAACGAGACATTCACCGACAACGGCAACATGATCCCCTGCTGCTGCCAGGCTGCCAGCTGGCGGCAGGCTTCTTCCATCACCCAATAGCCTACCGGCACCATCAGCCCGCAGTTTTCAATACGCTCAATCAGATCGCACGGCAGCGACCAACCGCCATCGGGCTGTCGCTGGCGCAGCAGAACTTCCGCACCGCAAATATTGCCGCTGGTAATATCCACCTGCGGTTGAAACCAGATGGCGAACTGCTGATTCTCGAGCGCGGTGAGGATGTCGTGCTCTTCCATTAACCGACGCTGGGCTTTTTCCATCTGCTCGGGGTCAAAGAACTCGATCTGATTTTTGCCCTTGCGCCGCGCCGTCACCGCGGCGGAAACCGCCCGACGATAAAACTGTTCGGCGCTCAGTTCGCTATTAAACATCGCGATACCGACACTGGCGCAGGGCCGCAGCTGGACACCGTGCAGCGGCAATCGCTCGCTAATGGAAGTAAGCACTTGCTTACTTAACGACACCGCTTCCCACGGCTTGCTGAGTCCGGGGGCGAAAATAGCGAAATCGTAACCGCTCACCTGCGTCAGCACCATATTGGGTGGGATAACCGCTTTCAGCTTCTCAACCAGCGTCAGGAGCAGCATCTCGCGCTGGCTCTCTTTCAGGACGCCTGCGGCATCTTGCAAGGTCTCACAGGCTACCACCAGCAGCGCCGAGGGTTGCGGACGGGTTGTGGTCTGCTCCAGCATCGCCATCAAAAAGGCTTTGTTGGGGAGCTCAGACACCGGGAAACGGGTCGATTGCAGCGATAGCTCATCATGCTGACGCAGCAAAGACTGCTGGTTGCGATTGTAGCAACGCACCAGCATGCCGATTTCATCATCCTGGTGCAGTCGCGGCAGGCTCAGCTGATATCCGAGCCGCTCCTGCGGCGGAATATCGTTAAGCTCGCGGGCAATGGCGCGCAGCGGGCGAACAATCAGCCGGTTAATGCACCAGGTAAGCGCCACCGTCAAAATGAGCACCAAAAGTAAGTAAGTAGTCACTAACGTCGCAAGCGCGCTCATGACGAATTTATACATGCGATAGGAATCCGCCTGCAGCACCAGATAGGCCAACGGCTGCGGGTTAGCCGGACGCTCGAGTGAGTAAATCGGCAGGGATATCTGTACCGGCAGTTCAAACAGGCGAGTGATCATCACCGGCACCGGGCGTTCGGGAATAAAGCGCATCCGCAGCGCCTGAAATTGATTCGGTAGTACCACATCCGCCCGGCTGACGATGCCAGCAGGCTGAATGCGGCCCAGAATGGCTTCCGCTTCGGGAATATCGGCTTTCAAAATTGCCGCCGACAGGGGCTCGCGAACGGAACGGGCGATACTTTCTAATTGCGTGGCCGTGGTATAGCGACTCTGTTGCACAAAGTGAAACAGCAAAATAGAGCAAAAGACCAGGACAAACGCCATGGACACGCTCGCGACCATCGCCATCTGTTTAATTGTAAGTGAGCGGCTGACGCGCAACTGTGTTCTCCACTGAAACTGAACGACTATCCGGCAATATCCATCGATACCGGTCGTTTTCAGGCTGATTATATACGCAAATGGTTCGCTCTCGCCCGCAAGGCGGGTTCTTCCCGAAAGCGGCGGGCGAGGTACGGCGAGTATACGCGAACAGCGCGGTGGATTGGCGATTAGCCGTAGAAATCAGGCTAATCTGCTACCAATCCGCATAAGGCACCAACGGCTGCGGCGGCATATCCATGTCGCCCTGCCAGCCGGAAGCAGAATAGCGCACGTACAGCAGCGCGTGGCTCGGGGTGTAATCTTTAGCCTGCTGAATATCCACAGCCGCGCCGACAAACCAGTTGCCGGTGACCCGCCGTTCCACCAGCGCCCTTGCGGTATAACCGAAACCCTGGCTGCTGCCGCCCTCTTCTTTTTGCTGGCTGGCATCGTAGCGATACTGTGAAGGAATCAAATTCAGCAACGGATAGCGCGCATGAGTTTGCGTACGCGAATGGGACCACGACACCGACCCGCCGAGTTCCCACGACCAGTTTTCGGTACGCTGACGCCAGATGACCGGCACCGAGAAGGAGAGATACTCCTGCGGGCTGTAGTAACCGCCCTGGCCCAGCGTGTAACCGCTGAGGTCTTTGTCGTAGTGCCAGATCATATTGGTCAGGCCGACGGTCACCCGGCGATTATTTTCATTGATCGCTTTATAGTAGTAACCGGTCATCCAGCGTACGCGCCAGTTGTCCTCGACGTTTTTGCCGGTGAGTTGGTCAGCCCCCAGCGATGACCAGATGCCGTTAGCCTCGCCTTTATCGTAGCTGAGGCTGATGCCGCCGCCGGCGGCGCGGACGCCGCCCCAGGTAGTGCCGGTATGGCCGTCGTTAGGATTATCTTTTTGCCCGCCGAAGGAGAGCAACGAGCTGGAAATGGGTCGCCGGTGGACGTTGACGGTATAGCCGACCGGGCCGGCATCGCCGCTATAACTCAGTCCCCCCACGACATCCACCACGTTAAAGCCCATCGGCGTGGTGCCGATATCGCCGCTCCAGGTGTCGTTCTTCCAGCCAACCGCTACGCTGGCGCCGCCATCGCTCTGATTTTTACTGCCGCCATAGCAGCTAATTTCACCACAGGTTCCCCAACTCGGCGAATAACCGCCATCGCTATTAGTGGAAAACGACCCGGCGTTCATATTCACCACATCGGTACGGAAGAACATCCGCCCGTCATACAACGGCGCGTCCACCTGCAACATGGTAGTGTGCGCTTTGAGGTCTGAATAACCGCCGGTGCCGCTCGATCCCCAATAGTCGTGCTCAAGGGTAACGTTAAGATCCTGCTGGCGATAAAGATCGGCGGCGTCGCTGCGGATCCCGCGCTTCAGCCAGTCATCCTGGCTATCGTTGCGGGTCAGGCGGGTAAAGGTGTCATTATCCTGCGGGCGAACGCGGGTCACGCCAGCGGCCACCATCGCGTCTTTATAGCTTTCCAGGGCCTGCTGTGGTTGCTCGCTTTGCGTCTGGAAACGCGCGGCATCACGCAGCACCAGCGCGCTTTCCATCGACGGCGGCTGGCTTTTCGCCTGCGGAACGATGCGGTCAAATATTTGTTGCGCGCCCGCGGTATCGTCAAATCCGGCGCGGGCCAGCGCTACCCGGCGCTGCATGTTGATCGATTCCGTATCCGCATCCTTCAACTGCGCGACCTGCGCGCGGGCGGCGTTTTTATCGCCCTCGGCGAGATAGACTTCCGCCAGGCCAAGACGCGCATCGCCATTATCAGCCTGCTGGCTCAGCACCCGATGGTACTGGGCTATCGCCTCTGCGCTATCGCCGCGCTGCTGCGCCCAATCCGCCAACGCCAGATCGTAGCGGATCGATTCCGGCTGCTGTTTAATCAAGGCAATGGCCTGCGCTTCCTGCCCGCTATCGCGAAGTTGGTTGGCCTCGCGCATCACTTTGTCACTTTGCAGACGCCCTTCCAGTTCACGAATATTATCGGTCCACTGTCCGCGCGGTAGCGCGTTAATTTGCGCCAGCGCCCTATCATCCTGATTATTACCGGACAAATAGAGGCCGTAGGCGTAAACCCGTTCGGCATCGCCCGGCTTGCGGTTGGCCATGTTACGCATCAGCGCGTCCGCTTCCGGCCGCTGGCCGGCGCTGACCAGATCTTTCGCCAACCGATAGGTTATCCACACGCTTTCAGGATCCAGAGCCAGACGCCGCCGCTGCACCTCCGCGGCCTGCGCCCAACTGCCCTGGCTTTCCAGCGCTTCGGCCTGTTTTTCCAGCCGATCGTTGGTAAGACTGCGTTCGATATCATCAATACTGCGCCGCTGGCTGGCGGGGAGGCTGGCAATATAGGCGCTGGCTTTTTCCGGCGATTCACGACGATAAACATTCGCCAGACCGCGTACGGCGAGATTATTGTCGCGATCCATGCGTAACGCCTGGCGATAGTAACGTTCGGCGGCGGCGTCATCTTTGCGCGCCGCGGCAACATCGCCTAACCCCAGAACCGCGTAGCTGTCGGTGTTATCCACCCGCTGCGCCTGGGCGTACGCATTTTGCGCCTGCGCCAGTTGGCCTGCTTTCAGCGCGTTATCGCCCTGTTTAATCAACAACCAATAGCGGTTGGTCTTCAGCAAACTGTCCCACTTATCGCGATTCGGGCTTTTCGGATCCATCGCGATCGCTTTATTAAGCTGCGCCACCGCCCGCGCCCGGTCGCCGCGCTGTGAGTAGGCGGCGCCCAGCGCGCCGACGGCATCGCTATCGCGGGCATCCGCGCGTACCGCCTGCTGCAGATCGGCCACCGCCTGCGCCGCATTCCCGGATTTCACCGCCGCCAGCCCTTCGCTTTTGGTGAGGAAGGCTGGGTCTTGCAGTTGAGTTTGCTGCTGCGCCAGCAACACCCGGGCGTTAGCGGCGGCGGAACCGGCGGGGAACTGGAGCAGGAATCGCTGTAGTGCCTGAACGCTGCCTCTGCTGACCGGCATACTTTTAATTTCGCCGAGCCACATATCAGCCGCAATTCCGCGGCCTGAGGCCGAACGCGCCATCTGTTCCAGATAGGCGAAGCCCTCCTGCGGCTTGTTATCTGAAAACATCAGCTTCGCCAGCGAGGTCAATAACGTGACGTTATCCGGGGTTGTGGCATTAAGTTTTTTCAGCTGGCTGACGCCTTCGCTATGGCGAGCGGGCAATCGCGCCACCAGCGTCCAGTATTCGATAGCGGCTTCGGTATCCGTTGGGACGCCGCCGAAGAGCTTTTCATAGGCGGCGACGGCTTCATCGACTTTCCCGGCAACGCCGAGCAATCGCGCCTGCTGCAACGCCTGGCGACCGCTACCGGTACTGATCTTCATCTCGTTACGCGTCGCTTGTAGCGCCGACGATTCCGGGGCCAGCTTTGCCAGCAGATCGAGTTGCTTTTGCGCGCCGGCGGTGTCGCCCTGGCGCAGCAGATAGCGCGTCCGCGCGGCAAGATAATCGGGGTTATTCGGGTCGATCAGTTCCAGCCTATAAAGTGACTGACGCACCAGGTCCTCACGACTGCTGGCCTCGCCGAGACGCACTTGTTCCAGCAGATGCTGCTGCGCAGGGGTATTCTCCGCCTGCGCCAGCGGCAACAGGCCAAGGCCGACAGACAGCGTGATGAAGCTTAGTGAGAACTTGCGCATGCCTGGTTCCAGTCAGGTTGTAATTCGCCACCCGCGGCGAAACGAAAACGATGTTGATCCCATCCCTGGCCGAACAGCGTCAGCACCGCGCTGTAGTAGGCGTCCGCGTCGGGATAATGATCGGCGACCCGTTGGCGTTGTAGCGCGCGGGCGTCGTCATCTTGTAAAAACGGCAGCATGGCGGCGGAGAAGCCAACCGGCCCCTCGCCAGTCGTTTTCCCGCTGGCGATATTGGTTTTTTCCGGCGGTAATCCCTGTTTGATCGTCTGAACCGCCATCGGTTTGAAACGCGCCAACAGCGGCGCTTTTTGTTTATCGGCGTTATTGAGCATTCCGACCCACAGATAGACGCGGATAGCGTCATAGCTGCCAATAATCGGTTTATCGGTTTTCAACTGCCAGCCGCTACCTTTCTCATAGCGCACCCAGTCCGGCGAGAAGCCTTTTGGCGCCGTTTCCAGCAGCAGTCGCAGATTGCTGTCGCGGATCTTCGGCCACGGCGCGCCAAAGCGGGTAAAGTAGGTGGCGAGCTGCGGCGGCAGATAACTTGGATTAAAGCGCCAGCCCTTGTCGTCCGCGAAACCAACTTTCCCCGGCAGTACCGACGGCCCGAGCCCCGGAACATCAGCGACTTCTTCATCGGCAATCCGCGCCAGCAGCGCTTTTCCTACCTCAGTATAGTTATCAACCTTCCACAGGCGTCCGGCTTCCAGCAGCGCCCAGGCAATCCACAAATCAGAATCCGCAGCCGAATTGCTGTCCAGCAGCGTCCATTCATCCTCGCTCTTTTTCCCCCATAGCCATCCCGGCAGATGGGCGCGCAGATCGCCCTGCGCCAGGTTGTTCTGCGTCCACTGGAACAGCTTATCGAAGCCCTGGCGTTCGTTGGCCGCGAGAGCGAAGAACAGCGCGTAGCTTTGCCCTTCGGAGGTGGTGATTTTGCGCGCATCGCTGGGGTCGATGACCCGCCCTTCGGCGCTGACATACGCTTTTTTAAACTGCTCCCAGGCGGGCCACTGGCAGGCGGCGCTAACCTGCCCCGCCACCAGCATCAATACCGAGAGAAGTACCCCACGAAATGCGTTCATCAGCAATTACTCATCATCAGGATCAAGACGGCGACGGCTGAGGATACGCAGCATGCGCCACAGCACCCACGCCAGCAGCACAATGCTGACGGCCGCCAGAATCGCCAACAGTATCGGATGGCTGGAGAGCGCAAACCAGATGCGCTCGAACCACGGCAGATGGCCGACATAATAGATATCGCCAACCCGTAGGCTATTGACGCCGGATTCGCGAATCACCGCCACCGAACCGAACATCGCCGCCCGTTTGCCGCTGTCATTTAAGGCGTTTGTAAGCAGCTCGTTGCCGCGTGGGCTATCGGCCATCAGGGCGATCACGCTGCGCTGGTCGTTGTATGGCGACTGGAAGCCGATAATCGCCGCCATTGGCCCGGAAGAGGTGATGTCGGTTCGCGTATGCGGCGTGCGGGCGTCATCGTCCGGGTAGATGCTGGCCAGGTCATAGTGACGCATCGGCGTTTTCACCCAGCTTTTGGTCGCCTCAACCAGCAGATTGATTTTGCTATCGTCTTTCAGCGATGGCGGAATAGCGCCAATCAGCATCAGGTCGGCATCTTTGCCCTTAATCTGGTTGCCGTCATCGGTCATCTGCAAGTTGATAGCCGCCAGTCCGCTCTGCGCGCCGATGCCGCCTACCGCCTGCAGTAGCGTCTCCACCTGGCCCGCATCAGGCGTTTTCGGCACCACGATTAGCGTCTGAGAGAGATCGGCCATGCGGGTATACGGGAAACCGGCGTTGGCGAAGACGCGCAGATCCGGCATCGCCAGGAAGTGGTAATACTTCGAAAAATCGATGGTGGAGTCATCGCCGATGACCACGTGATTCTGCACCGGCTGGAAGGTAATGCAGTTATCGATGTTGCCGCCGGGCATCGGGTTCATGTACTGGAAATCGAAGCGCAGCTGGTTCATCGCGCCCAGGCGCAGCGCGGGTATGGTCACCTGGTTCTGGCCGTCCAGTAACCCCTGCAGCACCGGTAGGCGTAAAATCAGCTTATTCACATCCTGCGAGCTATTGAGGCTGAACGACTGCAGGAACTGATCGTTTAGGCTGATATCCATCCGCGAGCTATCTTTGATCGGCGGCATGGTATAGCGATACTTCAGGTCCATATCGATGCCGTTAGCGCGCAGCAGATACAGATCCGGCGGCAGATTCAGCGCCACGTTAATCGAATCTGGCACCAGGCCGCTTGATTGCAGTTGCTGTTCATAGGTTTTCAGCTCGCCGAAAGTCACCGGCCTGTCGGTACGAACCCAGTTCGGCGCGTCATAGGGCTGGCGGGCCTTCAACTCTTTCACGCCATCCACGACGACACTATCGCCGCGGAACAAAATATTCCCCTGGGCAATGCCCTTGGCCGCCAACAGCAGGTCTTGATCGTTGCGACCGAAGATCACCAGCAGCTTGACGTACGGGTTGCTCGGATGGTTGACCATTTCGATGGTCGGCGCTTTCACCGGCGGATGGTCTCGCAGAAAGTCCGGACGCTTATCGTTGGTCGCGAAGATGATAGCGTTACGTTCCGGTATCTCATTGAAGTGGACCGGGAACTGCTGGCCGCGCCAGCCAGCCTTGCTGCCAAACCAGGAGGCGACAATCGCCGCCGCCTGCTGTTGTATGACGTCAGGCGCGGCAGCAAAAACCATCGGCAACGTCAGCGGACGGTTGTCGCGCGAGTCGTAGAACGGCACCGGGAAGTGGGAGAGATCGTTACGGACCTGCAGCGACTGATAGGTTAAATCCAGCGAGCTCTCACGACCGATATCAAGCCACAACGTACTGCTCGCCGGGTTTTCGCAAACGTCGCGATAGTGGCCGACGAACTCCAGCCGCACGCGGTTAAAATCGGTGATATACAGCGGATCGACGGGGATCTGGGCGCTCACTTTTTTACCCAGTTGCTCTTTGGTGACCGGCAGTACGCCCATCAGCTCGTCGTTAAGATAAACCTTCAGTTGCGACTGCACCGGCAGCAGCGATGGCGACGGCGTGTAGTCAAGATTGAGCAGCGCTTTGGCGACCACCTCATCGCTGCGCATACCGAACTCTACGGCGCCCTCAGGATGCGAACCGCGCAGCACCATGCTCCCCGGCGGCGGCGCGATTTGCGCAAAAGTCAGCTTCACATCGCGAGAGGGAATGTTGTCCGCCACCACCACCGGCGCGGCGGCAGAATCGATAACCGTCGCCGTTGGCTGGCCATCGTTAACGACCGGCGCTGGCTGAACAGCTCCCGCTGTCGCTGGAGCTCCGGCAACCACGGCCTCCGGCGACGTCGCCGGAGCCGAAAATGTTGCGAAGGGGTACCAACTGCTCATTCCCACCGCCACTGCACAAATCAAGGAAAGTTTTCTTTTCATCGCATTATCATCATTGTTGAGCCATTGCCGGTTCTGCCGAAAGCACCGCCGCGGCGCGTTCGGGACGGCGCGGTAAAAACGATACAATCCAGGCCACCAGCGAGGTGAGCGAGCGGAAAATAACCTTCACCGACGGCGGCGAGAACTCCGCCAGGTGACGATATCCACGGAACCCCAGCTTGAGGATATCCAGCAGGCTTTCCATCGGCTTATCTTCCGGGAAGCTATCCTGCCAAAGCGCCCACGTATCAGCGCGGGCAAACGTACACTGCACAAAATCAATATGTTGCTGGTTTGTCAGCGGCAGCAATTGCAGACCGACTTCGCCGCCGTTCACCCGCGCGACGCGTACCGGGAAGTCATATTCTTGCTGTCCGCGTTTGAGCAGCAGATTCACGTGTTGCCCTTCCAGTACCCGCGCTTCACCGTGAATTTTTATCCCCAGGCCGCCGTCCGAGTAGTCATGAACGGTACAGGAGAACAGGTGGCCATCCGGGCGGGCAATCGCCGCCGGCATCGACATCTCTACGCGGTGCGAACGCCGCACCTGTTTGCTCTCCACCGACACCGCCACGGCGCCGCCGAGGATGATTAAGTTATAAAACACCCAGATGATACTGACCCAGACGGTCAAAATTTCGTTCTCGGGCCCGTACATAAAGCGCCAGATGCCGACCGCCACGCCCACCAGATTGAGCAACACCAGATAAATATAGGGGCGGGAGATAACCCAATCGACATACTCATCCTTCACCAGTCCGCCTTTGGCGGTGACGTTAAACTTGCCTTTATGCGGGTTAATCAGCGCGACGAAGGTCGGCGGCGCGATATACCAGGCCAACACCGTTTCGTAGATTTCACTCCAGAAGGAGTGGCGGTACTTGCCCTGGATCTTCGAGTTGGTCAGGCTGGCATGAATCATATGCGGCAGCACGAACAAGGCGATCATCAGCGCCGGCGCATAGATGATATAGGCGTGTAGCAGCAGGAAGGCCAGCGGCGCGGTGAGGAAGATAAGCCGCGGTATACCGGACAAAAAGTGCAGCATCGCGTTGACGTAGCAGATACGCTGCGCCAGCTTCAACCCTTTACCGAATAAGGGGTTGTCGAGACGGAAAATCTGCACCATCCCGCGCGCCCAGCGAATACGCTGGCCGATATGCGCCGACAAGCTTTCCGTCGCCAGCCCCGCCGCCTGCGGGATGCGCATATAGGCGGAGGTGTGGCCACGACGATGCAGGCGCAGTGAAGTGTGAGCATCCTCGGTGACCGTCTCAACGGCGATACCGCCGATTTCATCCAGCGGGCCGCGGCGAATTACCGCGCAGGAGCCGCAGAAAAAGGTCGCATCCCACATGTCGTTGCCGTCCTGCACCAGGCCGTAAAACAGCGTCCCTTCATTTGGCGTTTTACGAAAACGGCCCAGGTTGCGTTCGAACGGATCCGGCGAGAAGAAGTGGTGCGGCGTCTGCATCATCGCCAGCTTTTTATCCTTCAGGAACCACCCCATAGTCATCTGCAGAAACGAGCGGGTGGGCACGTGGTCACAGTCGAAAATAGAGACGAACTCGCCTTTCGCATACTTCAGCGCATTGTTGATATTACCGGCCTTGGCATGTTCGTGGCTGGTACGCGCGATGTAATGTACGCCGACATCTTTCGCGAACTGGCGAAACTCTTCGCGACCACCGTCATCAAGGATCCAGATATTGAGCTTATCCTTCGGCCAGTCGATACCCTGCGAAGCGTAGATGGTATTTTTCACCACGCTGAGGTCTTCGTTGTAGGTCGGGACGAAGATATCCACCGTCGGCCATACGTTCATATCTTCCGGTAGCGGCACCGGCTGGCGATTCAGCGGCCACACCACCTGGAAATAGCCCAGTACCAGCACAATCCAGGCGTAGGTTTCGGCAAACAGCAAAATCAGCCCGCACACCAGACTGACCGGATCGTTCCAGTTCAGCGTGGAGGTATAGCGCCACCAGATATAGCGACAAGAAACGGTCAATGACAACACGATCAACATCAGGGCAGAGAAACGCCCCGGAATACGCCGCACCAGCAGCGCAACGCCCCACAGTAACAGCAGGAAGATAAACTGCGACAGCGGGTTAAACGGCTGGGTGATACACAACAGCGCCAGAATCAGCGAGAAGAAGGTAATGGTGCCAAGCACCAGCCGCCGCAGCTGCGGATGCAGATGTTCAAGCTCTTTTTGCTTATCGAGGTGGCCGGTACGGGTGTTGACCTTCTCCGGTAATTTTTCCAGCCACTGCGCGTAGCGCCCGTGAACCCCTTCCAGCGCCGCCAGCGAGCGCCAGTTTATTTTTTTATCCGCTTCCGGCACCCGGGTCGCCAGCAGCCAGAGCGACTGCAGCAAATAGCGCAGCGGATCTAACGGGCGTGGGCGATGCGGATTAATATGCGGAAAATAGTCGCCATGGTGTTCGCGAATAGCTTGCCAGCGCGGCGTCTCAAGCGGCATGAATGCCCACGCCAGCGACGCCCACAGGCAACCGAGAAAAGCCGAAAGCACCGACGCGCCATGCTGACGATAGTCATCATAACGTTCACTCAAGCGCTCGCCCACCGGCGGCGCCAGCAGCAACGTACTCAGGCGGATCATGCCGCCCCCTCCCTGGCATAGTGCAGCAGGCACCAGTTGGCCAGCGTCAGCACCTCTTCCGCCGCCAGCGAATCCTGGCGGTATTCGCCAAGAGGCTGTTTCGCCGCCAGACACTCCGCCATCGCTTCATCGCGGTGAATCGTGACCGGCAAAATACGCCGCTGGCTTTCCAGCCACAGTTGATAGAGATCTTCCTGCAGCTGGCTGCCGACGCGCAGGTCGTTAATCAAAATATCCGCGTTGGCAGGCAGCGCCTGCTGATGCAGACGTATATGACTGTTACCGTCGGGGTGCACAACCTGCAGCGCACGATCGCAGACGCTCAGCAGTTCGCGGGTAAGCGGAGAGTAGCCTTCCGGAATATCAAGCAGCAGCCAGCGGTGGCTCCCCTGCTGATCGAGCAATTTGATTTGCGCTGCGATGGGTTCCAGGGTCGGACTCAGTTTATCAACGTGCTCGCGTTCGCCGGGGGTCAGGCGGCCAAACGGCAGAAGATCGATATGCGCGGTGTAGCGCAGTCCGGCGTCGCGCCAGTCGCGACCGTCAATCAACGAGCGCGCCCAGCCGTTGTGATGGTCGAAATCAACGTTGAAAAAAAAGCGCAGCATATTGTCCGGGCTGGCATCGACCACCAGCACCGTTTCGCCGAGCAGCTGTAGCGCCCAGGCCAGTGCGGCGGTAATGGAGGTGGTGCCTACGCCGCCGCGTATGCCTTGTAATCCCAGAATCGCCATCGACGGCTTCCTTACTTTTTCTCTGCTAATTCGGCCAACAGCGGCCAGCGTTGCAACGCCGCGGCGAGCTGTTCGCGTCGGGAAATATCGTGGTAATCAATATCCGGCAGGGAAAATGCCCGGCTTAATGCCAGGAAATCATTTTGGAAGGTATATCCCAGCGTCGCATCGCCAGGTACCGCAGGGTCTTTTTCCGGCATTTCTCTGTCCATTCGAAAAACACATTATAAAACCAGGAAGTGTAAACCGCTCATCCCTAAAATTACGTGTACATGCTAAAACTGATGTCCTTTAATTTCAATGTTAGGTTTACTCTCACGCTTTCGCTAGTAAACTAATCATTGTAAATAGGGCGCGCGAGGGACATCGTGGATATTGTATATACGTTGGGTATTTCATCGTTATGGGACGAAGTATGCCATATGCCCGTTGGCGGGGTGTGGTGGCTTAATGTCGACCGCTATGCCGAGGCCGTCAGCCTGATGAATCAAACGCTGGAAAGCCAGGCGCAGGACAGCAAAGTCGCCGCCATAGTGATGGGAAAAAACCCTAAAGAAGTCATGTCATTAAAAAAAGATCGCGGCCCTAATAAAATCGCATTATTCACCATGCCCGATCGCCCGGAAGGCCTGAAGGAGTTGCACCGCGACCTGCTTTGTTCGGTAGATCCTGGCAATTATTTATTTATTCTGCTATGTACAGAAAATTCCTGGCAAAATATAAAAACAGAAGAATTACTCCATTGGGTAGAAAAATCGAATCGATGGGCCAAATATCATAACTGCTCTCTTATGATACTTAATTCTGCTAACGATACCGACAAACAACTTTCCCCGTTATTACGCCAGTATCGAGCCCTTTCCGGGCTGGCGAGCATTCGTTATCAGGGTGATAGCCATCTATTTGATATCGCATGGTGGGGCAGTGAGAAAGGTATTAGCGCGCAGCAACAGTTGGTTATTTTACACGATGATGAGGGCTGGCGACTGGCGCAAAACGAAGAAGCGGTGGTACAGCCGCGCAGCGACGAAAAAATCGTCCTCAGTAATTTGCGCGTGCTGGAAGGGGCCCCCGCGCTTTCCGAATACTGGACGCTGTTCGAAACCAATGATGCCGTCTTTGAAGCCGGTCGTACCGCACAATCGGCCACCTTGCTATTTTCCATCACCCAGAACGAACAAATAGAGCAGCTCGGCCGCTATATCCATACCCTGCGTCGCCAGCGCGGCAGCGCCCTAAAAATCGTGGTACGTGAACAAACGCCGAGCCTGCGCGCCACTGATGAACGCTTGCTGCTAAGCAGCGGCGCCAACATGGTGATCCCCTGCAGCGCCGGGCTTTCACGCTGCCTGACGCTCATTGAAAGCGTGCAAAAGCAGAAATTTACTCGTCACGTTCCGGAAGACTTCAACACGTTGTTGACCTGGAGCCGGCCGCTTAAACTTCGCGGCTATCAAAAGTGGGACGCCTTCTGTGAAGCAGTCGGTAATATCATGGCCAACACGCTGCTGCCGCCGGATAGCAAAGGGGTGATGGTGGCGTTACGCCCTGCGCCGGGGCTACGCGTTGAACAGGCATTAACCCTGTGTAAACCTAACCGCATGGGCGATATCGTGACGATCGGCAATAATCGATTAGTGCTGTTCTTATCGTTTTGCCGGGTAAATGACCTCGACACTGCATTAAACCATATCTTCCCATTACCGACCGGAGACATTTTCTCTAACCGTATGATTTGGTTTGAAGACAAGCAAATTTCAGCGGAAATCCTGTTGATGCGAGGCCTCTCCCCGGACAACTGGAACACGCCGCTGCCAATTACCATAGGCAAAAACGAAGCCCTTAACGTTAAGCACGATGGGCGCCAGTGGCGGCGAATCCCGGAACCCTGGCGGCTCTCCACCGACGGAGAACCGCGGTCATGATGTCTATCGCCGATATCATTCAGCTGATCGTATTGTGCGCCCTGCTGTTTTTCCCGCTGGGATATCTAACGCGCCATTATCAGCGCCGTATTCGCACGACTTTGCGTTTGATGTTCTTTAAACCCCGTTATGTGAAACCAGCCGGCGTGCTGCGCCGGGATAATGCGACCAGGCAGGGCAAACTGAAAAAATGACCAAAGCAAAAACTACCGCTACGCCGCTTCCGCTATGGCAGTACTGGCGCGGCCTGTCTGGCTGGAACTTCTATTTTCTGGTGAAGTTTGCCCTGCTGTGGGCGGGGTACCTGAACTTCCATCCGATGCTTAACCTGGTGTTCCTCGCCTTTCTGCTGGTGCCGATCCCCCGAGAAAAACTGCACCGGGTACGCCACTGGATAGCGATTCCGCTCGGCTTTGCCCTGTTCTGGCATGATACCTGGTTACCGGGTCCGGAAAGCATCATGAGCCAGGGTTCGCAAATTGCCGGTTTCAGCGCCGATTACATCTGGGATCTGATCACCCGCTTTATTAACTGGAATATGGTCGGCGCCTTCTTTGTGCTGCTGGTGCTGTGGCTATTCATCAGCCAGTGGCTACGCGTTACCGTATTTGTTTCGGCTATCATGGTCTGGCTGGTTATCAGCCCGCTGCTGCCCTCCTTCACCTTATGGCCTGCCGGTCAGCCGACCACGGCAGCGGCCACGCCGGCGGCAACAACCGGTGGAACCACAACAGCCGCGGCATCCACCAGCGCTGCCGCCAGCGGCGATATCCCGCCGCAGACCGAACCGCCAACCTCGGCTAACCTCAGCAACTGGCTGAAAACTTTCTATGCTGCTGAACAGAAAAGAAAAACGTCATTCCCCGCTCAGCTTCCTGAGGATGCGCAGCCATTCGATCTGCTGGTGATCAACATCTGTTCCCTGTCATGGTCGGACATCGAGGCTGCCGGGCTGATGGATCACCCGCTGTGGAAACATTTCGATATTGTCTTCAAAAACTTCAACTCCGCGACCTCCTACAGCGGCCCGGCAGCGGTTCGCCTGCTGCGCGCCAGCTGCGGCCAGCTATCTCATAACAACCTGTATCAGCCATCGGGCAGCGAGTGCTATCTGTTCGAAAATCTGGCGAAACTGGGCTTTACCCAACAGCTGATGCTGGGGCATAACGGCGTATTCGGCGACTTCCTCAAAGAGGTTCGCTCACTCGGCGGCATGCAAAGTCCATTGATGGATCAGAGCGGTTTGCCGGTTATCCTGCAAGGCTTCGACGGATCGCCGGTTTACGACGACCAGGCGACGCTCGATCGCTGGCTACAGTCCACCGAGAAGCTTAACACGCCGCGTACCGCGACCTTCTACAACACGCTGCCGCTGCACGATGGCAACCATTATCCCGGCCAAAGCAAAACGGCAGACTACAAAGCTCGCGCGCAGAAATTCTTTGATGAGCTGGACGCCTTCTTCACCGAACTGGAAAAATCGGGGCGTAAAGTGATGGTGGTGGTGGTGCCGGAACACGGCGCCGCGCTGAAGGGGGATAAGATGCAGGTTTCCGGGCTGCGCGATATCCCAAGCCCATCGATTACCAACGTCCCTGCGGCGGTGAAATTCTTCGGCATGAAGGCGCCGCACCAGGGCGCCGCGGTGGAAATCACACAGCCTTCCAGCTACCTCGCGGTTTCTGAACTGGTGGTGCGCGCCCTGGACGGCAAGATGTTTACCGAGGATAACGTCAACTGGCAGCAGTACACCGCTAACCTGCCGCAGACCGCGGCGGTATCGGAAAACTCCAACGCTATTGTTATTCAGTATCAGGGCAAACCCTACGTGCAACTCAACGGCGGCAGTTGGGTGCCATATCCGCAGTAAATACGAAAAAGGCCGCAGGAGGATTCCTGCGGCCTGTTCGGGCGCAAATTGCCAACGCAGCAGACTCACGCCCGCCGGTCCGTCACTTCTGGTTATGCATCCAGCTGACGATAATACTGACCACAATGCCAGCGATTATCGGCGCCGCCAGATCGTCCCATAAGATCAGACCCAACTGTGTGAGCGTCATAGAGCCGCCTGTATTGCAATGGCAACCGTTCGCGGCTATCTTTAACTTGTCTGGAGTTAGTGATAGCCCTCGTTCAGTTGCCTGGTTAACACCAGCAACGTGCGAGGGTTTTCTCTTTCCAGCAACTTATCTATGCCGCCGGGGTTCAAGCCCCCGCAACATTGCGCCTCACCGGGCGAACCCGGCTTGGCGTCGATTCTACTGCTCCGTGTTATCGCCTTCACCACGCCCTTTGGCAATCTGCGAGGCGCATTCCAGCTCTCCCCCGCAGAAATCATCACGCGACAACCCGCCTACCATCACGCTCGCGCTTTCTCCGGATTCTCATCCTGATCAACGGCAAAGCAGGCCACCAGTTGGCCGCCATAATCCTTAAGCTGTGGTTGAAGCTGGGTGCATGGGCCAAAGCGTCGGCGGCAACGCGCATTAAAGGCGCAGCCCGGCGGCGGATTCAGCGGGCTCGGCAGTTCGCCGGTCAGCTTGATGCGCTCGCGCCGATCGTCCGGGTTCAGTCGCGGCGTCGCCGACAGCAGCGCCTGAGTATACGGATGACGCGGGTTATTAAAGATCTGATCCTTGGTCCCCTTCTCTACGCAACGGCCAAGATACATCACCATGACTTCATCAGCGATGTGCTCGACGACCGACAGGTCGTGGGAGATAAATACGTAGGACAGTCCTAAATCCTGCTGCAAATCCATCATCAGATTCAGCACCTGGGCGCGTACCGAAACATCCAGCGCCGAGACCGGCTCATCGGCAATCACCACGTCAGGATCCAGCATCAGCCCGCGGGCAATGGCGATACGCTGGCGCTGACCGCCAGAGAACATATGCGGGTAGCGATCGTAATGCTCCGTTTTCAGGCCCACCTTCGCCATCATCGCTAGCGCCTTTTCACGCCGCTGCTCTTTGCTCAGGCTACTGTTAATCAACAGCGGCTCTTCCAGAATCTGCCCCACTTTTTTACGTGGGTTTAGCGAACCATACGGGTTCTGGAACACAATCTGGATTTTTTGCCGCCGCAGCTTTTGCGCCTGCGGGTCGTGCTTGAGCAGATCCTGCCCCTGATAATACAACTCGCCGCCAGTGGGAATTTCAATCATCGTCAGCAAACGACCCAGCGTCGATTTACCGCAGCCCGACTCCCCCACTACCGCCAGCGTTTTACCGCGCTCAAGAGTAAAGGAGACGCCGTCCAGCGCTTTCACCAGCCGTTCCGGAGCGAACAGCCCCTTCTTCACCGGATAGTGTTTTTTCAGATCAATGGCCTGCAACAGCGGTTGTTGCGTGGCGGCCTTTTGCGTACTCATAATCCAGGCCTCCCGGCATCATCGAGTGGGTAGTGGCATTTTGACTGACGGCCGCCGTCGAGATCCGCAAGCGCGGGCTCTTCGCTCCGGCATTTATCCGTTGCGTAGGGGCAGCGCGGGTTCAGCAGGCAGCCGTTAGGACGATCGTATTTACCCGGCACCACACCCGGTAGCGAGGCCAGACGCGCCTTATCCTGGGCAAACTCCGGCAGCGCCCGCAGCAACGCCTGGGTGTAAGGATGACGCGGCGCGCGGAAGATATCTTTCGCATCACCGGTCTCCACCACCTGACCCGCGTACATGACGATAATTTTATGCGCGGCTTCCGCCACCAGCGCCAGATCGTGGGTAATCAGCACCAGCGCCATATTCTCTTGCTGCTGCAACTCCAGCAGCAGTTCGATAATCTGCGCCTGAATGGTCACATCCAGCGCGGTGGTCGGTTCATCGGCAATCAGCAGTTTTGGCCGGCAGGCAATCGCCATCGCGATCATCACGCGCTGGCTCATCCCGCCGGAAAGCTGGTGCGGATAAACGTCCAGCCGCGACGCCGGGTCAGGAATACCCACCAGGTTCAGCAAGTCGATCGCCCGCTGGCGGCGGGTTTGCTTATTGCCGCCCTGATGGACCTTAATCGCTTCCATAATCTGGTAGCCGACGGTAAAGCACGGGTTGAGGCTGGTCATCGGATCCTGGAAGATCATCGCCACTTCCGCCCCCACCAGCTGGCGCCGCTCTTTTTCCGAAATACGCTGCAAATCGCGGCCGTTAAATTCCAGTTTGTCCGCCATCACCCGGCCGGGGTAATCAATCAGTCCCATGATCGCCAGCGAGCTCACCGACTTACCGGAACCCGATTCCCCCACGATGCCGACCACTTCGCCCTGCTTCACGCTATAGCTGATGCGGTCTACGGCACGGAACGGCGCATTCTCATCGCCGAAATGCACCGATAACTTATCTACATTTAATAACGCCATCTCGAACCTCTTACTGCTTCAGTTTGGGATCGAGCGCGTCACGCAGACCGTCACCCATCAGGTTAAATGCCAGCACCGTCAGCAGGATCGCCACACCCGGGAAGGTCACTACCCACCAGGCGCTTTGCGCGAACTGCAATACGTCGGAAAGCATGGTGCCCCACTCAGGCGTCGGCGGCTGCGCGCCCATACCGAGGAACCCCAGCGCTGCCATGTCGAGAATGGCGTTAGAGAAGCCCAGCGACGCCTGAACAATCAGCGGCGCAAGACAGTTAGGGAGAATATTAACGAACATCTGGCGCATCGCGCCGGCGCCCGCCACGCGGGAAGCGGTAACGTAATCGCGGTGCACTTCCACCAGCACCGCCGCGCGCGTCAGACGCACATAGTGCGGTAGGGCAACGAAGGTGAGCGCCAGCGAAGCATTGACGATTGACGGCCCGAAGATAGCCACCAGCACCAACGCCAGCAGCAGGCTCGGCAGCGCCAGCATGATATCGACCACGCGCATGATGACGGAGTCCACCACCCCGCCGAAATAGCCAGCAATCAGCCCCAGCACCACGCCGAGGATCAGCGACAGTACTACTACCAGACAGCCCACCAGCAGCGACAGGCGCGCGCCGTACATCAGGCGTGAGAGAATGTCGCGACCCACGTCATCGGTGCCAAGCAGATGCGCCAGGCTGCCGCCATCCTGCCAGAACGGCGGCGCCAGCAGCGAATCACGGAACTGATCCGCCGGGTTATAAGGGGCGAGAAAGTTGGCAAATACCGCGATGATAATCATCACCACCACATACACCAACCCGACGACGGCACCCTTATTGCGTTTGAAATAGTGCCAGAACTCCTGCAGCGGGGTCATTGGCACCGGTGCGGCGACAACTTTATTTTCTGTAATTTGTGACATGATGGCCCCTTACTTCTTATGCCGGATACGCGGGTTCACCACGCCATACAGCAGGTCGACCAGCAGGTTGACGAGAATAATCATCGTCGCCACCAGCAGAACCCCGCCCTGCACAACTGGATAATCGCGGCGCTGTAGCGCATCGATAAGCCAGCGGCCTAAACCTGGCCACGAAAAAATGGTTTCGGTCAGAATGGCGCCCGCCAGCAGCGTGCCCACCTGGAGACCAATCACCGTCACTACCGGCAGCATCGCGTTGCGTAGCGCATGGATGACAATCACCCGCATGCGGGTCAACCCCTTAGCGCGTGCGGTACGGATGTAATCCTCGCCAAGCACTTCCAGCATCGATGAGCGGGTCATACGCACAATCACCGCCAGCGGAATCGTACCCAGCACGATGGCGGGTAGGATCATATGCATTAAGGCATCAATAAAGTCGCCCTGCTCGCCCCAGATGGCGGTGTCAATCAGCATAAAACCGGTCAGCGGCAGGGTATCGTCAAGGAATACCGTATCGCTAATACGTCCGGAGACCGGCGTCAGGTTCAGCTGCACCGAAACCAGCATAATCAGCATCATGCCCCACCAGAAGATAGGCATCGAGTAGCCGGTCAGCGCCAGACCCACGGCAGTGTGGTCAAAGATGGAGCCGCGTTTTACCGCAGCCAGCACGCCCACCGGAATACCGACGGCGACGGCGAAAATCATCGCGCAGACGCCCAGTTCGAGGGTGGCCTTGAAGCGTGGCACAAACTCTTGCCACACGGGAATTCGGCTTTTCAGCGAGATCCCTAAATCACCGTGCAGTACGCCCCAAATATAATGGGCATATTGCTGCCACAGCGGCTTATCAAGGCCCATTTCGGCCAGCAACTGCGCGTGACGTTCGGGGGAAATACCACGTTCGCCCGCCATAATCATCACCGGATCGCCGGGGATCATATGAACGAAAGCAAAGGTGAGAAGGGTAATACCGATAAATGTCGGGATGACGAGTCCCAAACGTCGGAGAATAAACTGCAACATAACCCGGATTCTCTATAGTGACGCCAGGCCTGGTGACAAGGCGTCTGTATTGCTCACAAAAGTACTCCCCGAATAGCGGGAATACGCCCCCCGCCTCTCCCGCGCGGGGAGAGGGGGTCAGGCATCGTGCTTATTATTCGACAGAGACGTTATCGAAGTGGTGTTTGCCAAGCGGATCAACCACATAGCCTTTGACTTCTTTACGCACTGGCTCGTAAACGGTGGAGTGAGCAATGATCAGCGCCGGAGCCTGGTCATGCATCACTACCTGAGCCTGTTTGTACAGTTCAATACGCTTGTTGTGGTCGTCGGTGGCGCGTGCCGGTTGAATGAGGTCTTCAAACGGCTTATAGCACCAGCGAGAGTAGTTAGAGCCGTCTTTCGCCGCGGCGCAGCTGAACAGGGTCGCGAAGAAGTTATCCGGATCCCCGTTGTCGCCGGTCCAGCCCATCATCACGGTCTGATGCTCGCCCGCTTTCGCGCGTTTCAGGTACTCGCCCCACTCGTAGGTGACGATCTTGGCCTGTACGCCGACTTTCGCCCAGTCGGCCTGGATCATTTCAGCCATACGGCGCGCGTTCGGGTTATACGGACGCTGTACCGGCATTGCCCACAGGTCGATGGTGAAGCCTTTTTCCATGCCCGCTTCTTTCAGCAGTTGCTTCGCCTTCTCAGGATCGTAGGTGTAGTCTTTAACGTCATCGTTATAGCCCCACATGGTCGGCGGGATCAGGTTCTTCGCCGACTGGCCGGCGCCCTGATAAACAGCTTTGATGATCGCTTCTTTGTTCGCCGCGTAGGTCAGCGCCTGGCGAACTTTGACGTTATCCAGCGGTTTTTTCTCGGTATTGAAGGAGAGATAACCCACGTTCAGACCCGGCTGTTCCAGCAGGTTGATGTTTTTATCTTCCTTCATGCGCGCGATGTCAGCCGGGTTCGGATACGGCATCACCTGGCACTCGTTTTTCTGCAGCTTGGCGTAGCGTACGGAAGCGTCCGGAGTGATGGAGAAGACCAGACGATCGATCTGCGGCTTGGTGCCCCAGTAGCCCGGGAAGGCTTTATACAGAATGCGCGAGTCTTTCTGATACTGCAGCAGCTGGAATGGGCCGGTGCCGATTGGGTTAAGGTCTACTTTTTCCGGCGTGCCGGCTTTCAGCATGTTGTCGGCATATTCTTTCGACAGAATAGAAGCAAAGTCCATCGCCAGGTCAGCGAGGAACGGCGCTTCCGGGCGAGTCAGCACGAACTGGACGGTATTATCGTCCACTTTCTTCACTTCGCTAATCAGGTCCTGCAGGCCCATCCCTTCGAAGTACTCATAGCTGCCGCCAGAGACTTTATGGTACGGGTTTTTGTCATTTTTCTGGCGGTCGAAGGAGAACACCACGTCGTCGGCATTCAGCTCGCGCGTTGGTTTAAAGTCTTTATTATCCTGCCACTTCACACCTTTACGCAGGTGGAAGGTATAGGTTTTACCGTCCTCGCTGACATCCCACTTCTCAGCAAGACCAGGAATAACTTCAGTCGTACCGGTTTTGAATTCAACCAGACGGTTATAAATAGGCACCGAACTGGCATCATAGGTGGTACCCGAGGTGAAGAGCTGTGGGTTAAAGCCTTCCGGCGAACCTTCAGAACAATAAACCAGGGTTTTAGCTTGTACGCTTGCGGCGACGGTCATGGCGACCAGGCTCAGACCAAGCTTCAGCATCCCTGACTTTTTCAAGGAAATACTCATTATTCTGCTCCAAAACTGTGATGTTGTTTGCATATAGCCGCCAGACCTTTATTTATTTTTTACCCGGTCTGGTCGGTGGTGCCCGAAGGCGTTGAGAGAGATGGGGATTCCGTTCGCTAAAACGACTGAGTTGCAGTACGGATTCTCCATGAAATGCCCCTCATGCCGTACAATCTGTCAACAGAATGGTTAAACGTCAATACAGCTAACCGGGTTTTGCGTCAGGGGTGAGAATCGGTGGGCAAAGATTAAAAAAACTTGGTGGCGCTATTTTCAGCAGAGAAATTTATGCTAGCGGCCTTAAGCCAGAATAAACCCCTTAATAGTTTGCAACATCTGGTGATAAACAATTCTTAAAAATGGTGAAAATTTCTTCCCATGTGACCATTATGTGAGCGATTAATAGCGCGAACGTTAAAACGCACAGCGGAAAATGCTGTAGTTAGCCATAAGCTTCGCGAAAAAAGATCTGTTCATCGATAAAAAAATGCAATGGAAGATGTCACAAAACAGCGAACAGCTGGCGAGATACGCGGGGAAATGCGATTTTTGTGATTATGGCGGGGTTTTCGCCCCGGCTTGCGCTGCGCTGAGCCGGGCTACCGGGTTCGCCAAGCGCTGTACGGACGTAGCCCTGATAAGGCGCTTGTGCCGCAATCAGGGAAGTGCTCGAGTCGAACCTCCCCCCGGAGGTTCTCATCCTCTTCGGGCCGCAGATGCAAAAAAGCCTGCTCGTTGAGCAGGCTTTTCGAATTTGGTCGGTGATAGAGGATGACTCGCCACTTCGTGGCTCGCCCTACGGGCCGTTGCTGACGCAACGTTCTCTCGCTACGCTCGAGTCGAACCTCTGCCCCCGGAGGTTCTCATCCTCTTCGGGCCGCAGATGCAAAAAAGCCTGCTCATTGAGCAGGCTTTTCGAATTTGGTCGGTGATAGAGGATTCGAACCTCCGACCCCTTCGTCCCGAACGAAGTGCGCTACCAGGCTGCGCCAATCACCGAATGCGGGGCGCATCTTACTGCTGGGATGCCCCCCCGTCAATGCCTTATTAGCAAAAAATCAATCAAGCGGCGAGAATCTCGCCACTGCTGCTATTCCTTCGCCGTTTTCGCCGCTGCCGGCACGCGACACCAGTTATTGTTCTCATTAATCCCACCATCCGGCGAGGTATAACCAAGACAACCCATAATGGTGTCATACAGCTCAACGTGACGGTGCGGAACCTTCATTGCCGCCTGCTGCTTGAGGCGCGCAAAGGAGGCGGCGTGATCCGGATTCGCCAGATACTTATCCGACATCCAGACCATCATCGGCACGCGGAACTGCTCCGGCGGCGCCATCATACGCGGCGTGCCGTGCAGATGTTCGTGTTCATTAATCGACTCGCCGTGATCGGCGGCGTAGAACACGATAGCCTTTTTATCCCGCAGTTGGTCCAGCACGCTGACGATAAAGTGATCCACATAAGTGACGCTGTTATCGTAGGAGTTAATCAACTCGGCCTTCGAACATTTGCTGTCCACCCCTACACATTCTGGTTTCCACTGCGCAAAGCTGCGTGGATATCGCTGGGTATAGTTAAAATGCGACCCCTTGGTATGGAGAATAATCAGACGCTTGCCGCTCGGGTTTTGCTCCATGCCGCGCTTCATTTCATCGACCAGCAGCATATCATCCACGTTCTTGCCGCGGTTGTGCGGCTCGGCGCCGATCTGCTCGCGATAGGCGATATTGTTGGCCATCGTATTGCTGTAGAACCACATCTCGCTCTGCATCGCGTACAGGTCGCCGGCAAAGCCTAACTGGTGCAGAACAGCAAACACATTCTGCTCTTTCAGCGTCCGCTGCGGATTATCATCCGCCCCGCCCTCGCGCACGAACATACAACGCAACGACAGCTTGGTGGCGGTATCGCAAGAGGTACCGCGGAAGGCGACAAGATTCTTCTCCTGCGCCAGCTTCGGCGTGGTATTACGGTTATAGCCGAGAATACCCATATGATCCCAGCGGGTGGTCTCGCCGATAATAAACACCACATAAGTATCATCAAGATCCTGCGGCGCTACGTAGGTGAATTTTTTCGCGGGGTTAATCAGCGATTTATTATCGGACGACTCATCCACCTGCGCCCAGGCGTACAGCCCGAGCGCCGACAGCCAGTTAGAAGGTAGGTAAGAGTTGGCAATCACGCCGCCGTAGCTCGGCATATCGACTTCTGAATTGCGCTCGACGTTCTTCTGGCGCACTTCCAGCAGGCGAATCGGCCCCCAGACCATCAGCCCGGCCAGCACGACTATCAGGATATTTTTCGCCCGCTGACCTGGCGTTTTCACCTGCTGTAGCAGCGTCTTACGGCAGCGGTTGCTCCAGATAAGCAGTAGCGGTAAAGCGCTAACCGCGGCCAGCCACAGGATCAGATGCCAGCCAATGACCTCTTTCGACAGGTCAATATCGGTGGTCATCACCGAAGCGATAATACCGTAGCCAATGACCACGTTGAGGAAGGTCATGTAATAGCTTGCCGCCGCGGAAAACAGCACCACCAGCGTCGCTAATATGCGCCATACCCGGCGGCCGAATAACGACAGCAGGCGCAGAAGGAAGAAAGTAACCAGAACCGTCGCTACCAGTTCCACCAACCCGGACAACCCTTTCCAGACGGTAAACTCTTGAGCGTAGCCATCGAAGCGGCGGAAAAACACCGCGGCGTTCATAAACCAGCCGATGTACAGCGCAAGCCAAAAACTTAGCTTCTGCTGCGACATCGTTTTAATGTATTTCATGCAAGCAAACCTGGGAAACGAAGAGATGAAACCGCCCTGTTTAAAACGATATAAACAGGAAGATTAATTAAGTGCGTCTGGGTTGGTTATCGGAAACCTCTACAAAGCGCGCTAAGTAGACCACAGCAAATGGCAAAAGTATCCGGAGAGAATGTGATTCAGCCAGATATTTACAAAATATCTGGCTGGTAAGGCATTATTAGCTTAGGGAGGGCGACGCTATCAGGCGTGTGCTTGATGATAAATTTCGCTTTTCGGCTGGCGAATAGTGGTGGAGAGCGCCAGCGACAAAATCAGCAGAGCGAAGATGACGCAGAAGGTGACATAGAAGCCGCCGAACACGGAGGCAATCAGCGAACCGCAGATACTACCAATACCGAAGCCGAGGTAAATCACGCCATAGTTTTTCGCCAGATTATTGAGGCCAAAGAATTCGCTCACCAGCGACGGGAAGACGGTAATGGTGCCGCCGAAGTTAAAGGCCACGCAGGCAATCGCCGCAAAGAAGGTCATTGCATTCAGCGGGGCGAACAGCAGGGCCGCCATACCGACCAGAGAGACCACCTGACCGATAGTAATCACGCGGATACGGGAGATCTTATCAGACAGGATGCCCAGAACCAGACGGCCGCTCAGGTTGGCGATAGAAATCACGGTAACCGCATTCGCCGCCGTCGCCACGTCGAGATGTACCATGCCCTGCGCGATATCTTTGGCGACGCCAATCACATACAGGCCGCTCATGCAGGCCGTCAGGAACATCACCGCCAGCATCCAGTACTGTGGTTTACGCATGGATTCAGCGAGGGTGAAATCATTTTCGACAACGCCGTTCGCGGTGGTCGTCGCGGGATGATTAGGCGCATCTTTCATCAGCATCGCGCCAAAGACAATCATCACCAGCACGATAGCGCCCCAGATAACAAAGGTTTTTTCCAGCCCGACCGTCGCCAACAGGTGACTATCGATAAATTTAAAACCGAGGCTGCCAAGGCCATAAGCGCCAATCGAGAAGGCGGAAATCAGACCTTTACGCTCCGGGAACCACTTCACGCAGTTAGATAACGTCAGTAAATAGCCCGCGCCGTCCGCCAGACCGACCAGCAGGCCAGCGCTCAGCCACAGCATCATCAGGCTGTTGGCATGGGCAGTGAGGAAAAAGCCGGCGCCAAGCAGGATACCGGAGGCCATGGTGACGCGTTTCACGCCAAAGCGTTCCTGCAATTTACCGGCAACGGAAGAGGATAATGCCAGCCCAAGACTTAACAGGCCGAAGGAAAATGCCACCTGGCTTACTGGCTCGTCCAGTTTGTTGGCCAGAGAACTATTAAACAAACTCCATGTATAAACCGATCCCAGTGCGAATTGCGTAATGATCGTGCCAATCAGCGTGAGCCAACGGGTATATTGAGTGTTTGCAGCGTTCATAGCAGATGTCCTGAAGGATTAACTGCCGCCACAATACCCAAATCCCCAAATCCGGTGGGGGAAAACGGCATGAACTGCCATCAACGAGGAATGAAATGCATTTATGGCGGAATGAATGGCATTGCAAAACATTCATTCCCTAAATTTTCACCAACAAGTTAGTGTGCGCTATCTCACAGAAACGCGCCGTTACTGAGATTTAACAATAACGACTACGTTTCAAATGCGTAACAAAATCATTTAGAAATTGGCGCTGACCCCCATCAGATACAGCGTATTTTCACCCGATGGCACATTATCTGCCTGCGAAAGCGTGGCCCATGCCGCCAGATGCGAACCCAGCGGCATATCGGCGCCCAGCGTAACGTCACCCCAGCTACCGTCTTTGCCACGGCTAATCGACGCATTGTTGTCGATAGAGATAGACTGGTTATAGCTCACCTGCGCCCATGGATGCACGCCCCACAGCTGCTGATAGTCCATACGCCAGCCGAGCGTGTTGACGTAAATACTTTCGCCCGCGCGACGCGTCGCTGGCGGCGGATTGAGATCGCTACGCAAGCTGGCGACCGGCCCGGAGGTCACGCCGCTGGCCAGTGAATAGTTCCATCCGACGCTCATGCCGTGACTCAAATCAGGCGGCGCCAGGGCCTGATTCAACGCCAGCCCTGCTGGGGCTTCTGACGCTCTCATTCGCTCGGCGAGAATATCTTCATAACGCGGTTGGTGATCGCTATCCCATGTATAGCGTTCGGACGTATTACTTTTTGTATCGTTAGCGATATATTCCTGTTGCCAGGCATTAGCGCATGAAACACACGACACCCAGATAGTGATGCACGCCGGGATCAACCCACCCCGGAGGCCATTGCATTTCTTTATTATCATTAATGCGACTCCAAAAGAGCCGAATCGGCAATGTTGCTGTGTTTTTATACTCAAAATAATTCGAGCTGCCGCCCACTTCTACGCAACTTGAAGTATAAGGAGTTGATGGGAAGTGGTTTCCCTGTATTAACTATTATCTTTATCTTTCAGCCGTCAAGGCGGATGAAAAAGTTTTCTGACGAAAGGGAGAGAAACATGCAACGTTGCGGATGGGTAAGCCAGGATCCTCTTTATATCCAGTATCACGATAACGAATGGGGAGTCGCCGAGAGAACGCCGCAAAAGCTGTTTGAAATGATCTGCCTGGAAGGCCAGCAGGCGGGGCTCTCGTGGATCACGGTTCTGAAAAAACGTGAAAACTATCGTCAGGCCTTTCACCAGTTTGACCCGGTTCGCGTAGCGGCCATGGATGAAGCGGACGTCGAGCGCCTGCTACAGGATGCGGGCATTATCCGCCATAGGGGAAAGATCCAGGCCATCATCGGCAATGCGCGGGCGTTTCTCGCCATGGAAGCCAACGGTGAAGCATTCAGCGATTTCGTCTGGTCGTTTGTCGATAATCAGCCGCAAATTACCCATGCGGCGACACTCGCCGAAATCCCCACCACCACACCAGCCTCCGATGCGCTATCTAAGGCGCTAAAAAAGCGCGGCTTTAAATTTGTCGGCTCCACTATCTGTTATTCATTTATGCAGGCCTGCGGGTTAGTCAACGATCATGTGACCGGCTGCTGTTGCTACCCCGGGAGACCAGCATGATCCAAAAATGGGATGCCACGGAGACCGGCCCGCTACTCGAGTTATGGCTGGAAAGCACGATTTACGCGCATCCGTTCATTGCTGAAAGCTACTGGCGGGAAAGCCTGGAAGTTGTGCGCGATGTCTATCTTCCCGCCGCCGCCACTTGGGTGTGGCAGGAGAATGACGCACTGAAAGGGTTTATCAGCGTGATGGATTCGCGCTTCGTCGGGGCGCTTTTCGTCGCCCCGCAAGCGATCCGCCACGGTATCGGCCGCGCGCTGCTTGA
The DNA here is from genome assembly GCF_040062145.1 of Klebsiella sp. JN_Kp121. Lineage (NCBI taxonomy): Bacteria > Pseudomonadati > Pseudomonadota > Gammaproteobacteria > Enterobacterales > Enterobacteriaceae > Klebsiella > Klebsiella sp. JN_Kp121. The sequence goes on from NZ_JBEAHX010000007.1 coordinate 96,331, forward strand.
TGAGGTCAAGCAGCACTACGACTGGTTAAGCCTGGAGGTCTATCAGAAAAACGTGCGGGCGGTAAATTTCTACCACGCGCAAGGTTTCCGTATAGAAGACTGCGCATGGCAGGACGATACCCAGCACCCAACCTGGATTATGCATTGGCCGGCGGATCAAATGCGCTAAGCGCCAGCGCGGGTCCATCGTATTTTTCCAGCCATGCCAGCGCCGTATTCCCAGCGCAACCATTGCCCAGACGCGAGGTCGGAATATCTTTCGTCAGCACGTTCACTGCGCCGTTTTTGCATATGCCGGCATCGGGGTCGATATCCGGCCACGCGCCTTCATGCAGGCAAATCACCCCCGGACGAATGCCTTCCGTGACCACTGCGCCAGCCAGTACCTGACCACGCGAATTCCACACCCGCACCAGATCGCCGTCGGCGATATTGCGCGCCTGGGCGTCCAGCGGATGGATAGTCAGCGGTTCGCGCCCGGCGACGGCATAGCGTTCACGCAGCGAAGTCTGGTTCAACTGGCTATGCAGGCGGTGCGCCGGATGGGCGGAAAGTATCTGCAGCTGACCCACCTCGGCGTTGCCGTGCCACTCGTCAGGTTCGAGCCACATCGGGTGCGGCGGACAATCGGCATAGCCAAACCCGGCAATGGTCGGCGAGTGAATTTCAATTTTTCCGCTCGCGGTTTTTAACGGGTTAGCCTGCGGGTCTGCGCGAAATGCCGCGAAGCGGGAGAAACGGGCGTTATCCGGGTTTTCCGGCATTTCAATTAGCTGGTTCGCTTGCCAGAATTCGGCAAACGGCGGCAGCGTCACTTGCTGCTGCGCCCCACGCTGGGCGGCAATCTGGTAGAAGGTCTCCAGCCATTGCAAATCGTTTTTTCCTTCGGTGAAGCGTTCGCGGCCGCCCGCCTCCCAGCGTTCACTCAGATCGGCAAAAACATCGAAATCGTCGCGCGCTTCATCGCGCGGCGCGACCACCCGCTTCATCGGCACCAGATGCTGATTGCTGTAGTCGCCGGTCATGGTCAGATCGTTACGCTCAAACGAAGTGGTCGCCGGTAAAACGATATCAGCATGGCGCGCGGCGGCGGTCCAGAAGCATTCGGAAATCACAATCAGCTCCGGCTTCTGCCAGGCCTGAATCAGGCGGTTGGTATCCTGATGATGGGTAAAGTTGGCGCCACCCGCCCACCAGATAAAGCGGATGTCGGGAAAGCGCCGCGTCATCCCGTTGTGCTGATAGCTTGCGCCGGGGTTTTCCAGGGCCTCAACGATGCGGGCAACCGGGATTTTTTCCACCGCATCTACGCCGCCCGCTACGCTGCCCTGCATGGAGGCCAGCACCGCGGCGCGGCGCGTGGGGTTGCCGCCGTTGGCAAAGTGGTAAGAAAGACCAAAACCGCCGCCGGGCGTGCCAATCTGCCCCAGCATCGCCGCCAGCGTCACCAGCATCCAGTGTTTTTGCTCACCAAACTGCTGACGCTGCATGCCCCAGCCGGACATCAGCATGGTGGTGTTTTCGTGGAAAAGTTTCGCCAGCTCGCGGATTTTATCCGCCGCTACGCCGCAGATTGCCGCCGCCCATTCGGCGGTTTTGGCGACGCCATCGCTTTCACCACTCAAATAGCGGGCGAAAATGTCATAACCGCTAGTACAGCGGGCGAGGAATTCATCGTCCTGCCAGCCATGCTCGACCAGGGTATGGGCGATCCCCAGCATCAACGCGACGTCAGTACCCATATGTGGCGCGATCCATTCCATCGATTCGCCAAAGAAATCAACGCTTTCCGATCGCATAGGATCGATACAGATCAGCCGCTTGCCGCTCTGGCGCAGGCGATCAAACCAGGGGATCCCCTGTTCATCCGAGGCGTTCCAGGCGATTTTCAGCGTATTCAGCGGATTAGCGCTCCACAACACCACCACCTCGCTGTGCTCCAGGATAAGCGGCCAGCTGGTTTGCTGTTGATAAACTTCATTACCGCCAACCACATAAGGCATGATCGCCTGCGCCGCGCCGGTTGAATAATCGCCGAGGTGTCCGGTATAGCCCCCGGCAAGACTCATATAGCGCTGCAGCAGGGTTGCCGCCTTATGCAACACGCCGTTAGAACGCCAGCCATAGGAACCGGCGAAAATCGACTGCGGGCCGTAGCTTTCGCGGATCCGTCGATGCTGGGCATCAATCAGATCAAGCGCCTGCTCCCAGCTTACCCGCACGAATTCATCCTGGCCGCGTACGCCCTGCGGCTGTTGCGGCGAGGCGAGATAGCCTTTTCGCACCATCGGATAGCGAACGCGAGTTTTACTGTGCACCTGTTCGCGCACCGCCGTTTGCAGCGAGTTGGCGAAGGGGGTGTCCAGCGCGCCGCGGGACGAAATCACATTTTCACCATCCGTCTCCACCAGCATTGGCCCCCAGTGGGCCGCGGTTAAGATGGTTTTAGTTGCAGATAAAGTTGGCAAAGCAGGCTCCTGGGTCAGCGAATGCAGGTGTTGTGACGGTTTGTTAGTCAACCGTTCAATGTTACTTACAAAAAGAGATACCCTACGGGGAATTTTCTCCGTATTCGGACGTCATAATCAACCGTCACGCTTGCGGTGGCAAAGAATAAAAAGGATTAAGGAAATAAGATGAAAAAACGCGTACTCATGATTGCTGCTATCGTTAGCGGCACACTGGCTATTTCTGGTTGTACTACCAACCCTTATACCGGCGAACGCGAAGCGGGAAAATCCGGCATCGGCGCGGGTATCGGCTCCTTAGTAGGCGCAGGCGTCGGCGCGCTCTCCTCTTCCAAGCATGACCGCGGCAAAGGCGCGCTGATTGGCGCAGCGGCAGGCGCGGCGCTCGGCGGCGGCATCGGTTACTACATGGACGTGCAGGAAGCGAAACTGCGCGAAAAAATGCAGGGAACCGGCGTCAGCGTGACGCGAAATGGCGATAACATCGTGCTCAACATGCCGAATAACGTCACCTTTGACAGCAGCAGCGCCAACCTGAAACCTGCAGGCGCCAACACCCTGACCGGCGTCGCGATGGTGCTGAAAGAGTACGAGAAAACCGCCGTTAACGTCGTCGGCTACACCGACAGCACCGGTAGCAACGATCTCAACATGCGTCTGTCGCAACAGCGTGCCGACAGCGTCGCCAGCGCGCTCATCACTCAGGGCGTAGCGGCCAACCGTATTCGCACTACCGGCATGGGCCCGGCGAACCCGATCGCCAGCAACAGCACGGCGGAAGGCAAAGCGCAGAACCGTCGCGTGGAAATTACCCTCAGCCCGCTGCAGTAATCTTCTCGTTTCCGGCCCGGCAGCCTCCCTGCCGGGCAAAATGCTTGATATCGCTATTTTTCGCGCTAAGGTGTTGGCAGATTTTCAGCAAAGGAAGCCATCATGGCGAAAGCGGCGCGAGCAACCATCAGCGACGTGGCGAAAGCCGCGAAGACCGGTAAAACCAGCATTTCACGCTATCTCAACGGCGAAAAGCATCTGCTTTCCGACGATCTGCTGGCGCGGATTGAAAAAGCGATTGCCGAGCTCAACTACCGTCCCAGCCTGATGGCCCGTGGCCTCAAACATGGCCGTACCCGCCTGATTGGCCTGATCATCGCCGATATCACCAACCCTTACTCCGTGAACGTGTTAAGCGGGATTGAAGCCGCCTGCCGCGAAAAAGGCTTCACCTTGCTGGTGTGTAATACCAACAACGAGGTCGATCAGGAGCTGCATTACCTTGACCTGCTGCGTAGCTATCAGGTTGAAGGGATTGTGGTTAATGCAGTCGGCATGCGCGAAGAAGGCCTCAACCGCCTGCAGCAATCCTCGCTACCGATGGTGCTTATCGACCGTAAAATCCCCGATTTCGCCTGTGATGTCGTGGGGCTGGATAACACTCAGGCCGCCACCACCGCCACCGAACATCTGGTGGAAAAGGGTTTTGAAGCGCTGTTGTTTTTAAGCGAGCCAATCGGCTCCGTAAACACCCGCCGCGAGCGCCTGGACGCCTTTCGCGCGACCCTACAGCGCTATGCTGGCGTGGTGGCGGAAAACGCCGAGGTGCCGCTCAACGACGGCGCCATGATGGATAACGTCCTGCGCCAGTTCCACGCCCGCCACCGCGGAATGCGCAAAGCGGTGATTTCCGCCAATGGCGCCCTGACGTTACAGGTCGCCCGTTCACTGAAGCGCGTTGACCTCATCTGGGGCAGCGATATTGGCCTGCTGGGCTTCGATGAGCTGGAATGGGCGGAGCTGGCGGGCGTCGGTATTACCACCCTCAAACAGCCAACCTGGCAAATTGGCTATGCTTCGGTCGAACAGGTCGTCAGGCGTATCGAAGGCGGCAGCGACCCCATCTGCGAGCGGGTCTTCTCCGGCGAGCTTATTGTCCGGGGATCAACGTCTCGTTAACGATTCATCGTGATGACGATCATAAATTAAACATCCTGGCCTTTCTTTTGGAACCGGTACCATCTAGCGTAATAGGGAGTTAAGCCCCACCACGCCAGGAGTTTGTTCAATGGCCAGAAAAATCATTGTCGTCACCGCCGCTTATGGCAACGACCACGTTAAAGCGCTTGGCGGGCAGTCCGCCGTATTACCCTTTATCGCCGGTTCCGGCGCCGATGGCGTGGAAATTCGCCGCGAGTTGTTCAGCGCGGCGGAACTGAAGCAGTTGCCGACGCTGGCGGCCGACATTGAAAAACAGGGGCTGCTGGCCTGCTACTCCGCGCCACAAGCGCTGTTCACCAACAACGGCGAGCTCAATCCCCATCTCCCGTCGTTACTTGAAGAAGCGCAAACCCTCAACGCCCTGTGGCTGAAGCTCTCCCTCGGTAATTTCATCCATAACCAACAGCTGGAGACGCTGCGCGACATTCTGAGCGCCAGCGGCATGGCGCTGGTGGTGGAAAATGACCAGACCGATTGCGGCCAACTGGCGCCAATGCAGCGCTTCAAAGCCGCCTGCCGGGTCCATCAGATGCCGGTGACGCTGACTTTCGACATGGGAAACTGGCTGTGGGTTGGCGATTCGCCGGAAGAAGCCGCGCGCCATCTCGCCCCCGCTGTCAGCTATATTCATGTGAAGGCGGCGGAGCCTCATCATGAGAAGTATCGCGCCGTCCCACCGGACCAGGCGGACGCTCGCTGGCTGGCGCTGCTCGATAACCTGCCCGCCGACGCGCCGCGCGGTATTGAATTCCCGCTGGTCGGCGACGACCTGACCGCCGTCACCCGCCATTACGTTGATCTGTTACGCGAGGATTAAGCCATGGAAAACTTAGATGTCATTACCATTGGCGAAGCCATGGCGATGTTTGTCGCCACCGAAACCGGCGAACTGGCGGAGGTTGAACGCTTTATCAAACGCGTCGCCGGCGCTGAACTGAACGTGGCGACCGGCCTGGCGCGCCTGGGGCTGAAGGTGGGCTGGGTGAGCCGCGTCGGCAACGATAGCTTTGGCCGCTTCGTGCTGAATTCGCTGGCCAAAGAAGGCATCGACGCGCGCGGCGTGGCCGTTGACGAGCGCTACGCTACCGGCTTCCAGATGAAATCTAAAGTCGAAAATGGAACCGATCCCATCGTGGAATATTTCCGTAAAGGATCGGCTGCCAGCCATCTGTCGACGGAAGATTTCCGCGCTGATTACTTCACCAGCGCCCGCCATTTGCACTTAAGCGGCGTCGCCGCCGCGCTGTCCGACAGCTCGTATGCATTGCTGGAACATGCGGCCAGGGTGATGAAAGCCGAAGGGAAAACCCTCTCATTTGATCCAAACCTGCGCCCGGTACTGTGGAAAAGCGAAGCCGAGATGGTGGAGAAACTGAACCGCCTCGCCTTCCAGGCTGACTGGGTTTTGCCAGGCTTAAAAGAGGGCGTGATTCTTACCGGCCAGCAGACGCCGGAAGGTATCGCTGATTTCTATCTGTCGCGCGGCGTTAAGGCGGTGGTGATTAAAACCGGCTGCGACGGCGCATGGTTCAAGACCGCCAACGGCGAACAGGGCGCCATCGCAGCCATTAAAGTCGACAACGTGGTGGATACCGTCGGCGCGGGTGATGGCTTTGCCGTTGGCGTAATCAGCGCGCTGCTGGAAGGCAAAACGCTGACGCAAGCCGTGAACCGCGGTAACAAAATTGGCTCGCTGGCCATTCAGGTACAGGGCGATAGCGAAGGGCTGCCCACCCGCGAAGCGCTGGGCGAATAATCTTTTCACCTAAAACAGCCGTCCTGTACCCTACATGCAGCGCGGCACAGCAGCGCCCGTTCCGGCGGGCGTATGTCACCTCATTGACAGAGGCAAGCCTATGAACAGTTCAACAAATGCAGCAAAACGTTGGTGGTACATCATGCCTATCGTGTTTATCACGTATAGCCTGGCGTACCTTGACCGCGCCAACTTCAGCTTCGCATCGGCCGCGGGCATTACCGAAGACCTTGGCATCACCAAAGGCATCTCATCGCTGCTTGGCGCCCTTTTCTTTCTTGGATACTTCTTCTTCCAGATCCCAGGAGCGATTTACGCTGAACGCCGCAGCGTGCGTAAACTTATCTTTATCTGCCTTATCCTGTGGGGCGGCTGCGCCTCGCTAACCGGCGTGGTGCATAACATCCCGGCGCTGGCGGCCATCCGCTTTATCCTTGGCGTGGTGGAAGCGGCGGTCATGCCGGCGATGCTGATTTACATCAGTAACTGGTTCACCAAATCAGAGCGTTCACGCGCTAACACTTTCCTGATCCTCGGTAACCCGGTCACCGTACTGTGGATGTCGGTCGTATCGGGTTATCTGATCCAGGCCTTTGGCTGGCGTGAAATGTTTATCATTGAAGGGATCCCTGCTGTGATTTGGGCCTTCTGCTGGTGGGTACTGGTGAAAGACAAACCGTCGCAGGTGAACTGGCTGGCGGAAAGTGAAAAAGCGGCGCTGCAGGAACAACTGGAGCGCGAACAGCAGGGCATCAAAGCGGTACGTAACTATGGCGAAGCCTTCCGTTCACGCAACGTGGTGCTGCTGTGTATGCAATATTTCGCCTGGAGCATCGGCGTGTACGGTTTCGTACTGTGGCTGCCGTCAATCATCCGCAGCGGCGGCGAAAACATGGGGATGGTCGAAGTAGGCTGGCTCTCTTCAGTACCCTATCTGGCGGCAACGATTGCGATGATTGCCGTCTCCTGGGCTTCCGATAAGATGCAGAACCGTAAGCTGTTTGTCTGGCCGCTGCTGCTCATTGGCGGGCTGGCGTTCATCGGCTCCTGGGCCGTCGGCGCCAACCATTTCTGGGTCTCTTATACCCTGCTGGTGATCGCTGGCGCGGCCATGTATGCCCCGTATGGCCCGTTCTTTGCGATTATCCCGGAGATGCTGCCACGCAACGTCGCCGGCGGCGCGATGGCTCTGATCAACAGTATGGGAGCGCTGGGTTCTTTCTTTGGTTCGTGGTTCGTCGGCTATCTCAACGGCGCAACCGGCAGCCCGTCCGCCTCGTACATTTTCATGGGTGTGGCGCTTTTCGCCTCGGTATGGCTTACTTTAATTGTTAAGCCTGCTAAGAATCAAAAACTTCCGCTTGGCGCTCATCACGCCTGAACTACTTACGCTACGGAGATTCGCATGAAGCCGTCTGTCATTCTCTATAAAACGCTCCCCGACGATCTGTTACACCGTCTGGAGGAACACTTTTCCGTCACCCAGGTGAAAAACCTGCGTCCGGAAACCGTTTCACAGCACGCGGAGGCCTTCGCCCAGGCGGAAGGTTTACTGGGTTCGAGTGAAAAGGTTGACGCCGCGTTACTGGAGAAAATGCCGAAGCTGCGTGCGACCTCTACCGTGTCTGTCGGCTACGACAATTTTGATGTCGATGCGTTGAACGCGCGCAAGATTTTGCTGATGCATACGCCGACCGTGCTAACCGAAACCGTCGCCGATACGGTGATGGCGCTGGTGCTGAGCACCGCGCGTCGGGTGGTTGAGGTCGCTGAACGCGTGAAAGCGGGCGAATGGACCAGGAGCATCGGGCCGGACTGGTTCGGCTGCGATGTACACCATAAAACCCTGGGCATCGTCGGCATGGGCCGCATTGGCATGGCGCTGGCGCAGCGCGCCCACTTCGGTTTCGGCATGCCGATTCTGTATAACGCTCGCCGGCAACATCCGCAGGCGGAAGAGCGCTTCAATGCGCGCTACTGCGATCTCGATACCCTGTTACAGGAAGCGGATTTCGTCTGCCTCATTCTGCCGCTGAGCGAAGAGACCCACCACCTGTTCGGCGAAGCGCAGTTTGCCAAAATGAAATCTTCCGCCATCTTCATTAACGCCGGGCGCGGTCCGGTCGTTGACGAGCAGGCGCTGATTGCGGCGCTGCAGGCCGGTGAGATCCACGCTGCCGGTCTTGACGTCTTTGAACATGAACCACTGGCAAAAGATTCGCCGCTGCTGACGCTGCCGAACGTGGTCGCGCTGCCGCACATTGGTTCCGCCACCCACGAGACCCGCTATAACATGGCGGCCTGCGCGGTAGATAACCTGATTGACGCATTGAACGGCAAGGTTGAGAAGAACTGCGTGAACCCGCAGGTGAAGTAAGCGAGGAAAGCAGAAGCCCGGCCGGCGGCGCTTACGCCGTCAGCCGGGAGAACAGCGATATACCGATTAACGCGTGGCGTTAACCGCCGCCGTCCAGGCCTGATTAAAGGCCTGATGCTGAGCGGCCAGCGGAGCAATCAGCGCATTGTACTGGCTTGCCTGCTGAGACGTCGGGAACTGAATACCGTTAGCCACGAAGCTCACCTGCGTCCCCTGCTGAGCGACAAAATCACCCACCTGGACCAGTTGCTGAGTAAAGACCTGCGCGGCCGGAATCAGCGGCTGCAGCGCATTCGCCGGCGCCGTCACGACTTTATTAAACACCTGGTCATAAACCGGCTTAAGATCATCAGCCTGCTTCAGCGCGCCATGCGCGGCATCCGCCTGCATTTTGGCGTTTTCCAGCTGCTGGCTCAGCACGCCCAGCGCGCCGTTAGCCTGCCGCAGCGGCTCACGCTGAGTGGTATAATCCTGCGCCACGCGAATGGCGTTAACGCTATCAACCACCGGGCGCAGACCCGCATCCATCGCCTGGCTGACCTGCTGTGAATAAGCGTAAATCACCGCATAATCGGACACGAAGGGGCCGAACTGTTTTTTCTGATCGGCGGTCAGCGTAGGCAGACGTTCGCCACTACGCATCGCCGTATTCTGCAGGAAGTCGATGAACGCTTTGCGCTGATCGCCTTCTTTATCAAAACACCCACTCAGGCTAACCACCATTAATATGGCCGCAACGGCCGCAAACCAGCGAGAGCAGGACTTTCCTGTCGCCATTTTTTTACTCCTTCAGCCAAAAAAAGCGCAAACAGGCACACGCGTGCCAGACGCTGACAAGGATAGTCCAGGACGGCCTTGCAGGATACCCTTTCCTGATAATCTTACCGCGGAAAATACCCTTTTTCGCCTTCCCGGCGCCAGCCAGGCCCGCTGTTAAGTTCATCACATTTAACGCGATAACTTAAGCCAAAAAAATAATAAATATCTTTTTGATTTAATTAAAATTAATAAAATTACCGGCGAAGGAATTACGCAAAGCGGACGATAATCGCACGCTTCCTGAAGGCGGCACATTGTCTACAGGCAGGTTCAATGGTTTGATTAATGAGCGATTAACGGCGTTATGTTCGATTATCGCACAAACAACATCAATGACAGCGAGGGAGACTATAACAATACCTCTGTCCCCCGCTCAGCCTGCCAGGAATGCCGTATGAAGAAAACAACCATCGATATTCAGGCTTTTATCAACGAACATCCATTCACGAAGTACCAATGGATGATTCTCGCCTTATGTTTTATTACCGTCGCGATGGACGGATTTGATACCGCGATTATTGGTTTTATCGCCTCAGACCTGGTACAGGAATGGGGGGTTGAGAAATCCGCGTTGGGCCCGGTAATGAGCGCCGCTCTGGTCGGGCTCGCCGTCGGCGCGCTGACGGCCGGGCCGCTCGCCGATCGTATTGGCCGCAAGAAAGTGCTGATTATGTCGATCCTGGTGTTCGGCGGCTTTAGTTTGTTAACCGCGTTTGCCAGCAGCCTTAACCAACTGACATTATTGCGCTTCCTCACCGGATTGGGCTTAGGCGCGGCAATGCCGAATGCCGCGACGCTAATGAGCGAATATGCTCCGGAACGCCGCCGCGCGCTGATGGTAAACCTGATGTTCGTCGGCTTCCCAATGGGGTCGTCGCTGGGAGGTTTTCTGTCGGCCTGGATGATCCCGCATTATGGCTGGCAAAGCGTGCTGGTGCTTGGCGGCGTGATGCCGCTGCTGCTGGCCGTGGCGTTAATGTTCCTGCTACCGGAATCCGCACGCTATATGGTCGTGAAACGGCAGCCGGCGCAGCGGATCGCCGCCATCCTGAAGCGTATCGCGCCGTTGCCGGATGCGGTTGAATTTGAGCTACGTGAAGCAGGCCAGGTGAAGGAAAAGTCAGCCATTGGCGTGATTTTCTCCCCGCGCTACGCCGTGGGCACCGTGATGCTGTGCCTGACCTATTTTATGGGATTGCTGATTTTCTATCTGCTGACCAGTTGGCTGCCGCTGCTTATCCGCGAGACCGGCGCCTCGATGGGCCAGGCTTCTATCATCACCGCCCTGTTCCCGCTCGGCGGCGGGATTGGCGTGCTGATCCTCGGCGCGCTAATGGATAAGATCAACCCTAACAAAGTGGTTGCCGTCGGCTGGCTGCTCACCGGCGTCTTTGTTTGCCTGGTGGGTTTCTCAACCAGCAATCTGCTGTTGATGGGGGTAATGGTGTTTATCGCTGGCAGCATTATGAACGGCGCGCAATCATCAATGCCGGCGCTGGCTGCCGGGTTCTATCCAACCCAGGGCCGCGCCACCGGCGTTGCCTGGATGCTCGGTATCGGCCGCTTCGGCGGGATCCTCGGCGCCTTCAGCGGCGCTTTCCTGATGCAGGCGCAATTGTCGTTTGAAACCATCTTCACGATGCTGGCGATCCCGGCGTTTTTATCCGCCATCGCCCTGGTAGTGAAATACAAACTGAGCCAGCGCCAACCTGCCGTTAAGCCAAATGACGGTAAAAACCTACAGAAAGCCTAATCAATCCAGCCAGCGCTCTGCGCTGGCTTTTTCTTGCCGCTAACCATCATTTACATAAATTTTCCAAAGCTGCTGACACTCTTAGTAATCATCCCCTTAGCTTTTACGCACGCCGCTTTTCCAGGTGATTAACGAAACCACGCCGATAAATAATCACTTCGGTTATTATTTTCCTTGCTTTTGCGACTATTCTTAAATGGCTCGATGTATTTTCCTCTCCGCAGTGAGACAGAATAGGAGCTCTCAATGGAATATAAAGATCCCGTATTTGATTTGTTGAGTAACCTGGAACAGATTGTTTTTAAAGACCAGCCGCAAACGGCTACGCACGCCCGTACCCCAAGCGTTTTTAATGAATTCGAACGGCTGCGTAAGGGCACAGGCCTTAAGACAGATGATTTCGCCAATGCTATGGGCGTCAGCGTCGCGATGGTTGAAGAGTGGGAATCGCGACGGGTAAAACCTTCATCCACGGAGCTCAAATTGATGCGCCTGATGATGGCCAATCCACAGCTCTCAAGGCAGCTAATAGATTGAAAAACTGGTTTACTATCTTCTTTTGGTAACGGTCCTGATGCAGGGCCGTTTTATATCCTGATGAAAAAAAGTTTGCTATCCGACTGAGAACATGCGTTAATGCTCGCAGGTTTGATGTACAGACCACAGAGCAGTCGAATAGAGCAGTCCTTCAAAGGTTATCCATTAGATATCCCCGTAGTGAACTTTCCCTTTATCGCTTTAAATCTGTAGTCCAGACCACTACGCCGCAAGGCTCACTAATTTTTTTAAAGGTAATTCACTATGTCCGGTAAAATGACTGGTATCGTAAAATGGTTCAACGCTGACAAAGGCTTCGGCTTCATCACTCCTGACGATGGCTCTAAAGACGTGTTCGTACACTTCTCTGCTATCCAGAACGATGGCTACAAATCCCTGGACGAAGGTCAGAAAGTTTCCTTCACCATCGAAAGCGGCGCTAAAGGCCCGGCAGCTGGCAACGTAACTTCTCTGTAAGTTCAAGCCGCTAAGAATAATAAATCCCTGCCTTATGGCGGGGATTTTTTTTATCTGTCGTCAACAGTCGCCATCAGCAGATGGCGCCTGTTGTCATTCAGAGGGCGGCAAAATGCCAGCCCGTTTCCCCCCACTCCAGACAATGGGTCAGCTTCAGACCCTGTAAAAATGCCTCGTCATGCGATACCACCAGCATCGCGCCGGGAAACGTCGCCAGCGCGCTTTCAATTGCCTGGGTCGACGCCAGATCGAGGTGATTGGTTGGCTCATCCAGCAGCAGCAATTGAGTTGAGTCCCGCCGCCAGAGCACGCAGGCAAGCGCCGCTTTCAGGCGTTCGCCGCCGCTTAACGCCGCCAGCGGAAGACTGACCTTGTCAGCTCCCAACTGGAGCTGCGCCAGACGGCTACGCAGTACTCCCTCATCCAGTGGGGTATCGCCCAGGTTAAGGTGCGCCATCACCGACAATGATAAATCCAGCTGCGTCAGATGCTGATCGAGATACGCCGCACTCACCGACAGCCGGATGTCGCCAGCGGTTGCCTGCTCCAGCCCCATCAGGGTTTTCAATAATGTTGTTTTGCCACAGCCGTTTGGCCCCTTTAGCGCGATGCGCATCGGGCCATCCACCCGCCAGTCGAGCGGCGCGGGGGATGAGTGAGCCAACTGCAGCGATTCCAGCACCAGTACCTGCTTGCCGGCAGCCACTTCACTGCCAGGCAGTGTGAACATCACCGGATTATCTTCTTCTACCCGCTCCCGTGCCTGGTGCACAGCGGCATTCAGACTACAGTTCTGTTCGCGATGCTGACGGCGCAGCGTGCCAGGACGCTCTTTTGCCGCCCCTTTGTACTTCACACGCTCGAAAGAGGCGATATTCAGCGTATCGACGGTACGCAGCGTCTGCGCCGAACGCCGCTGGGCCGCATCATGCTCCTTTTGCATCCGCGCCCGGGTGCGCCGCCGTTCGATTGCGGCATGTTCCAGCGCCGAGCGGGCAGCCTGTTGCTCCGCTTCACGCTGCTGCTGATATTCAGCATAATTGCCGCCGTAGTTGCGCAGCGCCGCCGGCGTCAGCTCAATAATCCTCGGCATCAGGGCCAGCAATTCACGGTCATGGCTGGCGATTAAGGCCCCGCCCCGCCAGAGTTTCAGCTGTTGATACAGCCACTCCCGGCCCAGACGATCGAGATGGTTGGTGGGTTCATCCAACAGCAGATAGTCCGCGCCAGAAACGAATGCGCCGCACAGTAGCGCCTTCATTCGTTCGCCACCACTGAGCGAAAAGGCAGGACGATCGGCGGCGAATGCCGGGAGCCCGGCATCGCAGAAGGCTGAACTCAGGCGGTCGGGCAGATCCCAACGGCCATCCAACAGTTCGAAGTCATTTGCCAGCCCTTTTCCCTGTTCAAGGCGGGACAGGGCGTCGAATAGGGACGCATAACCCAATAGCGAGGCAACGGTTGTCCCGGCGGTGAGGGTCGGTTGCTGCGCCACCCAGGCAACGGTGGCTGACCGTTCGATATGCCCGCCGGAAGGAGAATCAAGGCCCGCCAGCAGACGCAACAGGCGTGTCTTACCAACGCCATTTCGCCCGACAAGGCCACAAAGCAACGGTTCCAGCGATAAATTCAGCGGGCCAAAAAGCGTCTGTCCCGTCGCGAACTGACAGGTGACCTGATGTAAAACAAAAGAGGGGGTGTGGGCACAATGAGCCATAAGCACTCCTGAATGAAATCAATACTCCCCTACCCGCAGCGTTTGCGAGGTAAGGCGTGAAATTCATCAGTCGTGTTTGTTCATTTGTCGTGTGCGCTCCAGTGAGACGAGGGATTCGTCGGGGCATAGGATAGCCAGGCCCGAGCCTGGATTTCAAGATTATTTTTTCACCATTGCAATAAGGCAAAAAAAAGCCTGCCGGATGGCAGGCTTTTGACCTTTCTCGAGATAGTTACTGCAGCAGTGAAATATCCGCAACCTGCAGGAACAACTCGCGCAGTTTGGACAGCAGCGTCAGACGGTTGATGCGGACATCTTTGTCTTCAGCGTTAACCATCACATTTTCGAAGAACTCATCTACCGGCTCGCGCAGCGCAGCCAGCTCAATCAGCGCATCCTGATAACGGCCTTCGGCGAAGTAAGGCTGGAGTTTATCACGCAGCACCACCAGATTACCGGCCAGCTTAATTTCCGCCGCTTCTTTCAGCACCGAGGCATGAACGATATCGTTCAGGGTCTCGTCGGATTTCGCCAGGATGTTGGATACGCGCTTGTTTGCCGCCGCCAGGGCGGAGGACTCTTCCAGCGTACGGAAGTGCGACACGGCCTTCATGCGCGCATCGAAATCCGCCGGGCGGGTCGGACGACGCGCCAGTACCGCCTGAATAGTGTCAACGCCGTAGCCTTCGTCCTGATACCAGGCGCGGAAGCGTCCCAGCATGAAGTCGATGACGTCATCAACGACGTTGGCGTTAGTGAGTTTCTCGCCGTACAGACGCACCGCTTCTTCGGTCAGCGTTTGCAGATCGAGATTCAGGTTCTTCTCAACGATGATACGCAGCACGCCCAGCGCGGCACGACGCAGCGCAAACGGGTCTTTATCGCCTTTCGGATGCTGGCCGATACCGAAAATACCCGCCAGGGTGTCCATCTTGTCGGCAATAGCCACCGCGCAGGCAACCGGGTTAGACGGCAGCGCATCGCCGGCAAAACGCGGCTGATACTGCTCGTTCAGCGCCACTGCGACGTCTTCCGCTTCGCCGTCATGACGCGCGTAGTGCATCCCCATCACGCCCTGCGTGTCGGTGAACTCGAAGACCATATTGGTCATCAGGTCACACTTGGACAGCAGACCCGCGCGGGTCGCATGGTTAACATCAGCGCCGATTTGCTCGGCAATCCAGCCCGCCAGCGCCTGAATGCGATCGGTCTTGTCGCGCAGGGTTCCCAGCTGCTGTTGGAACAGCACGGTTTCCAGACGCGGCAGGTTATCTTCCAGACGTTTTTTACGGTCGGTATTGAAGAAGAACTCGGCATCGGCCAGACGCGGACGAACGACCTTCTCGTTACCGGAGATGATCTGCTGTGGATCTTTGGACTCGATATTCGCCACGAAGATGAAGTTCGGCAGCAGTTTGCCGTCGTTTGCATAAACCGGGAAGTACTTCTGGTCGCCCTTCATGGTGTAAACCAGCGCTTCGGATGGCACCGCGAGGAATTTCTCTTCAAACTTCGCCGTCAGCACTACCGGCCATTCGACCAGCGAGGTCACTTCTTCCAGCAGGCTTTCGCTCAGGTCAGCGTTACCGCCAATCTTACGCGCCGCCGCTTCAGCATCCGCTTTGATTTTGGCTTTACGCTCGGCGTAGTCGGCCATCACTTTACCGCGCTCCAGCAGAATCTGCGGATACTGGTCGGCATTGTCGATGGTGAATTCCGGCTCGCCCATAAAACGGTGCCCGCGGATGATACGGTCGGAAGCGATACCCAGAATGGTCGCCGGGATAACCTGATCGCCCAACAGCAGGGTCACGGTGTGAACCGGACGCACAAAGTGAACGTCAGAAGCGCCCCAGCGCATCAGTTTCGGGATCGGCAGCTTAGCCAGCGAGGTCGCAACCATGTTCGGCAGCAGCGTTTGCGCGCTTTCCCCCTTAACGTGGGCGCGATACAACAGCCATTCGCCTTTATCGGTGGTCAAACGTTCAGCCTGATCGACGGTAATACCACAGCCGCGCGCCCAGCCTTCGGCCGCTTTGCTTGGTTTACCTTCAGCGTCAAACGCCTGGGCAATGGCCGGGCCGCGTTTTTCGACTTCGCGATCCGGCTGCGAGGCGGCCAGATTCGCCACTTTCAGCGCCAGACGGCGCGGCGCGGCAAACCATTCGACGGCGCCGTGCGCGAGGCCAGCGTTGTCCAGTTCCGCAGTAAAGTTGGCAGCGAAGGATTCAGCCAGGCTGCGCAGTGCTTTTGGTGGCAGCTCTTCGGTGCCGATCTCCACCAGGAAAGTTTTCTCAGACATGGCCGCCTCTTATTTGTCTTTGTTGCACATCGGGAAGCCAAGGGCCTCACGGGAAGCATAGTAAGCTTCTGCCACTGCTTTAGTCAGGGTGCGGATACGCAGAATATAGCGCTGACGCTCGGTGACGGAGATGGCTTTACGCGCATCCAGCAGGTTAAAGCTATGGGCGGCTTTGAGAATACGCTCGTAGGCTGGCAGCGGCAGCGGAGTTTCCAGCGCCAGCAGTTGCTGCGCTTCTTTCTCGTACTGCTCGAAGCAGGTGAACAGGAAGTCTACGTCCGCATATTCAAAGTTATAGGTGGATTGTTCCACTTCGTTCTGGTGGAAAACGTCGCCGTAAGTGGTTTTACCCAGCGGGCCATCGCTCCAGACCAGATCGTATACGCTGTCCACGCCCTGGATGTACATCGCCAGACGCTCCAGGCCGTAGGTAATTTCGCCGGTGACCGGTTTACACTCCAGCCCGCCAACCTGCTGAAAGTACGTAAACTGCGTTACTTCCATACCGTTCAGCCACACTTCCCAACCCAATCCCCAGGCGCCCAGAGTCGGGTTTTCCCAGTTATCTTCAACGAAGCGGATGTCGTGGATAGTCGGATCCATACCCAGCTCTTTCAGAGATCCGAGATACAGTTCCTGAATGTTGTCCGGGGACGGCTTAATCACCACCTGGAACTGGTAATAGTGCTGTAAGCGGTTCGGGTTTTCGCCATAGCGGCCATCGGTCGGGCGACGAGAAGGCTGTACGTAGGCGGTCGCCATCGGCTCTGGCCCCAACGCGCGTAAGCAGGTCATTGGGTGGGATGTGCCGGCGCCGACTTCCATGTCCAGTGGTTGAACAATGGTGCAGCCCTGACGAGCCCAGTAATCCTGTAAGGTCAGGATCAGGCCCTGGAAGGTCCTGGTATCAAACTTTTGCATATTATTTCGTGCTGGATACGTGTGGATTTAAAGGAAGGGATCAGTATACCCGCTGGCTGCGAGATATACAGTATGAAACGGCCTTTGTTTAGCGAAATTTGAGCAAAGCGGCGCCATCGTGCGGCGTTTAAGCCGCATTTAGCGCACAGAAAGATGTAAAAACTGGCCGTCTGGATCAAAAGAACAGACAAAGCGTTCATTCCGCGAAGTCAGACCGGAAAGCTCATAGCTTGCCTGGAACTGCTCGAAATGATTGACGTCGACGCGACGGGTGTCGGTGCTGTAACGTAACGCCGCCTGATCCTTGCATAATTTTTCCATATTCAGCGTAGTTTGCGGCGTAATACGTGCTTTTTGCGCTTTTTGAACGGGTTGAGCAGGTGTCTGGCTGCAGCCGACCAGCAGCAGCGCCGCCAGGGCAGATACGAAATATTTCATCACCATTTTTCTCAACCGCCTTGTTAGCCAATTGTTATCGTGCAGACCATGTAAAACTAGCCAAACATTTTGCGAATCTCACTGATGCTCTACAAGAGTGTGGCGAAAAACTCAGAATATTCCATTGTGATGACGACAAACGACGAGAGTCAGACTCTTTTTACGCAGGGGCCAATGAGGTACAGATGCAGGAAAAAATAAGCTGGATTACCAACTTGCGCGGCATAGCATGCCTGATGGTAGTAATGATTCACAGTACCACCTGGTACATTACCCATCCTCATAGCATCAGCTTGTTCGAATGGGATATCGCGAATCTGCTTAACTCGGCATCGCGGGTCAGCGTCCCGCTTTTTTTCATGATTTCAGGATATCTGTTTTTTGGCGAACGCAGCGCCCAGCCCCGCCATTATCTGCGCATCGCGCTGTGTATTCTGTTCTATAGCGCGCTGGCGCTGCTCTATATCACCCTGTTTACCCACATCAACGTTGAGCTGTCATTAAAAAATTTACTGCAGAAGCCGGTGTTTTATCACCTGTGGTTTTTCTTTGCCATTGTGGTGATTTATCTGCTCTCGCCGCTGATTCAGGTGAAGCAGGTCAGCGGCAAAATGCTGCTGGCGCTGATGCTGGTGATTGGCCTCATCGCCAACCCCAATATGGTAAGCATCAAGGCGGGCGGCATTGAATGGCTACCGATAAACCTCTATATCAACGGCGATACCTTTTACTACGTACTGTACGGGATACTGGGCCGGGCGATCGGCGCCATGAATACCGACAGAAGAGGATTGACCCTGATGTGCGCGCTGCTGTTTACCGCCGCGGTGTGGGTCATTTCACGCGGCACGCTGCATGAACTGCAATGGCGAGGCGATTTTGGCGATACCTGGTATCTGTATTGCGGGCCGGCTGTGTTTATCTGCGCAATCTCGTTATTCACCTTGGGCAAAAACATCCTCAATAGCCGTGAGCTCCCGGGTATCGCGTTAATCTCCAGACATTCATTAGGCATTTATGGCTTTCACGCATTGTTTATTCACGCTCTGCGCGCCAGCGGCCTTGAGCTAAGCCGCTGGCCCTTGCTGGATATTGTGTGGATTTTCGCCGCCGCGCTGTTGGGTAGCCTGGCGCTGTCTACGCTGGTTCAGCGAATTGATCGCCGTCGGTTGGTGAGCTGAAAATCGCCAATCAGCGCAATCCATGAGATCAGATGAAACGCGGGTGAATAGGTCGTCGCTTTTGTTTCCATTGCCGACGACCTCTCTTTACCGTCGGTTGACAGTTTATTCCACTGAGTTATTGCGCGCTTTATCCGCGACTTTAGCGGGATAAGACGTTGCTGACGCACCGTACATACAGACAAACCATGCCATCACGTAAATACTTTTTTCGCGCCACGGCGCCGGAACAAACCAGGCGCCGACCAACAGCAATCCTGCCGATAGCAACAGAACCAACCGGCACAGGGAGATAAAATCATCATCTCGCTGCGCTTCCTGCTCCGTTCGTTGATGGGTGAGGACAGCAAACATCCCCATCACCAGCACGCCAAGAAAATAGCCTTTACCGCTGAACAGCGGGCACGTTCGCCAGATGCCGATGAGATAAACCAGCGAGCCCAGCAGCATGACTAATCTTGCCGTCGTACGTTTTAATTTCATTGCGCCTCCCTGGCCATGGTAACCCTCATTATGACCGGGGAATCGCCGGTTGCGGCGGTTTCAGCAAGTTGGAATCAACAATTCGGAATAAATAAATATGCGAATTAAATCAATGCAAAGCGAATCATTCAGGAAGGGAATTCGCCCCAATAGATGGGGCGAGAACAACTTATGACATCAGCGGCTTAAGCTGCTGATAAATCTGGCGGAACGTTTCACGACGCGGCGCATAACGGGCAAACCGTTGAGCATCAGGCAGATGCGCCTGCTCCAGCGGTAGCTGCGGCAGGAGGTCAGAGAAAGCCGCATCATGATGAACGGCCAGTTGCGCCAATCTTGCCGCGCCTAACGCCGGGCCGACATCGCCGCCGGTGCGGAAATCCAGCTGTTGTCCGCTGATATCGGCGAGCATTTGCCGCCAGTATGCGCTGCGCGCGCCGCCGCCGATAAGGGTGACGCTGTCTGGCTTCACACCACAGGAGTGCACAACATCCATACCGTCAGCCAGCGCGTAACCCACCCCCTCAAGCACCGCCCGCGCCAGTTCGGCGGGACCATGTTGATGGGTAAGGCCGAAGAACACGCCTTTAGCCTGCGGATTGTTGTGCGGCGTACGCTCGCCGGAAAGATAAGGCAAGAACCACACCGGGTCGGCATTGTCATCCGCCGACTGCGCCGCGGCGATCAGCGCCGGTACGCTGCCGAGGCCGGTCAGCTTTGCCGCCCAATCCAGACAAGACGCGGCGCTGAGCATCACCGACATCAGATGCCAGCGGCCCGGCAGGGCGTGGCAGAAACTATGCACCGCGCTTTCCGGTTTACTCAGAAAACCATCGCTGACGGCGAAATAAACGCCGGAGGTCCCCAGCGATAACATCGCCTGCCCCGCATCGGCCATGCCAACACCGACAGCGCCTGCCGCGTTATCGCCGCCGCCCGCTACCACCAGCGCCCGCGGCATATTCCACGCCTGAGCGACCTCTGCGCGCAGATGGCCGGTCACCTCGCAGCCTTCAAAGAGGGCCGGCATATTGTCGCGGCTGAGCCCGCAGGCGGCGAGCATTTCATCGCTCCAGTCACGACGCGCGACGTTCATCCACATCGTGCCGGCGGCGTCGGACATATCGCTGGCGTACTCACCGCTCATGCGCAGCCGCAGGTAATCCTTCGGCAACAGGACCTTATCGATCTGTTTAAAGATTTCGGCTTCGTGACGCTGTACCCACAGCAGCTTCGGCGCCGTAAAACCCGGCATCATCAGGTTGCCGGTGATTTGCCGCGAAGCGCCGACTTTTTCTTCCAGCAGCATGCACTCTTCGCCGCAGCGGCCGTCATTCCACAAAATCGCCGGACGCAGGACCCGCTGCTGTTTATCAAGCAGCGTGGCGCCATGCATCTGCCCGGCGATGCCTAAAGCTTTTACCTCGCGCAGGGAGTGTTGCGCGCCCAGCGCTTGCATCGCGGTATTCGTCGCCTGCCACCACTGTTCGGGATCTTGTTCGGACCAGAGCGGATGCGGGCGCGAGACGGTCAGTTTTTCGGTATGCGTCGCCAGTACGTCGCCCTGTTCATTGAGCAGAATGGCTTTTACGCCCGAGGTCCCTAAATCAATCCCGATATACATGCAGCGTCTCCTTAACGCGAACGCCACGGCAAAGCGTGGCGCAGCACAAATGGTTTACAGCCAGTGCCCGGTTTTAGCGGGCACTTTTGTCGGCATTACTTATCGAACAGATAATGGTTTACCAGGTTTTCCAGCAGTTCCTGATGCCCGCTGTGGTGCTGCGGCGCCAGGTTATGCTGAGTCGCATAGTGCGCGATGTCGGTCAGGGTCATCTGGCCTGTGAGGATCTGCTGGCCCAATTCACCGTTCCAGCCGGCGTAGCGTTTCGCCACGCGTTTATCCAGCTCGCCGTCTTCAATCATGCGCGCCGCAACTTTCAGCGACAGCGCCATAGTGTCCATCGCGCCGATATGGCCGTAGAACAGATCGTATTTGTCGGTGCTCTGGCGACGAACTTTAGCATCAAAGTTCAGGCCGCCGGTGGTGAAGCCGCCCGCCTTGAGGATCTCATACATCACCAGGGCGTTCTCTTCTACGCTGTTCGGGAACTGGTCGGTATCCCAGCCCAGTTGCGCATCGCCGCGGTTCGCGTCCACCGAACCGAACAGGCCCAGCGCAATAGCCGTGGCGATCTCGTGGTGGAAAGAGTGGCCGGCAAGGGTGGCGTGGTTGGCTTCAATGTTCAGTTTAATCTCTTTTTCCAGACCAAACTGTTTCAGGAACCCGTAAACCGTGGAGGCATCATAATCATATTGGTGCTTGGTCGGCTCCTGCGGCTTCGGCTCGATCAGCAGGGTGCCCTGGAAACCAATTTTGTGTTTGTGTTCAACCACCAGTTGCATAAAGCGGCCAATCTGCTCGCGCTCCTGGCGCAGATCGGTATTAAGCAGGGTTTCGTAGCCTTCGCGACCGCCCCACAGAACGTAGTTTTCACCGCCCAACTTGTGGGTCGAATTCATTGCGGTGACCACCTGAGTCGCCGCCCAACTAAAGACTTCCGGATCGGGGTTCGTCGCCGCCCCTGCGCCATAACGCGGGTTGGTAAAGCAGTTTGCCGTCCCCCACAGCAGTTTAACACCGCTCTGCTGCTGTTTTTCCGCCAGTACGTCCACCATCTGCGCGAAGTTGTTGCTGTACTCTTTCAGCGAAGCGCCTTCCGGAGAAACGTCGACATCATGGAAGCAGTAATACGGCACATTCAACTTATGGAAAAACTCAAATGCCACTTCGGCTTTACGTTTCGCCATTTCCAGCGCTTCGCCCGGCTGCTGCCATGGACGATCGAAGGACCCCACGCCAAACATATCCGCGCCATTCCAGCAGAAAGTGTGCCAGTAGCAGGCAGCGAAACGCAGGTGGTCTTCCATGCGTTTACCCAGTACTAATTCATCCGGATTGTAGTGACGGAAAGCCAGTGGGTTAGTCGATTTCGGGCCTTCATAACGAACGCGATCGAGTTGATCGAAATAGGTCTGCATAGAGAACTCCATATTCAGGGGTGCGGCGAGTAACAAGTTATACGTCAATATAGAATTCCACTTTCGCCTTCCTCAATTACGTTATTTCACACCGCCATTGAGAGAATCCACAAACGTGCGCCAGCTCGCAAAAATAATTCCTCTCCACATCATTTATGGAATCCTATGATGGATGTGAAATGAAATAACCTGCATACTCTTGAATAAAATACGATCGCGGTCATAAATTACAAAACAAACTAAATTTCATAATGCGAAAATAAGAACAGGTAATTGCCAGTCCTCGCTTCCCCGTTAAGAATCTGCAACGTATCTGCAACCTGAAGTTTATTCCTGTACGCCTTACCTACCCTTTGAAAAGGTATCGTTATTATGAAGATAAAGAACCTTTGCCTTACGCTCTGCGCCTCATCGCTCCTTCTCGCCAGCATGGCGGGCATGGCTAAAGAAGTTAAGATTGGGATGGCCATCGACGACCTTCGTCTGGAACGCTGGCAAAAAGATCGCGATATTTTCGTCAATAAAGCGGAATCATTAGGTGCCAAAGTATTTGTGCAATCCGCCAATGGCAACGAAGAAACGCAAATGTCGCAAATTGAAAATATGATCAATCGCGGCGTCGATGTTTTAGTAATTATTCCTTACAACGGCCAGGTGCTCAGCAACGTTATTAAAGAAGCGAAGCAGGAGGGAATTAAAGTCCTCGCCTACGATCGCATGATTAATAATGCTGACATCGATTTTTATATTTCTTTCGACAATGAAAAAGTCGGTGAAATGCAGGCCCAGAGCCTGGTCGACAAAGTGCCGCAGGGTAATTATTTCCTGATGGGCGGCTCGCCGGTGGATAATAACGCCAAGCTGTTCCGCGCCGGCCAGATGAAGGTGCTCAAACCTTATGTCGATGACGGCAAAATTAAGATCGTCGGCGATCAGTGGGTCGACGGCTGGCTGCCGGAAAATGCGTTAAAAATCATGGAAAACGCGCTGACGGCGAATAACAACAAAATTGACGCGGTAGTGGCTTCCAATGATGCGACCGCCGGCGGCGCTATCCAGGCGCTAAGCGCCCAGGGGCTGGCGGGTAAAGTCGCCATTTCCGGGCAGGATGCCGATCTGGCTGGCGTGAAACGTATTATTTCCGGCACCCAGACAATGACCGTTTATAAACCGATTACCACGCTTGCCACTAGCGCTGCCGAAATCGCCGTTGAATTAGGCAATGACCAGCAACCCAAGGCTGACGCCACGTTGAATAACGGCTTAAAAGATGTCCCCTCGCGCCTGTTAACGCCAATTGAAGTCAATAAAGAGAATATTGACGCCACGGTGATTAAAGACGGTTTCCACAAAAAGAGTGAACTGTAATGGCTGACGCCCCGCCTCGGGGCGTCATTTTCGTCCTGCCGGATATCGCTTTTGCGGAGTCTCTATGTCCTGGTTACTCGAAATGAAGAACATCACCAAAGCCTTTGGCGCGGTTAAGGCCGTGGATAACGTCAGCCTGCGGCTGAATGCCGGGGAAGTGGTGTCGTTATGCGGTGAAAATGGTTCGGGGAAATCAACGCTGATGAAAGTGCTGTGCGGGATCTATCCTCGCGGCAGCTACGAAGGTGAAATTATTTTCGCTGGCGAGACGTTACAGGCGAATCATATTCGCGATACCGAGCGTAAAGGTATCGCCATTATTCACCAGGAGCTGGCGTTGGTGAAACATCTCACGGTGCTGGAAAATATCTTTCTCGGCGCCGAGGTCTCACGCCATGGCCTGCTGGATTACGAAACCATGACCCTGCGCTGCCAGAAGCTATTGGCGCAGGTGAATTTATCGATCTCACCGGATACACGCGTTGGCGATTTAGGCCTGGGCCAGCAGCAGCTGGTCGAGATCGCTAAGGCGCTGAATAAACAGGTACGTTTGCTGATCCTCGATGAACCCACGGCATCATTAACCGAACAAGAAACCGCGACGCTGCTGGCAATTATTCGCGATCTGCAAAACCACGGCATCGCCTGTATTTATATTTCGCACAAGCTCAATGAAGTTAAAGCCATCTCCGACACTATCTGCGTAATACGTGACGGCCAGCATATTGGCACCCGCGACGCCAGCGGGATGAATGAAGATGACATCATCACTATGATGGTCGGGCGCGAGCTCACGGCGCTGTACCCAAATGAACCACATAGTCATGGCGATGAGATCTTGCGGGTCGAGCATCTCACCGCCTGGCACCCGGTTAACCGTCATATCAAGCGCGTCAACGACGTGTCGTTTTCCCTCCGCCGCGGTGAAATCCTTGGCATCGCTGGGTTAGTCGGCGCCGGGCGTACCGAGGCGGTGCAGTGTCTGTTTGGCGTCTGGCCGGGGCGCTGGCAGGGAAGCATCTTTATCGACGGACAGCAGGTGACGATTAACAACTGCCAACAGGCGATTGCCCATGGCATCGCCATGGTGCCGGAAGACCGCAAAAAAGACGGCATCGTGCCGGTGATGGCTGTCGGCAAGAACATCACTCTCGCGGCGTTAAACCAGTTCACCGGCCCGGCAAGCAGCCTCGACGACGCCGCGGAGCAGCACTGCATTCAGCAGTCGATTCAGCGGCTGAAAATCAAAACGTCATCGCCGGATCTGGCGATAGGCCGCCTGAGCGGCGGCAATCAACAAAAAGCGATTCTGGCCCGCTGCCTGCTGCTCAATCCGCGCATTTTGATCCTCGATGAACCAACCCGCGGCATCGATATCGGTGCGAAATACGAAATCTACAAGCTTATCAATCAACTGGTGCAGCAAGGCATCGCCGTCATCGTCATCTCATCCGAACTGCCCGAAGTGCTCGGGCTGAGCGATAGGGTGCTGGTGATGCACGAAGGCAAGCTTAAGGCCGATTTGCATAATCAAGGTCTGACCCAGGAACAGGTGATGGAAGCCGCACTGAGGAGCGAACGCCATGTCGAAAAACACGTCGTCTGAAATCAAACTTACGCCATCCGCCCCTGCCGTTTTTCCGGCGCTGAAAGGGCTCAATCTCCAGGTTTTCGTGATGATCGCCGCGATTATCGCCATTATGCTGTTCTTTACCTGGGTTACCGACGGCGCCTATCTGAGCGCGCGTAATATCTCCAACCTCCTGCGGCAAACCGCCATCACCGGCATCCTCGCCGTCGGCATGGTGTTCGTGATCATTTCGGCGGAAATCGATCTGTCCGTCGGCTCGATGATGGGGCTGCTCGGCGGCGCGGCGGCGATTTTCGACGTCTGGCTCGGCTGGCCGCTGCCGCTCACCATCCTCGTTACGTTGGTCATGGGGCTGCTGCTCGGCGCGTGGAACGGATGGTGGGTCGCCTATCGCAAGGTGCCCTCTTTCATTGTTACCCTTGCCGGCATGCTGGCGTTTCGCGGAATTCTGATCGGTATTACCAACGGTACCACCGTCTCGCCCACCACGCCGGCGATGTCGCAAATCGGCCAAAGTTATTTACCGGACGGCATCGGCTTTGGTATCGGCGTTATTGGCATGGCGGCCTTTATCATCTGGCAATGGCGCGGGCGGATGCGCCGGCAGGCGTTAGGGCTGGCGACCACCAGTTCTGGCGGCGCCGTTGGCCGTCAGACCATCACCGCAGTTATCGTGCTGGGCGCTATCTGGTTGCTCAATGATTATCGCGGCGTGCCGACGCCGGTGCTCATACTCGCCGCCCTGCTGCTGGCAGGCATGTTTATGGCGACCCGCACCGCTTTTGGCCGTCGTATCTATGCCATTGGCGGCAATCTGGAAGCGGCCCGCCTCTCCGGGATTAACGTCGAGCGCACCAAGCTGGCAGTCTTCGCTATTAACGGCCTGATGGTCGCCATCGCCGGGTTGATCCTCAGTTCGCGACTGGGAGCGGGTTCGCCTTCCGCCGGCAATATCGCCGAACTGGACGCCATCGCCGCCTGCGTGATTGGCGGCACCAGCCTGGCGGGCGGTATCGGCAGCGTGGCAGGGGCCGTAATGGGGGCGTTTATTATGTCGGCACTGGATAATGGCATGAGCATGATGGACGTCGCCACCTTCTGGCAATACATCGTCAAAGGCGCCATTTTACTGTTGGCGGTCTGGATGGATTCGGCTACCAAGCGGAGAACATAACGGTATCACTATGAAAAATGCCCGAATAACTTGCGCCACCGCCAAACTTCGCCAAAAGGCGCTTGAAATAATTCGGGCATTAGCCGGTATTGTATGACCGGGGTAAGAGCAGGAATATCATCTATGTTTGAAAAGCGTCACCGCATTACGCTGTTATTCAACGCCAACAAAGCCTATGACCGTCAGGTGGTTGAAGGCGTTGGCGAATATCTGCAGGCATCACAGCTGGAATGGGATATTTTTATCGAAGAAGATTTTCGCGCGCGTATCGAAAGCATCAAAGAGTGGTTGGGCGATGGCGTTATCGCCGATTACGACGACCCGGAGATAGAAAAGCTGCTGGCGGATGTCAAAGTGCCAATTATCGGCGTCGGCGGCTCCTACCATAAGCCAGAATGCTATCCGCCTGTTCACTATATCGCCACCGATAATGCCGCGCTGGTCGAAAGCGCATTCCTGCATCTGAAAGAAAAAGGCGTGAACCGTTTCGCTTTTTACGGGCTACCGACCTCCAGCGGCAAGCGGTGGGCGATGGAGCGCGAACACGCCTTCAGCCAGCTAGTCGCCAAAGAGAAATACCGTGGCGTGGTCTATCAGGGGCTGGAGACCGCGCCGGAGAACTGGCAGCATGCGCAAAATCGGCTCGCCGACTGGCTGCAAACGCTGCCGCCGCAAACCGGCATTATCGCCGTGACCGATGCCCGGGCACGTCACGTCCTGCAGGCCTGTGAGCTGCTGCATATTCCGGTGCCGGAAAAATTGTGCGTCATTGGCATCGATAACGAAGAACTGACCCGCTACCTCTCCCGCGTCGCGCTCTCTTCCGTGGCGCAGGGTACCCGGCAGATGGGCTACCAGGCGGCGAAACTTCTGCATCGATTACTGGAAAACGAAGCGCTACCGCTACAGCGGCTGCTGGTGCCGCCGATGCGCGTCATTGAGCGACGCTCCACCGATTATCGCTCGCTCACCGACCCTGCGGTGATTCAGGCGATGCATTATATCCGCAATCACGCCTGCAAAGGCATCAAGGTTGAGCAGGTGCTCGACGCCGTCGGCATCTCTCGCTCTAATCTGGAGAAACGCTTTAAAGAAGAGGTCGGCGAGACCATCCACACGGTGATCCACAGCGAAAAGCTGGAAAAAGCGCGCAGCCTGCTGGTCTCCACCACGCTATCGATAAACGAAATTTCGCAGATGTGCGGTTATCCGTCGCTGCAGTATTTCTATTCAGTGTTTAAGAAAGAGTACGACGTGACGCCGAAAGAGTACCGCGATCGGCACAGTGAAGTGATGATGTAGCAGAAAAGAAAAATGCCCGGGCTTACGCACCGGGCATTGATGATTACATATGAGCGGCAATTAGGCGCTGATTGTCCTGATACATAGCGAAGAGATAGTTGTTATAGCTCGACCCTTTCGTCGAGTACCCCTTCAACTTGTGGATCATCGCGCTGGCAGTCACTTCCTGGTCCGTCTTACGCAGCTGTGCGCGAGACTTACGGAAGGATGAATAAGCCGGATGCGTGTTAAGGTTTCTCACGTAAGCCTGAACCGACTGCTCGACCGATTCAAACTGGGAGTAGCCTTTCATCGCACCGCGACAATTGCCGCCGCCGCACTTCATACCAAACAGGTTGTTGTTGACGCGCGCCAGCTTCGAGGTGCCCCAACCGCTTTCCGCCGCCGCCATGGTCGCCACCATGCTGTTTGGAATAATGTCGACGCGCTCAAGCAGCGAGTTCCATGGTATACGGCGAGTATTGCCAGACCACTTCACTTTATAACGTGAGGCGATATCTTTCAGACGCGCCTGCTCGCTCGGCGACCAACGGCCGTCGTATTGCTTAGAGACAAGCCAGTTACGATCTGCCGTGATCGCTTGATTTTGCTTTGTAATGTAAGGCATAACCGTCCGGAGAAACGCTTTTTTCCTTGGTGTCCCGGAAGGGTATTTTCGCAAATCAGGAAGTGAACTGCTCTTTACACTATTGCGAGAATACTCTTGTTTACTGCTAACCTTGATACTACTTGGCTTCTTTACTTTCTTAACTACTGAGGCTTTATGACTCTTTGTTGCTGTGTGCGTTGTCGCCAACACACTACCTGAAAATATACAGGTAAGTAACATGAGTATCGCAGCCCCATATCGTCGCATGGGAATCGATATCATTAGGTCTCCTGGTCGGATTTACTCATTCCAACACCTTGTTTTTCGCAAAAAATCGATAGTTGAATCGCGAATAGTATCAAAAATACCCAGAGAGAGCATCAAGAGAAATAGTCCAATTCCGAATTGCTGTCACCTGAAATCGGTTTCTGCACCGTCGCGAATGCGCAGAAATGCTATCTCCGTCTCATTTATAGCTCATTTTTTGAGCTAAATCACTCACCCCTTTTCATCCTCCCCGCAAAATTACCGGCGGGATGATTTCAACCTTATGGCGCGCAGACACACTGTGATAAAAACCACTAACAGGACTCCAGCATGAAACTCGCTGCGCTTGCCTCGCTACTGCTGCCCGGGATGGCCTTTGCCGCCTGGACAACCGCTGACTTCCCCGCCTTCACTGAACAGGATGCAGGCCGTTTCACGACGCAAAATGAGGTGACGAAGGGTACCCGCCCTTTGCGGATAAGTTTTGACCAACAGTGCTGGCAGCCTGCGGGGGCGATAAAACTCAATCAGATGCTGTCGCTGGAACCCTGCCGGGATACGCCGCCGCAGTGGCGCGTGTTCCGTGACGGGCGCTATACGCTGGAAGTCGATACCCGCTCCGGTACGCCAACGCTGATGCTGTCGCTGGCGGAACAGCACACTACCAGTACGCAGCCGCTGCTGCGCCAGTGTCCCAAATGGGATGGTAAACCGCTGACGCTCGACGTCGGCCAAACGTTCGCTGAAGGAAGCCAGGTCCGCGATTTTTATAGTGGTAATATCGCCACGGTGAAAGCGGGCAAAATCACGCTGCGGCCCGCCGCTGGTAGTAATGGGCTCCTGCTGCTTGAACAAGCGAATAGCGCCGCCAGCGCGCCGTTTAACTGGCACAACGCCACGATCTATTTTGTCCTGACCGATCGCTTCGTCAACGGCAATCCGGCCAACGACAACAGCTACGGGCGCCATAAAGACGGTATGCAGGAGATAGGCACCTTCCACGGCGGCGATTTACAAGGGCTGACCAGCAAGCTGGATTATCTTCAACAGCTTGGCGTCAACGCGCTATGGATAAGTTCACCGCTGGAGCAAATTCACGGCTGGGTCGGCGGCGGCACCAAAGGCGACTTTCCCCACTACGCCTATCACGGTTACTACACCCAGGACTGGACCCGTCTTGACGCCAACATGGGCGACGAAGCAGACCTTCGACAACTGGTTGATGAGGCCCATCGGCGCGGTATACGCGTGCTGTTTGATATCGTCATGAATCACGCCGGTTACGCCACGCTCGCCGATATGCAGGAATTTCACTTCGGCTCGCTGTATCTGAAAGGCGATGAACTGAAAAAAACGCTTGGCGAGCGCTGGACCGATTGGAAACCGGCGTCGGGGCAAAGCTGGCACAGCTTCAATGATTACATCAACTTCAGCGATAAAGCAGGCTGGGAACAATGGTGGGGGAAAAAATGGATCCGCACCGATATCGGCGACTACGACAATCCGGGTTTCGACGATTTCACCATGTCGCTGGCGTTCCTGCCGGACCTGAAAACCGAATCGACGATCCCTTCTGGCCTGCCAAATTTCTATCGTCACAAGCCGGATACCGCCGCCAAAGAGATAGCCGGCTACACGCCGCGCGACTATCTGACCCACTGGCTTAGCCAATGGGTACGCGACTACGGGATTGACGGTTTCCGCGTCGATACTGCGAAACACGTCGAACCGGACGCCTGGCAGCAGCTCAAAACGCAGGCCACGGCCGCGCTGGCAGACTGGAAAAAAGCGAATCCGCAGAAAGCGCTGGATGACGCGCCATTCTGGATGACCGGCGAGGCCTGGGGTCACGGCGTAATGCAAAGCGACTACTATCACCACGGCTTCGACGCGATGATCAATTTCGATTATCAGGATCAAGCGGCGAAAGCGGTGGACTGTCTGGCAGACATGGACGCCACCTGGCAGCAGATGGCGGACAAGCTGCAGGGTTTCAACGTGCTGAGCTATCTCTCCTCGCACGATACCCGCCTGTTCCGCGAAGGCGGCAGCCGGGCGGCGGAACTGCTATTACTCGCGCCAGGCGCCGTACAACTCTTCTATGGCGATGAATCTTCACGCCCGTTCGGCCCCACGGGTTCCGACCCGCTGCAGGGTACTCGCTCCGATATGAACTGGCAGGATGTGGTCGGTAGCGCATCCGATAACGTCGCGCACTGGCAAAAAATCGCCCAATTCCGTGCCCGCCATCCGGCCATTGGTATGGGTAAACAACAGACGCTGACGCTAGAGCAGGGCTATGGTTTCGTGCGTGAAAGCAGCGCTGATAAAGTGATGGTTGTCTGGGCCGGACAGCAATAGCAGTCGCTTACCGGGCTCCTTGCCGCTGGCGGGAGCCTTTTCAGCACAAATTACTAATATCTCCCCTATTAGCAGAACAAAAAATAAATCGCTCCCTCCTGTGCCGATTTGCACCGCGTTGACGCTGGCGTTATGGTAATTCCCTTTCCAGAAGACCAACAGAATATCCGCGATGACATTTTCACTTTTCGGCGACAAATTCACCCGTCATTCAGGCATCACCCGCCTGATGGAAGACCTCAATGACGGCCTGCGCACACCGGGCGCGATCATGCTGGGCGGCGGCAACCCCGCGCAAATCCCGGAGATGAATGAATACTTCAATAGCCTGCTGGCCGATATGCTGGATAACGGCAAAGCCCTTGATGCGCTTTGCAATTATGATGGTCCGCAAGGGAAAAGCGAGCTTCTGACCCTGCTTGCGCAAATGCTGCGTGAAGAATTAGGTTGGGAGATCGAACCACAGAATATTGCTCTAACAAATGGCAGTCAGAGCGCGTTTTTCTACTTATTTAACCTGTTTGCCGGCCGCCGTGCCGACGGCACCACCCGCAAAGTGCTGTTCCCGCTGACGCCAGAATATATCGGCTACGCCGATTCCGGGCTGGAAGAGGATCTGTTTGTCGCCACCCGTCCCAACATTGAGCTGCTGCCGGAAGGCCAGTTTAAGTATCACGTGGACTTCGAACATCTGCAGATCACCGAAGAGACGGGGATGATCTGCGTCTCCCGGCCAACCAACCCGACCGGCAACGTCATTACCGACGAAGAGCTTATTAAGCTGGATGCCCTCGCCAATCAGCACGGCGTCCCGCTGGTTATTGATAACGCCTATGGCGTGCCTTTCCCGGGTATTATTTTTAGCGAAGCGCGCCCGCTGTGGAATCCGAACATCGTGCTGTGCATGAGCTTATCCAAGCTCGGCCTGCCGGGCACGCGCTGCGGCATTATCATCGCCAACGAGAAAATCATTACCGCCATCAGCAATATGAACGGCATTATCAGCCTCGCTCCGGGCGGCATTGGTCCGGCAATGATGTGCGAAATGATTAAGCGTAAAGACCTGCTGCGTCTGTCGGAGACGGTGATTAAACCGTTCTATTATCAGCGTGTTCAGGAAACTATCGCTACCATTCGCCGCTATTTGCCGGAAGAACGCTGCCTGATTCATAAACCGGAAGGGGCGATTTTCCTCTGGCTGTGGTTTAAGGATCTGCCGATCTCCACCGAGCTGCTGTATCAGCGCCTGAAACAACGCGGTGTGCTGATGGTGCCGGGCGATTACTTCTTCCCGGGGCTGGACAAGCCGTGGCCGCATACGCATCAGTGCATGCGCATGAACTACGTGCCGGACCCGGAGAAAATCGAGGCGGGAGTGAAAATTCTTGCCGAAGAGATTGAGCGCGCCTGGCAGGAGCAAGACGCCTGATGGTGTTTCCCGGCCATGACTGACCGGGAACATCCGATTACATTGCCTGCGCCGCCCAACGGCGGCGCTCGGCGCTTAATCTTTCCAGCTCGGCGGGCTCAATACAGCGCAGCGCCTGAGTCGGACAGGCCGCTACGCACGCCGGCCCCGTTTGCCGGTGCGCGCACAGATCGCACTTCAGCGCCTGCACGCCTTCGTCGGTCAACATCACCGTCATCGCCCCATAAGGGCACGCCACCATACAGCTTTTACAACCAATGCATAGCCGTTGATCGACTCGCCAGACGTCGCCTTCATGGCGTATTGCCCCTTCCGGGCAGACGTTCGCGCAGGGCGCATCCTCGCACTGACGGCACAGCGTCGCCGTTGATAGCTCATCGCTCTTAACCACCCGAATCCGCGGCGCAAAGCGTCTTGCAGAAACGGTAGAACAATCTTGATCCTGCTGATGCGACACCACGCAGGCCACCTCGCAGGTTCGGCAGCCGATACACTTTTGCGTATCGGCGATAATAAACCGGTTCATCCTCAACTCCATTCGGGATAAAAACGCAGCGTGCCAGAAAAGCCCCGCTACGCGCTTTGATCCTGAATGGAATCAGCAACGTTTTAGGCAAATGCGACATCAAATTTGGGTAAAACCGGGGAGAATGGCGCTTCACCCGGCGGCGTATCGCCGCCGGGGAGTTTTTAGGATTACATCGCGGCGCGGAAAATCGCCATGATTTCTTCGTGAGTCGCCTGAATCGGATTGGTTAAGCCGCAGGCATCTTTCAGCGCGTTGCTGGCCAGCAGCGGGATATCCTCTTCTTTAACGTTCAGATCGCGCAGACCGGCCGGGATGCCGACTTTACGCGCCAGCTCGCGGATGGCCGCGATGCAGGCTTCCGCGCCCTGCTTATCGTTCAGCCCGGCAACGTTCACGCCCATCGCCTGCGCGCAGTCACGCAGACGCGCGGCGGCGACGCTGCAGTTGTACTCCTGCACAAACGGCAGCAGTACGGCGTTGCAGACGCCGTGCGGCAGATCGTAGAAGCCGCCCAGCTGGTGCGCCATCGCGTGGACGTAGCCCAGCGACGCGTTGTTGAAGGCCATACCGGCAAGGAACTGCGCATAGGCCATCGCTTCACGCGCCTGTTCATTGCCGCCATCTTCCACTGCGTGAGTTAAATTCTGTGAAATCATGGTCATCGCTTTCAACGCGCAGGCATCGGTGATCGGCGTCGCCGCGATAGAAACATAGGCTTCGATAGCGTGAGTCAACGCGTCCATACCGGTGGCGGCGGTCAGCGATTTCGGCATCCCCATCATCAGCGAGGAGTCGTTAACCGACAGAAC
This sequence comes from Klebsiella sp. JN_Kp121, assembly GCF_040062145.1. NCBI lineage: Bacteria > Pseudomonadati > Pseudomonadota > Gammaproteobacteria > Enterobacterales > Enterobacteriaceae > Klebsiella > Klebsiella sp. JN_Kp121. The sequence goes on from NZ_JBEAHX010000007.1 coordinate 130,013, forward strand.
CGGCGTCACGTGCTTATCGACAATCGCCATTTTGATGTGGCGATCGACATCGGTAATGATGCAGAAGCGGGTCATTTCGGAAGCCGTACCGGCGGTGGTATTGATAGCGATCATCGGCAATTGCGGTTTTGCCGAACGGTCCACCCCTTCATAGTCACGGATGTTGCCGCCATTTGCCGCGACCAGCGCGATACCTTTCGCGCAATCGTGCGGGGAACCGCCGCCCAGGGAAATCACGCAGTCGCAGTTATTCTCTTTCAGCAGCGCCAGGCCGTTTTCGACGTTCAGAGTCGTCGGGTTCGGGTGCACGCCGTCATACACCACGCTGAAAATATCCCGCTCCTGTAACGCCTTTTGTACTTCACCCGCCATACCTAATTTATTCAGCATCGCGTCGGTGACGATTAATGCCCGACGATATCCGTATTGCTGGATAGTATTCATCGCTTCAGTAACAGAACCAGCGCCAATAACGTTTACTGGCGGAATATAAAAAGTCGATGCAGCCATGATGATTCCTTCATTTAGGTGAATATCATGGAAGGGTACGAGGATGTCGAAATAAAAAACATGACCTGAACGCCATTTCTGGCAAGAAATTTGATTAAAAACAGTACGTTAATATTTTCATTTTTAACGTACTGTTAAACATTACCGGCTTAATTTTTCATTTGCGTTATTATTCGCCGTTTTTATTTTCAGGGAATAACAGCGCATCGCGGAGAAGATGATCGTTACCCCGACGGCGGGTAAAGCCAATGCGGTCGAAATATTCGAGAATTTGAATCGCCAGTTTACGGCCAATATTCAGCGTATCGCGAAAATCCGCCGCACAGGTGGAACCACGCTGCAGATCCAGGCGGCGGATCAATTGCGCAAATTCAACAATCCGATCGTTGCGATAATAACGATCTTTTACGATCGCCGTAATCATCCCCTGCTGCGCCGCCTGGCGCAGCACCGCGCGCATCAACGACTCTTCGACGTTCAGATCGCGCGCCAGATCGCGCACCCACCATGGCTCATCGGCGAAGAGCGATGCCGCGCGCTGCCAGATGACCTGCTGCTCATCGGTAAACCCGGCTTTATGTTCCGGCAGGTGCAGCCAGCCGTGATGGCTTTGAATGACGCCGCTGCTGCGCATCTGTTCAATCAACAACAGCACCAGCGCTTCATCTTCCATCGGCAGCGCAATCCGCCGCAGGCGTTCACGCCCCGGCCCCGGCTCATCGCGATGCTGGTCGTGATAACGGGCCAGCGCGTCGAGCAGTTTTTTCTGCCAGCGGGCGGCCAGCGGCGCACTAAGCAGGCTATTCCCGGCCTGCAGGTAGTCCGGACGGTTAATTAATGCCGTCAGGCCGTCGGCGCTCAGCTGCCGCGCCCAGGCAAACTCGTCAAGACGCACCGCATCGCGCTGCAAATGAATATCCAACGCCTGCGCATCGTCGCCCCGCGCCGCCGCCAGTGCGTAAAGCCACTGCAGATATTCCGGCTTGCGTTTACCGCGGCGCGGCGGATTCAGCGTCACCACCCGCGCGCCGGCCAGCGTCAAACGGGCGGAGATATCGCGCAACACCAGGCGATCGTTGTCCGCCAGCCACAGCGGCGTATCCAGCACCAGCTCGGCCAGATTGCCTTCCAGTAACGAAACGCGGCCAGTGATATGACTGGCGGCATGGTGGATATGCAGCGACTGCCACTGGCTGAGCGGCGCGTGACAGGTGAGCTCGACGATCGCCCGCTCGCAAGGTTCTGCGGGCTGCGCCGAGAGCAGCCAGTCGCCGCGGCTGAGATCCTCTTTTTGCGCGTCGCCGACGATGTTCAGCGCGATACGCTGCCCGGCCCGCGCCTGTTCAACCGGCTGATTCTGCGCATGTAGCCCACGGACGCGCATGGGTTTATTGGCGCCGGTCAGCCAGAGGGTATCGCCGATTTTTACCTCGCCGGATAACGCCGTCCCGGTCACCACCAGCCCCGCGCCCTTAACGGTAAAGGCGCGATCCAGCGCCAGACGAAAACGCTGCTGTTGCGGATGCGCGCGCTCGGTCAGCTGGAGCAAATGGCTGCGCAGTTCGGTAATGCCGCGGTTTTCCGTCGCCGCGGTGGCGAAGAAAGCCACGTCGTCGAACCCCAGCTCGCTCAGCGTGGATTCCACCTGTGCCCGGACTTCGGCAACCCGCGCCGCGTCCACACGGTCCGTTTTGGTCAACGCAACGGTTAACGTCGGTTTTCCCGTTAACTGCAGAATTGCCAGGTGCTCGCGGGTTTGCGCCATCACGCCGTCATCGCAGGCCACCACCAGCAGCGCGTGATCGATCCCGCCCACGCCAGCCAACATGTTGGACAAAAACTTTTCATGCCCCGGCACATCGATAAAACCCAACACCCGGCCATCAGGCTGCGGCCAATAGGCGTAGCCGAGATCGATAGTCATCCCTCGCGATTTCTCTTCCGGAAGACGATCGGCGTTGACGCCGGTAATCGCCTGCAGCAGCGTGGTTTTGCCGTGGTCCACATGTCCGGCGGTGGCAATAATCATCTCAATAACATCTCCATAAACCGGGGTTCATCTTCAAGACAGCGCAGATCCAGCCATAAGCGGCCATCATAAATTCTGCCGATCGTCGGTATCGGCAAGGCGCGCCAGCGCGCGGCCAGCGCTTCCAGCTGGCTGCCGCGACCATCGCGCGGCGTAAAGGTTAACGCGGCGCTGGGCAGTCGGTCGACCGGCAACGACCCGCTGCCGATTTGCGATAAACACGCTTCGACGCGCACGTCAAAATCGCTATAGTGCGCCGCCAGCCCAGGCTGAATACGCTCGCCCTGCTGACGAATATCTTCAGCGCGGCGGGTTAGCAGGCGCAGCGTCGGCAGCTCGTCGGCCAGCGCTTCCGGATGCAGATACAGCCGCAGAGTCGCCTCCAGCGCCGCCAGCGTCATTTTATCCGCCCGCAGCGCGCGCTTAAGCGGATGACTCTGTAACTTCGCGATCAGCGCCCGATCGCCGACGATAATCCCCGCCTGCGGTCCGCCGAGCAGCTTATCGCCGGAAAAGCTCACCAGATTCACGCCCGCCGCAATCAATTCCTGCGGCATCGGTTCTTTCGGCAAACCGTACTGGCTCAAATCCACCAGCGAGCCGCTGCCGAGATCGGCCACCACCGGCACGCCATGTTCGCGGCCCATTTCCGCCAGCTCCGCCTCATCGACCTCTTTGGTAAAGCCTTCAATGCTGTAGTTGCTGGTATGCACTTTCATCAGCAGCGCAGTCTGCTCATTGATAGCCTGACAATAATCTTTGGCGTGGGTGCGATTAGTGGTGCCCACTTCATGCAGCAAACAACCGGCCTGGCGCATGACGTCGGGGATGCGGAATGCGCCGCCGATCTCGACCAGCTCGCCGCGCGAGACCACCACTTCTTTCCCGCTGGCCGTCGCCGCCAGCATCAGCAGCACCGCCGCCGCGTTGTTATTGACGATACAGGCATCTTCCGCGCCGGTAATGCGGCACAGCAGATCGGCCAATGCCCGGTCGCGATGACCGCGTCCGGCATCGTCGAGATCGTATTCCAGCGTGACCGGCGCGCGCATCGCCTGCGCTACCGCCTGTACCGCGGCTTCCGCCTGGATTGCGCGCCCCAGATTGGTGTGCAGCACGGTGCCCGTGAGGTTGAATACCGGACGCAGCGCGCTCTGCTGGTTAAGATTCAGCCGGCTGGCGGTCTCTTGCGGCCAGTCGTCGCACCACTCTGGCAATGCCTGCGCCTGGCGGATATGCTCCCGCGCCTCATCCAACATCTGGCGCAGCAGCGCCACGATTTGCGAATGGCCATGACGATCGAGCAGTAAAGCAAAAGCGGGATCGCGAAGTAAACGATCAATGGCCGGAAGCCGGGTATAAAGCGCGCGAGTATCGGTAGACATGAGTGAACCTGACGATAAGTTATTTTCCCCCCTCCCGACGGGAGAGGGAGTCAACAATGAGTGGCGATTGTAACGCCTGCGCGAGGAAACTGTTACCTGCCTGGGTCAACTCCCTGGCGGTTCGGTACGCGCAAAACTGGCGCGCTGAAATAAGGTCTCGACCAGTTTGACCAGTTTTGGCCGCGTCGCGCACCATCCGGGAGCCACGCGACGGAAATTCAGATAAGCAATGGCGCAGGCGGCAGTAATGGTCGCCAGATTCAGTTCACCATTACGCAAGGTACCGTCGGCGGCGTACCCTTCCAACATATCAAGGCCGCGAGCGATTTTTTCCCGCTGGCGGAGCAGCTCGGTTTCTGACTGCTGGGCCGCCGGACGCGCTTTTTCCCGCACCAGCGCGATCGCCGCCTCCATGATGCCGTCAGATAAGGCTTCCAGCTGGCGTATCTTCAGCGCCGCCAGAGGTTCCGCGGGCAGCATCGCCGGCGCGACGTTAAGCAGTTCCAGATATTGCGCAATAATGGGCGAATCAAACCAGCACGCGCCGTCATCGGTCAGCAGCGCCGGGACTTTACCCAGCGGGTTGTACTGCGCCACGCCGTTGACGTCGTTATAGGGGAGTTCGTTCACAAACTCGAAGGGAATCGCCTTTTCCAGCAAGATGACGGAAATTTTACGTACAAAAGGACTGGTATAGCTGCCGATAAGTTTCATTGCCTGCTCCTTTCGCCAACGAAAAGATCAGTATGGTTCAGGCGCAGGCAAATGGCAGGCGCGACGTTGTCTCAACCTGCCGCCGATCGCATTAATGATCGAGATAGAGGTAGTGCATCCAGCTGGTCATGCGCAGCAGCACTTTTCTCATCACCGACACGTGGGTGAAATGGTCGGAATAGACCGCTACCTGGGCGTAGATGCCGTCGGGCAGCGCATCGACTTGCGCATCGGGATCCAGTTCAATCGTCGCCAGCACGCCATCGGTACCCGGCGTGACGCTCAGCGACTGCAGCGATCCCTGCGCCTGATAAGTCCCCCCCGGCACCACCGGCAATACGTTGACCAGTTTACCGTGGAATACCTGCCCTGGCAGGGCGTTAAACACCGCTTCGGCATCATCGCCGGCTTCCAGCCTGAGCAACGAATTCTGGCGGAACTGGGCGACAATCAGCCGTTTTTGTTGCGGAATAAAGACCATCACCGGGCGCAGCGGCAGCGACGCGGCGTAGGTTCCCGGGCGAATCAGTACCTGGGTAATGTAGCCATCGCTCGGCGCCCGGACGGTGGTCTGATCGAGATTATATTTCGCTTCCGCCAACTGCGCGCGCAGGCTCACCACCTGCGACTGTTCGCCATTCAGCGTGCTATCCAGTTGGCTCTGAATCTGCGCCTGCTCGGCGACGGAGGCTTTCACCAATGCATCCTGGGCAAGGTAGTTTTGCCGGGCATTATCGATATCGCTTTCCGAAAACGGGTTGACCCGCGCCTGGCTGCCTTTCAAATAGCGCTGATAATCTTTATACAGCCGGTCGCGCTCGGCGGAAACGCGCACGGTGTTCGCCTGCGCTTCCTGCAGTTGGGCTTTCAGGGTGTTGATACTGTGCAATGCGGTGACCAGATCGGCCTGCAGTCGGTCAACACGCGCCTGGTAGCGCGCCGGGTCGATAGTAAATAATACCTCGCCCTTTTTCACCCGCTGGTTGGCTTTATCGGTCACGCTGCTGACAATGCCGGTAACCTGCGGCGTAATAGGAATGGAAATAACCGCTTTCTGCGCCGTAAAAGTATAAGGATGGTTATAGTTCATCAATAAAATAAGCGCGCTAACAATAAATACTCCGCCCAGGGCCGCGGTCGGGACCGTCCATTTATTTACCGGAATACGGAATATTTTAAATACCGACCACGCAATGGCCACGTACGTCAAAATGATCAACAGGTCCATGATTATTTCTCCGTCGAGGATGGCGGCGCTGTCGGCTGCAGTTGCGCAATTTTATGTTCGAGTTCAGCGATACGCTGATTGAGCTGCGCCAGCTCGCTGTCGGCATCATCAGGCCCTGCTTCATTCGGCTTATGCTGCATTCCCCAGCCGCGCTCCGGCTGATAGAGGGTGGCCCAGATCCATAAAAATGGCCATATTACGTGCAGCGTAAACAGGCTAACCCACCCCGCGACGTGAATTGCGTCAGAGTGCGGATGATTACGTTTCTTCGCAATCAGGTACGGAATATCGTGCAAAATAATAATCCCGTAAAAAATAACCAGAAAAACGAAGATCAGAACGCCCAGCGCAAAATAATTGAGAAACATAATTTCCTCGATTCACGCTAATAGATTATTGGAATTGTGAGCGACCGCGAAGCGGCGCCTGGCTGACAATTTGAGCATAATTCACCGTATTCATTTCCGCCATCAGCGGCAAAAAATGTTCTTCATGCAGGTGAGTTGCAAAGTTACATCGTTGGCCGCTGGGGAAAGCAGAACCTGCGGCAGATCACACCTGGCGGAATTGAGCGCAAAATATTTTGTGATGCTCATCACAAACAAATAACAAAATCGCAAAGTTATAATGTGACGAATATCACATAAATATGCGATTCAGGAGCTTTCATGGCCTGTTGTTGTTTTTTTACACATCATTTTTGTGATGATGATCACTACATATAAGCACCAGACACCTATATTTATGTGATCAAAATCACATAAAAAGCCGCTCGCTGGACAGCTTAACGATTCAGTGCCAGATTTCGCACTATCAATCAGGGTCCGGCTACCTCTGCCGCCACATTAACAACAAACCTCGGGCGTTCAGCCTGCGCGATAAGCAAAACAGAAGAAGGGGTGTTTTATGTCATCCGATATCAAGATCAAGGTGCAAAGCTTTGGTCGTTTCCTCAGCAATATGGTGATGCCGAATATCGGCGCGTTTATCGCGTGGGGGATTATCACCGCGTTATTTATCCCAACAGGGTGGTTGCCGAACGAGACGCTGGCGAAGCTGGTCGGCCCGATGATCACCTACCTGCTGCCGCTACTGATCGGTTATACCGGCGGTAAGTTGGTTGGCGGTGAACGCGGCGGCGTCGTCGGCGCTATCACCACCATGGGCGTTATCGTCGGCGCGGATATGCCGATGTTCCTCGGCTCAATGATCGCCGGCCCGCTCGGTGGCTACTGCATTAAGAAATTTGACGCCTGGGTAGACGGTAAAATCAAATCCGGTTTCGAAATGCTGGTGAATAACTTCTCCGCCGGCATCATCGGGATGATCCTTGCCATTCTGGCGTTCCTCGGCATCGGCCCGGCGGTTGAAGTGCTGTCAAAACTGCTGGCGGCTGGCGTTAACTTCATGGTGGCGCACGACATGCTGCCGCTGGCGTCTATCTTTGTTGAACCGGCGAAAATCCTGTTCCTCAATAACGCGATTAACCACGGTATCTTCTCGCCGCTGGGTATTCAGCAGTCCCATGAGCTTGGCAAATCCATCTTCTTCCTGATTGAAGCTAACCCGGGTCCGGGGATGGGCGTTCTGCTGGCGTACATGTTCTTTGGCCGCGGCAGCGCGAAGCAGTCTGCGGGCGGTGCGGCAATCATCCACTTCCTGGGCGGTATCCACGAAATTTACTTCCCGTACGTGCTGATGAACCCGCGTCTGATTCTGGCCGTTATCCTCGGCGGTATGACCGGTGTCTTCACCCTGACTATCCTCAACGGCGGCCTGGTTTCCCCGGCTTCCCCGGGTTCCATTCTGGCGGTACTGGCGATGACGCCAAAAGGCGCCTACTTCGCTAACATCGCGGCCATTATTGCGGCGATGGCGGTCTCCTTTATTGTCTCTGCCATTCTGCTGAAAACCAGCAAAGTGAAAGAAGAAGACGATATCGAAGCCGCAACCCGTCGCATGCACGACATGAAAGCCGAGTCCAAAGGCGCGGCGACGCCGCTGGCCGCGGGCGACGTGGCTAACGACCTGAGCCACGTGCGTAAAATCATCGTTGCCTGCGACGCCGGTATGGGTTCCAGCGCCATGGGCGCCGGGGTACTGCGTAAGAAAGTCCAGGATGCCGGACTGAGCAATATCTCTGTCACCAACAGCGCGATTAACAATCTGCCGCCGGATGTCGACCTGGTGATCACCCACCGCGACCTGACCGAGCGCGCCATGCGCCAGGTACCGCAGGCGCAGCATATTTCGCTGACCAACTTCCTCGACAGCGGCCTGTATACCAGCCTGACCGAGCGTCTGGTGGCGGCGCAGCGCCACATCGACAACGAAGTGAAAGTCACCGATAGCCTGAAAGACAGCTTTGATGCGGGCAACAGCAACCTGTTCAAGCTGGGCGCGGATAACATCTTCCTCGGGCGCAAAGCGGCGACCAAAGAAGAGGCCATTCGCTTCGCCGGTGAACAACTGGTGAAAGGCGGATACGTTGAGCCGGAATACGTGCAGGCGATGCTCGACCGCGAGAAGCTGACCTCAACCTATCTTGGCGAATCTATCGCGGTACCGCACGGTACCATTGAAGCGAAAGACCGGGTACTGAAAACCGGCGTCGTCTTCTGCCAGTATCCGGAAGGCGTGCGCTTCGGCGAAGAAGAAGATGAAGTCGCGCGTCTGGTCATCGGTATCGCCGCCCGCAACAACGAACACATTCACGTTATCACCAGCCTGACTAACGCGCTGGATGATGAAACCGTGATTGAGCGGCTGGCGAAAACCACCAGCGTCGAAGAAGTCCTGTCGTTGCTGAATAAATAACCACAACGCTCCATACCCTCTCCCTTTGGGAGAGGGTTGGGGTGAGGGAAAAGCCTCACCCCAGCCCTCTCAGGTAAAAACATTAATTGAAGGTTAATACTATGAAAGCATTACATTTTGGCGCAGGTAATATCGGACGTGGCTTCATTGGCAAACTGCTGGCTGACGCCGGTATCTCCCTTACGTTCGCCGATGTTAATCAGGTGGTCCTTGATGCCCTGAATGCCCGTCATAGCTATCAGGTCCACGTGGTGGGTGAAAACGAACAGGTTGATACCGTCTCCGGCGTGAATGCCGTCAGCAGCATTGGCGATGAGGTGGTGGATCTGATCGCCGATGTCGACCTGGTGACCACCGCGGTCGGCCCCGTCGTTCTGGAGCGTATCGCCCCTGCCATCGCCAAAGGCCTGGTGAAACGTAAAGCGCAGGGTATTGAACGCCCGCTGAATATCATCGCCTGCGAAAACATGGTACGCGGCACCAGCCAGCTGAAAGGCCATGTGTTTAACGCGCTGGCGGAAGAGGACAAAGCGTGGGTTGAAGCACATATCGGCTTCGTCGACTCCGCCGTAGACCGCATCGTTCCGCCGTCGGCTTCCGCCACCCACGATCCGCTGGAAGTCACCGTTGAAACCTTCAGCGAATGGATTGTGGATAAAACCCAGTTTAAGGGCGAGCTGCCGAACATCCCAGGAATGGAATTAACCGATAACCTGATGGCATTTGTCGAGCGTAAGCTATTCACCTTAAACACCGGGCATGCTATAACCGCCTACCTCGGGAAACTGGCGGGCCATCAAACGATTCGCGACGCGATTCTCGATGAGCACATTCGCGCCGTCGTGAAAGGCGCAATGGAAGAGAGCGGCGCGGTGCTGATTAAACGCTACAGCTTTGATGCGCAGAAACACGCGGCTTATATCCAGAAGATCCTCGGTCGCTTTGAGAACCCGTATCTGAAAGATGATGTGGAGCGCGTCGGCCGCCAGCCGCTGCGTAAATTGAGCGCGGGCGATCGTTTGATCAAGCCGCTGCTTGGCACGCTGGAATACGGCCTGCCGCACCGGAACCTGGTAAAAGGGATTGCCGCGGCCATGCATTTCCGCAGCGAAGACGATCCGCAGGCTCAGGAACTGGCGGCGCTGATTGCCGAAAAAGGGCCACAGGCCGCGCTGGCGCAGATTTCCGGTCTGGATGCGGCAAGCGCTGTAGTGGCGGAAGCCGTTAACGACTACAACGCGGTAAAATGATGTACAACCTGGCGCGGCCGATGCCGCGCCCAATACCACTCCTGTCAGATATGCAGGCAATAATGGAAGAAACACAGGCATTTGAAAACCGCGTACTTGAGCGTTTAAATGCTGGTAAGACCGTAAGAAGTTTCCTGATAGCCGCCGTCGAACTCCTGACGGAGGCAGTCAATATTCTGGTACTTCAGGTATTCCGCAAAGACGATTACGCGGTGAAATACGCAGTGGAACCATTGCTGGACGGCAGTGGGCCGCTGGGCGATCTTTCCGTACGCCTGAAGCTTATCTACGGCCTTGGGGTGATAAGCCGCGCCGAATACGAAGATGCCGAGCTATTGATGGCCTTGCGTGAAGAGCTCAATCATGACGGCAATGAGTACGCTTTCACCGACGATGAAATTCTCGGGCCGTTAGGCGAGCTGCACTGCGTCGCCGCGCTTCCGCCAACGCCGCTGTTTGATGAGAGCGATAAGGAACTGCTGGCAATGCAGAAACTGCGCTACCAGCAGATGGTACGTTCTACGATGGTGTTGTCTCTGACTGAGCTGATTTCCCGAATCAGCTTAAAAAAAGCCTTCCAGAAATCAACGCTCTGACTCCGCTTCTTGCTGGTCGCACGTCGGCCGGTACAGCTGCCGGTAATACTCCAGACGACTCAGAAATAGCGCTTTTTTATCCTCAGGAATATCGCGCGGTATCCGCTGTAAACGCGGGCATTTTTTCAGATATTCCATAAACGCCTGGCTCGAGGCCATGAAATCTACCGTTTTATCGATGATACGTGGTACGCCGTCGCCGATTTTCGCCATCACGCTCTCCTCTGTTCAGGGGGATCTTATTAAGGATTGGCGAAAAAAAGGGAGCAAGTTGAGGAAAACGTGCTGAATGGTCGTCAGGCTTCACAAAAATGATAAACAGCTTAATTAAAATTACAATATCACTACTATTCAGATAGTTATAATGTATCAGGTCTCATGCTTACGGCGGTGAAGCCACGAGTATTTCGATAAAAAACTATCAACAAAGGCCCGCCCGGCCCATACTATGTAACGTCGAAGCCCTTTTATTCACAGATAAAATTACCATGAAAGAAGTCGAAAAGAATGAAATCAAGCGTTTGAGCGACCGTCTCGACGCCATCCGCCACCAGCAGGCCGGCCTGTCGCTGGTCGAAGCCGCCGATAAATACGCGGAGCTGGAAAAAGAAAAAGCGACCCTGGAAACGGAAATCGAACGCCTGCGTTCCGTTCAGTCGCAGAAGCTGAGCAAAGAAGCGCAGAAACTGATGAGCATGCCGCACCGCCGCGCCATCACCAAAAAAGAGCAGGCCGATATGGGCAAGCTGAAGAAAAGCGTGCGCGGACTGGTTGTCGTCCATCCGATGACCGCGCTGGGCCGCGAAATGGGCCTCAAAGAGATGACCGGCTTCGCGAAGAGCGAGTTTTAATCTTTTGCCGCTGTGAGTTTGTCGTCTATTACCCGGTAGCCCTACCGGGCCGTGAACTCACAGCCAATTTCCCCTTCTCCGCTAAATTGGCCCAACCAATTATTTCTTAAACCGTCAATCGGTTCACATATCCATCACTTTGCATCACAAACGCGTTGCTATGCCATAACACTTGGTTAACCATCAATTGTCGTTAACCCTACAATCGCAATTTGGCTGGGCCAATTTTACAAACAGTGTGATCGGCAATGGGCGCAGACCCAACCTGATGCATTGGATGTGGCCCGATGGAGACCTGCATGAACCTCTGGCAACAAAATTACGATCCGGCTGGTAATATCTGGCTATCGAGCCTTATCGCCTCACTGCCGATTCTGTTTTTCTTTTTCGCCCTGATTAAGCTCAAGCTTAAAGGCTATATCGCCGCCACCTGGACCGTAGCCATCGCGCTGCTTGTCGCCCTGCTGTTCTACAAAATGCCGGTCGATCGCGCCTTATCGTCGGTGGTATACGGCTTCTTCTACGGCCTGTGGCCTATCGCGTGGATTATTATCGCCGCGGTCTTCGTCTATAAAATCTCGGTAAAGACCGGGCAGTTCGACATTATCCGCTCGTCGATTCTTTCGATTACACCGGATCAGCGCCTGCAGATGCTGATTGTCGGCTTCTCCTTCGGCGCCTTCCTCGAAGGGGCCGCCGGTTTCGGCGCGCCGGTGGCGATCACCGCCGCGCTGCTGGTTGGGCTCGGCTTCAATCCGCTATACGCCGCCGGGCTGTGCCTGATTGTTAACACCGCGCCGGTGGCCTTCGGCGCCATGGGGATCCCGATTCTGGTCGCCGGCCAGGTGACCGGCATCGATAGCTTCGCCATCGGCCAGATGGTTGGCCGCCAACTGCCGTTCCTGACCATTATCGTGCTGTTCTGGATCATGGCAATTATGGACGGCTGGCGCGGGGTGAAAGAGACGTGGCCTGCGGTGATGGTCGCAGGCGGCTCGTTCGCTATCGCGCAGTACCTCAGCTCTAACTTCCTCGGCCCGGAACTGCCGGACATCATCTCTTCGCTGGTGTCGCTGGTGTGCCTGACGCTGTTCCTCAAGCGCTGGCAGCCGGTACGTATCTTCCGCTTTGGCGATATGGGCGCCGCGCAGGTTGATCAAACGCTGGCGCGCACGCATTACACCGCCGGTCAGGTCATTCGCGCCTGGTCGCCGTTCCTGTTCCTCACCGCCACCGTCACCCTGTGGAGCGTACCGCCGTTTAAAGCGCTGTTTGCGCCGGGCGGGGCGATGTATGACTTCGTGGTTAACATCCCGGTACCGTTCCTCGACAAAATGGTCGCCCGTATGCCGCCGGTGGTGAGCGCCGCGACGCCGTACGCCGCGGTGTACAAATTCGACTGGCTGTCGGCGACCGGCACCGCCATCCTGTTCGCCGCTATACTGTCTATCGTCTGGCTGCGTATGAAGCCAAAGGATGCGCTGACCACTTTCGCCGGGACGCTGAAAGAGCTGGCGCTGCCTATTTACTCCATCGGCATGGTGCTGGCGTTCGCCTTTATTTCAAACTACTCCGGGCTGTCATCGACGCTGGCGTTGGCGCTGGCGCATACCGGCCACGCGTTTACCTTCTTCTCGCCGTTCCTCGGCTGGCTGGGGGTCTTCCTGACCGGTTCGGATACTTCGTCTAACGCGCTATTCGCCGCGCTGCAGGCGACGGCAGCCCAGCAAATCGGCGTCTCCGATATTCTGCTGGTCGCCGCGAATACCACCGGTGGGGTGACAGGCAAGATGATTTCGCCCCAGTCGATCGCCATTGCCTGCGCCGCGGTAGGCCTGGTGGGTAAAGAGTCGGACCTGTTCCGCTTTACCGTCAAGCACAGTCTGATCTTCACCTGCATGGTGGGCCTGATTACCACCCTGCAGGCTTATGTCTTAACCTGGATGATTCCGTGAAAGTGATGCCAAAACGCCTGGCTGACGACGTCGCAAATCGCGTCCGGGCGCTGATAGAAGAACAACAGCTGGAGGCGGGCATGCGTTTGCCCGCCGAGCGCCAGCTTGCCGTCCAGCTCGGTGTTTCACGCAATTCGCTGCGTGAAGCGCTGGCGATGCTGGTCAACGAAGGGGTGCTGCTTAGCCGTCGCGGCGGCGGCACCTTCGTGCGCTGGCAGCACGAGCCCTGGTCGGAGCAAAACATCGTCCAGCCGCTGAAAACGCTGCTCGCCGACGACCCCGACTACAGTTTTGATATTCTCGAAGCCCGCCACGCTATTGAAGCCAGCACCGCCTGGCATGCGGCGATGCGGGCCACCGACGCCGAAAAAGAAAAAATCCGCCTCTGTTTTGAAGCCACCCTCAGCGATGACCCGGATCTCGCCTCACAGGCGGATGTTCGCTTCCACCTGGCGATCGCTGAAGCCTCACATAATGTGGTGCTGCTGCAAACCATGCGCGGTTTCTTCGAGCTTCTGCAATCCTCGGTGAAGCAGAGCCGCCAGCGCATGTATCTGGTGCCGCCGGTGTTCGCGCGTCTGACCGAACAACATCAGGCGGTAATGGAAGCGATCTTCGCCGGCGACGCGGAAGGCGCCCGCCAGGCGATGATGGCCCACCTCGGTTTTGTCCACTCCACCATTAAACGTTTTGATGAAGACCAGGCCCGCCAGGCGCGTATTACCCGCCTGCCCGGTGACCACAATGAAAATTCCAGGGAGAACTCGTGATGATTATTTCCGCCGCCAGCGACTATCGCGCCGCCGCACAGCGTATCCTGCCACCATTTCTGTTCCACTATATCGACGGCGGCGCCTACGCCGAACATACCCTGCGCCGCAACGTTGAAGACCTCTCCGACGTGGCGCTACGCCAGCGCATTCTGCGCAATATGTCGGATCTGAGCCTGGAGACCACGTTATTCAACGAAAAGCTGGCGATGCCAACGGCGCTGGCGCCGGTCGGGCTGTGCGGCATGTACGCGCGCCGCGGCGAAGTGCAGGCAGCGGGCGCGGCGGACGACAAAGGCATCCCGTTTACCCTCTCTACCGTTTCCGTTTGCCCGATTGAAGAGGTCGCCCCGACCATCAAACGCCCGATGTGGTTCCAGCTGTATGTCCTGCGCGATCGCGGATTTATGCGCAATGCGCTGGAGCGCGCCAAAGCCGCAGGCTGCTCCACGCTGGTCTTTACCGTGGATATGCCGACCCCCGGCGCGCGCTATCGCGACGCCCATTCTGGCATGAGCGGCCCAAACGCCGCCATGCGCCGCTACTGGCAGGCCGTCACTCATCCGCAGTGGGCATGGGACGTCGGTCTCAACGGCCGCCCGCACGACCTGGGCAATATCTCCGCCTACCTCGGCAAACCGACCGGGCTTGAGGATTACATCGGCTGGCTGGCGAATAATTTCGATCCGTCGATTTCATGGAAAGACCTGGAGTGGATCCGCGACTTCTGGGACGGCCCAATGGTGATCAAAGGGATCCTCGACCCGGAGGACGCCCGCGATGCGGTGCGCTTCGGCGCTGACGGCATTGTCGTCTCCAACCACGGCGGCCGCCAGCTTGACGGCGTGCTCTCTTCCGCCCGCGCCCTGCCCGCCATTGCCGATGCGGTTAAAGGCGACATCACTATTCTCGCCGACAGCGGTATCCGCAACGGTCTCGACGTGGTGCGGATGATCGCCCTTGGCGCCGACAGCGTGCTGCTGGGCCGCGCGTATCTGTACGCGCTGGCGACCCACGGCAAGCAGGGGGTGGCGAATCTGCTCAACCTTATCGAGAAAGAGATGAAAGTGGCGATGACGCTGACCGGGGCGAAATCCATCAGCGAAATCAGCCGCGATTCGCTGGTGCAGAATGCCGAAGCGCTGCAGACCTTCGATGCGCTCAAGCAGGACAATGCCGCGTAATTCTCCGCGTTTTCCCTTACGCCGCCCCTCTCCCTCAGGGTGAGGGGCCCGTCCGGCTGGAATCGGTTTTCTCCTTCTCCCTCTGGGAGAGGGTCGGGGTGAGGGTTCAACAAATATCTGCTATTCTGCCCCCCGCAATTAAGGGGGCAGTATGCTGAACATCGTGTTATTCGAACCAGAAATCCCGCCGAACACCGGCAATATCATCCGCCTGTGCGCCAACACCGGCTTCAATTTACATATCATTGAGCCGATGGGCTTTACCTGGGACGATAAACGCCTGAGACGCGCCGGGTTGGATTATCACGAGTTCACCGCCGTACAGCGCCACGCGGATTACGCGGCGTTTGTCGCCAGCGCGAAGCCGCAACGGTTGTTCGCCCTCACGACTAAAGGCACGCCCGCCCACAGCGCGATAAGCTATCAGGATGGTGATTTCTTGATGTTTGGTCCGGAAACGCGCGGCCTGCCGGCCAGCATCCTCGATGCCCTGCCGGCGGAGCAAAAAATCCGTATTCCGATGATGCCGGACAGCCGCAGCATGAACCTGTCAAACGCGGTGTCGGTGGTGGTGTATGAAGCCTGGCGTCAGTTGGGATACCCCGGCGCCGTGTTGCGCCGCTAACCTGAGCGGTTCCCGGATTGCGGCGCGCTGCGCCTTATCCGGGCTACTCGCGCTACAACCGCATCAATACTGCCTGAAACTGCCGGTGTTGGTGGCCTCAAAATCGCTGAGACGTTCCCGGAAGGCCGGGGCAGCCCGCATGGATGCGGGCTGAGGGCCGTGTTTTGCACGGACGCTGCCTCGGCCCGACCCGAAGCCTGCCGGGATAAGTCGAAGGTACCACGAAGTGGCGATTTTGGCGGCCAGAGCCCGGGAGTACAGTGGGCGGCGGCGACTGGCCGCCCTCTGTGCGCTCCCTGCGCCATGAAAGACATAACGCAGAAGAAATATCGGGAGCGCAATGTGCTCGGAAACAGCACAGAACAACCGTTTATCCAGGAGCGAAACAGTTGCAAAGTGATAGCAGATATCTACATTTCTGAGCTTCGCGGCGGCAAATGGCAATACATCAAATTCCGTCGCCGTACTCGAAGGTATGGTGGATGCCATTAAAATGCTGATCCATATCCATCGCCGGTTTGTCGCTCTCCGGCTTGCCGACGATGCGCGCCGGTACGCCTGCGGCGGTGGTATGCGGCGGCACAGGTTGTAGCACCACGGAACCGGCGCCAATCTTCGCCCCGCGCCCGACTTCGATATTGCCGAGGATCTTCGCCCCGGCGCCAATCATCACGCCTTCGCGAATTTTCGGGTGACGGTCGCCGCTGGTTTTACCGGTACCGCCGAGGGTCACAGACTGCAGGATGGATACGTCGTCTTCAATCACCGCCGTTTCACCGACCACGATACCGGTGGCGTGGTCGAGCATGATCCCACGGCCAATCTTCGCCGCCGGATGAATATCGACCTGGAACGAGACGGAAACCTGGTTCTGCAGGAAAATAGCCAGCGCGCGGCGACCCTGATTCCACAGCCAGTGGCCGATACGATAGGCCTGCAGCGCATGGAAGCCTTTCAGGTACAACAGCGGCGTTGAGTATTTATCGACCGCAGGGTCACGGGTACGTACCGCCTGGATATCACAGGCGGCGGAAGCGATCATCTCCGGGTCAGCAGCATAGGCCTCTTCCACCACTTCGCGAATAGCGATAGCAGGCATAATCGGCGAGGCCAGCTTATTCGCCAGCATATAGCTCAGGGCGCTGCCCAGATTTTCGTGCTTGAGTAGCGTTGCATGGTAAAAACTGGCGAGCATCGGCTCACAGTCGGCCAAAGCCCGGGCTTCGGCTTTAATATTGTTCCAGACGATATCCAGTTCTTCACACGGCATTGCATACTCCAGACGATAAGAATTATGACCGGTCAGTTCTTCGCTGACCGGGTCATACAGGTAACAGACTTTCCCTGCGGCTAGTTGGCGCTGCGTTCGTCCTTGCGTGCGCGACCTAATAAGGTCAATGCTGCCTCGCGCGCAATTTTTCCGCAATACAATACCTGATAAATTTCCTCGGTTATTGGCATTTCGACGCCTAAACGCTGCGCCAGAACGCGAACCTCTTTGGTATTGCGATAGCCTTCAACCACCTGGCCAATCTTGTCCTGCGCGCTTTGCACGTCCATGCCCTGTCCGAGCATCATGCCAAAACGGCGGTTTCGCGATTGGTTATCGGTACAAGTCAGTACCAGGTCGCCCAACCCGGCCATGCCCATGAAGGTTTCCGGATCGGCGCCTAGCGCCGCGCCGAGACGGGACATTTCCACCAGCCCACGGGTGATCAACGCCGTACGCGCATTCGCGCCAAAGCCGATGCCGTCAGACATCCCGGCGCCGATGGCGATAACGTTTTTCACCGCGCCGCCCAACTGCACGCCGATAAAATCCGGGTTGATGTAGACGCGGAAGCTTTTACCGCAGTGCAGCAAGCGCTGAAGGTCTTCTGCAAACTGCGGATCCGTCGCCGCCAGCGAAATCGCCGTCGGTAGGCCGGCGGCCAGCTCTTTGGCAAAAGTCGGACCAGAGATGACCGCTAATGGGATGTCATCGCCCAGCGCTTCACGCGCCACGTCCTGCAGCAGACGGCCGGTTTCGGCCTCCAGACCTTTCGTCGCCCACACCAGACGCGCATCGGAACGCATCAGCGGTTTAATCTGGCGCAGAACCTGGCCGAAGACGTGGCTCGGCACCACCACGAGGATATCGCGGCTGGCGGCCAGCGCCGTCGCTAAATCGCTCTCAAGGCGCAGCGTGTCCGGGAAGGGCACATCGGGAAGGAACGCGGCGTTGCAGCGATCGTGTTGCAGCGTCGCGATATGTTTCGGGTCATGGCCCCAGAGGACAACCTCGTGGCCATTTCTTGCCAGGGTGATGGCAAGAGCGGTGCCGTAAGAGCCGGCACCGATCACAGTCATTGCAGCATTAAGCGCGTTCATCAGGCATCCTGATGTTGTTCAGCACCTTCGCCAGCCTGCTGTTGCAGATAGTTCATAAACAGCGCGTCAAAGTTCACCGGCGCAAGGTTGAGTTGCGGGAAGGTGCCGCGGGAAACCAGGCTGGTAACGGTCTCGCGAGCGTACGGGAACAGAATGTTCGGGCAGTACGCGCCGAGGCAGTGCGCCATTTGGTTGCCATCGATGCCGTCGATGGAGAAGATGCCGCCCTGCTGTACTTCGCACAGGAATGCGGTTTCTTCGCCCAGCGATGCCGTTACGGTGACACGCAGCACCACTTCATAAACGCCTTCAGCCAGTTGGCTGGAAGCGGTATCCAGATCAAGTTTAACTTCCGGCTGCCAATCTTTCTGGAAAACTTGCGGCGCATTTGGCGCTTCGAAGGAAACGTCTTTGGTGTAGATGCGCTGAATCTGGAAAGTCATTTCGGTGCTGTTTTGTTCTGACATAGTAAAACCCTTTCGTGTTGTCCTTAAATACGCGCCCCTGGATGGGGAAAGCGTAAAAATTAGCGCAAGAGGGGATCAAGTCCACCACGTGAATCAAGCGCATACAAGTCGTCACAGCCGCCAATGTGCTGCGCATCAATAAAAATCTGCGGAACCGTCGTCCGGCCGCTGCGCTGGATCATCTCTTCACGCTTTGCGGCATCGCCATCGATAGGCAGTTCGTTGAACGTCACGCCCTTGCTGTTCAGCAGCGCTTTAGCGCGGATGCAAAACGGGCAGGTCGCTTTGGTATAGATCTCAATATTGGCCATGACTCACTCCTGTTTTTACCCCGAGGGATTTTACGCCGCAGAGGCTCCCCGCCGCCTGAGAGGTTATCGGGGAAACCGCTGCGCCATAACGACGCGGGGGTAAATTATTTGCCGCGTACCAGCGGAAGGTTCTCGCCGCTCCAGCCTGCGATACCTTCTTTCAGTACAAAGACTTTTTCGAATCCGGCTTTATTCAGCAGGCTGGCAGGTTCTTGCGCCTGCATGCCGGACCCATCCACAACAATAATGGGTTGTGCTTTGTGTTTTTCCAACTCGCCGACGTTATTTGCTTTGATATCGGCAGGCAGCAGGTTGATAGCGCCGGCGATATGGCCTTTACGGAAGTCGTCACGCTGACGCAGGTCGACAACAACGGCTTCTTCTTTGTTGATAAGACGCGTCGCTTCACCACGAGTAATGACTTTAACTTTTGACATCAAGCCTTTAAAGGTGGTGAACAGTACCGCACCCAGCAGCGCGATCCACGCGATGCTCAGGACCGGGTGACGGCCGATGAATTGCATAATTTCTTGCATGGGGGGTTACAACTCCCGACTAAGTGATAAAAAAACCAGGGAAGGAGTATACCTGTGCATTGCGGCAAATACAGCCAGTGAGCGCGATGTAATGTATTTTCTGCGGCCCGTCACGAAAAAAAAACCGACTTCGCCATCGACTGTGGCGTCACCCCTTCCCTTTCTTTGATCTTTTACGGTGATTTGATCGATTCAGCTGTAGTAAAATTACGCAAATTTTCTGTCTTTGAGCATGAGGTTGTCGCAATGTCGGTTACTAAAAAACCTATGGTACTGGTGATTCTGGATGGCTACGGCTACCGTGAAGACCAGCAGGATAACGCCATTTATAGCGCGAAAACGCCGGTAATGGACGCACTGTGGGCAAAACGCCCGCACACCCTGATTGATGCATCCGGTCTGGAAGTCGGCCTGCCTGACCGCCAGATGGGTAACTCCGAAGTGGGCCACGTTAACCTCGGCGCGGGCCGTATCGTGTATCAGGATCTGACCCGTCTGGACGTTGAAATCAAAGAACGCACCTTCTTTGCCAACCCGGTGCTGACCGGCGCGGTCGACAAAGCCGTCGCCGCCGGTAAAGCGGTACACATCATGGGCCTGATGTCGCCTGGCGGCGTTCACAGCCACGAAGACCACATCATGGCGATGGTAGAACTGGCCGCCGAACGCGGCGCAGAGAAAATCTATCTGCACGCTTTCCTCGATGGCCGCGACACGCCGCCGCGCAGCGCTGAAGCCACGCTGGCTAAATTCGAAGCTAAATTCACCGCGCTTGGCAAAGGCCGTATCGCCTCTATCATTGGCCGCTACTACGCCATGGACCGCGACAACCGCTGGGATCGCGTAGAGCAAGCCTATGACCTGATGACGCTGGCCAAAGGCGAATTCCAGGCCGACACCGCCGTGGCGGGCCTGCAGGCAGCCTACGCGCGTGACGAAAACGACGAGTTCGTCAAAGCGACCGTTATCCGCGCCGCCGGCCAGGCCGATGCCGCAATGGAAGACGGCGACGCGCTGATCTTCATGAACTTCCGCGCTGACCGCGCGCGCGAAATCACCCGCGCCTTCGTTAACGCCGACTTCGACGGCTTCGCGCGTAAGAAAGTGGTTAACCTCGATTTCGTGATGCTGACCGAATACGCCGCCGACATCAAAGTCGCTTGCGCTTATCCACCAGCTTCACTGGTGAACACTTTCGGCGAGTGGATGGCGAAGCACGACAAAACCCAGCTGCGCATCTCCGAAACCGAGAAATATGCGCACGTGACCTTCTTCTTTAACGGCGGGGTAGAAAATCCGTTCAAAGGCGAAGACCGTATTCTGATTAACTCGCCGAAGGTCGCCACTTACGACCTGCAGCCGGAAATGAGCTCCGCCGAGCTGACCGAGAAACTGGTTGCGGCCATCAAAGGCGGTCAGTATGACACCATCATCTGCAACTACCCGAACGGCGATATGGTAGGCCATACCGGGGTGATGGAAGCCGCCGTGAAAGCGGTTGAAGCGCTGGATCACTGCATTGAGCAAGTGGCCGCGGCCGTTGAATCCGTCGGCGGCCAGCTGCTGATCACCGCCGACCACGGCAACGCCGAACAGATGCGCGATCCGGCGACCGGGCAGGCGCACACCGCGCATACTAACCTGCCGGTTCCGCTGATCTACGTTGGCGACAAAACGGTGAAAGTGGCCGAAGGCGGCAAGCTTTCCGACATCGCGCCAACCATGCTGTCGCTGATGGGAATGGAAATCCCGCAAGAGATGACTGGCAAGCCGCTGTTCATCGTGGAATAATCCTTCCCCATGAGGGGAAAGGCGACTTATTCAAATACATGGATCGCAACGGCTGTTCGATCCGTTCTTTACGCCAGCGCGCTTAGCGCTGGCGTATTGCTGTGCGCCGCATCCGCTCACGCCGATGACCGCGACCAGCTGAAATCCATTCAGGCCGATATCGCCGCCAAACAGCGCGCGATTAAGCAACAGCAGCAGCAACGCGCCTCCCTGCTCGCCCAGTTAAAAGCGCAGGAAGAGGCCATTTCCGCCGCCGCGCGCAAACTGCGTGAAACTCAGGATACTCTCAATCAGCTCAATAAGCAGATTGACGACATGAACGCGTCTATCGCTAAGCTGGAGCGCCAGCGCGCCTCCCAGGAACGGAATCTCGCCGCGCAGCTTGACGCCGCGTTCCGCCAGGGGCCGCACACCGGCATGCAGATGATCCTCAGCGGTGAAGAGGGGCAGCGTAACCAGCGCCTGCAGGCCTATTTTGGTTACTTTAACCAGGCCCGTCAGGAGACCATCGCCCAGCTCAAGCAGACGCGCGAAGAAGTCGCGGTGCAAAAATCGATGCTGGAAGAAAAACAAAGCCAGCAGCAAACGCTGGTTTACGAGCAAAAAGCGCAGCAGGCCAAGCTTGAGCAGGCGCGCAACGAGCGTAAAAAGACGCTCTCCAGCCTCGAATCCTCCATTCAGAAAGGCCAACAGCAGCTCAGCGAACTGCGCGCTAACGAATCGCGCCTGCGCGGCCGCATCGCCCAGGCGGAAGCGGCAGCCAAAGCCCGCGCCGACCGCGAGGCTCGTGATGCCCAGGCGGTACGTGACCGCCAGCAGGAGGCCTCGCGCAAAGGCACCACCTATAAACCAACCGAAAGCGAACGTTCGCTGATGTCGCGAACCGGCGGCCTCGGCGCGCCGCGCGGGCAGGCTTTCTGGCCGGTACGCGGAACAATTCTTCATCGTTATGGCGAACAGCTGCAAGGTGAACTACGTTGGAAAGGGATGGTTATCGCTGCGTCTGAAGGCACCGAAGTCAAAGCCATTGCCGATGGCCGGGTGATCCTCGCCGACTGGCTACAGGGCTACGGCCTGGTGGTGGTCGTTGAACACGGCAAAGGCGACATGAGTCTTTACGGCTATAACCAAAGCGCGCTGGTTAGCGTCGGTACCCAGGTCCGCGCGGGCCAGGCTATCGCGCTGGTAGGCAGTAGCGGCGGTCAGGGTCGTCCGTCGCTCTATTTCGAAATTCGCCGCCAGGGTCAGGCGGTCAATCCACAGCCGTGGTTGGGAAGATAAGTTTTGCTTCAATTTCGCATGATTGCACTTGCTGTAGCCGGTTCGCTGGCTATGGCTGCGCCGGTTTTTGCCGGTAAACTCTCTATCGTTATCGATGATTTCGGCTACCGTCCGCAGACGGAAAATAAGGTGCTGGCGCTACCGCCCACCATCTCCGTCGCCGTACTTCCGAATGCCCCCCACGCCCGGGAAATGGCCACTAAAGCGCATAATCTGGGCCATGAAGTGCTGATCCATCTGCCGATGGCGCCGCTCAGCAAGCAACCGCTGGAAAAAGACACGCTGCGCCCGGATATGAGCAGCGATGAGATCGAACGTATTATCCGTGAGGCTTACGGGAAAGTGCCTTACGCCGTCGGGCTGAATAACCACATGGGTAGCGCCATGACCTCAAACCTGTTCGGCATGCAAAAGGTGATGCAGGCGCTGGAACGCTACAATCTCTATTTTCTCGATAGCGTGACCATCGGCAACACCCAGGCCATGCGCGCCGCCCAGGGTACCGGCGTGAAGGTGATTAAACGCAAAGTGTTTCTCGACGACACCCAGAACGAGGCGGACATCCGCACTCAGTTCAATCGCGCCATCGCACTGGCGCGGCGTAATGGTTCGGCGATCGCCATTGGCCACCCGCATCCTTCAACGGTGCGGGTACTACAGCAAATGGTCTATAACCTGCCGCCTGATATCACGCTGGTGCGCCCGAGTAATCTGCTGAACGAACCGCAGGTCGACAACTCGACGCCAAACACGCCCGTCCAACCAAACGCGCCGCAGCAGCAGAAGCCGCGTAACCCGTTCCACGGTGTGAAGTACTGCAAACCGAAGCGTCCGCTGGAGCCGGTGAACGCCAGCCGCTTCTTTAGCATCCTCAGCGAAAGCATCAGCCAGAGCGCGCTGGTCCAGTATTACCAGTTGAAATGGCAGGGCTGGGACAGCCCCACCAACTAATCTTCATCAGGGATCCGTGCGCTTCTCCGTCACGGTTCCCTGCTGCTTACCATTGTAGGCATACCAGGCTTTAAAATACTTCATGAAGCTGTACAAGGTGGCGTACAAACCGGTTACGGCCCCCACCTTGCCGCTACGCCAGGCGCCGCTGAATAAATACCACTTAAAAAACGCACCGATGGCGCTGATAATCCCGCGGCTGAGCGACGGCCTGACCTTCTGCATCTTCACCAGCCGGGTGGTATAGCTGTTGAGCTTGTTAAACACTTCATGCAGTGAATAGAAGGTATCGTGGCGGACAAAGCCCGGCAGCCTGGTCGAGGTCAGATGGCCGACTACCTGATCGTCTACCGGACGCTGGTTAAAACTGGCCCGCTGACGGTTGAACAGACGTACCGGGTAATCCGGCGATGAGATGGGATAGATGGTCCGCACCTGTTCGCCAAGCACGAACCAGTAGCGCGGCAGGCGCCACGCGCAGGTCGGATCCGGCTCCTCTCCCGCCTTAAGCGCAAGAATCGCCGCAACCACTTCATCATCGAGGATTTCGTCGCTATCCATGCACAGCACCCAGTCATGAGTCGCCAGCGAGGTCGCATAGTTCATCTGCATGCCGTGGGCGGCATAGGGGTGATGGTGAACCGTTAAGCCAAACTGCTGACATATCTGTAGCGTTTCATCCATACTGCCGGAATCAACGACAATAAACTCATCTGCCACCCGCAACAACGGCGGCAATACTTCCCGTAATAAGCGGGCCGAATTACAGGTCAGCAAGCATACTGAGAGTTTAAACATAGTGTTTATGCGATTAAACGAAGAGTAAACTAACTGTATAAACGAATAGGTAAAAAATCGATGCAGAAATAGTGCGATAGATACGTATTATTTTAGAAATGTTATCCAAATCTAAATAAATCTACCTTGAGATAAATTTCATCACATTGCCCGATACCACCGGGTGT
Organism: Klebsiella sp. JN_Kp121; assembly: GCF_040062145.1. NCBI lineage: Bacteria > Pseudomonadati > Pseudomonadota > Gammaproteobacteria > Enterobacterales > Enterobacteriaceae > Klebsiella > Klebsiella sp. JN_Kp121. The sequence goes on from NZ_JBEAHX010000007.1 coordinate 154,599, forward strand.
CAGTTATCTGGTTTGAGATGCCCTCTCCTTATGTACCCCCGTTTGTCACTCATACGGTCCGCTTTGCTGTCATCGTAAAGAGCGGCATAGATCCAGTATTTGTTAATAGTGCGTATTTTCACCACCACGTCATCAGCCATAACGGAATATGTATTATTCGCATTATCATCTGGCCATTCTTTGAATGAAAGCTGATTCCATTCATGCTGTAAATGATATGTCGTTAACCAGGGATAGCGCCCGTCCCCGCCGCAGGGGACCTGAGCATTCATATCGTCTATATTTGATGCAGGTTTATTTTGCACAGGAACAAAAGAAAGCAATACGGCGCTATAATTCTCACTGCTGCATTCGATATACTGCGCGATATTATTAACCAGCAGACTACCCTGCTGGTTAACGTACCACTCGCGAAATTTGATAAAATTTTCCGGGATATCACTAAAGTTCTGCCGAATAAACAGCAACTGTTCTTTCAGCGTTGCCTTAACATATATATTGATGACTTTTTTTAATTTCCCCTGGTCATCCAGCCAATAATAGCGAAATCCGAGGGCAGGAACATTAATGGTCGCGTTATCGCTCCATTGCGCCTTCCAGTAGGCTTGCAGTACGCCATGCTCAAGCCTGCGCTCAGCCTGAATGCCAAAACTTACCATTAGCAGTAGTACCGGCAAGATAATATTCTTCAATTGCCAAAGACGGCTGATAAAAATAGGGTGTGCCATATATCTCATCCTTGTTATATGAAGATATGGCAGAATATAAATAAACCCGACACCAGTTCAATAGTGACCGTAGTAATAACAATAACTTTATTATCGATATATATGAAAAGGATAAGCTGCCCATGATTCATGGGCAGCAAGAATGCTTATTATCGTCATCCTGACGATAATTCGCTTAATCCCAGCTCAGCACCACTTTACCAGACTGGCCGGAACGCATCGCGTCAAAGCCTTTCTGGAAGTCATCAATACCGAAACGGTGGGTGATAATCGGCGAAAGATCGAGGCCAGACTGGATCAACGCCGCCATCTTATACCAGGTTTCAAACATTTCGCGGCCGTAAATCCCTTTGATAAACAGCCCTTTGAAGATGACCTTGGTCCAGTCGATAGACATATCCGACGGAGGAATACCCAGCATCGCAATACGTCCGCCGTGGTTCATGGTATCGAGCATGGTACGAAACGCCGGCGGCGCGCCGGACATCTCCAGACCCACGTCGAAGCCTTCGGTCATCCCCAGCTCGGCCATCACGTCGTTAAGATTCTCTTTAGCGACGTTAACCGCGCGGGTGACGCCCATTTTACGCGCCAGCTCCAGACGATATTCGTTAACATCGGTAATCACCACGTTACGCGCGCCGACATGTTTCGCCACTGCCGCGGCCATCACGCCGATCGGGCCAGCGCCGGAAACCAGAACATCTTCACCGACCAGGTCGAAGGAAAGCGCGGTATGCACAGCGTTGCCGAACGGGTCGAAGATGGATGCCAGATCGTCAGAGATATTATCCGGGATTTTGAAAGCGTTGAAGGCCGGGATCACCAGATATTCAGCGAAACAGCCCGGGCGGTTTACCCCCACGCCGATGGTATTACGGCACAGATGGGTACGACCGCCACGGCAGTTGCGGCAATGTCCGCAGGTGATATGCCCTTCGCCGGAAACGCGATCGCCAAGCTTAAAGCCGCGAACTTCCTGACCGATACCCACGACTTCGCCAACGTACTCATGCCCCACCACCATCGGAACCGGAATGGTTTTCTGCGACCATTCGTCCCAGTTATAGATGTGCACGTCGGTACCGCAAATCGCGGTCTTACGGATTTTAATCAGCAGATCGTTATGGCCGACTTCCGGTTCCGGTACGTCGGTCATCCAGATGCCTTCTTCCGCTTTCAGTTTGGATAACGCTTTCATCTCACACCCTTATTAGGCGATGACGCCCAGTTGTTTGCCGATGCGGGTAAAGGCTTCCACCGCACGTTCAATTTGTTCAGGGGTATGCGCCGCCGACATCTGGGTGCGAATACGCGCCTGGCCTTTTGGAACCACCGGATAGAAGAAACCGGTGACGTAAATACCTTCTTTCTGCAGTTCACGCGCGAATTCCTGCGCGATGGTGGCTTCACCGAGCATCACCGGGATGATCGCGTGGTCGGCGCCTGCGAGGGTAAAGCCTGCGGCGGTCATTTTTTCGCGGAACAGGCGCGCGTTAGCCCACAGGCGATCGCGCAGTTCGCTGCCCGCTTCCACCATCTCCAGCACCTTGATAGAAGCGGCGACGATAGCCGGCGCCAGGGAGTTGGAGAACAGATAAGGACGGGAACGCTGGCGCAGCCACTCAACGACTTCTTTGCGCGCCGCGGTGTAACCGCCTGACGCGCCGCCCAGCGCTTTACCCAACGTGCCGGTAATGATGTCGACGCGGCCCATCACGTCGCAATATTCATGGGAACCGCGGCCATTTTCGCCGACAAAGCCCACGGCGTGAGAATCATCGACCATCACCAGCGCATCATATTTATCCGCCAGGTCACAGACGCCTTTCAGGTTGGCGATCACCCCGTCCATGGAGAAAACGCCATCGGTGGCGATCAGCACGTGGCGAGCGCCAGCTTCGCGCGCTTCTTTCAGACGCGCTTCCAGCTCCTGCATATCGTTGTTGGCATAGCGGAAACGCTTCGCTTTACACAGGCGCACGCCGTCGATGATCGACGCATGGTTCAGCGCATCAGAGATAATGGCGTCTTCCGGCCCCAGCAGCGTTTCAAACAGGCCGCCGTTGGCATCAAAGCAAGAGGAGTAGAGAATCGCGTCTTCCATACCGAGGAAATCCGCCAGTTTTTTCTCAAGCTGCTTATGCGTGTCCTGGGTACCGCAGATGAAGCGCACCGAGGCCATCCCGAAGCCGTGGCTGTCCATGCCGGATTTCGCCGCGGCGATCAGTTCCGGGTGGTTCGCCAGGCCCAGATAGTTGTTGGCGCAGAAGTTAATGACGTGGCTGTCGCCGACGGTGATGTCCGCCTGCTGAGCCGAAGTAATGATACGTTCTTCTTTAAACAACCCTTCCGCGCGCGCGGTATCCAGGTCATTGGTTAACTGTTTGTAGAAATCACCACGCATTGCAACTCTCCAGATTCGGCAAAATTTGGCACATATTACCCAAAGCTATACGTTGATACGAGATGATGCATGCCTGAATGAATTATTTGCAGCATAAATCACGCGCGGCCAGCACCTTTTCGGCGAATGGCTGAAGCCTTTCGGATGTAGTGATATGATATGAGTATTCGTGTCCGGATTGTCTCCGGACCCTCTACTTCAAAGGTACAGTTATGATCATCGTAACCGGCGGCGCAGGCTTTATCGGCAGCAACATCGTTAAAGCCCTGAATGACAAAGGCATCACCGATATTCTGGTTGTAGACAATCTGAAAGACGGCACCAAATTCGTAAACCTGGTGGATCTGGACATCGCTGACTACATGGATAAAGAAGATTTTCTGATCCAGATTATGGCTGGCGAAGAGTTCGGCGAGGTCGAAGCGGTATTCCACGAAGGCGCCTGCTCTTCCACCACCGAGTGGGACGGCAAGTATGTGATGGATAACAACTATCAGTACTCCAAAGAGGTGCTGCACTACTGCCTGGAGCGTGAAATCCCGTTCCTGTACGCCTCTTCCGCCGCCACCTACGGCGGGCGCACCAGCGACTTTATCGAATCCCGCGAATTCGAAAAACCGCTGAACGTCTACGGCTACTCAAAATTCCTGTTCGACGAATACGTCCGTCAGATCCTGCCGGAAGCAGATTCGCAGATTGTCGGCTTCCGTTATTTCAACGTCTACGGGCCGCGCGAAGGCCACAAAGGCAGCATGGCGAGCGTGGCCTTCCACCTCAATACCCAGTTGAATAATGGCGAAAATCCGAAACTATTCGAAGGCAGCGATGGATTCAAACGCGACTTCGTCTATGTCGGCGACGTCGCCGCGGTGAACCTGTGGTTCTGGGAAAATGGCGTTTCCGGTATCTTCAACCTTGGTACTGGCCGCGCGGAATCCTTCCAGGCGGTCGCCGATGCGACCCTGGCGTACCATAAGAAAGGCAGCATTGAGTACATCCCGTTCCCGGACAAACTGAAAGGCCGCTACCAGGCATTCACCCAAGCCGATCTGACTAACCTGCGTAAAGCGGGCTATGACAAACCGTTCAAAACCGTTGCCGAAGGCGTAACGGAATATATGGCCTGGCTCAACCGCGACGCGTAAGAAACAAGCATGAAAATATTGGTGATAGGCCCGTCTTGGGTGGGCGACATGATGATGTCGCAAAGTCTTTATCGTACGCTCAGGGCGCGCTATCCCCAGGCGATTATCGACGTGATGGCGCCGGCATGGTGCCGTCCGTTGTTATCGCGCATGCCGGAAGTCAATGAAGCGATTGCCATGCCGCTCGGCCACGGCGCGCTGGCTATCGGCGAACGCCGCAAACTCGGCCACAGCCTGCGCGATCGTCGTTACGATCGTGCTTATGTGCTGCCGAATTCGTTTAAATCGGCATTGGTGCCTTTCTTTGCCAACATCCCGCTGCGCACCGGCTGGCGCGGCGAAATGCGCTACGGCCTGCTCAACGACGCCCGCGTGCTGGATAAAGACGCCTGGCCGCTGATGGTGGAGCGCTACGTGGCGCTGGCCTACGATAACGGCGTCATGCGCTGCGCTAAAGACCTTCCACAGCCGCTGCTGTGGCCGCACCTGCAGGTCAACGACGGCGAAAAATCACAGGCCTGCAACGCCTTTAATCTCTCAAACGATCGGCCAATTATCGGCTTCTGCCCCGGCGCGGAATTCGGCCCAGCAAAACGCTGGCCGCATTATCACTACGCCGCGCTGGCGAAAAAGCTCATTGACGATGGTTATCAGATAGCGCTCTTCGGCTCAGCAAAAGATAACGATGCCGGCAAAGAGATCATCGCCGCGCTCAGCAGCGAGCAGCAGGCCTGGTGCCGTAATCTGGCTGGCGAAACCCAGCTGGAACAGGCCGTGATTCTGATTGCCGCCTGTCAGGCCGTGGTCAGCAACGATTCGGGGCTGATGCACGTCGCCGCCGCCCTGGACCGCCCGCTGGTGGCGCTGTACGGCCCGAGCAGCCCGGACTTTACCCCGCCGCTGTCGCACAAAGCACGGGTTATTCGCCTGATTAGCGGCTACCACAAAGTGCGCAAAGGGGATGCCGCTGAAGGTTATCATCAGAGCCTGATCGACATCACTCCAGAACGCGTCTTGCAGGAGCTGAACGAACTGTTAGCGGAAAAAACCGAGCACGAGGAAGCGTAACGGATGCGGGTATTGATCGTAAAAACCTCATCCATGGGCGACGTACTACACACGCTGCCCGCGCTAACCGATGCTGTGCAGGCCATTCCCGGCATCCGCTTTGATTGGGTGGTTGAAGAGGGCTTCGCACAGATCCCTTCATGGCATGAGACCGTCGAGCGGGTGATTCCGGTGGCGATTCGCCGCTGGCGCAAAGCCTGGTTTTCCGCGCCTATCAAAGCGGAAAGAAAAGCCTTTCGCGAGGCCGTAAAGGCCGTCAACTACGATGCTATTATCGATGCCCAGGGGCTGGTGAAAAGCGCCGCGCTGGTGACGCGTCTGGCGCATGGCATTAAACATGGCATGGACTGGCAGTCCGCCCGCGAGCCGCTGGCGAGCCTGTTTTATAACCGTCGCCACCATATCGCCGTTCAACAGCATGCGGTAGAGCGTACGCGCGAACTGTTCGCCAAAAGCCTCGGCTATGCCCGGCCGCAGACGCAGGGTGATTACGCCATCGCGCGCCACTTTATTCGCCCCGACTCACCGGTAGCAGAGCCGTATCTGGTCTTCCTGCACGCCACCACCCGCGATGATAAACACTGGCCGGAAGCGCGCTGGCAAGAGCTTCTCGATCTGCTGGCAGATAGCGCCGTACGGATCAAACTGCCGTGGGGCGCGCCGCATGAAGAGGCGCGGGCAAAACGGCTGGCGGAAGGGCGCAAGAACGTCGACGTATTGCCGCGCATGAGTCTTGAGCAGGTCGCCCAGATTCTGGCTGGCGCACGCGGCGTGGTTTCCGTCGATACTGGCCTGAGCCATTTGACCGCCGCGCTCGATAAACCCAATTTCACGCTCTACGGCCCAACCGATCCGGGACTGATTGGCGGATATGGTAAAAATCAGCATATTATCCGCCCGGTTAACTCATCGCAGCTTGCCGATTTAGACGCTGCTGCGGTTTTTGCACAAATAGAGCCATTGCTGGTAGCAGAGAAAGCCTATGTCTGATTTTTTTTCAGAGCAACGTCCGCCTAAACGCGTGCTGATCATCAAGCTTCGCCACCATGGCGATGTACTTTTAACATCTCCAGTCTTTACGGTAATGAAAAAAAACTGGCCAGACGCCGAAGTGGATGCCCTGGTGTATGACGATACTCAGGCGATGTTGACCAGTCATCCGTATATTAATCAGGTGCATACGATTGGCCGCCAGTGGCGAAAAAAAGGCTGGCTCGCGCAGTTTCGCTTATATCGCGAACTGCTCAATACGCTAAAAGCGCGTCAGTATGACGTGTTGATTAACCTGACCGAACACTGGCACGGCGCGCGTCTGGCGCGTCGCCTGAAGCCCCGCGTGTCGGTCGGTTTCAAACCCGATAAGCGCAGCGGCCTGGCGCGTCGTCGTTGGGTAAAATCATTTACCACGCTGTATCCGGCGATTCAGGATAACTCTCGTCATATGGTTGAGGTGAATCTCGATGCGTTGCGCCGTATCGGTATCCACCCGCAAAACGCGGCGGACAAAAATACGCTCTTTGTACCAGGAGAGGCGGCAGAGAAATCGATCGCTGAAAAACTCGACGCCTTCGGCCTTAGCAGTAAATCCTATATTCTGGTGCACCCGACCTCGCGCTGGATGTTTAAGGCCTGGCAAATCGACAAACTGGCAAGGACCATTGACACCCTGGCCGCTCGCGGATTGCCTGTTATTCTTTCTGCCGCGCCGTCGAAAGAAGAAACGGCCTACATGAACGAGTTACGCGCCGCTCTCACCCAGCCGGTTTTCGATTTGAGCGGACAGTTAAATCTGAAAGAGCTTGGCGCCTTGATGAAGCACGCCCGTCTCTACTTCGGCGTTGATTCAATGCCGATGCATTTAGCCAGCGCGGTCGGAACGCCGACGGTGGCCATTTTCGGCCCAACCGGCGCTATCAAGTGGTCGCCGTGGGGCGTGCCATATCGTGTGATTACCGCCGGGTTTACCTGCCAGCCGTGCGGCAAAGCCGGCTGCGGCGACAGTCAGGTTTCGGACTGCATCACTGCTATTACTCCGCAGCAAGTCCTGAGCGCGATTGACACTCTGTTACTGGAATCTCCATGATGAAACTGGCTATCGTTCGCCAAACCTGGAACCCTAACGGCGGCGCAGAGCGTTTTGTCTCGCGCGCGCTTAACGTGTTAGCGCAGGATTCCGCGCTGGACGTCACGCTGATCGCCCGCTCATGGGAGGAGTCGGCAAACTGGAAAACGTTGACGGTAAATCCTCCTTTCCGTAACCGCACGGTACGTGAACGCGGCTTCGCTCAGGCCGCTGCCGCTCATTTCGCAGACTTTGATATCGTACAGTGCCATGAGCGCATCCCCGGTGCGACGATCTTCCGCGCTGGCGATGGCGTGCACGCGGCCTGGCTTGAGCAATATAACCGTATCCTTTCGCCGCTCTCTCGTCTGGCGCAGTCCTTTAGCCATTACCATCGCTATATTCTCAGCGCTGAGCGGGAGATGTTCACACACCCCGCGTTACGCAAAGTTATCTGTAATTCAAAAATGGTTCGCGATGATATCGCGCGCCGCTTTCAACTCGCCGACGATCGGCTAACCGTTATCTACAACGGTGTCGATACCGCGCATTTTCATCCGGACGTTAAAGCGTTGTCCCTGCGTAGCTCACTGGGGATCCCCGAGTCAGCGCCGGTACTGGCCTATGTCGGATCAGGATTTTCGCGGAAAGGCGTCGCGACAGCGCTGCGCGCCGTCGCCGCTCATGCTGACGTTTGGTTGCTGATCGCCGGGCGCGATAAACATGCGCATCGTTTTAGCGCGCTGGCGAAGCGGTTGAAGATTACCGATCGCGTCAAATTTCTCGGTCCGGTTTCCGATGTACGCCAGGTATATGGTTCGGCCGACGCTCTGATCTTACCTACGTTGTACGATCCATTCCCTAACGTCTGCGTCGAGGCTATGGCCTGCGGACTACCGCTGCTAACCAGTTTCGGCTGTGGCGCAGCGGAGTGGATTGAACAAGGCATCAACGGCTGGGTATGCGATGCGCTCGACGTCATTGGCTATCAGGATGCCATCGGCGAATGGTTAAAGGGCCGCGAGCGCAACGTTGATTTTGCGGCCAACGCACGCGCCACCGCCGCCCCCTATACGCTTGAACGCATGGCGGAAGAACTGCAGGCGCTTTATCGCGATCTTTTACGCTGAGCCGCCGAGCGGAAAACGCTTTCCATCGCCTCTAACATACATTCGCGAGTAAAATGGGTTGTGAGATACTCATAGCCCTGCTCCGCTAACTGGCGGCGCAGTGATGCGTCCTGATAGAGAGTAACGATCGCTTCCCGTAGCGCATCAACATCATTCTGCGCAATAAGTAACCCCGTCCGGCGGTCGATAACCGCATCACCAGTACCACCAGCATCAGTAGCAATCGTCGCTATCCGCGAAGCCAGAGACTGTAAGACCCCCTGCGGCACGCCTTCCATATCATGAGAAGGACTAATTGCCACATCAAAAGCCGGGAACCAGCGCTGCGGGTCAGGGCGATGTCCTGCCATCACCACACGAGATAGCAGATTGAGCTGAATAATCTGCTCCTCCAGGGCCTCACGGTGCGGCCCCTCACCGACAATCGCCAGCTTCACCGTGGGATCGTTTATTTGCGCTAACGCTTTCAGCAACACGCTGTGGCCTTTGTTAGGGCGCAGATGCGATACGACACCTAGCCAAAAATCGTTCTGCGAGAGCTCGCAATACGCTCGGGCATCATATTTGTCATCAGGATAGAAACGCTGCGTATCCACACCGCTCGGTACTGAAGTGGTTTGTTCAAGCGGTACGCCCAGTGCCGTCATTTGATGACGAAGCGCTTCGCCAGTCGTAACGATGTGCGCACAGGCGGTGCGAAACAGCCAACGCGTTGTCCAGTTATTACGCGGGACGCCGGAGGCATGGCGCGTACGTACTAACGGAATAGGATTTGCCAGAGTCAAGTTAGCCAACGCCACCAGCCAGGTATCGGCTGAGTTATGGCTGTTAATAACATCAATATTATTACCCTGTTCCAACAGCCAGCGCCGCAGCCGCATCAGATTACTCAGATTTTTACGCTTTAATGGCATCGTGACGACGGTTAATCCTGCCGCCTGCGCCATCTGATGCAACGGCGCAGATTCCGGGCACAGTATGGTCACGGTGTGACCCCGGGCCACCATACCTAACGATTCATTAATGATGCGCAGAGGCTGGCCGCCCTTGCCGCCATCGGCTTCAGTGTGAACGATGTGCATACTTTTCCAGTTCCTGACAGTGGAGCGATAGTATATACATCGAGAGCGGAGATGTGCATGGTCTGTGAGGAACGCAACGAGGAATGCGCGACCGCTTACAATTATCCCTCTTCTTCATAAGTACGATGTATGTTAGTTTTCCCATCCACGGATTATTGACGGTGGCTGGCATTTCAGCTTCTGTCATATTGTTAACTCACGCTGCCGGAAAGCTGGTTTGTCAAACCCGCCTCTAAACTATGACTAAAACCCGTAATTTTTTTGCAGGACTGACGTTTTTGTACGTCCTGGCATTATGTTTTGTCTGGCCGATTCCTAACGACCAACTCCTTTTCAACCGCAATGGTTTTATCTACACCATTATTTTATGCAGTTTCGGCCTATTCTTTACCAGCCGCACCGCTCGCCAGAAGCTTGATACACACCAAATAAAGTTTGTATTGATTACCCTCTGGCTACTAACGCTTTATATCTTGTTCAACGGCCTGTTCGTCGCCCCGGATCTGAAAGAAATGGTCGGTACCTGGGATGGACAATGGCTGCGCCCGGTCCTGCTGTTTTGTTCCGGTCTGATTCTGATGCCGGTACTGCAAACCCAGTTCCCTTCCCTAACCAGCGCACGGCTGTTCACACTGATCGTGCTGTGTTTCTGGGGCGTGATTTGTATTCATCTCCTGGATTCCGCCTGGCTGTACTGGCGCGATGGCTATATCCACTGGGGCGAAACGCGGATTGTTTATAACCGCACCCGTATGAGCTTCCAGGTCAATATGATAACCGGCTTCCTGCTGGCGGAATTACTGGCCCGAGCGTTAATCAAAAAACGCTTCCTGTGTCTGAATACCCCGATCGTTACGCTGTTGTTGATCTCTAACCTCATCTGTACCGCACTGGTTGATACGCGCTGGGGCACAATAGGGCTGGTCGGCAGCCTGTTCTCGACCTTTATCCTGCTTAGCCTGAACGCCCAGCGCCGCAGCCGCGTCGTACTTACTTTAGGCCTGTTAGTCGCTCTGTTCTGCTCCGCGATTTTCCTCGGTTACGCCTCCTGGAAAACCGATCCGCGCTGGCAGAGTCTGGAAAGCGATGCGGTCGCTGGCTGGAACGCGCCATTTACCAGCTTCTGCTATAACCGCGTTGACGGCACTATCCCGCTCAACGCCCAGGGTAAAGAGATCGATCACTCTAACGGCTGCCGAGCCAGCTTCTTCCATCAAGGCTGGAAGCTTGTTGGCGAGCACCCGGCAGGAATTGGCCCTCGCAAAGAGGCGTTTCGCTATATTCTGCGTCGCGATACTCAGGATATGCATATTACGATTCCGCACAGCCATTATGGGCTAATCGAATTTGGCCTGCAGAACGGCGTGGTCGGGATTGCCGGCTGGCTTATCTTACTGGCGGGCTGCTGGTATATCGGCTGGCGTGAATTCCGCCATGGTAAAACTATGGTTGGGTTATTCCTGCTGCTGTTTACCATCGGCTTCTTCTCGCGAACCATGGTCGACCACAATCTCAAAGACCATTATCTCGAGCAATATATGATGTTGACTGGTTTGCTCATCGGCATCGCCGCGCTGCGACCGCGTGAGAATTATTCGCCAAACGACTAACCATACCTCCGCGCCAGTGGCTTTCTTTATCGCATCATAGATAATAGAGAGCGCTGGCGCAGTTCATATCCGAACTCTGCAACACAAACAGTGTCCAAGCGTAGCACTAGACGTCCCGCTTTTATCACGGAGTAAGCATGTCAGACATTCCTGTCCTGAGCCTTATCGTCGCGGTTTATAACGGTGAGAAATTCCTGAGCGCATTTTTTGACAGCATAAAAGCTCAGCAAATTAGCGGCCTTGAAATCATCGTCGTTAATGACGGTTCAACGGACAACTCTGCTTCTGTTATCAACCACTACGCCGGTGAGTTTGCCCAGTTCCACGTCATCGATCAGGCCAACGGCGGCGTGTCCGCGGCACGTAATAGCGGTCTTGCGGTAGCGCGGGGAGAGTATGTCGCCTTCCCCGATATCGATGACGTAATCTACCCGGGGATGTATTCCCGTTTACTGGAGATCGCCCACCAGAACAACCTTGACGTCGCTACCTGTAACGGTAATTACATTTATGATGATGGGCGTCCCAGCAAAAAAATATTCCCTTCAGACCGTCTTGCGTCCACTGGCGTCCTTGAGGGGCCGGATTGGCTAAATATGGCGCTGGAGTCGCGCAAGTTTTTGCACGTCACCTGGCTAAATATTTATCGCCACGCGCTGATTAAAGAAAATAATTTTTCTTTCGAACCGGGGCTACGCCATCAGGATATTCCCTGGACGACCGAAATACTGCTGGTAGCCAAACGCGTGCAGTACATCGATGAAGTCTTTTATGATTATCTGATCCACTCAGCTTCGGTATCCCATACCCCTGGTACCGACGATACGCGGATGCGCTCTTCACGTCACTATATGAAAATACTGACAATGCTGGATGCCATTAATCAGCGCTACCCGGAACAGGTGAAACGCGTTCCCGGCTGTCATTGGCAAATCGCTAAAGAGGGTTTAGGTATTCTGCATAGCATCAATAATATCGAAGACCTCGCCAAAAAAAGGGAAATTACGCAAGAACTCTTTGACCGCGGCATCTGGTCGATGATCTGGAAAAATGCGCGTGGATTACGCCTCCGCTGGCGTCTGGGACGTCGTTATTTTCGTTTAAAAAAACTGGTCAAATAAAGCGAACCTATGAATAAGCTTAAATTGCACGCCGTTTCTCGCAGCGATTTTATCGCTAAAAATTATGCTGACTTCCAGACGCTGCTCGATAACCGGGTCGATCCCAACACCATTCCAGAGCGTTTTTATTGCGGAGGACGCGGTGGCTGGACATTCCAGACGACGCTGGCCCTCAATTATTATTATGGCGACGCGATAGAATGCTCTTTCGGCTCTGAATGCCGCCCCGATGCTATCAATCTGATGCATAACGATGATTTCGGTTCTCGCGTCAAGCCCTGGCGAGGTGTCACCGTCGTCGCGCGCGCTGACCGACCACCGGTTATCGGCGCGGATTATGTCGTTGACCAAAATCCGGAAGTTGACGGTCACAGTAATCGTATCTTCGTCCCTTATTGGCCGCAGCCGGGTGTTCAGCCGCGCGAGCGCACGGATAACACTATTCAAACCGTGGCCTATTTCGGGCGCGTCGATAGTTTCCCGGCGGAATATCAAAGCGATGAATTTAAACAACGCCTGGCTGAACAAGGTATTGCCTTGCGTATCTCGTTCAACAACTGGACAGACTACCGCGATGTCGATATTTGTGTGAGTTTCCGTAAATCACATGACCATAAGCTAGCGCGCAAACCGGCCAGCAAGCTTATCAATAACTGGTTGGGCAAAACGGTAATGATTTGCGACGATGAACAATCGTTCCGGGCAATTCGCGAAAGCGAACTCGACTATCTGATAGCTAAGAATCCGGACGAAGCCTTCGCAGCGATCATGAAGTTAAAGAACGACCCCGAGCTCTATCAAAAGATGCGCGAACAAGGGGAGAAACGGCTTCAGGTCTATTCAAGGGAAGCCGTTGCCGCCCGTTGGATGGCGCTTTTTGAAGATATCTGGCGCAAGGGTTTGAATGCACGTTCAATGCCGGTCCGCGCCCTCCGCTTTGGTTTTGGCAAAGCGATTCGTCCTTTGACCAAAAAGTACTGAGTTACGATGATGACTTTACACCGCAATCTTATACGTACATTACTGCTGACGGTCGCTTTTGCCGTGCTGTTCGCGCTGCCAGAAATCATTATCCTGTTAAAGGACCACGTCTATAGCCCGAAGGCTGGAGACCTCTCGCTTTATCTGATTATTTCGCTGCTGGCGGCGGTAAGTATACGCTTCTTAATCACCCGCTTGCTGTTGGCGATTACCTTCATCGTGCAAATTAGCGAAGCGATTTACTATCAGTTTTATGGCCAGTTCTATGGCCCAAGCGAGGTATGGCTGGCGTTCGTCGAAACCAAAGATATCGCCAGCGGCATTACCGACAGCCTCGGCACGTTGGGAATTTACTTCGTTATCATGTTTATCGCTGTTGTTTTTGCCCTGTTCTTTACGCGCCGTTTTGCGCCGCAGTGGCCTAAGCTGCTGGCCGTGCCATGTCTGGTAGCGATTCTGGTGATGTTTGTCGGCCAGTTTTACAAAGCGATCAACGGCCAGATGTATAAGTTCAACCCGGATCTGCGTCACTCGCTTCTGCGTAACGGCCTTTCGGCCATGAGCTACAGCGCTATTCGCCTGATACCAGAGGCGATTTCCGGTGATAACCAGAAACTAACAACCTACGAGCCGTATAAAGTCACGCCGATCCCGCAAAGCCAGGTCGGCCGCTACTCTATTATTCTCGCTATCGGTGAAAGCCTGAACCCGCACCACATTAGCGCGTTGGGTTATGAACGAGATACCACCCCTGAATTGAAAGCGCTTATGGAGCAATATCAGGGAACCGGACGGCTAATCGTCTCCAATGCCGTCTCTACTCGCGTGGCTATTCCGATGTTGGTCAATAACCTGCGCGAGCCTGACAACTACGCCGCCTACAAGAATAAATCAGCGAACATTTTTGTTAATGCGCAGAAGCGTGGTTATCAAACGGCATTTATCTCTGCCCAAGGGCTGGAAGGCTTAAGTAACTGGATTGGCATCCACGCGCTCAACCTGTGGGAAGATACACAGGTGCGACCGGCGCCAGAAATCGGCGCTGATGTGGTTCTTACCCCCTCAGTAGAAAAAGCCGATATTAACTGGGCGAAGCCGTTCCTGATGGTTCTTAACAGCCGGGCGCCACATATCCCTTACGACCGCAACATTCCGCAGGGATTTGCCCGCTTCTCAACACCGGAAGCCGGCGATGAAGTCACCCAGAAGAAAAACGAGTATGATGACGCGGTTCGCCTTTACGATCGTGAACTGGCCTCGGCGATTCGCACGGTAATGGCCAAGTCGAAATTACCCGTCCTGGTCTTCGTCACCTCCGATCACGGTGAACGCGTCGGCGATGGCGGCTTATTTGGCCACTCTATCGTTTCAATGCCAATCGCGCAGGTTCCGTTCCTCTACTTTAGTAACGACCCGGCCTATTCAATGCACAATATTGCGCCTCAGATGCCGTTGAACCACTATCAACTGGCAACGCTGATCAACAAAATGTTAGGGTACACCATTGAAAACCCTAATCTGAAAGATGACAGTTACTTTATTACTGGCGGCGATATTCGCGGTCTTTCTGAGCGTGTAACCTATCATTTGAATGCACTCCCTCCTGCGGAACAATAATTCTGCGGCGTATAGAAGGTGGGCAATCATTGCCCACCTTTGCCAACATCGGGTATGGAAGACAACAAAAGGACTGGGAAAGCGCCAAAGAGATAGCTTTACGCGGGTTAAATGCTTAGAATTTGCCCGCAAAAAACCTAAAACGGATAAATAGTTTGGAATTGCTTTATACCACCCTACTCTACCTCATTCAGCCGCTGGTGTGGCTGCGACTGCTGCTGCGCAGCCGTAAGGCGCCGGCCTACCGAAAACGCTGGGCTGAACGTTATGGCTTCTGTCAAAACAAGGTAGTGCCGGATGGCATTCTGCTGCACTCCGTCTCCGTCGGTGAAACGCTGGCGGCGATCCCGTTAGTACGCGCGCTACGCCATCGCTATCCCTCACTGCCCATCACCGTCACGACCATGACGCCAACCGGCTCAGAGCGAGCGATGTCTGCCTTCGGTAAAGATGTTCATCACGTGTATCTGCCGTATGACCTACCCTGCGCCATGAACCGCTTCCTCAACAGCGTACAGCCGAAACTGGTCATCGTGATGGAAACCGAGCTGTGGCCGAACATGGTCGCCGCGCTGCACAAACGTAAAATCCCGCTGGTTATCGCCAACGCGCGCCTGTCAGAGCGTTCCGCGAAAGGCTATGCCAAACTCGGCGGCTTCATGCGCCGCCTGTTAAGCCGTATTACGCTTATCGCCGCGCAAAATGAAGAGGACGGCAACCGCTTCCTCGCGCTTGGCCTCAAACGTAACCAACTGGCGGTGACCGGCAGCCTGAAATTCGATATTTCCGTAACCCCGGAACTGGCGGCCCGCGCCGTTACCCTGCGTCGCCAGTGGGCGCCGCACCGTAAAGTGTGGATCGCCACCAGCACGCACGACGGCGAAGAACAAATCATCCTGCAGGCACATAAAAAACTGCTGGAAACCTTCCCCGACCTGCTGCTGATCCTCGTGCCGCGCCATCCGGAACGCTTCGGCGACGCTCGCGATATGGTGCAAAAGGCCGGGATGAGCTTCACCATGCGCAGCACCGGTGAAATTCCGTCGAACAGCACCCAGGTGGTGATTGGCGATACCATGGGCGAATTGATGCTGCTCTACGGCATTGCCGACCTGGCGTTCGTCGGCGGCAGCCTGGTTGAACGTGGCGGGCATAACCCGCTCGAACCCGCCGCCCATGCTATTCCGGTGCTGATGGGCCCGCATACCTTCAACTTTAAAGATATCTGCGCCAAGCTGCAGCAGGATGATGGCCTGATCACCGTCACGGACGCCGACTCGCTGGTCAGAGAGGTTTCTACCCTGCTGACGGACGAAGATTATCGACTGTGGTACGGCCGCCACGCGGTGGAAGTGCTGCACCAAAACCAGGGCGCGCTGTCGCGTCTGCTACAGTTACTGCAACCCTACCTGCCGCAGCGGAGCCACTAATGTCGACCCGACTCTCCGTCGTGATGATCGCCAAAAACGCCGCCGACCTGCTCGCCGATTGCCTGGCGTCGGTAAGCTGGGCGGATGAAGTGGTGGTGCTGGACTCCGGCAGTACCGACAATACCGTCGAACTGGCCCGTAGCCTCGGCGCGCGGGTCTATAGCAATACCGACTGGCGAGGCTATGGCATTCAGCGCCAGCGCGCACAGGATTACGCCACTCACGACTGGGTGCTGATGATTGATACCGACGAGCGCGTTACGCCTGAACTGAAAGCGGCTATTCTCAAGGTACTGGACGCGCCGCAGCGCGGCGTTATCTACAGTATCGCCCGGCGTAACTACTTCCTCGGGCGTTTTATGCGCCACAGCGGTTGGTATCCCGATCGGGTGATGCGCCTGTACGAACGCGCGCGTTACCGCTATAACGATAATCTGGTGCATGAATCTCTGGATAGCCTCGGCGCCGAAGTCGTGCCGCTCAGCGGCGATCTGCTGCACCTGACCTGCCGCGACTTCTCCGGCTTCCAGCAGAAACAGCTGGCGTATGCCGCAGCCTGGGCGCTTGAGCGCCATCAGAAGGGCAAGAAAACCTCGATGGCGGGGATTTTCAGCCATACGCTGGGCGCCTTCGTGAAAACGCTGCTGCTGCGCGGCGGCGTGCTGGATGGAAAACAGGGTTGGCTGCTGGCGGTAGTCAATGCGCAATACACGTTTAATAAATACACCGAGCTGTGGGCACTCAGCCGCGGCTACTCGGAGAAAGTGTAATTATGGGCACAAAAGCGATCTATCCGGGCACCTTTGACCCTATCACCAACGGCCATATCGATATCGTCACCCGTGCGGCGGGTATGTTTGATAAGGTTTTGCTGGCCATCGCCGCCAGCCCGAGCAAAAAACCGATGTTTAGCCTCGATGAACGCATTGCGCTGGCGGAGCAGGCAACGGCGCATCTGGTCAACGTTGAGGTGATTGGCTTTAGCGATTTGATGGCCAATTTCGCCCGCGCGCAGCAGGCGAATATTTTAATTCGCGGCCTGCGGGCAGTGGCGGATTTCGAATATGAAATGCAGCTGGCGCACATGAACCGCCATTTGATGCCCACGCTGGAAAGCGTGTTCCTGATGCCGTGCAAAGAGTGGTCGTTTATCTCTTCATCGCTGGTTAAGGAAGTGGCGCGCCACCAGGGCGACGTCTCCCACTTCCTGCCGCCTAACGTACATCAGGCGCTGTTAAATAAGCTGAAGTAGCATTTCCTGCCCCCGCTCGCGCTGCGCGTAGCGGGGCTGCCAGCTTATCTGGCCTGGCATAATCCACAACCCTCTCCACTACTTCTGACACTGGCGGCAATAAAAGGTCGCGCGCTGAGCGTGTTTGCTGGCGATAATCGGCGTGCCGCAGATCCGGCACGGCTCGCCTTTGCGGCCATATACCTGCAGCTCCTGGGCGAAATATCCCGGTTTACCGTCGCTTTGCAGGAAATCCTTCAGCGTCGTTCCACCCTGCTCAATCGAGCGCAGCAGCACCAGCTTAATCATCTTCACTAACCACTCGCATTCCTGATGCGAGAGCGACGAGGCCAGCCGATCGGGATGGATCCCGGCGGAAAACAGCGATTCGCTGGCGTAGATATTCCCCACGCCCACCACCAGCTTGTTATCCATCAGCCAGGGTTTAATGGCGGTTTTCTTCTTCGCGCAACGCTGCTGGAGATAGTCGGCGTTGAATTCATCGCTTAGCGGCTCCGGGCCGAGATGCGCCAGCACCGGATGACCATCCAGCTCTTTAGTCCATAACCAGGCGCCAAAGCGGCGAGGATCGGTATAGCGCAGCACTTTACCGTTACTCAGCACCAGGTCGACGTGGTCGTGTTTTTCAGCCGGCTGCTCTTCACTGAGGATGCGCAGGCTGCCGGACATGCCAAGATGAATAATGATCCAGCCGTGACGCAGCTCCAGCAGCAGGTATTTGGCGCGTCGGCGCACGCTCAGCACCGGTTCATCGCTGAGGCGATAAATCTCTTCAGATACAGGCCAACGCAGGCGCCCGTTGCGTACTACGGCATGCAGGATGTTAGCGCCTACCAGATGCGGCTCAATGCCGCGACGGCTGGTTTCGACTTCGGGTAATTCAGGCATTTTTTTCCTCTTAACCACACAGTTTCGGGTGACAGGGAGGCAGCGGGAAGAGAGGCCGGAAGGCTTAATAAAGCAAGCGGCCAGACTGAACGCATGCAGCCAACGCACCTGTAGCTCGAAGGATGAAGCATAAAACAAAAAACCCCGCCGGGGCGGGGTTTTAGTACAAGGAGACTAAAATTATTTGATTTTAGCTTCTTTGTAGATAACGTGCTGACGTACAACCGGATCGTACTTTTTCAGTTCCATTTTTTCCGGTTTGGTACGCTTGTTCTTCGTGGTGGTATAGAAGTGACCAGTACCAGCGGAAGAAACCAGCTTGATTTTCTCACGAATACCTTTAGCCATGATTTATTTCCTCTAAGTACTTAGTACTTTTCGCCACGGGCACGCAGTTCAGACAGAACTGTATCGATGCCTTTTTTATCGATTACACGCATACCTTTAGCAGATACGCGCAGGGTGACAAAACGCTTCTCGCTCTCAACCCAGAAACGGTGAGAGTGCAGGTTCGGCAGGAAACGGCGTTTAGTCGCGTTCAGTGCGTGGGAACGGTTGTTACCGGTCACCGGACGCTTGCCAGTAACTTGGCAGACTCGGGACATGTCTATTCTCCAAAAATCAAATTAGCTCGAGCTTCGTATGGGGTATTGGCGCCTCGTCAGGCTTTACAGCCCGGTCATCGCATAGTTCTATTGAACTCTCGATTGCCAGGCCCAAATGCCAAACCCGAGATTCTCAAAGGTGGCGTAGTATACGCTGACTCGGCGGTGTGCTCAAGTCCCGAACAGACAAAGATCCCGATAGATCGCATGATCGGGGCTAAATCCAGCCACGTTCGGCAAAAGAGACGTACGCGCCGCGGCCAATAATCAGATGATCAAGCACGCGTATCTCCATGAATCTACAACACTTAACCACCCTGTCGGTCATCAACTTATCCGACTTACTCGGCTCAGGACTACCTGAAGGATGATTATGGGCAAGGATCACCGCGGCGGCGTTCACTTTGATTGCTTCGCGTACAATTTCTCGCGGATGCACCTCTACGTGGCTAAGAGTACCAGAAAAAAGGCGGCTATGTTTCAATACCCGGTTCTGATTATCTAAAAAGATCGCCATAAAGATCTCCCGCTCTTCATCGGCGAGCTGGCTTTGTAAAAATTCTCGCGTCATGAGCGGCGTGACCAGCGACGGCTCCTCTCTCATCCGCAGGCTAAAATAACGCCGCGCCAGCTCGGCAATACCTTTAAGTTGCGCATATTTCGCAATGCCGATACCGTCGATATCTGCAAATTGTTCTATCTCAGCCGATAACAGCCCGTACAGCGAACCGAAGCGCTGTAGCAAGCTGTGTGAAAAAGTCAGCACATCCTGGGTACGCGTGCCGGTACGCAAAAACAACGCCAGCAACTCAACGTCGCTCAACGTTTCAATACCGTCGCGGAGCATTTTTTCCCGCGGCATCAATGATTCCTGTATATCCATTACCCTGTCTCCTTTCCCGTTCCTCGCCCATCCTGGCATACCCTTTTCGCGCTGCCGACCGGTGATTTCAAGGCCTGCGTAGCCCCTCGCAAAGTGAGTGTCCGGCATACGCACGATGCCACCGGGATTGTGATAAGATGCGCGGATTCTGGTGTATTTCAACAGGACAAAATCATGATGAGTCTGGCTGGTAAAAAGATCGTTCTCGGCGTGAGCGGCGGCATCGCCGCCTATAAAACGCCGGAACTGGTGCGCCGACTGCGAGAACGCGGCGCCGATGTACGCGTCGCCATGACCGAAGCCGCCAAGGCCTTTATTACCCCGTTGAGCCTGCAGGCGGTTTCCGGTTATCCGGTCTCCGATAGCCTGCTGGATCCGGCTGCCGAAGCGGCAATGGGCCATATTGAACTGGGCAAGTGGGCCGATCTGGTTATCCTTGCCCCGGCAACCGCCGATTTAATCGCCCGCGTCGCCGCCGGAATGGCGAACGATCTGGTCTCCACGATTTGCCTGGCTACGCCCTCTCCGGTGGCCGTCGTTCCGGCGATGAACCAACAGATGTATCGCGCCGCCGCCACCCAGGATAACCTTGCCACTATTGCCGCCCGCGGCCTGTTGGTATGGGGCCCCGATAGCGGCAGCCAGGCCTGCGGCGACGTTGGGCCGGGCCGCATGCTCGATCCGCTCACTATCGTGGAGATGGCGGCGCAGCATTTCTCGCCTGTCAAAGATTTGCAACATCTCAACATCATGATTACCGCGGGCCCAACCCGCGAGCCGCTGGACCCGGTGCGCTACATCACCAACCATAGCTCCGGCAAAATGGGCTTCGCGATTGCCGCCGCCGCCGCACAACGCGGTGCGAACGTCACGCTGGTTAGCGGCCCGGTGTCGCTGCCGACGCCGCCGTTTGTGCAGCGCATCGATGTTGGCACCGCGCTGGAAATGGAAGCGGCGGTGCAGAATGGCGTGCAACAGCAGCATATTTTCATCGGCTGCGCCGCCGTTGCCGACTACCGCGCAGCGATTGTCGCCGACGAGAAAATCAAAAAACAAGGTGATGAATTAACAATAAAAATGGTCAAAAATCCGGACATCGTCGCCGGGGTGGCCGCACTAAAAAATCACCGCCCGTACGTTGTTGGATTTGCCGCCGAAACAAATAATGTGGAAGAATACGCCCGGCAAAAACGTGCCCGTAAAAATCTCGACCTGATTTGCGCCAATGATGTTTCTCAGCCAAATCAAGGTTTTAATAGCGATAACAACGCATTACACCTTTTCTGGCAGGATGGGGATAAGCGCTTACCACTTGAGCGCAAGGAATTCCTGGGCCAATTATTACTCGACGAGATCGTTACCCGTTATGATGAAAAAAATCGACGTTAAGATTCTGGACCCGCGTGTTGGCAAGCAATTTCCGTTGCCAACCTATGCCACCTCCGGCTCAGCCGGACTTGACCTGCGTGCCTGTCTTGACGACGCCGTAGAGCTGGCGCCGGGCGCAACCACCCTGCTGCCGACTGGCCTTGCGATTCATATCGCCGATCCGTCTCTGGCGGCGGTGATTCTGCCGCGTTCCGGCCTGGGCCATAAACATGGCGTCGTGCTGGGCAACCTGGTCGGACTTATCGACTCCGACTATCAGGGCCAGCTGATGGTGTCCGTCTGGAACCGCGGCCAGCAGAGCTTTACTATCGAGCCGGGCGAGCGCATCGCGCAGATGGTCTTTGTGCCGGTGGTACAGGCGGAGTTTAATCTGGTGGAAGAATTTGACGCCACCGACCGCGGCGAAGGCGGCTTCGGCCATTCAGGGCGCAAATAAGCCCGGCTATACGGAACCCGCATCCCAAAGCGCATAATGCAATAACATCACCGCAAACTAAGGTTTGCGGTCGCTTTGTGGATGCCTGCCTGACAAGTGCTTATTTTCAGGGGTATTTTAAAACATGGCAGAAAAACAAACTGCGAAAAGGAATCGTCGCGAAGAAATACTTCAGTCTCTGGCGCTGATGCTTGAATCCAGCGATGGTAGTCAACGTATTACCACGGCGAAACTGGCGGCCTCCGTCGGTGTTTCCGAAGCGGCGTTATACCGTCATTTTCCCAGTAAAACCCGCATGTTTGACAGCCTGATCGAGTTCATTGAAGACAGTCTGATTACGCGCATCAATTTGATTTTGAAAGATGAAAAGGACACCACGGCTCGTCTGCGCCTGATTGTTCTGCTGATTCTTGGGTTTGGCGAGCGTAATCCTGGGCTGACGCGTATCCTTACCGGCCACGCCTTAATGTTCGAACAGGACCGTCTGCAGGGTCGTATCAACCAGCTATTTGAACGTATCGAAGTTCAATTGCGTCAGGTGATGCGTGAAAAGAAAATGCGTGAGGGAGAAGGCTACACCCTTGACGAGACGCTGCTGGCAAGCCAGCTGCTGGCATTTTGCGAAGGCATGCTGTCGCGTTTTGTACGTAGCGAATTCAAGTACCGCCCTACGGATGATTTCGATGCCCGCTGGCCGCTGGTCGCCGCGCAACTGCAATAAAGCTCTATATGCAGCCGCAAGGCTGCATGACTCATGCATTCACCTTCTCAGCGTGCTCTGGCTATACCGGCAGCCAGGCTGCCGGTTTCTGCATCAGACGCCGTAGGCTTCGCGGTAAGCGCGTACCGATGCCAAATGCTCAGCCATCTCAGGCTTTTCTTCCAGATAGGCGATAAGATCTTTCAGAGTGACGATAGAAATCACTTTGCAGCCATAATCACGTTCCACTTCCTGAATCGCGGAGATCTCGCCGCGGCCGCGTTCCTGGCGGTCAAGCGAGATCAGCACGCCGGCCAACTCAGCGCCATTAGCCTGAATAATTTCCATTGATTCACGAATTGCGGTACCGGCGGTAATCACGTCGTCCACCAGCATCACGCGACCCTGTAGCGGGCTACCGACCAGGTTGCCGCCTTCACCGTGGGTCTTCGCTTCTTTACGGTTGAAGCAGTACGGCAGGTCTCGGTCATGATGTTCAGCCAGCGCGACGGCGGTAGTGGTGGCGATTGGGATGCCTTTATAGGCCGGGCCGAACAGCAGGTCGAACTCGATCCCGGAATCCACCAGCGCCTCGGCGTAGAAACGGCCCAGCAGAGCCAGATCGCGCCCGGTATTAAACAGGCCGGCGTTGAAGAAATAGGGGCTCTTACGCCCGGATTTCAGCGTAAATTCGCCAAACTTAAGAACCTGCTTGCTAAGCGCAAACTCAATAAACTGGCGCTGATACGGCTTCATGGATTCGCTCCTTTTAGTACTGTCATCATTGTCGGACTACGCGCCCTATCCTTCGCAGGTGTAATGAGGGATAAAGCGCAAAAAAAAGGCGACTTCTCAGTCGCCTTAATCATTAATTTTCTAACGCCGCTTTCTGCGTCGCAATAATAGATTCGATTCCCCCTCGCGCTAACGCCAGGAGAGTGAGGAGCTCTTCATGGGTGAACGGCTCGCCTTCCGCCGTACCCTGCACCTCAATGATGCGACCGTCTTCGGTCATTACCACATTCATATCGGTTTCCGCGGCGGAATCTTCCACGTACTCCAGATCGCAAATGGCTTCGCCATTAACGATACCAACGGAAACGGCGGCCACCATTCCCTTCATTGGGTTGGTTTTGAGTTTACCGGCAGCAACCAGCTTGTTCAGCGCATCGGCCAGCGCAACGCAGGCGCCGGTAATGGACGCGGTACGGGTACCGCCATCGGCCTGCAGCACATCGCAATCGAGCGTAATGGTGAACTCGCCCAGCGCTTTCAGATCCACCGCAGCGCGCAGCGCGCGGGCAATCAAACGCTGAATTTCCATCGTGCGGCCGCCCTGCTTGCCTTTTGCGGCTTCGCGAGCGTTACGGGTATGGGTGGAGCGCGGCAACATGCCATATTCGGCGGTGATCCAGCCCTGGCCCTGACCTTTCAGGAAGCGCGGTACGCCTTCGTCGATGGAGGCAGTGCACAGCACTTTGGTGTCGCCAAATTCGACCAGCACGGAGCCTTCAGCATGTTTTGTATAGTTACGGGTCAGGGTTACTGGACGCACCTGATTAGCGCTACGGCCTGCTGGACGCATGATTACTCTCCGGCTTGAAACGAATGTGGCTGCGCATTATACACAAATTCGACCAAGTTGCATCGCGACGACGCACGCCTGCCGATGCGGATAATGCGCGCTTATTCCTATCCTGAAAGAGCCTCGAAAGCTATAATCCTCCCCACTCTCCTTAAAAAACAGGAACGTCTATGATCCGCAGTATGACCGCCTATGCCCGGCGTGAAATCAAGGGTGACTGGGGTAGCGCCGCGTGGGAACTGCGCTCGGTAAACCAACGCTATCTGGAAACCTACTTCCGCCTGCCGGAGCAGTTCCGGAGCCTGGAACCCGTGGTTCGCGAGCGCATCCGCTCTCGTCTGACTCGCGGCAAAATCGAATGCACCCTGCGTTTTGAACAGGATCCCAGCGCCCAGGGTGAATTGATCCTCAATGAGAACCTGGCGAAGCAGCTGGTGAACGCCGCGAACTGGGTAAAAATGCAGAGCGATGAAGGCGAGATCAACCCGGTTGATATCCTGCGCTGGCCTGGAGTGATGGCGGCGCAAGAACAGGACCTTGATGCGATTGCCGCTGAAATCCTCAACGCCCTGAACGGCGCGCTGGACGACTTTATCGTCGCCCGTGAAACCGAAGGTCAGGCACTGAAAACGCTGATCGAACAACGCCTGGAAGGCGTCAGCGCCGAAGTCAGCAAAGTCCGCGCCCATATGCCGGAAATCCTGCAGTGGCAGCGTGAGCGCCTGGTCGCCAAGCTTGAAGACGCCGAAGTGCAGCTGGAAAACAACCGTCTCGAGCAAGAGCTGGTGTTGATGGCTCAGCGTATCGACGTCGCCGAAGAGCTCGATCGCCTGGAAGCGCACGTTAAAGAGACCTACAACATTCTGAAGAAGAAAGAAGCCGTGGGTCGCCGCCTCGACTTCATGATGCAGGAGTTCAACCGAGAGTCGAATACTCTGGCGTCAAAATCCATCAATGCCGACGTGACCAATTCAGCGATCGAGCTGAAGGTGCTGATCGAGCAGATGCGCGAGCAGATTCAGAATATCGAGTAATGTCCTCTCCTGCTGGCTCGCCTTACGGGCCAGCATTATTTTTTCTTATCACTTTTAAAAAAGAAAA
The DNA here is from genome assembly GCF_040062145.1 of Klebsiella sp. JN_Kp121. Classification (NCBI taxonomy): domain Bacteria; kingdom Pseudomonadati; phylum Pseudomonadota; class Gammaproteobacteria; order Enterobacterales; family Enterobacteriaceae; genus Klebsiella; species Klebsiella sp. JN_Kp121. The sequence continues at coordinate 179,819 of NZ_JBEAHX010000007.1, forward strand.
ATATACATAACCCCATATCAGGGACTACCCCTTCATTTTTGCATTAGATTTTTTCATGTAAATGAGCTCGCTTTAGAAAAACTCAATCGTGATCTGCCGCACAAATCGCTACCCTTTGCCCATCATTGTGGGGGATTTATGCTGCTTCATGTTCTTTATCTGATTGGTATTACGGCGGAAGCGATGACTGGCGCTTTAGCAGCCGGGCGTCGCCGTATGGACACCTTTGGGGTGATTATTATCGCCACCGCTACCGCACTCGGCGGGGGTTCTGTACGCGATATCCTTCTCGGCCATTATCCGCTCGGTTGGGTGAAGCATCCGGAATACGTCATTATTGTGGCGGTAGCCGCCGTCCTCACGACTATCGCCGCGCCGGTAATGCCACACCTGCGCCGCCTGTTTCTGGTGCTGGATGCCCTGGGTCTGATTGTGTTCTCAATTATTGGCGCGCAAATCGCGCTGGATATGGGCGAAGGGCCGATAATCGCGTCTATTGCCGCCGTGATCACCGGCGTCTTCGGCGGCGTACTGCGTGATATGTTCTGTAAGCGCATTCCGCTAGTGTTTCAGAAAGAGCTGTACGCCGGCATCTCCTTTGCCGCGGCCATTCTGTACATCGCCTTACAGCATTACATAAGCGACCATGACGTGGTGGTTATCACAACGCTTCTGTTTGGCTTTACCACCCGGCTGCTGGCTATACGTTTAAAATTAGGTCTACCGGTTTTTTATTACCGACATGGGTCACACTAATTGACGGGAGGGCACATATAGCCCCCACCAACAATCAGAAAAGACTTATAATACCGACCTTATTTCACTAAAGCCCATGTTAAGCACTAATGTCATTTGCTAAAAGCCTTGCTCTGACCATCAACAGAAAATTTTCTGGGCACTTTATCGCCTTATTGGCGATATCTATCCTCATCCAGCTCTGGCCTGTTTTTTTCACGCAGCCCATCCGATTTGCATTGCGCATCGCCATCTGCAACGCGCTTTTGTTACTAAGCGTGTCGTGGATTTATCGCTATACATCCGGGAAAGTCATTCTCTTTTTGTTAACCAGCGCCCTGACGCTTAATTTCGCCATCGCTTTCAGTACCTGGGATATCTACAAAAGCGAGTTCAATACCGTTTTCGCCATGAGTATTTTGGCAACTAATTATTCTGAAGCGAAAAGCATAGCCGGTTTGTACCTCTATATTCTGCCAATAGCGGCTTTCTACTTCGTGATTACCTGGTGGGCGGTGAAGTTGCTCAGCGAGAAGCTATCAACGCGAACCAAAGGTATCAGCGTTATTCTACTCGCGCTCTTTATGGGCTATTTCTCCATCTCCAGCATCATCAAAAAGAACCAGGATTTAGAGGTTTATTACCCGCTTAGTTCGCGAATTCTGGTTAACACTCCGTTGTATACTGCTTCTGAATTCGTCATCGCCGATCGCGATAATTCACTAGCCGAACACATTACGCAGTCAACGCCTCACTATCCTGCGCTACAGGCACATGATACGGGCATCGACACTTATGTTGTCATTGTTGGTGAATCCGCACGCAGAAGTAACATGCAGCTCTACGATTTCTCCCAGCAAACGACACCGGTTGCCAGCGCATTTACCCACAACGCGCTTATTTTTAAACACGCTATCGCACCTGCCTCCGCCACGGTACTTGCTGTACCTATGGTTCTCAGCAAGGCCGATCCGGATAACTTTACCGCCGACTCGATGGCCGATAATATCGTGAATATTTCCCGGCAATCCGGCTTTTATACCGAGTGGATCAGTGCGCAGGGCAACTCAGGAAAAAGTAATAACTATATTGTGGCGATCGCCTCAACCAGCGAAAAGCATCAATGGATACATACCCAATACGATAGTGACCTGCTTCCCGCGCTGGATGAAGCATTAAAAGTGCCGGGCAAAAAAGTCATTTTTTTACATATTAACGGTAGCCATGAAATGGCCTGCGACCGATATCCACAGTCCGCCGCAATTCTCAATACCGGTGATAAATACGAGGATTGCTACAATAACGCCATCCGATTCACCGACTCTTTTATCGGCGAAGTCGTTAAGCGCATACAAAATAGCGCCTCTTCTCTAATTTATTTTTCCGATCATGGTCTGGAAAAAAATCCCGATCTGGCTTCACTGTATATGCACGGTTCCCGTAATCCCAGTAAAGAGGCTTATGACGTGCCACAGTTCATTTGGTATAGCCAAAGCGCCCTGGCCAACCAGAAACGACGTACTGGCTGGGTAAACGAACGCTGGCCAACCACCAACAACTACGCCCTGATGTTAAGTTGGTTAGGTATCAGCACCGGTATCGAAAATTGTGATTCTCTCCTCGAGAAGTGCTATCAACCCGAATCGCAAATTTCGGTCATGGACGGCGGACGGCATATATTCAATTATGACCAGTTACGCAATACATTCAGCGCACCGGACCAAAAGACCCCATGGCGTAAAGTAAAAAGAAATTCGCTATAGATTACGAAAAACCGTCCACCTCCAGTTGACCAAGTTTTAGCACTATCGACTTGATGACCGGATGGTGAATAAACTCAACAAGCCGTTGAGCATTCTTTGGCCCAACGCCGGGTAACGTTTGCCAGCTCGCGACATCACGCTTCTCAATTAGCCGCCATGAATTATCTTTTAAGACCCGCATGGCAGCGCGCGGAAGCGGCACACCAAGCGCACTTATCCATCGATGAAAGGGTGCGCGCCGTGTTAGTGCAAAGCGATGCCAAAGTTGCTCTGCGCGGGTTGCCGTTAAGCCAGGAATGTTTTCCAACTGCGACACCGTCAACTCAAGCCAGGAGAAGATATGTTGGAAATGGCGCGACTGAGCAAGCTGTCTCCATCCTGCTTCTCCCAGGCTATCAATGCCTAATCCTTGCTCGGAGCTTATCCAAACCAATCGCGCGATGAACTGCTCCCGGCATTCATCGGAGTTTTCAAAACAGGTAAGAGAGTGATAGCGAGTATCAGGCACCAACGGCTTCGTTCTGTTCAGGCCACGCCATACTACATCATCCAGCCGCGGGATCCCTTGCCCCGCAAGGCTCACCAGGATCTGATCGCCTGGGGCGAGATCTAGCTGCCGCCAGCGGGCCACCGAACCAACATTGACCCGCCGCACGAGCTTGTCGTCCAGCTTTATCGGTTGTAGATGCGCCACAACGGCTATTTTACCGCTACGCCCGATAGCAAACTGGATTGTGCTCACTTCCGCCACTTGTGAAACTGGCTGATATTTCCAGGCCGCCACCCAGACCCCCTGTCCGGGAAGCCAACCGTCACCGGCGGGTTCTCTCTGAGTACGAATTACGATACCGTCGGTGACAAAGGGCAGCGGCGAGGTAAACCAGCGCTCCCGCCAGGCGGCAGCCTGCTGCCAATCTTTAACCGGATGGGAATAGCGCTGCGCTACAGGAAACCCACCGTCAGCAAGCAGCGCCAGACGGGTAGACATCTGGGCCGGGCCATCAGGCCAGGCCCAGATAAACACCCCCAGCGTGCTCAACGCCGCCGACGGCGCTTTGCGCATCAGTATCCCGGCCACTCTCGCCCGTGAATTCATACCGCCCATCCCCTTTTGTATATGCCCCTCTCGCCGCTGAAAAATCTCGTCCTGCAGAACGCTATTCGCCAGCGCCCCGGAGGTGGTCAGCGGTACGCCGGGGATCTGGCGCACTTTAGCCGTCCAGTCTTCCCCCGCCAGACCGTCGCCGCGGCTAATCGCCCGTATAAACCTACCGCCGCGATAAACCAGCGTCACCGCGACACCGTCGACTTTCGGTTGTACCCACAGGTCGGTTTTATCGCGCATCCAGTGGCCAACGCTCGTGGCATCAGGCAGTTTGCGCACGCCGGTATGCGCGATAGGATGCTTGACTTCGCCGCGTGGCGGCGGCAGATCGTCTTCAGGCGGCGCCTTCTCACCGAAGCAGCGCCGCCACTGCGCCAACCGGGCCGAGAGCATGTCGTAGACCTCGTCGCTGACCCCGCTGCTGCCCTGCTGCCAGTAGGCCTCTTTCCAGTCGGCAATTTGCCGACTGAGGTGGCCTATCTCCTGCTCCGCGCGTTGCAAAGACCACGCCGGGCAGGCCGCCATTGGGCTTGCCGCCGCCATCCATAACGCTGCCGCTATCAGCCATCTGCGCATGTTTACCTCCTTGTTCTACCTTGCGGCATCGTGCGCTAAAGACCGGAGCCGCGGCGACAGGCAAATCATCACGCTGCGAGCGGCTTTCCAGAATTTACGCATGGTTGCTGCAACCGCTTAAGAAATCAGGAAAGCGGCAGGCAAAATGAAAGAAACAGCGGCAAAAAGTGTGACAATGACTGCGTCACGCAGCGGCGGCGTGTATAATAGGCTCGTATGTAGGATCTCTTTCGACAATCACATACAAAAGACACTCATGGCTCAAGGCACGCTTTATATTGTTTCCGCCCCTAGCGGCGCGGGTAAATCCAGCCTGATTCAGGCTTTATTGAAAACCCAACCGTTGTACGACTCCCAGGTTTCTGTGTCGCATACCACGCGCAATCCGCGCCCGGGTGAAGTTCACGGTGAACACTATTTCTTTGTCGATCATGATAAATTCAGGTCGATGATTAGCGAAGACGCTTTCCTTGAGCACGCTGAGGTTTTTGGCAACTATTACGGTACCTCTCGTGAAGCTATTGAGCAGGTTCTGGCGACCGGCGTCGATGTTTTCCTCGATATCGACTGGCAGGGCGCCCAGCAAATTCGTAATAAAATGCCCGGCGCGCGCAGTATCTTTATTCTGCCGCCGTCAAAAGACGAGCTTGACCGCCGCCTGCGCGGCCGCGGTCAGGACAGCGAGGAAGTCATCGCAAAACGTATGGCGCAGGCAGTTGCAGAAATGAGCCATTACGCGGAATATGATTACCTTATTGTGAATGATGATTTTGATACCGCTTTAGGCGATCTGAAAAACATTATCCGCGCTGAACGTCTGCGCATGAGCCGCCAAAAGCAGCGACATGGCGCTTTAATCACCAAACTATTGGCAGACTGAACCCACATTCAGTATCATGCCCAGTCATTTCTTCACCTGTGGAGCATTTTAAGTATGGCACGCGTAACTGTTCAGGACGCTGTAGAGAAAATTGGTAACCGTTTTGACCTGGTACTGGTCGCCGCGCGTCGCGCTCGTCAGATGCAGGTAGGCGGAAAGGATCCGCTGGTACCGGAAGAAAACGATAAAACCACCGTTATCGCACTGCGCGAAATCGAAGAAGGTCTGATCAACAACCAGATCCTTGACGTACGTGAGCGCCAGGAACAGCAAGAGCAGGAAGCCGCTGAATTACAAGCCGTTACCGCGATTGCTGAAGGTCGTCGTTAATCACACAGCGGGTCGCCCTTGTATCTGTTTGAAAGCCTGAATCAGCTGATTCAAAACTACCTGCCGGAAGAGCAAATCAAGCGCCTTCGGCAGGCGTATCTCGTTGCACGTGACGCTCACGAGGGTCAGACACGTTCAAGCGGTGAACCCTATATCACGCACCCGGTAGCGGTGGCCTGCATTCTGGCCGAGATGAAACTCGACTACGAAACGCTGATGGCCGCGCTGCTGCATGATGTGATTGAAGATACCCCTGCCACCTACCAGGACATGGAACAGCTTTTTGGTAAAAGCGTCGCCGAACTGGTAGAGGGGGTGTCGAAACTTGATAAGCTCAAGTTCCGCGATAAGAAAGAGGCGCAGGCCGAAAACTTTCGCAAAATGATCATGGCGATGGTGCAGGATATCCGCGTCATCCTCATCAAACTTGCCGACCGCACCCACAATATGCGCACCCTGGGCTCGCTACGCCCGGATAAACGCCGCCGCATCGCCCGCGAAACGCTGGAAATTTATAGCCCGCTGGCGCACCGTTTAGGTATCCATCACATCAAAACCGAGCTCGAAGAGCTGGGCTTTGAAGCGCTGTACCCTAACCGCTACCGCGTCATCAAAGAAGTGGTTAAAGCAGCGCGCGGTAATCGTAAAGAGATGATTCAAAAGATCCTCTCTGAAATCGAAGGGCGTTTACAGGAAGCGGGGATCCCCTGCCGCGTCAGCGGTCGCGAAAAGCATCTGTACTCCATTTACTGCAAAATGGTGCTTAAAGAGCAGCGTTTTCACTCGATCATGGATATTTACGCCTTCCGCGTTATTGTTCACGATCCCGATATCTGCTATCGCGTGCTGGGCCAAATGCACAGCCTCTACAAGCCGCGTCCCGGTCGTTTCAAAGATTACATCGCCATTCCAAAAGCGAACGGCTATCAATCTTTGCACACCTCGATGATTGGCCCCCACGGCGTCCCGGTCGAGGTACAAATCCGTACCGAAGATATGGACCAGATGGCGGAAATGGGGGTTGCGGCGCACTGGGCTTATAAAGAGCACGGCGGCGAAAGCAGCACGACCGCGCAAATCCGCGCTCAGCGCTGGATGCAAAGCCTGCTGGAACTGCAGCAGAGCGCCGGTAGCTCGTTTGAATTTATCGAGAGCGTTAAATCCGATCTGTTCCCGGATGAGATTTACGTTTTCACCCCGGAAGGGCGCATTGTCGAACTGCCTGCCGGCGCCACGCCGGTGGACTTCGCCTACGCGGTGCATACCGATATCGGTCATGCCTGCGTCGGCGCGCGCGTCGACCGTCAGCCCTATCCGCTGTCGCAACCACTCTCCAGCGGCCAGACTGTCGAAATCATTACCGCGCCGGGCGCACGCCCGAATGCCGCATGGCTGAACTTTGTCGTCAGCTCAAAAGCGCGCGCCAAGATCCGCCAACTGCTGAAGAACCTTAAGCGCGACGATTCGGTCAGCCTTGGCCGCCGGCTGCTTAACCACGCGTTAGGCGGCAGCCGCAAGCTGGCAGAGATCCCGCCAGAGAACATCCAGCGCGAACTTGACCGCATGAAGCTGGCCACGCTTGACGATCTGCTGGCGGAAATCGGTCTCGGTAACGCGATGAGCGTGGTGGTGGCGAAAAACCTGCAGCAGGGCGAAGCCTCTGCCGCACCGGTGCCGGCCAACGCGTCGAATCACGGCCATCTGCCGATCAAGGGCGCCGACGGCGTGCTGATTACTTTCGCCAAGTGCTGTCGTCCGATTCCGGGGGATCCGATCATCGCCCACGTCAGCCCAGGCAAAGGGTTGGTTATCCACCATGAATCCTGTCGTAACATCCGCGGCTACCAGAAAGAGCCTGAGAAGTTTATGGCGGTCGAATGGGATAAAGAAACTGCGCAGGAATTTATCGCCGAAATTAAGGTGGATATGTTCAACCACCAGGGCGCGCTGGCTAACCTGACGGCCGCAATCAACACCGCGTCTTCCAATATTCAGAGCCTGAATACGGAAGAAAAAGATGGCCGCGTTTACAGCGCCTTTATCCGCCTGACCGCGCGCGATCGTGTGCATCTGGCGAATATCATGCGCAAAATTCGCGTCATGCCGGACGTGATTAAAGTCACTCGTAACCGAAATTAGCTTTTACAAAAATCGAATCCCCAGGAAGGTACTGAAGTACGTGACTGGGGTGAGTGAGTGCAGCTAACGCCGAGGCAGTTCGAAGGATTAAGTAGAATGAATTCACAGCGTTATGCGCGTATCTGCGAGATGCTCGCTAGGCGTCAGCCTGATCTGACGGTCTGCATGGAGCAGGTCCATAAACCCCATAACGTCTCTGCGGTCATCCGCACCGCAGACGCCATCGGCGTACACGAAGTACACGCCATCTGGCCTGGCAGCCGTATGCGCACCATGGCCTCTGCCGCCGCCGGCAGCAATAGTTGGGTGCAGGTGAAAACACACCGCACTATCGGCGATGCCGTCAGCCACTTAAAAGGCCGGGGCATGCAAATCCTCGCGACGCACCTTTCCGACAAAGCCATCGATTTTCGCGAAATCGACTATACGCGCCCGACCTGCATCCTGATGGGCCAGGAGAAAACCGGCATCACCCAGGAAGCGCTGGCGCTGGCAGACCAGGACATCATTATCCCAATGGTCGGTATGGTGCAGTCGCTGAACGTCTCCGTCGCCTCCGCGCTGATCCTTTACGAAGCGCAGCGTCAGCGGCAGAACGCTGGAATGTACCAACGCGCCAATAGCATGCTGCCGCCTGAAGAGCAGCAGCGGCTGCTATTTGAAGGCGGTTACCCGGTGCTGGCGCGCGTCGCCAAACAAAAAGGGCTGCCTTATCCCCACGTCAACGAGCAGGGTGAAGTCGAAGCCGATGCCTCGTGGTGGGCAACGATGCAGGCGGCGAGGTAAATCCAATGTCAGGCCGCCTGTTAGATGCCGTCCCGCTCAACTCGCTGACCGGCGTTGGCGCCGCACAGAGCAGCAAACTGGCGAAAATCGGTCTGCATACGGTTCAGGACCTGCTACTTCACCTGCCGCTACGCTATGAAGACCGAACCCACCTGTATCAAATCGGCGAACTACTGCCGGGCGTCTACGCAACCGTAGAGGGTGAAGTGCTCAACAGCAATATCACCTTCGGCGGCCGCCGGATGATGACCTGTCAGATCAGCGACGGCTCCGGCATCCTGACCATGCGTTTTTTCAACTTCAACGCGGCGATGAAAAACAGCCTGGCGACCGGTCGTCGCGTGCTGGCCTACGGCGAAGCTAAACGCGGCAAGTTTGGCGCCGAGATGATCCACCCGGAATATCGCGTACAGGGCGATATGAGCACCCCGGAGCTGCAGGAAACCCTCACTCCGGTCTACCCAACCACTGAAGGCATTAAGCAGGCGACGCTGCGCAAACTCACCGATCAGGCGCTTGAGCTGCTGGAAACCTGCGCGATTAGCGAACTGCTGCCGCCGGAGTTGGCGCAGGGGATGATGAGCCTGCCGGAGGCGCTGCGTACGCTGCACCGCCCGCCGCCGTCGCTACAGCTCAGCGAGCTGGAGAGCGGTAAACATCCGGCACAGCAGCGTCTTATCCTGGAAGAGTTGCTGGCGCATAATCTCAGCATGCTGGCTCTTCGCGCCGGCGCCCAGCGCTACCATGCGCTGCCGCTCAGCGCCAACGACACGCTGAAAACCCAGCTTCTGGCTTCCCTGCCCTTTAAACCAACGGGTGCGCAGGCGCGCGTCACCGCGGAGATCGAGCGCGATATGGCGCTGGACGTGCCGATGATGCGCCTGGTGCAGGGCGACGTCGGATCCGGTAAAACGCTGGTTGCCGCGCTGGCCGCCTTGCGCGCTATCGCCCATGGTAAGCAGGTGGCGCTGATGGCGCCGACCGAACTGCTGGCCGAGCAGCACGCCAATAATTTCCGCAGCTGGTTCGCGCCGCTGGGCATTGAAGTCGGCTGGCTGGCTGGCAAACAGAAAGGCAAAGCGCGCCAGGCGCAGCAGGAAGCCATCGCCAACGGTGAAGTGCAGATGATTGTCGGCACCCACGCCATTTTTCAGGAGCAGGTGCAGTTTAACGGCCTGGCGCTGGTGATTATCGACGAACAGCACCGCTTTGGCGTTCATCAACGCCTGGCGCTGTGGGAAAAGGGCCAGCAGCAGGGCTTCCACCCGCATCAGCTGATCATGACCGCTACGCCGATTCCGCGCACCCTGGCGATGACCGCTTATGCCGATCTCGATACCTCGGTTATCGATGAGCTGCCGCCGGGCCGTACCCCGGTAACGACCGTCGCTATCCCGGACACGCGCCGCAGCGACATTATCGACCGCGTGCGTAACGCTTGCACCCAGGAAGGTCGCCAGGCCTATTGGGTCTGTACGTTGATTGAAGAGTCCGATCTGCTGGAAGCCCAGGCGGCGGAAGCCACCTGGGAAGAGCTCAAGCTGGCGCTGCCGGAACTGAATATCGGCCTCGTCCACGGGCGGATGAAACCAGCGGAGAAACAGGCCGTGATGCAGGCCTTCAAGCAGGGCGAGATGCACCTGCTGGTCGCCACCACGGTGATTGAAGTCGGCGTTGACGTCCCTAACTCAAGCCTGATGATTATTGAAAACCCGGAGCGTCTTGGTCTGGCGCAGCTGCACCAGCTACGCGGGCGCGTTGGGCGCGGCGCCGTCGCCTCCCACTGCGTGCTACTCTATAAATCGCCGCTCTCCAAAACGGCGCAGAAGCGCCTGCAGGTGCTGCGCGACAGCAACGACGGTTTCGTCATCGCCCAGAAAGACCTGGAAATCCGCGGCCCCGGCGAGCTTCTCGGCACCCGCCAGACCGGCAACGCCGAATTTAAAGTAGCGGACTTGCTGCGCGATCAGGCCATGATCCCCGATGTTCAGCGTATTGCTCGCCATATTCACGAACGCTATCCGCTGCAGGCACAGGCGCTGATTGAGCGCTGGATGCCGGAAACCGAACGCTATTCCAACGCGTAGCGCGTCCTTCTTGCCGCGCTACGGGCAACTTTTCTACACAACGAGTGGATTATGAAACGAGAACTGGCCATCGAATTTTCGCGTGTCACCGAAGCCGCCGCGCTGGCGGGTTATAAATGGCTGGGCCGCGGCGATAAAAATACCGCCGACGGCGCAGCGGTTAACGCCATGCGCATTATGCTTAACCTCGTCAATATCGACGGCACCATTGTCATCGGCGAGGGCGAAATCGATGAAGCGCCGATGCTCTATATCGGCGAAAAAGTGGGTACCGGCAAAGGCGACGCGGTAGATATCGCCGTCGACCCAATTGAAGGCACCCGCATGACGGCCATGGGCCAGGCCAACGCGCTGGCGGTGATGGCGGTTGGCGATAAAGGCTGCTTCCTCAACGCGCCGGATATGTATATGGAAAAGCTGATTGTCGGCCCCGGCGCCAAAGGCGCCATCGATCTCAATCTGCCGCTGGAAGAGAACCTGCACAACATCGCCCGCGCGTTGAACAAACCGCTTGGCGAACTGACCGTCACCGTGCTGGCAAAACCCCGCCACGACGCGGTCATTGCGCAACTGCAGCAGCTGGGTGTACGCGTGTTCGCAATCCCCGATGGCGACGTGGCAGCTTCTATTCTGACCTGTATGCCGGATAGCGAAGTCGACGTGCTGTACGGCATCGGCGGCGCGCCGGAAGGCGTGGTTTCGGCGGCGGTGATCCGCGCGCTGGACGGCGATATGCAGGGCCGCCTGCTGGCTCGCCACCACGTGAAGGGCGACAGCGAAGAGAACCGCCGTATCGGTGAAAACGAACTGGCGCGCTGCAAAACCATGGGCATCGAAGCGGGCAAAGTGCTGCGTCTTGATGAAATGGCGCGCAGCGATAACGTCATCTTCTCCGCCACCGGGATTACCAAAGGCGATCTACTGGACGGCATTACCCGCAAGGGCAATATGGCGACCACTGAAACGCTGCTAATCCGCGGTAAATCGCGGACTATCCGCCGTATTCAGTCGATTCATTACCTCGACCGAAAAGACCCGGACGTCCAGCAACACATCCTGTAAAACATTTGATCAATCGAGCTTTCCAGCCTTTTCGGGCTGGAAATCTTCTCCCGTCGCGGTGAAGATAGACTGACGAGATTGAGAGGAGAGACGCAATGGCAAACTGGGTTACAGGTAAAGTTGTAAAAGTGCAAAACTGGACCGATGCACTGTTTAGCCTCACCATTCACGCGCCCGTTGAGCCGTTCACCGCAGGGCAGTTTGCTAAACTGGGCCTGGATGTTGACGGCGAGCGCGTGCAGCGCGCCTACTCCTACGTCAACGCCCCCAGCAATCCCGATCTTGAGTTCTACCTGGTCACCGTTCCGGAGGGTAAACTCAGCCCGCGACTGGCCGCGCTGAAACCCGGGGACGACGTTCAGATAGTCAGCGAAGCCGCCGGTTTCTTCGTGCTGGAAGAGGTGCCGGACTGCGACACGCTGTGGATGCTCGCCACCGGTACGGCGATCGGCCCCTATTTGTCGATTCTGGAAGAAGGGAAAGACCTGGATCGCTTCAAAAACCTGGTGCTGGTGCATGCGGCGCGCTACGCAGCCGACCTCAGCTATTTACCGCAAATGCGCGAGCTGGAGCAGCGCTACGCCGGCAAATTGCGTATCCAGACCGTGGTTAGCCGCGAGACAGCGGAAGGTTCGCTGACCGGCCGGGTGCCGTTTCTGATTGAAACCGGCGCGCTGGAAGAGGCGGTCGGCCTGGCTATGACCGCCGATACCAGCCACGTGATGCTGTGCGGTAACCCGCAGATGGTGCGTGATACCCAGCAGCTGCTGAAAGAGACCCGGCAGATGACCAAACATCTGCGTCGCCGACCGGGCCATATGACCGCAGAGCACTACTGGTAATCAGGCGTCCGCTTTCCAGCGGACATCCTGCGTCTCTTTGCCAAACTTATTTTCGCCTTGGGTGCCGACAAACGCGCCCAGGTCGATCAACATCATGACGATAATCAGCGTCGGTACAAAGCGCCCGACGCCCCACTGCCAGACCTGCGGCAACATCGCCCAGTTACCCGCCAGCAGCATCCACGCCAGAATCATCAGCAGCGCCCAGAGGCCGGATCTCCCGCGATCGTGCAGACGCTTCACCACCACCGCCGCCGTCGGCCAGAGCAGGCAGACGAGAATAAACGCCGCGGTCTGTAAACTCAGCAAATTGCTGCCCGCGAGGGTAAACAGCGCGCTCATGGTCAACACCCAGATAACGATCCAAATCCAGAAATCCCGGCGGCCAATACGGCCTTTAATTGAGAATAACCACTGCTGTAGGGTCATGTTTTATTCCTTATCATCATCATTCGCGTAGTTTACCCTGAAGGCGTCACTTTTTGACAAGCGTGACGGTTCCCGTTTTAATCGTCGGCAGGCAAAAAAAGGAAAGACAGGCATGAAGAAGTGGGCAATCTTAAGTTTGATTGGGCTGACAGCGTTATCTGTCGGCCCGATGGCGTTGTCCGCAGAAACAGAATCCGCCGCCACCGCCCCCTATCTTTTACCCAGCGCGCCGATTTTTGATGTCAGCATCAGCGAGTTCCGCGAGAAATTTAATGCCGATAATCCGAAACTGCCGCTTAACGAGTTTCGTTCCATCGCCTCCAGCCGCGATAAAGCCAACCTGACCCGCGCCGCTACCAAGATTAACGAGAATCTGTATGCCTCTACCGCGCTGGAGCGCGGCACGCTAAAGATTAAATCGATGCAGATAACCTGGCTGCCGATTCAGGGGCCGGAGCAAAAAGCGGCGAAAGCGAAAGCGCAGGAGTATATGAGCGCTATTCTCCGCGCTTTTGTACCGACGCTAAGTCCACTGCAGAGCCAGCAAAAGTTGCAAAAACTGCTGACCGCCGGCAAAGGCAAACGCTACTACACCGAAACCGAAGGCGCGGTGCGCTATGTAGTGGCAGATCACGGGGAAAAGGGGCTAACTTTCGCCATTGAACCGATTAAGCTGGCGCTATCTGAAACGCTGGAAGACAACAATAAATGACAAAAAGCAAAGCCTTTCCAGTGACGAGTCTCTATACTGTTTCACAGACCATGCTGCCCTCTGGGGCGGCTATATTCCTTAATTCGCTTAGTAGCGTGGAGAATTAAAATGCGACATCCTTTAGTGATGGGTAACTGGAAACTGAACGGCAGCCGCCACATGGTAAACGAACTGGTTGCTAACCTGCGTACTGAACTGGCCGGCGTAAGCGGCTGTGCAGTGGCAATCGCGCCGCCGGAAATGTATCTCGACCTGGCTAAGCGTGCGGCAGAAGGCAGCCACATCCACCTGGGCGCGCAGAACGTTGACGTGAATCTGTCCGGCGCATTCACTGGTGAAACCTCCGCCGAAATGCTGAAAGATATCGGCGCGCAGTACATCATCATCGGCCACTCCGAACGCCGTACCTACCACAAAGAATCCGACGAACTGATCGCGAAGAAATTCGCTGTACTGAAAGAGCAGGGTCTGACGCCGGTTCTGTGCATCGGTGAAACCGAAGCTGAAAACGAAGCGGGCAAAACGGAAGAAGTGTGCGCGCGTCAGATCGACGCGGTGCTGAAAACTCAGGGCGCAGCCGCTTTTGAAGGCGTGGTTATCGCTTATGAACCAGTATGGGCTATCGGTACCGGTAAATCCGCTACCCCAGCGCAGGCTCAGGCGGTACACAAATTCATCCGTGACCACATTGCTAAAGCTGACGCTAAAATCGCTGAGCAGGTCATCATCCAGTACGGCGGTTCCGTTAACGCCGGCAACGCCGCAGAGCTGTTCACCCAGCCGGACATCGACGGCGCGCTGGTTGGCGGCGCATCCCTGAAAGCAGACGCTTTCGCGGTGATCGTTAAAGCTGCAGAAGCGGCGAAAAAAGCGTAATTCGCTTTCCCGGTAGTGAAACGCCGCCGGGGTTGCTGAAAAATTCGCACGAGTAATAACCCGGCTTAGCGTAGCGCAAGCCGGGTTTTATTTTCCCGCTACAATTTCCCCAATAGCTGATACCACGCGTAATCCAGCGGCAGCAAAATCAAATAGCTCACCGCCGCCAGCGCCAGGCATAGCAACATCCCCGCTCTCGCCGGGACTTTACCTAATCCCATCGCCACCACGATCGGTGACGCCTGGTATGGCAGCAGCGGCGTGGAATAACCCAGCACCTGAATCATAATCACGCTCAGCAGCGGAAAGCCGGTCGCGTCGGCAAAGCTCTGCGCAAAAGTCGTATACAGCGCCGGGACGCCGTTGGCGGTCATAATAAAATTCAGCGCGCTGGTAATTCCGGTGAGCGCCAGGAAGCTGGTGAACGGATTATCTTTATCCAGCGGCATCACCTGCAGCAGCGCGTTACCCACCGCGCCGCCAATCCCGGTTTGGGTCACGGTAATCGCCAGTCCCAAAATGCCGGCAACATAAATGCAGGTGCGCATATTCACCCCGCTGGCGAACTCCTCACCGCTGATAAATCCTACTCGCGGCAGCAGCGTGACCACCGCTGCCGCCAGGCCGGTCCACGCCGGGCCGACGCCGTGCCAGCTTTCGGTCACCCATAACGTCAACACCACCGCCAGTAGCCACGCCAGACGCTTTTCATCGCGGCTCATTGGCGCCTGCGGCGCCAGCTCGCGCGGCGGATGCGGCTTGCCGGGAAACAGCCAGCAGATCAGCGCCACCAGCACCGCCCCTTTCAACCAGCCAAGCACTGGCGTATGCAGCAGTAAATAGGGAACGTAATTCAAATGGATCCCGTAAGAGCCTTCCGCCGCCCCGCTCATCACCAGATTTGGCACGTTAGCAGGCAAAATGGTCGCAGATAGCTGGAAGGTGCCAAAGCCCACCGCCAGCGCCAGGCCGTACCAGCCGCGCGTGCCGTCGGCTATCCCCGCGCGCCGGGCCATCGCCGCCACAATCGGCATCAACAGCGCGATGCGCCCCATGTTTGATGGCATCACGAACGCCAACGCATAACTCAGTAATACCACGCTGCCGACCATCCGCGGCCAGGAGTCGGTGAGCCGCGCCGATAGCGCCTGCGCCGCTCTATCCGCCAGTCCGGTTTTACGGATGGCGATCCCCAACACAAAGCCGCTGAACACCAGCCAGAACGCCGAGGAAGCAAAACCGCCGAAGATCACCTCCGGCGGAGCGATTTTGGTCATCATCGCCGCCGCGAAGAACAGCAGCGCGGTGATAAATTCCGGTAACAGCGAAGTCGCCCAGAGCACAATGGTGATGCCGACGATCAGCGAAGGGAGGAACAGCGGGTGGGTTAGCCAGAGCGACATGCCTGTCTCCTGTCGTTTTTTTCAGCAAGAATACGACGACAGGAAAGACAGGTAAACGCCAGAACTAGTGGTTTGCGTTAAGAATTGCGCAGCTATGATCCTGAATTTCTTCCGCCGAAGCACGGTTGAGAGTCAGCAAATTACGCTCTGTCGCCAACAGCACCAGCGAGCCGTCGCTTTGCCGCGCCATCGCTAACGCATAACGCCCCATATGTTCACGCGCTTCCGGTACCTCTTCCGCCAGCATCAGGAACGGGCTGCGCTGAGCCAGCTCGGTTTCCGTTACCCGACGCGCCAGATATTGATGGCCCTGCAGACCGCCCGGCAAGGGTAGCCAGCGGCTGCTAATCGTCGCCGCATCATTATCTAACTGCGCGCGGACATTGGGACGCAGGCAGGAGATATGAATATGGAAGTGGTTTTGCGTGCGCCCGCTGCGCGAGTTAATCGCCAGCGATACCGCGTTATCATCAATTGGCGCGCCGCGGCGCTGGCTCATAATTTCGCGCCCCTGCCAGGCCTGCCAGAAGAAATTCGGCGTTAACGGATCCAACAGCAGCGGACTTTCGGTACCGTTAATACGGTAGGTCGGCATTAGCAGATATTGCAGCGGGCCATTGCGATCTTTAAACAACACGTAGCCGCCTTTCAGGTTCACTTCCGCGCACGGCGACGGGTTCTGATGTTGCTGCTGATTGGGTACGCACTGCTGCAGGACAATATGACGTAACGCGTTCGGGTTGCCGGAATGCAGCCAATAGTAGCCGCCGGCCAAAGCCGCCAGAATAACCACCAGCAGCACCCATAAAAGGTATCTTACTCTTCTCATTATTGTTCCCTGTTAAGCCTGAACCGGAAGAGTAACGTAATTTGATGACTAAATAAAAACAGATGACGGGCGGGGAGTTATCCCGGGTGGCGGCTGACGCCTTACCCGGGCTACCAAAGGGCGGAGAATTGTAGCCCTGCTAAGCGTAGCGCAAGCAGGGACAAGAGGATTAACGCTGGCTAATCTGGTCGAAGGTACCGCCGTTGGAGAAGTGCTCCTTCTGCGCTTTCGTCCAGCCGCCGAACTCCTGATCGATGGTAAACAGCTTCAATTTCGGGAACTCGTTGGCATATTTCTTCGCCACATCAGGATCGCGCGGACGATAGAAGTTCTTCGCCGCAATCTCCTGGCCTTCCGGCGAGTAGAGATACTTCAGGTACGCTTCCGCCACCTGGCGAGTGCCTTTCTTATCCACCACTTTATCGACGACGGAAACCGTCGGCTCGGCCAGAATGGACTCGCTCGGCGTCACGATTTCAAACTTGTCCTTGCCCAGCTCTTTCGTCGCCAGCAGCGCTTCGTTCTCCCAGGCAATCAGCACGTCGCCAATCCCGCGTTCCACGAAGGTGTTGGTGGAACCGCGCGCGCCGGAATCCAGCACTTCAACGTTTTTATACAGCGCTTTCACGAACTCCTGCGCTTTAGCCTGATCGCCGTGATTCTGATGCAGGGCATAGCCCCATGCCGCCAGATAGTTCCAGCGGGCGCCGCCGGAGCTTTTCGGGTTCGGGGTGATGACCGATACGCCGGGTTTAATCAGGTCGTTCCAGTCATGGATCTGTTTTGGGTTGCCCTTACGGACGAGGAACACGATGGTTGAGGTATACGGCGCGGAGTTATCCGGCAGGCGCTTCAGCCAGTTTTTATCGATACGACCACGTTCAGCAATGGCGTCTACGTCGTAGGCCAGCGCCAGGGTGACGACATCCGCTTCAATCCCGTTGATAACCGACGTCGCCTGTTTGCCGGAGCCGCCGTGCGACTGACGAATCACCACGTTATCGCCGGTTTCCTGCTTCCAGTGCGCGCTAAACGCTTTATTGTACTGTTCGTACAGCTCGCGCGTCGGATCGTACGATACGTTTAACAGCTGATAATCTTTTGCCAGCACGCTGGCGGATGCCAGCAACAGAGTTAACCCTACGCCCCACTTATTCATCGCACCGCTCTCTTTATGTCGTGTTGTGATGAACTAAGCGTGCCAGAAAGCGAATCAATGATTAAAGAATAAAAAAAGATTGGCTATAACCTGGAGATATAAAGCGGGGGGATAGAGAAAACCCCTTCCCGGGCGGGAAGGGGCGGGAAGCGATTAGACTTCTTCCATGCGGCCCAGCAGCGCCTGCAGACGATCCTGCCAGCCTTGCTGTTGTTCTCTCAGTTGGCTATTTTCACGCTCCAGCTCCTCGCGGCCGTGCTGCGCGCTCTGCACTTCCTGCGCCAGCGTGGTGTTCTTTTCTTTCAGCTCTTCGATTTCCATCTGCAACAGAGTGATGGTATCAATCGCCTGCTGAACTTTAGATTCTAATTTCTCAAACACTTCTAATGACATCGTCATACCTCTCCTGATCTTGCAAGGCGTTGATAGAAACTCGTGTTTCGTATACGCGGTCCCGCCTTAACGAATTAGCGCACAATAGCGGTGTTGTCGTCGATTGTATGAATCCCCGCCTCACCTGTCCAGCGACAACCCGCGCAGATTGCGGTTTGCAACACTTTTCAGTCTTTACCTGGTGCGTTCGCGGCAATTGCCCCGAACTTCTCTGGCGATTGTTAATCAATGAGATAACAAAATACGCAGAAAAAGGTGGGTAAATGTGCCGCAACACGCGTTTATGGCGCGAAAACGCTCATTTTCTTGACGAGGGACACAAATTTAAATTTCGATATTTCTCGTTTATGCTCGTTAACGATAAATTAACACTATGCCTACAAGGCACCGTGGTCGTCCGCGACCAACATACTTACAATAATCACTTCGCTTCAGGATCCGATTATGAGCCAGACATCAACATTAAAAGGCCAGTGCATCGCAGAGTTTCTCGGTACCGGGTTGTTGATCTTTTTCGGCGTTGGGTGCGTAGCTGCGCTCAAAGTCGCAGGAGCCAGCTTCGGTCAGTGGGAAATCAGCATCATCTGGGGTCTGGGGGTGGCTATGGCTATCTACCTGACCGCGGGCGTATCCGGCGCGCACCTTAATCCGGCAGTCACCATCGCCTTATGGTTATTCGCCTGCTTTGATGGGCGCAAAGTTGTTCCTTTTATTATTTCGCAATTCGCTGGCGCCTTTTGCGCTGCGGCATTAGTTTACGGGCTTTATTACAATCTTTTCTTCGATTTCGAACACACCCACAACATGGTACGCGGCAGCGTGGAAAGCCTTGAGCTCGCCGGTATCTTCTCGACCTACCCTAACCCGCATATCAATTTTGTGCAGGCCTTCGCGGTAGAAATGGTGATTACCGCTATCCTGATGGGCGTGATTTTAGCGCTGACCGACGACGGCAACGGCGTGCCGCGCGGCCCGCTGGCGCCGCTGCTGATTGGTCTGCTGATTGCCGTTATCGGTGCTTCTATGGGTCCGCTGACCGGCTTCGCGATGAACCCGGCGCGTGATATCGGACCGAAAGCCTTCGCCTGGCTGGCAGGCTGGGGTAACGTCGCCTTCACCGGCGGCAAAGATATTCCTTATTTCCTGGTGCCGCTGTGCGCACCGGTGGTCGGCGCGGCGCTGGGCGCATTCAGCTACCGCAAATTCATTGGCCGCCATCTGCCTTGCGACACCTGCGTCGAGGAAGAAAAAGAATCCGCTTCTTCCGCGTCGCAACAAAAAGCTTCGCTGTAATCTGACTACGGGACACCAATTATGACCGAGAAAAAATATATCGTTGCGCTCGACCAGGGCACTACCAGCTCCCGCGCCGTCGTGATGGATCACGACGCCAATATCGTCAGCGTGTCACAGCGTGAATTCGAACAAATTTATCCGAAGCCAGGCTGGGTTGAGCACGACCCGATGGAGATTTGGGCCTCGCAGAGCTCTACGCTGGTCGAAGTGTTGGCGAAAGCCGATATCAACTCCGACGAAATTGCCGCCATCGGCATCACCAACCAGCGTGAAACCGCCATCGTTTGGGAGCGTGAGACCGGTAAGCCTATTTACAACGCCATCGTCTGGCAGTGCCGCCGCACCGCGGATATCTGCGAGCAGCTCAAGCGCGACGGCATGGAAGAGTACATCCGCAAAGCCACCGGCCTGGTGGTGGACCCGTACTTCTCCGGCACCAAAGTGAAGTGGATCCTTGACCATGTCGAAGGCGCCCGCGAGCGCGCCAAGCGCGGCGAGCTGCTGTTTGGTACCGTGGATACCTGGCTTATCTGGAAAATGACCCAGGGGCGCGTGCACGTCACCGACTACACCAACGCCTCACGTACCATGTTGTTCAACATCCATGAACTGGACTGGGACGACAAAATGCTCGACGCGCTGGATATTCCGCGCGCCATGCTGCCGGAAGTGCGTAAGTCTTCTGAAGTGTACGGCCAGACCAACATCGGCGGTAAAGGCGGCACCCGTATTCCTATCTCCGGCATCGCCGGCGACCAGCAGGCGGCGCTGTTTGGCCAGCTGTGTGTGAAAGAAGGGATGGCGAAAAATACCTACGGTACCGGCTGCTTCATGTTAATGAACACCGGTGAAAAAGCGGTCACCTCAACCCACGGCCTGCTGACCACCATCGCCTGCGGCCCTACCGGCGAAGTGAACTACGCGCTGGAAGGCGCGGTGTTTATGGCCGGAGCGTCGATTCAGTGGCTGCGTGATGAAATGAAACTCATCAACGATGCTTTCGATTCTGAATACTTCGCCACTAAGGTGAAGGACACCAACGGCGTGTATGTGGTACCGGCCTTTACCGGTCTTGGCGCGCCTTACTGGGATCCGTATGCGCGCGGCGCGATTTTCGGCCTGACCCGCGGGGTGAACGCCAACCATATTATCCGCGCCACGCTGGAATCTATCGCCTATCAGACGCGTGACGTTCTGGAAGCGATGCAGGCCGACTCCGGTATTCGTCTGCACGCCCTGCGCGTGGACGGCGGCGCGGTAGCCAACAACTTCCTGATGCAGTTCCAGTCCGATATTCTCGGCACCCGCGTGGAACGCCCGGAAGTGCGTGAAGTCACGGCGCTGGGCGCCGCCTATCTGGCAGGTCTGGCGGTCGGCTTCTGGCAAAATCTCGACGAGTTGCAGGAGAAAGCGGTGATTGAACGTGAGTTCCGCCCGGGTATTGAAACCACCGAGCGTAATTTCCGCTACAGCGGCTGGAAGAAAGCGGTGAAACGCGCGTTAGCGTGGGAAGAGCACGACGAAGCGTAAGATTGTGGAGGTATTCCCGGCTTGCGGCGTAAACGCCTTAGCCGGGCTACAAAACCCCAAACAGCACGATCTTGTAGCCCGGACAGGTGCGCAGCACCGCCTCCGGGTTTTTTATCAGCCAAATATCGGCAACAACAGGTACAGCTTAATCACCAGCGCGTTGACGATGTCGATAAAGAACGCCCCCACCATCGGCACCACCAGGAAAGCCATATGCGACGGGCCAAAACGGTCGGTAATCGCCTGCATATTGGCAATCGCCGTCGGCGTCGCGCCAAGCCCGAACCCGCAATGACCGGCTGCCAGAACGGCGGCATCATAGTTCTTACCCATCATCCGGTAAGTCACAAACACCGCATACAGCGCCATCGCCACCGCCTGTACCGCCAGAATAATAATCATCGGCAGCGCCAGCGACGCCAGTTCCCACAGCTTGAGGCTCATCAGCGCCATCGCGAGGAACAGCGACAGGCTGACGTTGCCCAGTACCGATACCGCGCGGTCAAACACGCGATACAGCCCAGCCAGCGCCAGGCCGTTGCTGAGGATCACGCCGATAAACAGCACGCAGACGAAGGTCGGTAATTCAAACACGGTACCCGCCAGCAGTTGCGCAACCACCTTCCCTACGGTCAGGCAGATAGCGATTAACGCAATACTTTCAATCAGCACCAGCGAGGTGATCATGCGGCCCATATCCGGCTTCTCAAACGCCGTCGGCGCCAGCTGGTCGTCCGGTGTACCGTCCGGCGAGGAAGAGTGCTTCACCAGATAACGCGCCACCGGCCCGCCGATCAGGCCGCCGAGCACCAGGCCGAAGGTTGCGCAAGCCATGGCGACCTCGGTGGCATTGGCAAAACCGTAACGCTCAACGAACAATTTACTCCACGCCGCCCCGGTGCCGTGGCCGCCGGAAAGCGTGATAGAACCGGCCAGCAGACCCATCAGCGGATCCAGCCCCAGCAGCTTCGCCATGCCGATACCGAGAGCGTTCTGCAGCAGCAGCAGGCCCACCACCACAATCAGGAAAGTGCCAAGCACTTTGCCGCCCGCCCGCAGGCTGGCAAGGTTAGCGTTAAGGCCGATAGTGGCGAAGAACGCCAGCATCAGCGGGTCCTTCAGGCTCATATCGAAATCGATTTCGATATCCATGCTTTTTTTCAAAACCAGCAGCGCCAGCGCCACCAGCAGGCCGCCGGCGACGGGTTCAGGAATGGTATATTTTTTGAGGAATGGGACGTTCTGAACGAGCTTTCGCCCTAAAAGCAACACCATGGTTGCGGCAACGAGCGTCGATAAGGTATCGAGATGCAACATAAAAAAGAGCTCCTTATGGGCGCATGATTCATTCACACGCGACGGTATTCCCGGTGTCGATTACTTCTCATCTTGAGGAGTCGGAGAGCGATTTTAAGCAGAAGTGCGCAAAAAATGACAGAAAAAGATATTTTGTATTAGCGTTGATGCGATCAAGCATACAAAATGTTAATTAATTTGTTACATCTATTCAGTGAGGATATTTTTTGCGCCAAATCGTGGCAAACGTTTGCTTTTGGTCTACAGTCCGATAAAATTCCCGCTTTGCCACCTTGGGATTGTTTGTGATGTCCGTTACGACCGCAGAGTCAGAAAATGCGCAACCGGTTGCGCATAAACCAGCCAGCGAATTAATCTATCGCCTCGAAGACCGTCCGCCGCTTCCGCAAACGCTGTTTGCCGCATTCCAGCACCTGCTGGCGATGTTTGTCGCGGTCATCACCCCGGCGCTGCTCATCTGTCAGGCGCTCGGCCTCCCGGCCGAAGATACGCAACACATCATCAGCATGTCGCTGTTCGCCTCCGGCGTGGCATCCATTATCCAGATTAAAGCCTGGGGACCAGTTGGCTCCGGCCTGCTCTCCATCCAGGGCACCAGCTTCAACTTCGTCGCCCCGTTGATTATGGGCGGCACCGCGCTGAAAACCGGCGGCGCCGACGTGCCGACGATGATGGCCGCGCTGTTCGGCACCCTGATGCTGGCGAGCTGCACCGAAATGGTCCTCTCGCGGGTTCTGCATCTGGCGCGCCGTATTATTACGCCGCTGGTCTCCGGCGTGGTGGTGATGATTATCGGCCTGTCGCTCATTCAGGTTGGCCTGACTTCTATCGGCGGCGGCTATGCGGCGATGGCCGACCACACCTTCGGCGCGCCGAAAAACCTGCTGCTGGCGGGCATCGTGCTGGCGCTGATTATTATCCTCAACCGCCAGCGCAACCCGTACCTGCGCATCGCCTCGCTGGTGATCGCGATGACTGCCGGTTATCTGGCGGCGTGGTTCCTCGATATGCTGCCGGCTAACACCGCGCCTACCAACAGCAGCCTGATCACTATCCCTACGCCGCTCTATTACGGCCTGGGCATCGACTGGAGCCTGCTGCTGCCGCTGATGCTGGTCTTTATGATCACCTCGCTGGAAACGATCGGCGATATCACCGCAACCTCCGACGTTTCTGAACAACCGGTCTCCGGCCCGCTGTATATGAAACGCCTGAAAGGCGGCGTACTGGCGAACGGCCTGAACTCATTTGTTTCCGCCGTTTTCAATACCTTCCCGAACTCCTGCTTCGGCCAGAACAACGGCGTGATCCAACTGACCGGCGTCGCCAGCCGCTATGTGGGCTTTGTGGTGGCGCTGATGCTGATTGTGCTCGGCCTGTTCCCGGCGGTAAGCGGCTTTGTGCAGCATATTCCTGAGCCGGTACTTGGCGGCGCGACGCTGGTGATGTTCGGTACCATTGCCGCATCCGGCGTGCGCATCGTCTCCCGCGAGCCGCTGAATCGCCGCGCTATCCTGATTATCGCCCTCTCTCTGGCGGTGGGTCTCGGCGTATCGCAGCAGCCGCTAATCCTGCAATTCGCGCCGGACTGGCTGAAAAACCTGCTCTCTTCCGGTATTGCCGCTGGCGGTATCACGGCGATTGTTCTGAATTTAATCTTCCCGCCTGAGAAGAACTAAAGCATTGAAGTTGCGCTCCCCGGTATCGCCACGGCGACCAGGGAGCGCGGCGGCGGTAACATCTCTTCACCTCACTTCATCTCATTTCACTATTCCCGCCTTGAGGATTGCGCATAAATCGTGCATAACACGGTGATGTGTACTTATCAGGATGGAAGATCATGAAATTTCTTGGAAAGCTGGTTCTCTGGCTGCTGATCGCCCTGCTGGTCGTTATCGTCGCCGCTTACTTTGCGCTGCAAACCCGCTGGGGGGCGAGCCAGGCGAGCAGTTGGTTAAGCGAAAGCACCGGCTGGAAAATCGCCTTCGATAAGATGGCGCATGACTTCTCTTCCCCACTACATCTGCAGTTGCAAAATGTCACCTTTGGCCGCGACGGCAAGCCACCGACGCTGGTTGCCAGAACGGTGGATATCGGTTTTAGCACCCGCCAGTTCAGCGACCCGCTGCACGCTGATGAAATCGTTCTCAGCAACGGCACGCTGAATCTTTCTCCGGCTTCCGCCTCGATGCCGTTTGCCGCTGACCGCCTGCAGCTACGCGATATGGCCTTTAACAGCCCGGACAGCGAGTGGAACCTGAGCGCGCAGCGGGTGACCGGCGGCGTGATGCCATGGCAGCCGGAAGCGGGCGACGTGCTGGGCAGAAAAGCGCAAATTCAGATGAGCGCGGGCTCGATGAATATTAACGGCGTCGAAGCCAGCAACGTCCTGATCCAGGGGGCAATGGATAATGGCGAGGTGACCCTGAACACCCTTGGCGCCGATATCGCGCGCGGCACGCTGACCGGCAACGCCAAACGCCGTGCCGACGGTAGCTGGCTGGTTGATAACCTGCGCCTGAATGAAATTCGTCTGCAGAGCGCCAAACCGCTGAATGAGTTCCTTGCGCCGCTCACCTCGGTGCCGTCGCTGCAGATTGGCCGGCTGGATGTGACCGATGCTCGTTTGCAGGGGCCAGGCTGGGCGGTGACCGACCTCGACCTCAACTTGCGCAATCTGACCTTGAGCCATAACGGCTGGCAGAGCGACGACGGGACGCTATCGATGAACGCCAGCGAGTTTATCTACGGTTCGCTGAATTTCCTCGATCCCATCGTTAATGCCGAATTCTCGCCGCAGGGCATTGCGCTACGCCAGTTCAGCTCCCGCTGGGAGGGCGGCATGGTGCGTACCTCCGGCAACTGGCTGCGCGCCGGTAATGCGCTGGTGCTCGACGATGCCGTCTTCGCCGGGCTGGAATATACGCTACCGTCCAACTGGAAACAGCTGTGGATGGAGCCGATGCCGGGCTGGCTGCAAAGCCTGACGCTGAAGAAATTCAGCGCCAGCCGAAATCTGATTATCGATATCGACCCAGCCTTCCCGTGGCAGATCACCGCGCTGGACGGTTACGGCGGCGAATTACAGCTGGTGAAAGATGGTCAGTGGGGCGTGTGGAATGGCAGCGCCACCCTCAATGCCGCCGCTGCGACCTTCAACCGCATCGACGTGCGCCGTCCGTCGCTGAAGCTGAACGCGAACGCTTCTACGGTCAACATCAGCGAGCTGAGCGCTTTTACCGAGCGCGGCATTCTGCAGGCGACCGCCGCGGTGTCACAATTGCCGCAACGCCAGGTTAATCTGAGCTTGAACGGCCGCGGCGTGCCACTGAATATTCTACAGGCCTGGGGCTGGCCTGCGCTACCGATTAGCGGCGACGGCAACTTCCAGCTAACCGCGAACGGTAGCGTGCAGGCCAATGCGCCGCTGAAACCGAGCGTCAACGGCCAGCTCAGCGCCACCAATATGGACAAGCAGCAGGCGGCGCAGGTGATGCGCAACGGCGAGGTTAGCAACGCGCCTGCCGCGTCGGTTCCCGTAACGCCGTAGCCATTTTCCTCTTGCCCTCTTCCCGGCGGAAGAGGGCTAATCCCCCTCCCTGAAACCTGTATACAATTAGCGGCTATCTGTGCCTATTTCCCGCAACAGGTTCCTTTCAAATATCAGAATTGCTATAACCAAAATACTGGAAGTTGATAAGAATAATGATCCCCTGTACCTACAAAAATAAAAGGAACAACCATGTCTGTAATACGTCAACGTATTCTGGAGAATATGCAAAAATTCTCCAGGGCCATGATCGGCGCAGTATTGTTCTTGCCGGTCATTGGATTAATTCTGGCTCTCAGTTCCGTCTTAACTAACCCGACTCTTATTGCTGAAACCAGTTTCCTTCATCAATTAGGGCAAGTGCTTGGCGATACCTTCTGGCCATTATTCGGTAACCTCGGATTATTGTTTTGCGTGGGAATAAGTTACGGCCTGGCAAAAGATAAAAAAACGGAGGTCGCGCTTGTCTCGGTGATGTGTTTTATCATGTTTCTCGGCGCCAACCATTCATGGCTGGAACATACTCATGCGGTGGCGGAAAAAATTAACGGCGAATATTACGGTACCGGGCAAACGCAGCTATTAGGCTTTGTGGTCGTCGATATGGGAGTATTCCTCGGAATCATTCTTGGCTGCACCATTGCCTGGGTACATAATAAAGTCTCCAATATTGAGCTGCCCGGCGCGCTATCGATGTATGGCGGGGCGAAGCTGACGCTGGTCGCCATGACGCCGGTCATTATCTGCTACGCCATTGCTTTTACCTGGATTTGGCCGTTTATAACCCACGGCATTAGCGCGCTGACCGGGTTTATGAAGAACGCCGGCGTTGCGGGAGTGTTTGTCTACGGCTTCTTTGAAAAATTCCTTATTCCCACCGGTTTGCACCATTTCGTGTGGTCGCCTTTCCAGCTCACGCAAATCGGCGGCACGCTAAATGTCGATGGCCAGGTCGTCTCCGGCACCCAGGCGATTTTCCTCGCCTATATGCGCCATCCCGATCTGACGCCGGTGATGAACGATGCATTACGTTTCTCGCAACAGGGGATGACCACCATCTTTGGCCTGGCGGGCGCATCGCTGGCGTTTTATCACACCGCGAAGCCGGAGAAGAAAGCGATGGCGAAGGCGATTCTGCTGCCGGCAATTATCACCTCGATGCTGACCGGCATCACCGAACCCATTGAATTCACCTTCTTATTTGTCTCGCCGCTGCTGTGGGTGATCCATGCGACCTTAACCGCCGCTTCGCAGGCAATTTGCGACATCTTCACCGTGCGGCCGTGGGGCGCCTCCGGTCTGATTGAATTTCTGATCTACAACCTGCCGCTGCCGGTGTCGTTAACCCGCTGGCCGGGGTACGTGCTGATCGGTATTGGCCAATTTATCGCTTATTACGCGATATTCCGCACGCTGGTAGTGAAGTTAAATCTGAAAACGCCGGGCCGCGAGGATGACGATAACGTTAAGTTATACAGTAAGGCGGACTACCGTAAAAAAGTCAGCGGCCCGCAGTCGATGACGGATGAAATTATTAATGGCTTAGGTGGTAAAGCCAATATTATCTCCGTTGATAACTGTTTCACGCGCCTGCGGGTGGTTGTCCATAATATGACATTAGTTGATGATGAAATATTAAAAAGCACCGGCGCAAATGGCGTAGTACGCAATCGTAATGAAGTTCAGGTTATTTATGGCGTCAAAGTCGGGCAAGTCCGTTCCCGGGTTGATAGCTGGCTAGCAGAAAATTAATTGGGAGTGATGTATGAAATTAACCGTATTAGGCGGGGGCGGCGTGCGCTCTGCATTTCTGGCAAAGTCGCTGGCTTATAACGCGCACCGCATTGGTTTAACGGAAGTAGTATTTCAGGATAGCTCAGCGGAGAATTTATCGCTATTTGGTGAAATCGCCCGCTATGTATTTAATACCATTCGACCGGATATTCATTTTACTACCACCAGCGATCCGGTCGCCGCGCTGCAGGGTACCCATTACGTGATTACCACGCTGCGCGTCGGCGGTGATGAGAGCCGCATCCGCGACGAGCGAATCGCGCTGGAGCATAACACGCTGGGTCAGGAGACCACCGGCGCGGGCGGTTTTGCCATGGCGATGCGCTCGATCCCGGCGATCCTGCGCTACTGCCGTCTGATCGAGGAGCACGCCGACAAAGACGCGATCCTGTTTAACTTTACTAATCCGTCCGGGCTGGTCACCGAAGCGATTATCAAATCCGGTTTCAAACGCCGGGTGTACGGGATTTGCGATGCGCCGTCGGAACTCATCCGCGAGCTGCCGGAGATCCTCGGCTGCGACCCGCACGACCTGAGCGTGGAATGCTACGGTTTAAACCACTTTTCCTGGTTTACGCACTTCACCGTGCGCGGGGAAGAGGTTACCGCGCAGCTGGTCGCTAACCCGGATTTATACCGCAAAACGGCGATGCAGTACTTCTCGCCGGAGCTGGTCAAACTGTGCGATAACCAGTTGCTTAACGAGTATCTCTATTACTACTACTATCGCGAAGTGGCGCTACGGGCGATTCAACAGGCGCCGGAGACCCGCGGCGAGCAGATTGCCCGTATCAACCACGATATGCGTCAGGAGCTCAGCGGCGTGGATGTTAAAGCGGATCCGCAGGCGGCCTTTACCATCTGGATGAAGCACTACCTACGCCGCGAAAACAGCTATATGCAAAACGAGTCGCAGCAGGAAAAATTCCATACCCGCGAGCCGTTAACGCTGCGGCAGTTTATCGAAGAGCCGGATACCGGCGGCTACGCCGGGGTGGCGCTGGATATTCTGGAGGCGGTCAACAGCATCACCACCAAACGCATCGTGGTGTCGCTACAAAATAACGGCACGCTCGATTTTTTACGCCCCGACGATGTGATTGAAATCAGCTGCGATCTGAGCAAAGAGGGTCTTAAGCCGGTGACGCCGGTTAACGTGCCGACGGCGCAGAAAAATATGATTGCCAGCGTGAAGGAGTATGAGCGGCTGGCGGTGGCGGCAATTCTGCAGCAGGACAAATCGCTGGCGCTGCAGGCGTTGATGGCTCATCCGCTGGTCGGTTCATATTCGCTGGCGAAGAAGCTGGTTGAGGCCTATCTCGACGATGAACAGTTCGCCGGGTGGCGGTAACGAGTCGCCCCCGCTCGATTGAGTAGATACTGTTATCGGTTTGCAACCTTTTAGCTTGAGAAAAGCGTTTATCTCGTTTCGCTCCAGAGGATATTGCGCTCCCGGTTAATTTTTCTGCAATATGCTTTCCGTGGCGCAGGGAGCGCACAAAGGGCGGCCAGTCGCCGCCGCCCTCTGTACTCCCGGGCTCTGGCCGCCAAAATCGCCGCTACGCGGTCCCCTCGCCTTATCCCGGCAGGCTTCGGGTCGGGCCGAGGCAGCGTCCTTGCAAATCACGGCCCTCAGCCCGCATCCATGCGGGCTGCCCCGGCCTTCCGGGAACGTCTCAGCGATTTTGAGGCCACCAGCACTGGCAGTTTCAGCCAGCGTGGTGAAGACATTAAAGGCAGATCGCACGGACTGTAGGCCGGGTAAGGCGAAGCCGCCACCCGGCGCAAAAGCGGCTCCTTATCCGCGGATATTGCCCGGCGGCGCTACGCTTAGCGGAGCGGGGCTACCTTTGCTATGTACGCTGGTAAACCACATTTTTAACAGCCGCTCAAAGCCCAATATGCAGTAGCCAAAAAACGGGTTGCTCCAGTAAATATCATCGTCGAACTTCTGCGGGTCGTGAATAATAAACGCCGTATTCGCGGCCTGCGCCAGCGGGCTTTGATAATCGCCGGTAAAGCAGACAAGGTTTATCTCTTTGCCTTCCAGCGCCTTGACCCAATTTAATGCCGAACTGCTGCGTCCGGATTTAGAAATGATCCAGATGGAATCAAAGCGGGCAGCGTTTTTTTGCTCAAGGATTTCGTAATCGGGCCACAGCGCCAGGCTGGCGTTCACACCGGTAACGAGAAACTTATTATAAATATACTGGGCGATCAGCTGCGAAAAACCGCTGCCGTGGATCAAAATACGCTGCTGCTCAAGGCCTGCCAGCAGCGGCGTCAGCGCTTCTGCCGGCTGAATGCTCATATAATCA
Source organism: Klebsiella sp. JN_Kp121 (assembly GCF_040062145.1). Classification (NCBI taxonomy): domain Bacteria; kingdom Pseudomonadati; phylum Pseudomonadota; class Gammaproteobacteria; order Enterobacterales; family Enterobacteriaceae; genus Klebsiella; species Klebsiella sp. JN_Kp121. Next base: position 209,730 of record NZ_JBEAHX010000007.1, read on the forward strand.
ATATCGTTGGTGACATCGAGCTTTGGCATGGTGATATTGAACTTGATGAAATAGACCAGCTCCAGCCAGCCGCTGAACTTAAGCTTCTTCGCCAGCCGCACCAGCGAAGAAGGATTACTGTAGCAGCGCTCCGCGACGGTGCGGATCCCTTCGCGGATACATAGCTGCGGGTCATTTTGAATAAAACGCAGCACGGTCATTTCGGTTTTACTCAACTTCACGTCACGAAAGATATTTTCTAAGTCCATTACGGGCTCCTCTCAGCGGCAGATTACGCTACCACCGGAGAGCAAATCGGTCTGTGGGATGGCTCTCAACGTCACTGCCGGTATTCACTGCACAGCAGCCATCTTGCAGGTTCATCTTCCTCAATGGAGGGAAAGCGCCCGCCCGCCTCGAGAAAACGATTATCCGTATGGTCGTCATTAACCATTGAAATTTCCCAACCCATCACTATCCCTTTTTCGGCCCAGAAGCGATGATAGAGCCCCACCGGTAGACAGACGCTCTGCCCCGGATGCAGCACCAGCGTCTCAGCGGGTTTCAGCGTACGCTGGCAGCCATCGATCATCACGCTAACATGGCGCTGTTGGTCTAACTGTTCGTCCTGTGTCGCCCAGGCCAGTTGCATGCAGAGGTCGCCGCCGCCGCGGTTAATGATGTCCTCCATTTTGTGGTAATGGAAATGCCAGGGGGTTTGCTGATCTTGCTGAATCTGCAACATTTTTTCCGCGTAGGGTTTGGTATAACGCGGGTCGGATAAAGAACCGTTGCGTAACGTCAACAGCGTAAGGCCCGTTTCGCGAAAGCAACCGCTGGCGAAATCCGTCACATCCCATCCAAGCTGTAGATCCTGGACTTCATGCCAACCTTCATGCCGTTTTTGTGGCCAGCTTGACGCCGTAAAGTGGGCAAATTCCGGCAGGCTGATACGAAAAGTTTCGGCCATCGCCAGCGCTTTATCTATCGCATAGTTAATCTGGGAACGTTTCATGGTTTAACTCCGCTTCGCACGGCAAGCCAGGCGGCGCCGCGCATACCGCTATTGTCGCCATGCCGCGCAGAAATGATAGGGGTAGAAAAATGGTCGGTGAAGACGAGCGGTGCGACCGCCGATGGTAAATCCGCTACCAGCTGCGGCGCGTTGGATAAACCGCCGCCCAACACAATCACGCCGGGGTCGATGATATTGACAATAGTCGCCAGCGTCCGCGCCAGCTGTTGACGAAAGCGGTGGACCTGATGGCAAGCGGCGGATTCTCCCGCCTGCGCGCGGGCGAGAATCTGCTCGCTCGACACACACTCTCCGCTGAGCAGTCGATAGCGTTCACGTAGCCCCGTTGCGGAAATAAAAGACTCCACACAGTTAAATCTGCCGCAATAACAACGTGTCGGCGGCCCATCCTCCTCAGGAGAATAGCCGGGCAAGGCGATATGCCCGCACTCTGCGGCAATACCTGAGGCGCCGACGAAAGGCTGCCGCTCCAGGGCAATACCACCTCCGCAGCCGGTCCCTAACGTCATGCCGAAAACCGATGAAAACCCTTCTCCGGCGCCATCGCATGCTTCTGATAAGGCGAAACAATTGCCATCGTTGGCTAACACCACCGGCTGACCGAGCGCCTGTTCAAGCGCATCCTGTAAACGATAGCCGTTAATCACCTGAATGTTGGCGTTACGAATGACGCCATGCTGTGGCGAAACGCTACCCGGCAACGCGATGCCAATAGCCATCGGCGTTCCCGTCCGCGCGCGAATATCGGCAACGAAATCCACGATGCACGACATAAATGCCTGACGGTTTTCTTTCCGTGTTGCGCAGCGGTAACGGCCCTGCTCCCGTCCCTGCTCATCCATCACGACGGCGGCGATTTTCGTCCCACCGACATCCAGTCCGAGGTAATTCATCTTTGCCTCCTGCCGATTGGAAGGCGGGCGTACCCGCCTTCCGACTGGGTCAATACAAGCTTGCTTTGCCGGTGGAACCAAACAACTTCATTTTGTGGCGAATAACTTCACGTGCGGCATTAATCGGTTCCGGATAAATCACATTCGGATCCCACCAGCTCTCTTTACTCAAAATTTCACGTACTTTCAGGAAGTAAGCGTGTTTCATATCGCTGGAGATATTGATTTTCCCGACTCCGAGCGTGACAGACTCGGCAATTTCCGCATCCGGATTGGCGGAGCCGCCGTGCAGTACCAGCGGGATCGACACTCGTCCGGCAATATCGCGCAGGATGTGCATCTGCAGTTCAGGTTGCATCCCTTTTGGATAGATGCCGTGCGCGGTACCAATCGCCACCGCCAGGGTATCGACGCCGGTACGAGTGACAAAATCCTGCGCCTGCGCCGGGTCGGTATAAGTCACTTTCGACACTCCGCCCTCTACCGACGTTCCCGTCTGGCCGATGGTCCCCAGTTCACCTTCGACAGAGACGCCAACCGCATGCGCCAGCCTGACCACTTCCCGCGTTAGAGCGACGTTTTCTTCATAGGGCAGCAGCGACCCATCGATCATCACCGAGGTAAAACCGCACTGGATCGCACGCAGCACATGCTCCACCGAGGCGCCATGATCGAGATGTAATGTAAACGGCACCCGGCTACGCTGGGTGATATCCCGCACGTAGCTAAAAAAGGAATCGCCGACAAAGTCGTGCTCGCTGGGGTGAATTGAAATGATGGCGGGAGTATTTGTCGCTTCCGCCTCTTCCACGACGGCGCGAATAAAGCAGCTGTCCGCAACGTTAAATGCACCGATGGCAAAGCCGTGTTCACGAGTCGGTTTAAGTATTTCTTGCATGGAAACTAACATGGTCTTCTCCAGTTTCAGGGTGTAGTTCGCCCTGCCAGGGCGAATATGCGCTGGCATAAAGGGCGTGACTGATAAGTGAATCAGGCGCGGTTTATCGCGCCGGATGCTTGTAAGTAAGGGACGATAGCTTCAGCGCTGGCGTGTTCCATCACCGCCATGGCATCGGCCAGTTCAATAGAGCTGTCATGGCAAAGGGTATGGAGTAGTGCGGCTTTACCTGCTTCAAACACCGCCGCGCCGACATTAATCTTCGCCACGCCAAATGCCGGGCAGCAGGCAAGCTGATCAAATGGCGTGCCGCTGCCGCCGTGCAGGGCCAGGGGCACCGAAGAGGCTCGCTGCACCTGCGCCAGACGGTCAAAGTCCAGCGCGGGCGTGACCCCAGGCGCATACATGCCGTGGGCCGTGCCGACGGAGACCGCCAGTAAGTCGATACCGGTTTGCTCGATAAACGGGGCGACGTCCTCAGGTTGCGTCATCAGGTCGGCGTTCGTCGCAGAGTCATAGCGCGGAGCATCAGCCAGATGCCCCAATTCCCCTTCAACACACAGCCCGATGCTGGCAGCCAGAGTGGTGACCTCTCGGGTCTGGCGGATATTTTCCGCAAGTGGAAATGCAGAAGCATCAATCATCAACCCGCTGAATCCAGCGCGAAAAGCCTGGCGGATCTTCACCGGTTCTTTCCCATGATCGAGACTCAAGGTCACGGGAACGCTGGCCTCTTCGGCAAGGGTCCTGGCCACCGCCATCGCTGTCGCTGGCGGAAAATGCGCCAGATGGCCCTGATAGAGATTGAGAATAATCGGCGCGCGGTATTTTTCCGCCACGCGTACCGCGGCGCGGGCGCTCTCCAGATTCATACAGTTAATCGCCAGCAGGGCATACTGTTCACGCCAGGCTTTCTCAACCATCTGCTTCATATCGGCAAACATAGGGCCTCCGTTTACTCAAGGGTAAAGGTGATTTCATCATCGGCGACTTTTTGGTCGCTCAGTTCATCAAACTCTTCATCACGCTCCGTGACCGGTTTTTTCCATAGCGACAACATCACGCCGCAGATAACCGTCCCAATCGCCAGCGCCAGACAAAACAGCAGTGGATGGGTGAATAGCGGCACCACAAACATACCGCCATGTGGCACCGGGCTTTCCACACCCCATGTCATAATCAAGCCGCCTGCCACCGCTGAAGCCACGACGCAGGATCCCACCACCCGCAGCAGATCGCGGGCCGCGATAGGGATCACCCCTTCGGTGATCATGCAAATACCCATCGGGAAGGCGGCCTTTAACGCTTCACTTTCAGCACGGGTATATTTATGGCGGGTCAGCAGGAAGGACAACGTAATACCGAACGGCGGGATCATGGAGCCGACAAACTTGACCGCCTCCGGACCATAGACCCCGCTCACCAGCAAGCCATCGGCGAATAACGACATGGTTTTATTCACCGGCCCGCCAAAATCAAAGGTGGCCATCGCGCCAAGAATGGCCCCCAACAGGAATCGTGAACCACCCTGCATCGACTCCAACAGATGAATCAAGGCCTCCTGCAGCCAGGCAATCGGCTTGCCTATCAGGGTCATCATCAACAGACCGCTGATAATGGTGCTTAATACCGGCAGCACCATAATGGGCATCAGCCCTTGTATCGATTTTGGCAACCGCACGTAATGCTTTAACAGCAGCACCGTATAGCCCACCAGGAAACCGCCCAGCATTCCGCCGATGAAACCGGTGTGGATTTGCCCGCAGACAAACCCAACAATCAGTCCAGGGGCAAAACCAGGTCTGTCGGCAATGGAATAGGCAATCGCCGCACAGATGAGCGGGACGATGAGCCCCATCCCCCAGCCGCCGATTTGATTCAACATCCATGGAATAGTGCCGACTTTCTCGGCGACATTGGTACCGCCCAGAACCTGACCGAGGGCAATGCAGATCCCGGCGGCAACAATCAGCGGTATCATCCATGAAATACCCGTTAACAAATGCTTTTTAATTTCCTGCGAGACAGGTGGTTTATTCTCACTCATGGTAGATCCCTCCAGAATAAGGATCAGGCATTAGCTAAGGATTTCTCGACCTTTTCGATAAACTGAATCGGTGACTTAATAACGACCTCCGTTTTCACGCGGACAATTCGTTTGTTTTTAAAACGCTCTTCGCCTTTAATTTTCACATCAACGGCAAGAATAACGACATCGGCGGCAGCGATATCTTCGGTTGTCAGTTCATTCTCAGTACCTATTGTTCCCTGAGTTTCAACTTTGACATTATGGCCCAGCGCTTTCGCGCCTTTCATTAACTTCTCACGTGCGATATAAGTATGAGCAATACCTGCCGTACAGGCGGCAACACAGACAATATTCATCTCAGACTCCACTAGTTATTGTTAGTAAACGTCCGATTCAGCATATTGACTAAAGAGATCAATAATCTTCTGCGGACTGGTTTCTTCGAGCAATTGCGCAATAATGTCATCATCGGCCAACGCTCCAGCGACCTGGGAGAGTAAGCGGATATGGGTGGTATTTTGATCTTCCAGACGGACGGCAAATAAAATAATGCAACGAACCTGGCTTCCATCGAGCGTTTCCCAGGCAATATCCTGACGAGTACGGCCAATGGCGAGCGTAGTATTCAGCACCGCGGATGATTTTCCATGAGGAATAGCGATGTGGTTTTCAAATCCGGTCGAACCTTCCGACTCACGCTGCCAAACGTCCTGAATAAACGTTTCGCGACAGCTTATGGCCCCATCTTTCTGCAGCAGGTCGGTTAATTCTTCAATAACTTCCGCTTTAGTCGTGGCCTTCATATCCAGCAATACACGCTTAGTATTTAAAATCCGGCTGATGTCCATATTATTTACCTCATGGATATAAAATTTCATTGCTGGCAGTTGACGTTGCAGCATGGTGTAATTTCTCGGTGATAACTTTTTCTGTTACCCGCTTAATATCGGCATCGTTAAAAAAAGCCGTGACATAGACTACCGGTAACGCAATCTCCGGCAGATGAATGGTTGAAATGACCAATTCAATATCATCCTGTCGCTGTAGCGTATGTAGACTACCCGCAGGCAGTACGCCGACGATGGTCCAGTCAGGAAAGGCCCTGAGGACCCGGCTTTTCAACAGATGCGAGGTACCAATCCCGGTCGAACACACCAGCAGTACCCGCTTTCTGGCCACCTGCCTCTCCATCGCGGCCTGGAAATGCACGGTTAAATAACCCACTTCATCTTCCGAAACCGCGTTCTCGCCCCAGGCGGCAAATACCTGATTCACCACCCGCAGAGTTAATGGCCACACCTCTGTTAATTCGCCCTTGATATCTTCCAGCAGCGGATTACGGATATAGATACGATAATTCAGCCGGTTGAGCAGCGGCTTGATATGAATGAGCAACCCTTCATATAACGCGGTGTCATGCGTCAGATCGATATCAACCACCGAGGAAAACAGGGCGATCAGCCGGGAGGTGATTTGCCGGGCCTCATCGCTGGAGCGTATATTGCGCAGCATGCTGACATCATCACGCTCTTCCACCAGCATGCCGGACGAAATAATGTATTGATAAATAAACCAGCTTTCGTCCTCTGGTAAAGGGTGGGCAATGCGGGCCTCAATTTTTTGCAGCATATTCTGCGCGATACGAAAGATGGACTCATCAAATAATGGATGTCCCTGCTCCCGGCGCGGTAGTGCATTGCCGCGGGTGATGCGATACATCATAATCAGGATATGGGTGAAGATATTGACGTAATACGGCTCGCCCAGCGACCAACTTAATTTTCGTTCCATATCCTGAAGAAGCGACTGCACAAAGATGACATCTTCTTCACCGAAATAATGCACCAGGGCTTTATAGCTACCGCTATCCAGACGGGAGTGAATAATATTTCCTGGTTCATTATGGTTAATAACACCATTAATTAATAAGGCCATAGCCTGGCGAACATGTGATTCACTCCCCTCAATATGAGTGCCGCTCTGGCTACGAATGAGCATCAGACCTAGTGGCCTAATCCATGATTCGATCACTTTTAAATCATTCACAATTGAGGCGCTGCTAATAAAATAACGTTCAGACAATTTACTGATCGATGTTTCGCGCGGCGTTTCACTTAATAACTGAGAAGCAATTTTCACACGCCGGGAATTATTCATCATGGCATCTGTATCATCGCTTTCGCTACTGAGCAACTGGTCTAATTGCAACAGATCGGCGACGTTATCAGCCAATAGCATGACGCCCGCGCCGGCACGTTTATCAATACTGATTTTCCAGTCAGAGAGCCATTGTTCAAGAAAACGTAAGTCACGCTGAACTGTTTTTTCTGAAACATTTAAGTATTCAGCCATTTTTAATAACGTAACGTATTCTCGTTTAGGCAAGAGAAATTTTAATAATCTGTTCTGTCGCGAGGTAACCATTTGCATTATTTACCCTTATTGCATAGCAGATTAATGCCAATAAGATATCGCTATACGACGCGATCTCTATGAAAATCATTGAGGATAAATATAGGGAGGCGGGGAGTAAACAACAATACTAAATCGTGTCCGGATATCCGGACAGAAATAAGACAAGACAGAGAAAGGACCGATATTTATAAGTCAGATCACATTTCAGTCATTAATATACGTGATAACGATCTCAAATTCGCAGAAAGAAAAACTCCCGCGATATGCTGCGGGAGTTGTTATTTACAGCGTAATCGTCAGCACATTGCCCTGGGCGCTCACCACCACGCCCAGTTCGCTGCCCGCCTGCGTCCCGCCCTCCACGCCCGCTATCTGCGGGATATTGCGCAGACACAGCGTCCAGCCGCGGGCTTCGCCTTCGCCGCTCACGGTGATGGTGTTACCCTGGCGCTTCGCCTTCAGAGTGAAGATCGCGGAACCGTCGGCCGCCGGAACCTGACAGACCGTTTCATTGCCATCGCCCAGCTGGAACAGCTGGAAGGCGGTGCCTTCATGCCAGGCATAATCGGGTTTCTGGTCGTTGTTGCCCAGCGCCAGCAGGGTGTTGTCACGAACGTAGACCGGCAGGCTCAGTGCATCGTGACGCTGCTTATGCCAGCGGCTACCCGGCAATTCATCGTTATGCCACAGGTGCGTCCAGCGCCCCTCCGGCAGATAAAACTGCACCTCGCCCGCTTCGGAGAACACCGGCGCCACCAGGACCGAATCGCCGAGCATATACTGACGGTCGAGATAGTCGCAGGCCGGATCGTCCGGGAATTCGAGCATCATCGCACGCAACATCGGAGTGCCGAACTCGTTGGCCAGCGCCGCCTGGCGATAGAGATACGGCATCATGCGGCATTTCAGCTGCGTGAAGTGGCGCACCACGTCACAGGACTCTTCGTCGTAGGCCCACGGCACACGATAGGATTTGCTGCCGTGCAGGCGGCTGTGGCTGGAGAGCAGGCCAAAGGCGCACCAGCGCTTATAAACGTGGGCCGGCGCGGTGTTTTCGAAACCGCCGATATCGTGGCTCCAGAAACCGAAGCCGGACATGCCGATCGACAGCCCGCCGCGCAGGCTTTCCGCCATCGATTCGTAGTTGGCGTAGCAGTCGCCGCCCCAGTGCACCGGGAACTGCTGCGCGCCCACCGAGGCGGAACGGGCGAACAGCACCGCCTCCTGCTCGCCGACGGTCTCTTTCAGCACCTTCCACACCAGCTCGTTATAGATGAATGCGTAGTGGTTGTGCATTTTCTGCGGATCGGAACCGTCAAACCACTGCACGTCGGTCGGGATACGCTCGCCGAAGTCGGTCTTGAAGCAATCGACCCCCATCGCTACCAGACCTTTTAACTTGCTGGCGTACCACTGGCAGGCTTCCGGGTTGGTGAAGTCATAAATCGCCAGCCCCGGCTGCCACTTATCCCACTGCCACAGCGAACCGTCCGGGCGCTTAAGCAGATAGCCCTTCTCTTTCAGCTCCTTGAACACCGGCGAGCGCTGGCCGATGTACGGGTTGATCCACACGCAGACCTTCAGCCCTTTCGCCTTCAGGCGCTTGATCATCCCTTCCGGGTCCGGGAAAGTTAGCGGATCCCATTCAAAATCGCACCACTGGAAGGCCTTCATCCAGAAGCAGTCGAAGTGGAAGACGTGCAGCGGCAGATGGCGCTCGGCCATGCCGTCGATAAAGCTATTTACCGTCGCTTCGTCATAGTTGGTAGTGAACGAGGTCGTCAGCCACAGACCGAACGACCATGCCGGCGGCAGCGCCGGGCGGCCGGTGAACTGCGTATAGCGGTTAAGCACCGCTTTCGGCGTCGGGCCGTCGATCACGAAGTACTCGAGATATTCGCCTTCAACGCTGAACTGGACTTTAGAGACTTTCTCCGAGCCCACCTCGAAGGAGACGCGCTGCGGGTGATTCACCAGCACGCCGTAGCCGCGGTTGGTCAGATAGAACGGAATGTTTTTGTAGGATTGCTCGGTGCTGGTGCCGCCGTCTTCGTTCCAGGTTTCTACCGTCTGGCCGTTGCGCACCAGCGCGGTAAAGCGCTCGCCGAGGCCGTAGACGGTTTCGCCGACGCCGAGGTCGAGGCGCTCAAACATGTAGTTGCGCTGGGTCTTACTATCCTGCACGTAGCCGTTGTTTTTCAGTTGGCTACCGGTGATACGCACACCGTCGCGCAGAAAATCCAGCGCCCAAAATTCACCTTTAGTCACCCGCACGCTGAGGCTGCCGCTTTTCAGCTCGGCGAACTCGGCCGTATTTTCTATTTCGACATGGACGTCTTTCTGCACGTTCAGCGGATAGTGCGGGCCGTTATCCAGCGCGCCCTGGAAGTGCTCCATGCGCACGCCGATTATCCCTTCCTGAGGCGAGAAAAAGCGCAGGGTGAACAATGGCGTATCCAGCTGCCAGGCGCGTTCGCGGACATCGCGCGGTGCGGCATAGACCACCATTTCATTCCCCTGCCGCTCCACCTCGTAAACCTGTACGGGTTGGATCAGGCTGAGCCCTGGTTGAATGAGCCAGTTTCCATCACTGATTTTCATTAAAACGTCCTCTTAGTTTTGCCATTCTTTTTCGATCGGGGCTGCCGTGAATTCTTGTTCGTTGCGACGCGCGCCCTCGGCCAGCTCGGCCATCATTTTTTTCAGGAACGGCGTTTTCAGCGTGTAGTAGCGTTTGGCGATTACCGCGCTCAGCAGGTAGCACATCGCCGGAACGAGGGTGAACAAGGCGATAATGATGGTGAGGGTGGCGCTGTTCTGGGTTTTAGCGGCGGCGTCATAGCCGCCGCCGGCCAGCATCCAGCCGATCAGCGCGCCGCCCAGCGCCAGCCCCAACTTAAGCACAAACAGGGTGCCGGCGAAGCTGATGCCGGTCAGGCGTTTGCCGTTGCACCATTCGCCGTAGTCGACGGTGTCGGACATCATCACCCACTGGATTGGCGTCACTAGCTGGTGCAGTACGCCAATGATGAAGATAAAGACGAACATGGTGATTTCGGCGTCCATCGGTACGAAGAACATCGCCACGCTGAGCACCGCCAGGAGGGCGTTGGTCCACCAGAAGACGCTGACTTTACATTTCCAGTCGGTCAGCGGCTTCGCCAGCGCCGAGCCAATCAGGTTGCCGACGCAGTAGGTGGTGAGGAAGACGGTGAACAACGCCGCCGAGCCCATGATCCAGGTGGTGTAGTACATCATCGCGCCACCGCGAACGCAGACCGCGAGGATATTGAGGATGGTGAGCACGCCGACCACCCGCCACTGGTCATTACGCCAGATATCGCGCAGGTCTTCACGCATCGAGGTACTGCTCGGCGGCGCTTCGACACGCTCTTTGGTGGTGAAAAAACAGAAGGCCAGCATCAGGAAGGCGACCACCGAGAGCACCGCAATGCCGCCCAGGAAGCCGAGCGCTTTATTTTCGCCGCCGATAAAGTTGACCAGCGGCATCATCAGCACGGTGGAGAGCATGCCCCCCGCCGTCGCCAGCACGAAGCGCCAGGACTGCAGCGAGATGCGCTGCGTCGGGTTGTCGGTGATCACGCCGCCGAGCGCGCAGTAGGGGATATTCACTACGGTGTAGAGCAGGGTCAGCAGCGTGTAGGTCACGGCGGCGTAGATCAGCTTGCCGTTGTGGCTTAAATCCGGCGAGCTGTAAGCCAGCACGCAGACGAGGCCGAACGGGATAGCGCCGAAGAGGATCCACGGGCGGAACTTACCCCAACGGCTGCGGGTACGGTCGGCAAGCAGGCCCATGCACGGGTCGGAAATCGCATCCAGCGCCCGCGCCAGCAGGAACATGGTGCCGACAAAGCCGGCGGGGATACCGAAAATATCGGTGTAGAAAAACATCATGTATAACATGACGTTATCAAAAATGATGTGGCTGGCGGCGTCACCCATACCGTAGCCAATTTTCTCTTTGACGGACAGAATATGATCTTTCATTTGCGCACTATTCCCTTAGCGGCACCGCGGATTGGTACCGGTTACGGTTTTTTTAAACCTTTGGCGCAGTAAGATGAATTGCGATATCTCGTTATCAAATTACGTTTCTTGTTTTCTGTGATCGCGGTAGCCCGAAAGAGTGTGAAAAAGTGTAACCCATGGATTTTGAACGGATTTGTCTCAGACTGTTCTGCAAAGTCCAGTTTTAACAGTAAAAAAGTGCGTTTAGGTATGTGGTAAATGCCTGAAAGTAGCTATAATGCGCCCGCCTCCATGTAGCAATCGAGGCGCGGAAGATCGTCATCTCCGGTGAGGTGGCTGGACTTCAAATCCAGTTGGGGTCGCCAGCGGTCCCGGGCAGGTTCAACTCCTGTGATCTTCCGCCAAAGTTTCTCATCCTCTATCGGCCATTCGGCATGTATCCAATATCTTACAGTTAGCCTATCCTATTGAATTCTCTTTTTATTCTAACTTTATATCTTATAAAAATATGGATTCTAAAATGAGTTTAATGCTATCGATCACAATGGTGATAGTGACTTTAATCAGCCCTGTTGTTGCCGTTCAAGTTCAGAAATTTATTAAAAGATATACTGATAGAAAGACGCTCAAAATAGATATTTTTAAACAATTGATGGCCACCAGGTCGCAGAACGCAAGGCTATCAAATGAACATGTCAGAGCACTTAATATGATCGATATTGCTTTTTATGGTCGGGTAAGGAAAGGTCTGACATCAATATTCACTGATGAAGGGGTTATAAAAATGGAGATTGTTGGTGTTCCCAGCCGAGTGGAGAGTTAAATTAATCGACCCCATCAAGTACTCGCAATACCTGATGAGAGCTAACCTCACCAACTATCAAGGAGTTGATTATGGCTGAGTTGCATTCTACCCCCAGATATCATCGTTAGCGGAACCGAACGTCAGCTGCTGGTTGGCTATCGGCCCAATGGCCGGGATACCAGTACACCAAGTCTTCCCCTTTCCGGCAAGTGGCTACGCGAAGCGGGATTCGATACCGGGAAGCCGGTCACGGTTAAGGGGATGGATGGCTGCATTGTATTGCTGCCTCTCAGCGATAAAGAAGAGAAGCTAACAGCCGAATTACGGCATATTCAACAATCGCTGAAAAGCGTCAACGGCACGCTGCAACATACCTGATAGCGCGAGCAAGCCCCCGGGTGGCGGCTAGCGCCTTACCCGGGCTACCAGACGGCGCAGAACCGTAGCCCTGCTGAGCGCAGCGCGAGCAGGGAAAATTCCCGCCTCAGAAGTAATAGCCAATATTAACGTTAGTGCGAAAGTACCATTTGCCGCTGCCCTCGGACTGGGTGCTGGTCCAGCCGGTGGCGTTCAGCGCGCCGCCCCACGGATTAACATTCTTCGCCCAGCTGAGATCGACCCAGAACATTACCGGCAGCGCAAAGACCTGTACGCCAAGGGTGTTCATCTGCGAATCGCTCCAGCCGCTTTTATCTTTCCACAGCACGCTGTAGTCGTTGTAAAAACGCAGCTTCGATACGCCGCCCCACTTCACGTCGACATCGCGGGCGACGTTAAGCGACGCGGTCGTCGCTTTCGCCGGGATCAGGTAGGCCGGCGTCAGGCCGTTGCCGCCCATCAGAATCGTATCGTCGCTGACGCCCGCCGGGTTCTTCGGATCGTATTGGTAGCGAATCAGCTGTGAGGTCAGCTGCCACGGCCCGTTATGCAACATGCCGTGCACGCCTGCCGCCCAGAAGGTGCCGTCGTCGTCGGTCTCGCGGTTGTGCAACCGCGCCAACGCCAGTGAGCCGCCCAGCTCGTTATTCCAGCCGCCGCCGTGAAAATCCCGCGCAATACGCACATTCACCTGGTCCCGCTTTTCATTATGCTGCTGATGCTGAGTCGGATAGATAGTGTTTTTCAGCCGATCGTAATCGCCAACGTCCGGCGCATAGCGCAAATTCTCCGGCTCCATCCACGGGAAATAGGCCACATCCAGCGACCAGTTATTATCATGATATTGATAGTTCACGCCGCTACCGGCGCTCACGCCAAAGCCTAAATAAAACGGAATACCATAGGACCAGCCAAATTGCGGATAAGGTTCAAGGCCAAATGGTTTGCCGGGGATCCCCAGCTGGATATTATTATTATTGTCGAAGCGATACCCTACGTAAGCGCGGTCGATGGCGTATTTACGGTGATCCTGGAACCAGAACCCGGCATCAAAGAAATAATTATCATAGAAGCCGCTGCTGTCGATACGGAAGGTATCAAAACGCAGATGCGGCGGGTTGCGATAATTACTGCCTTTCCAGTCTTCATAGCGATAATTTGCCCGCAGCGCGCCGCCGAAATCCAGCCCGGCGAGATTATCCGCGCTGCGCCAGCCGATATGCGGGAACGGCTTGCCGTCGTCCGCCAGCGCCAGCCCGCTGGTCACGGCAGCCAGCAGCAGCGAAAGGAGTATTTTACGCATAGCACATCCCTCACTTTATTTTTATAAGCGATAAAAGACCGTCGATTAATATCGACTTATTATTTTGTCTCAGTGGTGAAACTCTTAATTAAATAGCACGATGGTTTTATTTTTGTTCCAAATATGAAACTCTGTTTATTATTTGATAGAAGAAAAATCGCACGCAGGATGTCGGGAGTCAAGGTATAAACCTTGAGCCATAACGCAATATTATTATTCTGCCGGAGTGATATTAATATTTGCGACATGGAAAGGAAAAGGGTCTCAAATATGAAACCATTATACTTCCGGGTGATGACCATCGCTATATGGCGTACTGGTAATTGGCTAACTCTTTTACCGTCATCGGCAAGCCCTGCTTTAGCAGCATCTCCAGGAACTCATCGACGGTCATTGGAGGATGCTTGAGAGACTGCCGCTGCCTTCTCACCGCCTCCAACGCCAGAGCATGATTAAGGTCAAACAGGTCCGATATGAATACATCAGGATGAAGTGTTTCAATTTCAAATGGAAGCAATGATTCTGCTGGAAAGTCTTTATGATTTAACGTAACGATAATTTCAGCCTTCGCTCTGATTGCCGCAGCAAGGACATGCCGATCGTCAGGGTCGGGTAAAACTAGTCCGTTAATTAATCCTGCAAAACCCGTTACATTAGCATCCGGTAAAGCTGCATTCATGAGATCAACGGTACGACGCAGCGCTTCAGGTGCTATATCAGGCCGATTTATAAGAAGATTCCTGCACCATTCATCGTGAATGAAGCGGCTCCATTTTGGTTGATAAAGTCCAGCGATCCCTAAGTGCATTAATAAATCCCTGAGCCGTGCTGGATATAATACACAAGCATCTAAAATCACCGGATAAGGTGAATGTCGCATTAATACATCCCTAAGTCCTGCGCCTGATCCGCCAGCGCTTGCATCGCGTCCAGGCTTTCCTGTTCCCTACGTTTTTTATACTCCATCAGATCGGCAAACAGAACCCGGCGATGGCGTCCAGTTTTATGAAATGGAAGCTTCCTCGCTTCCAGCAGTTTAACCATATGCGGACGAGAAACATTGAGGATATTCGCTGCTTCCTGGGTGGTGAGTTCAGCATGAACAGGAACAATCTGCACCGCGTTGCCACAAGCCAATTCCCCAAGGATCTCCATCAGCATAGTCAGAGCGCTGGTTGGCAACTCAATGGTATGAGTTTTGTCATCTTCACCCACAATCGCAATACGCTGCGTTTCAAGATGAGTAGAAAGGTATGCCGCCAGCTCACGCTGCCCGCGCTGGGCAAGTTCACTCTCCAGCGGGTCCGGAAGGTTCAGTTTAGTCATGCGCTTGTCTCCAATGGCCATGTAAAAATTATAATCGCAATATTCGAAACCCACAATATTCGAAATAAACGAAACTTGCCAATGTCGCATTCGCCGATTTTCACTTTTTTTATATAACTGTTATCGCCGCCGGGCCGTTTTTCCCGATGGTAGAGCGGTCTATCCTCGATGCATTCACACCATGAATCCTTTTTGTAGACCGGAGAACCTATGAAAGCCATTGCTATTACCCAGGCCGCCGCCGACGGCAACAACATTCCCTTTTTACGCGATATCGATTTGCCGGATCCGCAGGCGCAGGGCCACGATCTGCTGGTCGAGGTCAAAGCCATTTCGGTGAACCCGGTCGACACCAAAGTGCGCGCCGGGTTTAATGCCGATACCCCGCGGGTGCTGGGCTGGGATGCGGTTGGCGTGGTGAAAGCCGTTGGCGATGCGGTGACGCTATTCACGCCGGGCGATGAAGTGTGGTACGCCGGCGCGCTGGGCCGTCCCGGCAGTAACAGCGAACTGCAGCTGGT
This sequence comes from Klebsiella sp. JN_Kp121, assembly GCF_040062145.1. Classification (NCBI taxonomy): domain Bacteria; kingdom Pseudomonadati; phylum Pseudomonadota; class Gammaproteobacteria; order Enterobacterales; family Enterobacteriaceae; genus Klebsiella; species Klebsiella sp. JN_Kp121. The sequence goes on from NZ_JBEAHX010000007.1 coordinate 225,303, forward strand.
TGATGAACGCATCGTGGCGCTGAAGCCGCGCTCGCTGGAGAATGCCGCCGCCGCCGCGCTGCCTCTGACCGCTATCACCGCCTGGGAATTGCTGTTCCACCGCCTTGGCGTGCAGGAAGGCGGTAACGCCGGCGATACGCTGCTGATTGTCGGCGCGGCGGGCGGCGTTGGCTCTATCCTCACCCAGTTGGCCAGCAAACTCACCAACATGACGGTGATTGGTACCGCATCGCGCCCGGAAAGCCAGAAGTGGGTACGCGAGGCCGGGGCGCATCACGTCATTGACCACAGCAAGCCGCTCGGTGAAGAACTGGCGAAAATCGGCATTCATGCCGTGACCCACGTCGCCAGCCTGACCAATACCGATCAGCATTTTAACGAACTGATCGCCGCGCTCGCCCCGCAGGGTAAGCTGGCGCTAATTGATGACCCGGAGAGCCTGGACGTGGTGCCGCTGAAAGCGAAAAGCATTTCGCTGCACTGGGAATTTATGTTCACCCGCTCAATGTTTGAGACGGATGATATGATCGCCCAACATCAGCTACTGACCCGCGTCGCCGCGTTGATTGACGATAACACGCTGCGCACTACCCTTGGCGAACACTACGGCACTATCAACGCCGCCAATCTGCAAAAAGCCCACGCTAAGTTGGAAACCGGGCGCTCGGTCGGCAAAATCGTGCTGGAGGGTTTCTAAATGCGCGACGACACTATTGCGCTTATCGCGGTTCTGAAGGCGAAAGCCGGGCAAACCGAGGCCCTGCGCGACGCGCTGCAGGCGCTGCTGCTGCCAACCCGCGAGGAGCAGGGTAATCTCGACTACGCGCTGTTTCAGCTGCGCGACGCGCCGGATACCTTCTACATGCGTGAGTCCTGGCGCGACCAGCAGGCGCTGGATGAGCATATCGCCCAGCCCTACTTCCAGGCCTTTATCGGCCAGATGGAGAGCCTGCTCGCCGAGCCGCTGCGGCTGGATTATCTGACACCCATCGCGCCTTGATATCACGAGCGTCTCACCCCGGTGAGGCGCCTTCTTTAACCCTTTGAGCTGCGCTTTTCTCATCCTGCCCTAACCAGGCTACGCTTACCCTTGCCGCGCAAAAAACACTCACCCCCTTCCGCTTGATTTATCACGCTATTGCACAAGAGGTAATGCTATGCAGATCAACGCTATAGGTACGTACTCCGCCAGCCAGCCGCTCGAATCGATGTCTATCACCCGCCGCGAACCCGGCCCACAAGATGTGCAGATCGCTATTGCATACTGCGGCGTCTGCCATTCCGATCTCCATCAGGCGCGAGCGGAATGGGCCGGGACGCTGTATCCCTGCGTGCCGGGCCATGAAATCGTTGGCCGGGTGACGGCGGTCGGCGATGCCGTCTCAGGTTACGCCGTCGGCGATCTGGTGGGCGTCGGCTGTATGGTGGATAGCTGTAAACAGTGCGAGGAGTGCGCTGAAGGGCTGGAGAACTACTGTGACCATATGGTGCTGACCTATAACGGGCCGACCCAGGACGCGCCAGGGCATACGCTGGGCGGTTATTCACAGCAGATCGTGGTCAATGAACGCTACGTACTGCGGATAAACCATCCCGAAGCGCAGCTCGCCGCCGTCGCGCCGCTGTTGTGCGCCGGGATCACGACCTATTCGCCGCTACGCCACTGGCACGCCGGGCCGGGCAAAAAAGTCGGCGTCGTCGGCATCGGCGGGTTGGGGCATATGGGGATCAAGTTGGCCCACGCCATGGGGGCCCACGTGGTGGCCTTTACCACCTCGGAATCCAAGCGCGACGCGGCCAGAGCGTTGGGCGCGGATGAGGTCGTGGTGTCGCGCAACGAAGACGAAATGGCGGCCCACGTCAAAAGTTTCGATTTCATCCTCAACACCGTGGCGGCGCCGCACAATCTCGATGCCTTCACCACGTTGCTGAAACGTGATGGCACTATGACCCTGGTTGGCGCCCCGGCCACGCCGCATCCATCGCCGGAAGTGTTCAATCTGATCTTCCGCCGCCGCTCGATTGCCGGCTCGATGATCGGCGGTATCCCGGAAACCCAGGAGATGCTCGACTTCTGCGCCGAACACGGCATCGTCGCCGATATCGAGCTGATTCGCGCCGATCAGATCAACGAAGCCTGGGAAAGAATGGTCAAGGGCGACGTGAAATATCGCTTCGTGATCGACAGTTCGACTCTCGCCGGCTAAACGCCGCGGCGGAAAGTCCGCCGCCACTCCGTCGGGCTAACGCCAAAACGCGCTTTAAACTGCTGGCGCCAGGTCACGGCGGAGAGATAGCCCACCGCTTCCGCCACCTGCTCGACCGGCAAATCCCCCGCTTCGAGCAGGCTCTGGCTGCGGCGCAGACGTTCAGCGGTCAACCAATCGGCAATGCTCATCCCGGTCGCCCTGGCGAAGTGGCGGGTCAGGGTACGGCGGCTCATCGCCACCACCTCGGCCAGCGAATCAAGATTATGCGGCTCGGCAATGTGCTGCTGCAGATAATCCAGCAGGCAGTTAATCCGCGCGTCGCGGGTGTTGCGCGGCACCGGCTGGGCAATAAACTGCGCCTGGCCGCCCTCGCGGTGCGGCGGCACGATCATCCGCCGGGCGATCTGGTTGGCGGCGAGGCTGCCAAAACGCTGGCGAATGATATACAGGCAGCAATCGAGCGCCGCAGCGGTCCCCGCCGAGGTAATCACCTTCTGGTCATCGACGTACAGGGCGTTGATATCGAGCCGCACCTGCGGAAACAGGCGCTGGAAATCCTGCTCGAACTCCCAGTGGGTCGCCGCCCGCTTACCGTCGAGCAGCCCGGCGTAGCCAAGGACAAACGCGCCGAGGCACAGGCCGACGATTTCCGCGCCGTTATCGCGCGCTCGAACCAAACTCGCGATCAACGCCTGCGGCGGGCGCTGGTTGACCTCGCCCCAGTAAGGCACCACCACGATATCCGCCTGTTCCATCGCGGTAAAATCACCGCTGGCGTATAGCGCGAAGCCGTCGCGGGCGCTGAGTAATCCCGGCTGTTCGGCGCAAATCTGCAGATTAAAACGTTTGGTTTCCGAGACCGTATCGCCAAACAGCATACAGGGGACGGAATAATGAAACGGGCTAAAGCCCTCTACGGCGACAATCGCCACGTCGGTTAATGTCATCATCCCTTCCCCTTGAGCAGGTTAATAAACAACGGTTTCCCCATCCTGCGGAATACTCACTACCCCGGCAATCTGATTATCCGCGACGTACTGGCGCATCTCTTCGCGGCTCACCAGACAATGGTTGACCGCCTCCAGGTGGATGGCCATGATTTTCGCTTCCGGCAGGGCGAAATGCGCCTTCAGCAGGTCCTCTTTGCCCATGATGATTGGGCCAAAGCCGATAACGTGAGCGTAGCCGGCGTTCAGCACCACCACATCCGGGCGCAGCTTCAGCATGTCGGCTTCAATCTCATCGCGCCAGATGGTATCGCCAACCAGCCACAGCGTCTTTTCCTGCGGATGACGGAACACCACGCCGCAAGCCTCGCCCAGACGTTCAGCCATCGCCGGTACCGCATAGGTACGGTCGCTGCCATGTTGCCCGGAAGTGGTTTTCTGCAGATTTACGCCGGCAAATTCACTGTTTGCCGACAGCAGGCGGATATCCTGAAATCCCTGGCTGCGCAGCAGCGCGGCGTCGGCCTCATGCTGGACGAAAACCGGCAGGGTTTTCGGGATCGCCGCGATCGCCGCCTCGTCCCAATGATCGTCATGGGTATGGGTGACGATAACCGCATCGACGTCGATAATTTTTTCACGAGAAAACGGCAACGCCACCAGCGGATTGCGCAGCTCGCTGCGCGCGGTTCCTGGAAATCCCGGCCAGGCGCCTTTGTCCGCCAGCATCGGGTCAATCAGGAATTTTTTACCTGCGTATTCAATAACCTGTGTAGCATTTCGGATATGGGTGATGTTCATGTTAGCGTTCCTCTGTGGGGTAATCTGACGAACATCGTACTGAGTACCAGCCTGGCGCAATATGGGCATTTGGGCAATGATCGATGGAATCGGGCCAACCTGCGACGGTTGCCAATCGCAGCCGGCTATGTTGTTCTGAAGATTAAACTTTATACAGGAATGGCAGGATGAAGAAGAAACTAACCGCCGCCGATATGCACAATCCACAGGTCATCGCCGAGACGCCGTGGTTCAGCATGCGCAAGGTAGGTATTGATGTCGCCCCAGGCGAGCGGCGCGATTTTTATTCCATTCACTATCCGCGCCCGGCGGTCGGGATTGTGGCGCTCCAGGATGACAAAGTGCTGCTAATTCGCCATTACCGCTATCTGATCGATAAGGTGGTGTGGGCTATCCCGTCAGGCGGCGTCGATGAAGGCGAAGAACCCGCCGTCGCCGCGCTGCGCGAACTACGCGAAGAGACCGGCTGGCAAGCGCAACACGCTGAGGAAATCATCCGCTACAACCCGTCATACGGCAGCAGCGACCAGCTGTTTATCACCTGGCTCGCCACCGATTTAAGCTGGGTTGGCATGGACGCAGATCAGGATGAAGTGATGGAAACCGGCTGGTTTACCTTCGAGGAGATAAACCAGCTGATCGCCCGCGGCGAAATGCCGGACGGGCTGTCTCTGGTGCCGCTGCTGCACCTGATGGCGCAGCGTAGATGATTACCAGCCCGGTACCGCGCCGCCGTTGAAGATGGTTTCTGCCGCCTTCGCCACTTCCGGCGACTGGTACGACTGCATAAACTCTTTCACGTTTTCGGCGTCTTTATTGTCTTCACGCGCCACAATGATGTTCACGTACGGCGAGTTTTTGTCTTCAATAAAGATGCCGTCGCGTACCGGAGATAACCCGGTTTGCTGCAGGTAGGTGGTACTGATAATGGCGACATCGACCTTCGGATCGTCCAGCACCCGCGGCAGCTGCGCGCCCTCCAGCTCCATAATTTTCAGGTTACGCGGGTTACTGGTGATATCCACCGCCGTCGGCAGCAGGCCGGTACCCGCTTTGAGGGTAATCAACTGCTCTTTTTGCAATAACAATAGCGCGCGGCCGAGGTTGGTCGGGTCATTGGGAATGGCGATGGTCGCGCCATCTTTAATATCGGCAACGGATTTAATCTTGCGCGAATAGCCGGCCATGGGAAAGACGAAAGTATTGCCGATGGCCACCAGGTGGTAGCCGTGCGCTTTGTTGTCTTGTTCCAGATAGGGACGATGCTGGAAGACGTTGGCATCCAGCTCCCCGGCGTTGGTAGCATCGTTCGGCAACAGCGAGCCGCTAAAGCCTACCAGCTCGACGTCGAGGCCATACTTTTCTTTCGCCACCTTCTTCGCCACTTCCGCCACATCCTGTTCCGCGCCGTTAATCACGCCGACTTTTATGTGTTTGGCATTGTCATTCTTCTGGTCACAGCCCGCTAACAGCAGGCCAGCCAGCATCACTGCCGCCGCCGTGCGTAAACGCAATTTCATCATCAGTACCCCATCAGTCCATGGAAAATCATTATTATTTTTCGAGCAAAACTATAACGATTTTGTGCTCGATTTTTAAACACGAAAAGGTATCAATAAGATGAAAATCGTCTAAGCGCCTTCCCCGGTAGCGCTTACGCTTACCGGGGCTACCGACCAAATGCCTAACCGTAGCCCGGATGAGGCGTTAGCCGACATCCGGGACCCTTCCCCGGTAGCGCTTACGCTTACCGGGGCTACCGGCCGAATGCCCAACCGTAGCCCGGATGAGGCGTTAGCCGACATCCGGGACCCTTCCCCGGTAGCGCTTACGCTTACCGGGGCTACCAACCGGATACCCAACCGTAGCCCGGATGAGGCGTTAGCCGATATCCGGGACTCTTCCCCGGTAGCGCTTACGCTTACCGGGGCAACCGTAGCCGGGGAAATACGCTTAACTCAGGTCAACGTTTTTGCTGGCGAACAGCCAGGTGAGGACAAAACCGCATAGATACGAAACCACCAGACCGCCGGCGTACACCGCCATCCCGGCATAAATTCCGCTACCGGAGGTCATCAGCGGCAGCGCCACCAGCCCGGACGGGCCGAACACCGTGTTCAGGCCAACCGGCAGCCCCAGCCAGGCAATCAGGCCCACGAAGAAACCGCCGCAGGCGCCGCCGATACAGGCGGTGATAAACGGTTTCATGCGCGGCAAGGTCACGCCGTAAATCAGCGGTTCGCCAATACCGAGGAAGCCCGGAATAATCGCCCCTTTGATTTGGGTTCGCAGCAGCGAATCGCGCTTCGCGCGCCAGAACAGCGCCAGCGCCGCGCCCACCTGCCCGGCCCCGGCCATCGCCAGGATAGGAAACAGCGAGTTAAAGCCCTGCGCATCCACCAGCGCAAAATAGACCGGCACAAACCCCTGATGCACGCCGAACATCACCGCCAGCAGGAACAGCCCGGCCAGCACCGCCGAGCCAAACGGATTGCCGTTAAGATGCAGGAACAGCCACGACATACCGGTAAACAGCCAGCCGCCAATCGGCATAATCACCGTAAAGGTCACCGCGCCCATAATCAGCAGCGTCACCGCCGAGGTAAGGATCATATCGAGGTTAGCGGGCATTATCCGCCGCACCTGACGCTCCACCCACGCGCCAAGAATCGAGGCGATTAGCACGCCGATAATATTGCCGCGCGGGTCGATACCATGGCCGAAGAAGGTCGAAATTCCGGCGTAGAATCCGCTGGTCGCTTCCGGGTTGTAGCCCAGCACGAACAGCGAGGCGATAATCGCGCCGTTCACGCCCGAACCGCCGAAGGCTTTCTGAGCGTTATAGCCAATCAGGATACTCAGGAAGGTAAACATCCCTTTGCTGAATACCTTCATGTAGCCAATCAGCGCCACCAGACTGGCGTTAGGATGCGCGTTCTCCAGCACGAAGATTTGTTCCGCCAGCGTGGCGAAGCCTAACAACAGCCCGACGGCGATAAAGCCGGGGATCAGCGGCGTAAAAATAGTGGCGAACTTCGCGAGAAACTTCTGTACACCGCTGGTCTGCTTACTCTTTAACGCCTGCTTTTTCTCCGCTGCCACATCCGCCAGCGAGGCGGCTGCCTGCGGCGCCGCTTCCATCAGGCCGTTCATCATTTCCGCGGCGGTCTGCGCCTTGCCGGGCCCTAATACCACCTGGAACTGTTCATCGCTGACGATAACCCCCATCACGCCGTCAATCTGGCGAATGGCGGCGCTATCGGCCAGGCTTTCATCGCGCAGGGTCAAGCGCAGGCGCGTCATACAGTTACCCGCCTGCGCCACGTTTGCGGCCCCGCCGACGTGAGCCAGGATCCGCGCTATCATCTCTTTAGTTATTTTTGCCATTGCCTGTTACCTGTCTGTCGGCGCTCAGGTGTTGCTTAGCGCCTTGCGGATATAACCGTTGTTTTTCGCCAGCAGCGACTGCGCTTCTGCAGCGCTTAAGTCAGCCAACACCATCACAATCGCCGTCTTACAGTGGCGGCCACAGGCATCCAGCGCATTCTGCGCGGTGGCGCGATCGCAGTCTGTCGCTTCCATCACGATAGACACCTGGCGCTCAATCAGCTTGGCGTTGGTCGCTTCGACATCCACCATCAGGTTGCTGTAGACCTTGCCGATGCGGATCATCGCCCCGGTGGAGATCATGTTTAGCACCAGCTTCTGCGCGGTGCCGGCTTTCAGGCGGGTCGATCCGGTAACCACTTCCGGGCCGACCACCGGGGTAATCGCCACGTCCGCCAGCTGCGCCATTTCACCGTGCGGGTTACAGCTGACGATAGCGACAAACGCATTCTGGCTATGGGCGTATTCCATCGCACCAATGACGTACGGCGTACGTCCGCTGGCCGCCAGCCCCACCAGCACATCACGGTTGCTGAAGTTAAGGTTCTGCAGGTCCATCGCCCCTTGCGCTTTATTGTCTTCCACGTTTTCCACGGCGCTCAGAATCGCTTTATGTCCGCCGGCGATAATCCCCACCACCTGCTCCGGACGGGTGCCAAAGGTCGGCGGGCATTCGCTGGCGTCCAGAATACCCAAACGCCCCGACGTACCGGCGCCGATGTAAATCAGCCGTCCCCCGGCCCGCAGCGCCGCCGCCACTTTATCCACGACTTCCGCTATCTGCGGCAAGTAAGGCGTTATCGCCTGCGCCACTTGCTGATCTTCCTGGTTTATCACCGTCAGCATGTCGACAGTGGAGAGGGTGTCAATGTTGGCGCTGTTGGCGTTGCGTCGCTCGGTCAGCAGTTTGCTCAGGTCGATACTCATAAAAACCTCGTTATTCTCAGTTGCGCGCAGTATAAGGAATTTTTTATTCCATTCATGTGAAGAGTATCACGATTAATACGCTTGGGATAATAGGAGAATTGTAGGTATAGCCAGAGATATTGCGGTAATAAAGGTGGAATATTTTATTACCGCAATCTGGAGTTAACGCATGTGCCAGGAGTGATTAAGGTGCTATAACGCGTCCGAAGAGGAACATTAACTGGCGCCGCCGCCCAGCGATTGCCAGAGCGTAATGCGGTTATTGAGGTCGGTCTGCTGCAGCGACAGCAGCGTCGCCTTCGCCGACCACAGCGTCCGCTGGGCGGTCAGCACCGACAGATAGTCGCCGACCCCGGCCTGATAACTCTTCATCGCGATATCCAGCGACTTCTGCTCGGCGGCAACATACTGCTGCTGGGCATCGAGCTGTTCACTCAGCGTTTCCCGGCGCGCCAGCGCATCGGCAACGTCCTTAAAGGCGCTCTGAATGGATTTCTCGTAGGTGGCAATCAGCCCCTTTTTCTCAGCCTGCGCATAGCGTAGCTGCGCCAGATTACTGCCGCCGGTGAACAGCGGCAGGCTGATGGACGGGGCGAACGACCACACCTGCATGCCATGGCTAAACAGCGACGATAGCGAATCGCTGCCGACCCCAGCGCTGGCGGTCAGCGAAATGGACGGGAAAAAGTTCGCTCGCGCCGCACCGATATCGGCATTAGCGCTCTTGAGATTATGTTCCGCCTCCTGAATATCCGGCCGGCGCAACAGTACCGATGATGATACCCCCGCCGGCACCAGCGCGATGCTGTTATCCCCCAGGCTCTCCAGCGTACCGGGCAGCAGGCTCTCCGGTACGGTTTCCCCCGCCAGTAGGTTAATGGCGTTTTTATCCTGCGCCACCAGCGTACGATAGCTGGCGACGCTGGCTCGCGCCTGCTGATAGACGCTTTCCGCCGAACTTAAATCACCGGCGGAGGCGGTGCCCACCGCCATCTGGCGAGCGACGATTTTACGCGAGTTCTCCGCGCTATCCATCGTCTGCTGCGCCAGCGCCAGATTGCTATTATCCGTCGCCAGCGTCACCCAGGCGGTGGTCAAATCGGCAATCATCGTCAGTCGGGTATTTTGCGCGGTGAATTCGCTGGCAAGCCAGCTTTCTCGCGCTGCGCGCGACAGGCTCTGGTTCTTGCCGAACAAGTCCAGTTCGAAGCTCGAGACCGCGCCGTCAGCCTGCGAGGTAGAACTTAGGCCGCTGGCGATCGTTTTGCTGCGGGTATGGCTCAGCTCGGCATCGACGGTGGGAAACAACGATGCGCGCGTTTCGCCATACTGGGCGCGAGCGGCTTCAATATCGGCCAATGCCTTTTGCACATCGCGGTTGCTATTAAGCGCGATGCTGACCACTTTTTTTAACCGCGCATCATTGACCACTTTTTGCCAGTCGCCGACCACCGCCGTTGATTCGCCGTGCGCGCCGGGAAGGGTCGCCGGCACCGGCGCGGCCGGGCGCTCGTAGTGCGGGTCAAGAGAGACGCAGCCCGCGGTCAGGAGCGCGATAAACATTAAACTCAAACGAAACATAACTTACTCCTGAGAAGGACGTGGGCGGGTAAAGAGACGCTTCACCAGCACAAAGAACAGCGGGACGAAGAACACCGCCAGCAGCGTCGCCGTCAGGGTGCCGCCGATAATCCCGGTACCAATCGCCACGCGGCTGTTGGCCCCGGCGCCGGTAGCAATGGCCAGCGGCAGTACTCCGGCGATAAATGCCAGCGAGGTCATGACAATCGGGCGCAGACGGGTCTGCGCGGCGCGGATCGCCGCCCGCGAGAGCGAATAGCCCTCATCCACCGCGGATTCAGCGAATTCAACGATAAGAATGGCGTTCTTCGACGACAGGCCAATGGTCGTCAACAGCGCCACCTGGAAATAGACGTCGTTACTTAAGCCGCGCAGCGTAGCCGCCAGCGCCGCGCCAAGCAGGCCTAACGGGATGACCATGATCACCGAGAACGGCACCGACCAGCTTTCATACAGCGCCGCCAGGCACAGGAACACCACCAGAATCGAAATGGCGTACAGGCTCATCGCCTGGCCGCTGGCCAGTTTTTCCTGTAGCGAAATACCGCTCCATGCCCAGGTGGAACCCGCCGGCAGGCTATTGGCCAGTTTTTCCATTTTGTCCATTGCCGCACCTGAGCTGAAGCCCGCGGCGTTTTCCCCCTGGATCTCAAAGGCGGCCGAGCCGTTGTAGCGTACCAGGCTTTCCGGGCCGTATTCCCAATGGGTGGTGGCGAACGCGGTGAACGGCGTCATGCTGTTATCGCTGCCGCGGACAAACCATTTACCAAGATCGGACGGCACGGCGCGCGCGTCGCTCTCGCCCTGGATATAGACCTTTTTCACCCGGCCGCGATCGATAAAGTCGTTGACGTACGTGCCGCCCCAGGCGCTGGAGAGCGTATCGGTCACGTCGCTGAGCGACAGCCCCAGCGAGACGGCTTTATTGTTATCGATATCCACCTGCAGCTGTGGCATTTGTGGCAGATCGTTGGCGCGAACCGACTGCAGTTCGCCGCTCTGATTGGCTGCGGCCAGCAGTTGGCTGCGCAGCTTCATCAGGCTATCGCGATCGGTACCCCCGCTGGCCATCAGCTCGAAAGTGAAGCCGTTACTTTGCCCAAGGCCGTCCACCGATGGCGGCGTCATGGCGAACAGGGTGGCGTCGCGGATCGCGCCCAGCTCTTTGTTGGCGCGCAGCGCAATGGCTTGCGCGGTATTTTCGTCGCCTTTGCGCTGCGACCAGTTTTTCAATGAGACGAAGGCCATTCCGGCGTTCTGACCGCTGCCGCTGAAACTGAAGCCGTCGACGGTGAAGATAACCTCGGTATTGGCTTTCTCTTTGGTGAGGAACCAGTCGGTCACCTGACGGCGCACCTCGGCGGTACGCACCGCCGTCGCCCCGGCAGGCAAGGTGTACTGGACCATGATTTCGCCCTGATCCTCCACCGGCAGAAAGCTGCCCGGCAGTTTCCACATCGCCAACGCCATCGCCCCGCAAATCAAGGCGTAAGCGCCCATCATCACCGCGCCGCGGCGTAAGCCGCCGAGTACGCGACGCTGGTAGCCATCTTCCGTACGCCCCCACAGGCGATTAAAGGTGCCGAAGAAACCTTTGTCATGAGGTTTGGAGTGGCTTAGCAGCGCGCCGCACAGCGCCGGAGTGAGGGTTAACGCTACGACCACCGACAGCATCATCGCCGAGATAATCGTCACCGAGAACTGGCGATAGATTACCCCGGTCGAACCGCCGAAAAAAGCCATTGGCAGGAATACCGCCGACAGCACCAGGGCGATCGCCACCAGCGCGCCGGAGATTTCGCCCATCGATTTTTCGGTGGCTTCGCGGGCGGGCAGCCCTTCGTCGCGCATAATCCGTTCGACGTTTTCCACCACCACAATGGCATCATCCACCAGCAGGCCGATCGCCAGCACCATGGCAAACAGCGTCAGGGTATTAATGGAGTAGCCGAACAGCGCCAGCACCCCAAAGGTGCCAAGTAACACGACCGGTACCGCTACCGCTGGAATGAGCGTCGCGCGGAAGTTCTGCAGGAACAGATACATTACGCAGACCACGAGAATAATCGCTTCAAACAGCGTCTGGATAACATCCTCGACCGAGATTTTGATGAACTCGGTGCTGTCTTTCGGGTAGGCGATATCGTAGCCCTGCGGCATCTGACGCTGGAATTCAGCGATTTTGCTTTTCACCAGCGTCGCGGTATCCAGCGCGTTGGCGCCGGGCGCCATCATCACCGCAATCCCGGCGGCGGGGTGGCCGTTCAGATTAGCGGTAGCGGTGTAATCCTCGCTGCCCATCTCCACCCGCGCAACATCGCTCAGGCGCACCACCGACCCGTCGGACTGGCTCTTTACAATGATCGCTTTGAACTGGTCAGGCGTTTGCAGCCGCGACTGCGCGCGCACGGTAGCAGTCAATTGCTGGGCATTGGACGACGGTAGCGCGCCGATTTTACCCGCGGAGACCTGCACGTTCTGCGCCTCAATCGCCGACTGTACATCGGAAGGCATCAACGAATAAGAGGCGAGTTTGGTCGGATCCATCCAGATGCGCATCGCGTATTCGGCGCCGAATACCTGCAGGCTGCCGACGCCCTCCACGCGCGCCAGCGGGTCCTGCATATTGCTGACCAGCCAGTCGGAGATATCAGAACTGGTGGCGCGGTTGGTTTTGTCATACACCGCGAGGATTAACAGGAAGCTGCTTTGCGATTTTTCTACCGTTACGCCAGATTGCTGTACTTCACTCGGCAGACGCGATTCCGCCTGCTGCACTTTGTTTTGCACCTGTACCTGAGCGGTATCCGGATCGGTCCCCTGCTCAAAGGTGACGGTAATACTTACCGTACCATCCGAACTGCTGGTGGAGGTGAAATAAAGTAAGTTATCCAGCCCGGTGAGTTGCTGCTCGATAACCTGGGTGACGCTGTTTTCCAGGGTTTCTGCGGAAGCTCCAGTATAGGTCGCGGATATTTTTACTGCTGGCGGGGCGACGTCCGGATATTGTCCCACCGGCAGCGTGCGGATCGCCAGCGCCCCGGCAAGCATGATAAGGATAGCGATCACCCAGGCAAAGACCGGGCGACGCACGAAGAAACGGGAGAACATCAGGCATTGCCTCCGTTATTTTTGACGGCAACGGCCTTCACCGCTTGTCCGGGGGACACTTTACCGGTGCCTTCGACAATCAGCTTGTCGCCCGCTTTCAGACCGCTCAGCACCAGCCATTTATCGCCGTAGGTATCGCCGGTTTGCACGGTACGCTGCTCAACGTTGTTGTCGGCATCGACAACCAGCGCCGTGGCGTCGCCTTTGGCATCGCGGGTGATACCCTGCTGCGGCGCGAGGATCGCGTCGTTCATGATACCTTCATCGATACGCGCGCGGACAAACATTCCCGGCAGCAGGACGTGCTGCGGGTTGGGGAAGATGGCGCGCAGAGTCACCGAGCCTGTGGATTCATCGACGGCGACTTCGGTGAGCGCCAGACGCCCTTTTTCGGGATAGGTACTGCCATCCTCAAGGGTTAACGTCACGCTGAGGGTATCGCTGTTGCTGGCCAGGCTCTGCCTGCGTAAACGCAGGAGATCGACACTGGATCGCGTCAGATCGACATACATGGTGTCGAGGCCGCGGATCGTCGCCAGCGCGGTATCCTGGTCGGCAGAGACCAGCGCTCCCGGCGTAACCGAGGAGATGCCGATGCGCCCGGCAATCGGCGCGGTGACGGTGGTCCAGTTCAGGTTGATGCGCGCGCTCTCGAGCGCCGCTTTTTTCGACTCCACACTGGCCTTGTCCTGGGCGCAGGCGGAGGCAGCGTCGTCGGCATCCTGGCGAGAGACGCCGTTATCTCTGACCAACGACGCGTAGCGCTGGGCTTTCTGGCAATCAGAGACCACCAGCGCCTGCGCCTGCTTCAACGCGGCCGCCGCTTCGTTCCAGGTGGCGCGATAACTGGAGGGATCGATCTGGTAAAGGGCCTGCCCGGCCTTCACCATATCGCCTTCGGTAAACAGGCGCTTCTGAATGATACCGCCGACCTGCGGGCGCACTTCGGCGCTGAGCGAGGCGGTAGTGCGGCCAGTCAGTTGGCTGACCACCGGCACCGGCTGGGCTTGCAGCGTAACAATTCCCACCTCCGGTGTGGGTTGTTGCGGCGCAGTTGTCTGCGCATTATCGCATCCGCTCAGGAGAAATAATGCTGTCGCGATGGGGGCTATGATGTGTTTCATTTTATTTTCTCAAGATGTAAGACGTCCCCCCGTGAATTAAATCGCGAGGAAAAGAGGGGCGCGGTGACATTTCGTCTCAATGGAAATATCGCAATGGAGCTCAGATGTTCCTTAACACTATTATTATTGTGGGGATTCTCAGCCCGCCCTTTCGAAAGTCATGGAAAGGTTATTTCGCTTACTTTGAAGGTCAAAATTAAGACAAAAAATAATGGAGAAAATAAGAATATTTTGTGAAAGTCAGGAGAGGAAAATATAACGATAGCCTGTGCAACTGGAGAAACTTAATGGCTCTAATAATTACAAAAAGCATTAATCCCGACGATCAACAAGAATTGTTTGCCGGCCTACGGCAGTATAATCAGCAGTATCTCGACGCAGATCAGTTTGGCGATCTGGGCATTTACTCCCGCGATGAGCAAGCGGTGATGCGCGGCGGGCTTATCGCCAAACGCAAAGGCAACTGGCTGTGTATCGAATACCTGTGGGTGAGCGAAGCGACGCGCGGCAACGGTCTGGGCCGCGAGCTTATGCAGGAAGCGGAACGGCAGGCTCAGGCGTTGGGCTGCAGTCATCTCCTGGTCGATACCTTCAGCTTCCAGGCGCTGCCGTTTTATCAGAAATTAGGCTATCAATTGCAGATGTCGCTGCCCGATTTTCCGCACGCGGGTATGCAACGCCACTACTTGTCGAAAGCGCTATAACGATAACCGTGGATAAGGCGCGACTTTTGCGCCGGATGGCGGCTACGCCTTATCCGGCCTACAGTTCTTTGGTAGCCCGGACAAGGCGCAACGCGCCGCCTCCGGGAAAATCCCTGCGCCAGGAGAGCCATAAGACAGAAGCAATATCAGCATCTGAATTAACACAACATCACGCCTTAACCGCCGACCCCGTGGCCCATTAACGCCAGCGCGTGGCTAACAATGGTCTGCCGGGTTACCGCCTGTAAACGCGGGTCGCTATGGATGCGCGAGAACGGCACCAGCACCAGGCTAATCACCGTGGTAAACAGCAGTTCCGGCGCCAGCGCCGGGTTAATTTTCCCCTCCTGCTGCCAGCGGCGAACCGTCTCCAGCATCACCTGAAAACGCTCCTCGCCGAAGCGCGCATCCATGTGCTGGCGCAGTAGCGGCATCTCGCCGATGATCTCCTGCATCCACAGCGGCGCGAACCAGGCATTTTGCTCCGCCATGTCCGCCAGCGTCTCAACCATCATCGTCAACGCCGTCACCGGATCCTGCGGATGGTCGACAAAAATGCGGCTGATATCGTTGCGCAGCGGCATAAAGCGCTCTTCCAGCAAATTCTCAATCAGCGCTTCCCGCGACGTAAAATAGTAATTCAGCATCGCCGGCGTCACCCCGGCCTCTTTGGCAATGGCATTGAGCGACACGCGGGCCGCGCCGTGACGAGCAAACAGCGCCAGGGCGATATCTATCAACTGCTCGCGGTTAGCGGTTCCCGGTTTTTTACCGCGTGGCCGACCGGGGCGGCGCGGCGCTTCATTAGCTTTTTGTGCTGGCATATGTTGGCGATCTCTTGACCCGATTCATCATTTCACTAAATATTAATTATGCATTTAATTAATTTCAAGCGAGTGATGCAATGACATCTGAAGTCGCAAACCAACCGGCGCCCTCAATCCGCCTGCTGTTCAGCGCCCTGCTGCTGGTGATGCTGCTGTCGGCGCTGGACCAGACCATTGTCTCCACCGCCTTGCCTACTATCGTTGGCGAGCTCGGCGGACTGGATAAACTCTCGTGGGTGGTTACCGCCTATATCCTCAGCTCGACCATCGTGGTGCCGCTGTACGGTAAATTCGGCGATCTGTTCGGGCGTAAAATCGTGCTGCAGGTGGCGATCGTGCTGTTTCTTGCCGGTTCCGCGCTCTGCGGGCTGGCGCAAAACATGACGCAATTGGTACTGATGCGCGCGCTACAGGGGCTCGGCGGCGGCGGCCTGATGGTGATCAGCATGGCGGCGGTCGCCGACGTTATCCCACCTGCCAACCGCGGACGCTATCAGGGACTGTTCGGCGGCGTCTTCGGCCTGGCGACGGTTATCGGCCCACTGATCGGCGGTTTCCTGGTACAGCACGCCTCATGGCGCTGGATTTTCTATATCAACCTACCGCTGGGCCTGTTCGCGTTGCTGGTCATCGGCGCGGTATTCCACAGTAGCAACAAACGTAGCCAGCATCAGATTGACTGGCTGGGGGCGATTTACCTCAGCATGGCGCTGTTGTGCATCATCCTGTTTACCTCCGAAGGCGGCAGCGTCCATGCGTGGAATGACCCGCAGCTGTGGTGCATTCTGGCCTTCGGCATCGTGGGGATCATCGGTTTTATCTACGAAGAACGGATCGCCGCCGAGCCGATTATTCCGCTGTCGCTATTCCGCAACCGCAGCTTCCTGCTGTGTAGTCTGATTGGCTTTGTTATCGGCATGTCGCTGTTCGGTTCGGTCACTTTCCTGCCGCTCTATCTGCAGGTGGTGAAAGAGGCGACGCCAACCGAGGCCGGGTTACAGTTAATCCCGCTGATGGGCGGCCTGTTGCTGACCTCGATCATCAGCGGCCGGGTGATTAGCCACACCGGGAAATACCGGATTTTCCCGATTATCGGTACCCTGCTCGGCGTGACCGGCATGGTGCTGCTGACCCGCATCACCATACATTCGCCAATGTGGCAGTTATACCTGTTTACCGGCGTGCTCGGCGCGGGCCTGGGGCTGGTGATGCAGGTACTGGTGCTGGCGGTACAGAATGCGATGCCGGCGCAGATGTACGGCGTCGCCACTTCCGGCGTGACTCTGTTCCGCTCGATTGGCGGCTCCATCGGCGTGGCATTGTTCGGCGCGGTCTTTACCCATGTGCTGCAAAATAACCTGCAGAAACTGCTGCCGGAGGGCGCGGTGCTGCCGCCAGCCATGAACCCGGTGGCGGTACAGCATCTGCCAGCGGCGATCCGTCTCGATTATCTCGACGCCTTCGGCGCGGCGATCCATGCGGCATTCCTGATGGCGGCCTGCATTATGGCCGTCGCGTTTGTCCTTTCCTGGCTATTGAAGGAGGCGCCGCTGAAAACCGCGGCGCATTAAGCGGCCCCGGCAATGCGTAGCAAGGACTGGCGCAGCGCCGGCGCGGCAAAATCGATAAATTTCCGCAGCTTAAGCGGAGCCAGCTCCCGCGCGGTATATAACAAATGAACCGGCGCGGGCTCCGGCTCGACGCTTTCCAGCAGCAGACGCAGTTCCCCGCAGCGCAGGCCATCCAGCGCCTGGTAGTGTAGCAAGCGGGCCACGCCAACGCCCAGCCGCGCGGCATCGGCGGCGCTCTCCGGCGTGGTGACGGCTAACACCGGCGGCAGATGAATGAGCTGGTCCTCGCGCTCAACGGCGCGAAAGCGCCAGCCGCGATAGGGCATCGGCGATTCAATACGGATGATCGGCAGCGCCGCCAGATCGCGCGGCCGCTGCGGTTCGCCGTATTTCGCCAACAGCGCGGGATGGGCGCAGGCGACAATGCGCATCGCGCCGAGCCGGGTCGCCACCATGCTGCTATCAGCCAGTTCGCCAATCCGTACCGCCAGATCGATATGGTCGTCGACCAGATCGGCATTACTGTCGCTAAGTAACAAACGTACGCGAATTTGCGGATAACGGGCAATAAATTCACTAATGACTGGCAGAACGTGCTGGCGACCAAACATCGTCGGCGCGGAGATCACCAGCTCGCCCTTCGGCTCCTGGTATTCACCCGTTGCCCGGCGTTCGGCGTTTTCCACCTCTTCGAGGATTCGCCGCGCGGCGGCGACATAATCGACGCCGGCATCGGTGAGGGTGAGTTTACGGGTGGTGCGCGTCAATAAACGGACTCCCAGCGCGCTCTCCAGCTCGCCGATATTACGGCTCACGGTAGTCAACGGCGTATTCAGCGCCCGCGCCGCCGCCGACATACTGCCCAGTTCAGTGACTTTCACCAGCAGCGCCATAGCGCTTAATCGGTCCATTATTCTCCCGCTTTTCGGAAAGATGATTACCAGATAAGCAGTATTATCATTTTTCACAGCACAGTCCATGATAGCCCCCTACCTTCAGGAGGCGTTATGGCAGCAACCTTTCTCGATATCGCTATCACCCCGGATGTCATGGATGTGCAACATGAAATGGGCAGCGACCAGCTGTGGCAAACGCCGCACAGCCGCCGTCAGGCGGATCGCTTCGGCGCCAGCGAAGAGGGGATGATCGCTACCCGCGACAGTTTTTATCTGGCGACGGTGTCGCAAAGCGGCTGGCCCTACATTCAGCATCGCGGCGGCCCGCCGGGTTTTCTGCGCCTGCTGGATGACACCACGCTGGCCATGGCCGATTTCGGCGGTAATCGCCAGTACATCACCACCGGCAACCTGCGCGGCAGCGACCGGGCCTGCCTCTTTTTGATGGATTATCCGCGCCGTGCCAGGCTGAAAATCTACGCCACCGTCGAGGTGCTGGCGGCGGAAGAGCAGCCTGAGCTGCTGGCATTAGTGACGCCGACAAACTATCGCGCCCGCATCGAACGCCTGTTTCGTTTTCATCTGCAGGCTTTTGACTGGAACTGCCCGCAGCACATTACGCCGCGCTACAGCGCACAGCAGGTCGCGGAATACAGCCAGAGCCTGCAAGAGCGTATTCATGAACTGGAGCAGGAGAATCAGCGCCTGCAGCAACAATTATCCCCAAAAGGAGAGTTTTGATGAGCGAACAACGTCCCCCGTTACCGCCGTTTACCCGCGATAGCGCCGCGCAGAAGGTGCGCGCCGCCGAAGATGGCTGGAACAGCCGCGATGCGCAAAAAGTCGCGCTGGCTTATACCGTGGATAGCGAATGGCGCAACCGCAGCGAATTTGTCCACGGACGGGGGCAAATCGTGGCGTTTCTGCAGCGAAAATGGCGTAAAGAGCTGCAATACCGGCTGATTAAGGAGCTTTGGGCGTGGCAGGATAATCGCATCGCCGTACGCTTCGCCTACGAGTGGTGCGACGACAGCGGCAACTGGTTTCGTTCATACGGCAATGAAAACTGGCAGTTTGATGAGCACGGGCTAATGTCCACGCGCTACGCCTGCATCAACGATTTGCCGATCGCGGAAAGCGAGCGCCTGTTCCACTGGCCCCAGGGTCGCCGCCCTGACGATCATCCGGGGCTAAGCGAATTGGGACTGTAAACAGGCGCGCGACGACGGGTTAATCGGCTTTCGGGAAGTCCACTACCGTGTCGTTAACCCGGTTCACCATGTTGGTGAATAGGATGGCGCTGACGGCGCTGATGATCTCAATCACCTGCTGGTCGCTAAAACCGGCGTGACGCAGCGCGGCGACATCCGCTTCCGGCAGCGTACCGGTGGTGGTCACCAGGGTTTGGGCGAATTTCACCAGCGCGTCCAGGTGCGCATCTTCCGTATACTCGCCGCGGCGCAGGGCGTGGATTTGCTCGCCGCTGAAGCCCGCTTTTTTGGCCATCAGGGTATGGGCGGCCAGGCAGTAATCACAGCCGGTCGCTTCGCTGACCGATAAATTAATCGCCTCCAGCTCCTGCGCGCTAAGGCTGCTTTTATGCAGCATCGCGTTGTGCGCCAGCGCCTGCTGCAGCGCCGCCGGCGAGTGGCCGCCGATGGTCAGATAGGCATTCGGCACTTTACCCATCGCTTTTTTAATTCCGGCGAAAATATCGGCGGCTTTACCGGTGGCATCTTGTTCACGGATATCGGCTAAACGGCTCATGGTGTACTCCTGTTATTTGAGGGTATGTTGTGGCAATGGAGACATCTTAGTGGTCGGCGACGTGCTAGACTGGCGCTCTTCGTCTCATTTTTTTGTCTTATCGTCTCAGGAGTCGCATGGATAGTTTGAGCCATCTGTTGACGCTGCTGGCCCCGCGTTGCGAAGTGAATCTGCATTGCCGTTTCGGCGGCCGCTGGCAGGCCGGACACGATCAAATGCGAGCGGGCGTGGTGCCGTGGCACTTTGTGTTGCGCGGCGAAGGGCGCCTAACCGTCGGTCATCAAACCCGCCACATGCGCGCCGGCGACGTGATCCTGCTGCCGCACGGTTCGCCGCATCTGATGGAGAGCCTGGTGGAGTGGGGTCAGGTACTGCCCGTCGCCCACCGCTTTAACGGCACGCTGACGGAAGTCCGCACCGCCGAAGAGAGCGATGCGCTGGAGATGTTATGCGGCGAGTTTTACTTCGGCCCGCACGTCAACTGGCTGTTCGCCGAAGAGTCGGCGCTGATCCATTTACATACCGATGAGCGCGAAGATTGCCCGGAACTGGATATTTTGCTTAACGTGCTGGTACGCGAAAGCCTGGCGGAACATCCCGGCGGCAGCGCTATCGTACGCAGTCTTGGCGATACGCTGCTGATACTGCTGTTACGTACCCTGCTCGGCGCGCAGGAGCCGCCGGGCGGCCTGTTGCGCCTGATGAGCGATGCGCGGCTGATGCCGGCCGTTCTCGCGGTGCTGGCCGCGCCGGAACAGTCGTGGACTATCGAGAGCATGGCGGCGCGGGCGTTTTTATCGCGCGCCACCTTCGCCCGCCATTTTGCCCGCGTCTATCATCTGACGCCGCAGGCGTGGCTGTCGCAGCTGCGGATGGCGATGGCCGCTCGCCTGCTGCATCTCGATCGCCAGGCGCGGCTGGAAGTGATTGCCGAACGCTGCGGTTTTCAATCACAGGCTTCGTTTGCGAAAACCTTTAAAAAACACTACGGCATGACGCCGGGCGAGTGGCGTCGGCAGTAAAGCGCGCGCCGTGTCGCGCCGTGCTATGATTCCTGCTTTGCGCTATTTCACGCGAGGGAAAAATGGGTTCCAGCAAAAGAGGGATGTTGAACGTATTGATCGCCGCCGTCCTGTGGGGCAGTTCCGGGGTCTGCGCGCAGTACATTATGCAGCAAAGTCAGATGTCATCGCCCTATCTGACCATGATCCGCCTGCTGTTCGCCGGGCTGATTTTGCTGATGCTCGCCTTCGTTCACGGCGACAAAATTTTCCGCGTTATGCAAAACCGCAAAGATGCCCTTAGCCTGCTGTTTTTCTCGCTGGTCGGCGCGTTAACCGTGCAGTACACCTTCCTGATGACTATCGAGAAGTCGAACGCCGCCACCGCCACGGTGCTACAGTTTTTGTCGCCGACGATTATCGTCGCCTGGTTCGCGCTGGCGCGTAAGGCGCGGCCCAGTCCCTTTGTGCTACTGGCGATTGGCACCTCACTTGCCGGCACCTTCCTGCTGGTCACCCACGGCAACCCAACCTCGCTCTCCATCTCGCCGGCGGCGCTATTCTGGGGGATCGCCTCAGCCTTCGCGGCGGCGTTTTATACCACCTATCCCTCAACGCTTATCGCCCGCTACGGCACGCTGCCGATCGTCGGCTGGAGCATGCTGATTGGCGGGGCGATGCTGTTGCCGTTTTATGGCAGCCAGAGCGCGAACTTTGTAGTGAACGGCCGTCTGCTGCTGGCGTTTTTCTATCTCGTGGTGATCGGCACCTCGCTGACCTTCAGCCTGTATCTCAACGGCGCTCAGAAAATTGGCGGCGCGAAAGCCGGGATCCTCAGTTGCGCCGAGCCGCTGAGCAGCGCCCTGCTCTCTCTATTGCTGTTGGGCATTACCTTTACTCTGCCGGACTGGCTGGGGACGCTGTTGATTCTCTCTTCGGTCATTCTTATCGCGGTGGATTCCCGGCGGCGGGTACGCGCGGCGTAATAGCAATCGTCTGATTTTAAACAACAAAAAGTGTCTAACATTTGCGCAATTCACCTGCTGCGCATATAGTTGACTGAAGCGAAAAGTGAAGGAGAAGCGCCATGAAAGCGTGTTGGATGTTGTGTCTGGTTACTGCCCTTAGCGCCAGCGCGGCGTGGGCCGAATCGCCGCTGCAAAGCCTGCAGTTTGAGCAGCAAAAACAGCAGGTGTTGAAAGCGGTGAAGGAAAAATGCGCCCCGGCGAGCACCCTCAGCGATACCGATTTCGCCAATAAAATCCTCGCCTCGAAAGACAACCAGAGTTACGTTCGCGAAGCGACGCTGGCGAAAGAGCGCAATAATCAAAAAGGCTATCTGGCCGCCATTGATAAAATTCGCTGCCCGGGTAAATAACGGGCTGAATTATCAGGAAAACCGTTGCCTGCCGCGACGGTTTTTTTATTTCCCCCAACGCTCGGGAATAATTAAGTCGCCGCGCAGCAGGCTGCCGCCGGGCTGCGGGCTTTTGCCGATCAGCCAGTTGACGATCCGCGAAGCCATCGCATCCATCGAATACTCAATCGCTGGGATGGTCGGAATACCCGGCATCTGCAGCGAACCCGCGAGACTGAAGACCATTACTTTTTCCGGCACCGCGCGGTTAAACGCCTGCAGCTGCGGCACTACCCGCTGCGCCTGCAGTTCATCGCTCACCAACAGCGCATTAAAGTTCAGGGTAGTGGCGTTATTCATCAACTCCTGTACCGCCACCGACGACGAGGCGCAGTCCAGGAAGACCAGGTTGCGATTAAACGGCAGGAAGTTCTTCTCCAGCGCATGCTTATAGCCCAGCAGCACCTGATCGGCAAAGCCGCTCCCCTGCGGATGGATCAGCGCAATCTGCCGCCGCCCCTGATTAATCAGATAATGACAGGCGGTTTCCGCGGCGAAGGCGTGATCAAACTGAATACTGTTCTCGCCATCGCTTTCCAGACAATCAATCAGCACCACATCGGGGCGCTCGATCTGCAGCGGAAAGCGCGCGCCGATGATCAGCACGTCATCGCACAGGCCACAGGTGAGTTCATCCAGCGCGCTTAATACGTCGCCGCGGTTATTGGCGAAGCGCAGCAGTAGATGCTTCTGATGCTGGCTGAGCTGTTTTTCCAGGGCGTAGAGATAGCTGGTGGTCTGATTGATGTTGTCCTGCGCGCAAATCACGCCGATACAGCCCGTCGACTGGCTCAGTAAGGATTGGGCAATCATATTGGGCCGGTAGTTCAGCGTTTCCGCCGCCTGAAGCACCGCCTGGCGGCTGGCCTCTTTTACCCCGCGCGAACCGCTCAGCACGCGCGAAACCGTGGCTTTCGATACCCCGGCTAACCGTGATACATCATTGATTGTCGACATCTTTTTTCCCCTGGCAGGTGCGGCTTAGCCCCTGTAACGCTGTGTCCTGAATCGCTTCAATTATAACCAGCGGCAGTATAGCCGTTTCCTTTTTTATTTGGAAACCGATTTTCCATTTCGGCAAAAAACCACGCCAAATCGACATTATTTTGTGAGCGAAATCTAATTAGTAAGCCCGCTAACGGTGAGTTATTGACCGCGCTCACAGTTCTGTTTTTTATAAATGGAAACCGGTTTCCGTCTGATATCAAATCATCCTCGCAATAACTTTTTACATATGAGGAAAGCCGTCGATGTACAAGATTATGCTGTGTTGCTCCGCCGGGATGTCCACCAGCCTGCTGGTGAGGAAAATGGTGGATGCCGCAAAGGAACGCGACCTGCCGGTGCAGATTGACGCCTATGGCGTTGCCGAATTTGATATGCAGTTTCCACAATACCAGGTGGTGCTGCTTGGCCCCCAGGTCAAATACATGCTGAAAATGCTTAGCGAGAAAGCCGCTCCCCTGAATATTCCCGTCCAGCCTATCGATACGATGGATTACGGAATGCAGCGGGGAGATAACGTTCTGAATTATGCCCTGTCGCTGATCGCCGCGGCGCACTAAGAGGTGTTCAAATGAGTTCTCTGTATCAGTCGATGATTGCCGTGATCGAGCAATCTATTACTCCGCTGGCAGGACGCCTTGGGCAACAGAAATATGTTATCGCCATCCGCGATGGCTTTACCGCCGCATTGCCGTTCATGATCATCGGCTCTTTCATGCTGGTATTTATTTTTCCGCCTTTCTCGCCGGAGACCACTAACGGTTTTGCCCGCGGCTGGCTGGATTTTTCCCAGCAGTACCGTGAACAGCTGATGCTGCCGTTTAACCTCAGCATGGGCGTTATGACCTTCTTTATCTCGGTCGGCATCGGCGCCAGCCTCGGACGCCAGTTCCAGCTCGATCCGGTCATGTCCGGCCTGCTGGCGTTTATGGCCTTCCTGCTGGTCGCCGCGCCCTATGCCGATGGCAAAATTTCTACTCAGTATTTATCCGGCCAGGGCATTTTCACCGCGCTGATCACCGCCATCTACTCCACCCGCGTTTACGCCTGGCTGAAGCAAAACAACGTGACCATTCGCCTGCCGAAAGAGGTGCCGACCGGCGTCGCCCGTTCGTTTGAGATCCTCATTCCGGTACTGGTGGTCATCGGTACTCTGCATCCGCTCAACCTGTTCATTGAGGCGCAAACCGGCATGATCCTACCGCAGGCGATTATGCATCTGCTGGAACCGCTGGTCTCCGCCTCCGATTCGCTGCCGGCGATTCTGCTGTCGGTGCTGATGTGCCAGATTTTCTGGTTCGCCGGTATTCACGGCTCGCTTATCGTCACCGGCATTATGAACCCGTTCTGGATGGCCAACCTGTCGGCAAACCAGGCGGCACTGGCGGCCGGCGCGGCGCTGCCGCACGTTTACCTGCAGGGCTTCTGGGATCACTATTTGCTGATTGGCGGCGTCGGTTCGACCCTACCGCTGGCCTTCCTGCTGCTGCGTAGCCGGGTCACGCATCTGCGGACTATCGGCAAAATGGGTATCGTGCCGAGCTTCTTTAATATCAACGAACCGATACTGTTCGGCGCGCCGATCATCATGAACCCAATGATGTTTATCCCCTTCGTCTGCGTGCCGATGGTTAACGCGGTGCTGGCTTACGGCGCAACCCGTCTTGGCTGGCTGAGCCAGGTGGTGTCGCTGACGCCGTGGACGACGCCCGCGCCGATTGGCGCCTCGTGGGCGGCTAACTGGACTTTAAGCCCGGTGGTGATGTGCGTTATCTGCATGGTGATGTCGGCGGTGATTTATCTGCCATTCCTGCGTGCCTATGAGCGTTCATTAATAAAAAATGAAGTCGAAAAGGCGAAAAGCGTTGCACCGGTCGCCGGAGCCGTTAGCCAGTAATTCCTGTATTACCTGAAAATATGTATTTATGCGGAAAAGGGATTTTCGCCAAATAATCTGATTATAAACGCAATAACCTCAGGAAATATATTTTGAGAAAAAATTAATACATCTGCATTTGTACTAGCCGTTAAATTTCGCCACTGAGAGTAAGATATTTATTCTCCGGCGTAGCTGTACCCTGAAAAAACAAATCAGCTTATTTTGGTTATTTTTATTTTAACCAGAATGGGGCGGTTATTGTCTGCATATATTAATTATTAAAGTGAGATAACCATGAATACAGTTAAAAAGCTGCCATTGGCCATGGCGGTTATCGCCGCGCTGTGCCCAATTTCCGTACTGGCGCAGGAGTTTACCCAGGAACAGATCGACGCCATCGTCGCCAAAGCGGTTGATAAAGCGCTGGCCGACCGCCAGGCTAAAATTGATGCCGCGGCCGATAAAAAGGTCGACGTGATGACCAACCCGCAGACCACCGCCGCTTCGCCGGATATGGCGATCCCTTTCGGCCTGAAATTTAGCGGCTACGCCCGCTATGGCGCCCATTTCCAGACCGGCGACCAGAAATATGTCGGCGTCGACGGCTCCTATAACGGCGCCTCGGCGATTGGCCGTCTCGGTAACGAAAGCAACGGAGGCGAATTCCAGATCAGCAAAGCATTCAAAAGCGCGCAGGGAGCCATCTGGGATCTCAACGTCATGTTTGACCACTGGAGCGACGAGGTTAACCTGAAAAAAGCCTACGTCGGCGTCACCAACGTCCTCGAATCCAACCCCAACGCCTATATCTGGGCCGGCCGCGATTTCCACCAGCGCCCGCAACAGGGGATCAACGACTACTTCTGGATGAACCACGACGGCCAGGGCGCGGGGGTGAAGAACTTCGATATCGGCGGCGTGCAGTTCGACGTGGCGACGGTGTCGCAGGTGAAATCCTGTAGCCCGGAAGTGATGGCCGATGAGACCAACCCGTCGCGCATCACCTGTACCGGCAGCTCCGATACCGGCGATAACGGCCACTACGCGCTGACCACCAAAACCCACAACATCAAGGCCGGGCCGATCGACGTCGAGGTATACGCCAACTACGGCTTTGACTCAAAAGCGGTGGACAGCGACGCGCGCCTCGATGCCTGGCAGGGCGGGCTGGTGCTGAGCCATAGCAACGACAGCGGAGTGAACAAAGTGATCCTGCGCTATTCCGATAACTCGGATAACAGCGTCTATAACAAAACCGACGACCTGACCACGGTCTACGCCAGCTTCGAGGGCAGCCATAAGTTCACCCAGCAGGCGCAGATCGAGTATCTGCTGGCCTTCCACGACTACGACAACGGCAAGGATAATACCGACAACCGTAAAAACTACGGCGCGATCGTCCGGCCAATGTACTTCTGGAACGACGTGCACTCGACCTGGCTGGAAGCGGGCTACCAGCGCGTTGACTACGACCAGGGCGGGGATAACCACGGCTGGAAGCTGACGCTGTCGCAGAACATCGCCATCGGCATGGGGCCGGAGTTCCGCCCGATGCTGCGCTTCTATGTGACCGGCGGCCAGGTGGATAACGAACACACCGCGAAAGTAGACGGCACCAGCGACGAGCGGCTGGATTCGCTGAACATCGGCGGCATGTTTGAGGCATGGTTCTGAGGTAATCCAATTCCCGGCTGGCGCTACGCTGAGCCGGGCTACAGCTCCGGGTACAACTTATCTTTGGCTTAATCGGCGGGCGATGCGCTCAAGCTTCATCATCAACAGCAGCGTGACGCCCACCAGCACAATGGTCAGCGCCGAGCCATCGGCGATATTGCCGCGATCGGTGAGGCTGAAAATGGTCACCGGCAGCGTCGTCCAGCCCGGCGGATAGATCATCACCGTCGCGCCCAGTTCCCCCATTGACAGCGATAAGCTCAGCGCCAGCGCTGAAATCATCCACGGCGTCATCAGCGGCAGCGTCACATGACGCAGGCGATACCACGGCGAGGCGCCAAGACTGGAGGCGACGTTTTCAATATCGGCGGAAATCCGCGCCAGCCCGGTCGTTACGTTGCTGAAGGTAAAGGCGGAAATCAGTACAAAGTGCGCCGCCAGGACGATCCAAAAAGTACCATTCATCTGCAGCGGTCCCTGGCTGAACGCCACCAGAATGCCCAGTCCGACGGAAACCGAGGGGATAGCGCTGGGCAGATAAAACGCCAGGCCAAGATATTTCTGTAGCGTCGCGCCATACTGGCGCAGCGCCAGCGCCGCCCACATCCCACACAGCAGCGCCAACAGGCTGGCGCAGAAACCCACCATCAGGCTCGAAAACAGCGAATCCCACGCCGCGCCGCGAAAGGCGTTAACAAAGTGGGCAAAGGTAAAGCCGGTGGGCAGCAGGCCATTCCATTGTTTACTCAGGCTGGAGAGTAAAATCACCGCCAGCGGCAGCAGGAAAACGCCGACAAAAAGCGTCACCGCCAGCGCGCCCGCCGCCGCGCGGCCTTTACGCGACCAAATCAACATCGTTAACTCCTTACGCCAGTGCGCGCCGCCGCCAGCCGATAGAGCATAAACAGCCCCAGCGACAGCAGAATATTAATCAGCGCAATCATGCAGGCCACGCTGTAATCCGACTCCAGAATCGCCTTGCTGTAGACCATCATCGGCAGGGTATTAACCCCTTTGGCGCCAATAAACAGCACGATGCCAAACTCGTTGGTCGTCAACAGCAGGCACAGGCTGCCGCCCGCCATCAGCGCCGGTAGCGCCGCCGGGAAGATAATCTGGGTAATCACCCGTAGCGGATGGGCGCCGAGAATACTCGCCGCTTCCAGCTGGCTCTTATCTATCTGCCGCAGTCCCGCCATCAGCGGGCGCATCACCAGCGGCGTAAAGACGGTAATCTCCGCCAGAATCACGCCGTTAATCGAATAGAGAAAGTCTACCGGCGGCAGTTCAAAAGCAAACAGCGCCATCAGGGTGCCGTTGAGCAGCCCCGCCGAGCCGTAAATAAAGGTGAACGCGAGAGTAATCAGGAAGGTCGGCAGCGCGATAAACGTATCGATGATCCGGCTCACCAGTTGGCTGCCGGGGAACGGAATAAAGACCAGAATCAGCGCCAGCACGCTGCCGAGCACCAGGCAGCCAAGGGTAGCGAACACCGCAATCTGTAAGGTATTGAGCAGCGCGCCAATAAAGCGTTTTGAGTCAATCACCTGCCAGAAAGTCTCGAGGCTCAGGTTGCCGCTGGCGTCACGTAATGCCTGTTCAGCGATCAACAGTAGCGGATAGAAAAATAGCGTCGCCAGCACCAGCAGCGGCAATGCCAGCCACAGGTAAGGCCGTAAGTTTCGCGCCGGACGCGCAAGCGTGAGGGTTTGCGCCATTATTGCACCTCGATCAGAACCGCATCGCCAGGTTCGAAGTAGAGCGCCAGCTTGTCCCCCGCGCGCGGCAGCGGGTTCACGTGGGTCATGACGATCCGCACCGCTTCGCCGGCAACATCGCACAGCAGATGCGTCAGATCGCCCTGCCAGTGTACCGAGGTCAGGGTGGCGTTGAGACGATTACTGGTTGCCGATCGCGGCGCCAGGCTCATGTGCTGCGGGCGAATGCATAACAGCTTGTTGTTGCCATGCAGGCCGCCCCGGCTGAAGGCGTTAATCAGGCCGCCGCCACAGCTCACGCTAACCAGCCCCGGCTCGGTGCTGTCTTTCAGCGCCGTCGCCTGCAGGATATTGGCGCGGCCGAGGAATTCGGCGCTAAAGCGGTTCGGCGGATAGTGATAGAGCTCGTGCGTTTCGCCGTGGGCGATCAGCGAACCGTCTTTCATGATGCCGATTTTGTCCGCCAGGGTCAGCGCTTCGGTCTGATCGTGGGTGACGTAGAGAATGGTCAGTTCCGGCAGTTCGCGGTGCAGACGGGCAATCTCTTCCACCATGTTATGACGAATTTGCGCATCCAGCGCCGACAGCGGTTCATCAAGCAACAGTACCCGAGGACGCACGGCAATCGCGCGGGCTATCGCGACGCGCTGCTGCTGGCCGCCGGAAAGCTGATGCGGGTAGCGGGTGGCGTAATCCGCCATACCGACGATTTTTAAGGCTTCAGCCACCCGCTCGGCGATAAGCGCCCTGGGCTGCTTTTGCGCCCGCAGGCCGAAGGCGACGTTATCTTCTACCTTCATATGCGGAAACAGCGCGTAGTTCTGCACCACCATCGCCAGCCCGCGTTGATACGGCGGCAGCTGGGTGACGTCAGTATCACCGATCACAATCCGACCGCCAGCCGGTTGCACAAAACCGGCAATCGCCCGCAGCACCGTGGTTTTCCCGGAACCGGAAGGGCCTATCAGCGCCAGCACCTCACCGGGTTCAATGGTCAATGACAGCGGTTTTAAGACCACGTTGCCGTGGTATGAAACACGCAGCGAGTCCAGGGTGATCCCGGAAGTCCCCGCCAGCGACGGGGAAGAAGTGACGGTGGTTTTCATCAACATCAGGCTTACTCGCTATCGGTCACTTTATGCCAGCGGGCAATGTCAGCCGACAGCGATACCGCGACATCATCCCAGTTCGGCTCCCAGCTCTTCACGCCGTCGAGCGCCGCTTTCGCCGCCTTAAAGTTAGCGTCATCCGGCGCCACATCGCTGCGTACCGGCAGGCCCCAGGAGAGCGCGCTGACGCTGGATTGCGCCGGTTTATCCAGCAGGAAATTGATCAGCTTCTTGCCGTTTTCGCTGTTCGGTCCGTTCTGTACCAACCCGATGGTGTAGGGCAGCGCCAGCGCGCTGCGCTCGCCTTTATCATCCGCCGGCCAAAAAATTTTAACGTTCGGGTTACGCGCCATCTGCGACAGGTTCATCTGCAAATCGCCGTTGGCGACGTACAGCTCGCCTTTATTGACCAGCGCAGTCAGCTTGCCGGTCGAGGCCGATGGGCCAACGTTATTGGCCTGCAGCTTACCCAGATACGCAAAACCGGCGTCTTTACCGCCGAGGCTGTGGAACGCCTGCAGCATCACCGCGGTACCGTCGCCCGCCTGCCCCGGCGTGGAGTACTGCAACTTGTTCTTAAAGCGGCTATCCAGCAGATCCTGCCAGCTGGCCGGCGCGGTTTTCAGCAACTGGCCGTTATAGATGAAGGTCAGATAGTTATTCACCAGCGGCGCGTAGCGGTCGTTAGCGCCGGGGATCTGCGCGCTACCTTGCGGGGTAAAGGTTGCCAGCAATTGCTCTTTCGCGGCGCGCTGGATAAACGGCGGCACCGTGACCAGCACGTCAGCCTGCGGATTGGTGCGCTCCTTCGCCAGACGTTCGACGATCGCGCCGGAGCCGCCTTCCACATACTGCACTTTGATGCCAGTCGCTTTGGTGAAGGCGTCGAACTGGCTCTGATACCAGCTGTTATCGCCATCATGCAGGCCGTCGGCGGAGTAAACCGTGACGACGCCGTCCGCCCAAACCGGAGAGCTGGTCAGCGCGAACAGGGACAGCAGAGCAAGTCGGGAGAGTTTCATCGTTTAAGCCTCATCGGATAGTCAGTTATTCTGGTGTAGACCAGATTTGCTTTCACGCTACCGGGGGTTTATGACAAAACGATGAAAGAAGTGTGTCGAAAGAGTTAAAACGAGGGGAAGTGCGTAGCCCCGGTAAGCGCTAGCGCCACCGGGGAGATCAAAAAATTTAACTAATAAAATCAATGTGTATCTACTTCGATCCGCAGGCTGTCATGCCGCCAGTATTCAATATCGTAATCGAGAATACGCCCATGCTGATCGTAATTCAGCCGGCGCAGCAGCAGCGCCGGGCGCCCTTCCATCACCCCCAATGCTTCGGCAGCCTGCGGCGGCATTGAAGTGGGATAAAACGACAGATGCATACTGGTATAGATCAGGTCGTACTGAGTTTGATAAATCTCGGTCAGACTGCCGTTAAGATCGTGGCGCAGCAGCTCAGGCACCCGCGCGGGCAGGCAGTGGTTTTCGCAGTAGCACACCGGCCGGCCGTCGGCATAGCGCAGACGCGTCAGCAGGTAAACCTGATCGAAGGGCTGCAGCGCCAGCGGGGCCATCACGTCCAGCGGCACGGCGGTTAAGCGCCCTTCAAGCAGCACCGTTTTCGGTTCGCGCCCCTGCTCGAGACATAGCTTGTGGAAGTTGGTGTTCTGCGTCGGATCCAACCACAGACGCTCCGGCGTCACGAACCAGCCGCGGCGGTCAGCGCGGTAAATCACGCCGCTGGCCTCCAGCTGCGCCAGGCTCTCGCGTACCGTAATCCGGGTCGTGTTGAACAGCGCGCACAGTTCGCGCTCTGAAGGCAGCTTATCGCCGCTTTTCAACGCGCCGTTTTGAATACGCGCCTGCAGCTGCGCCTTAATCATCAGGTATTGCGGCATCTCGCCAGAGGGTGATTTCATGTTTACTCACTGCCACTTTTCGTGCGCTCATTATACATAGCCAGATGAATTTTTTGTTGCAGCGCCACATTTCCTTTGACCCTGCCCCGGCTTTGTCTCCATGATAAATATAAATCTGGTATAGACCAAATGGTGAGACAAATGACTTCACGGAACTACTTGCTGCTGACCCCCGGCCCGCTAACCACCTCCCGTACGGTAAAAGAGGCGATGTTGTTCGATAGCTGTACCTGGGATGATGATTACAATCTCGGCGTGGTACAGACCATTCGCCAGCAGCTGGTGCAGTTGGCTACCCCGGCCGACGGTTATACGGCGGTGCTGCTGCAGGGTAGCGGCAGCTACGCGGTCGAAGCGGTGCTCGGCAGCGTCATCGGCGAACAAGGCAAAGTGCTGATCGTCAGCAATGGCGCCTATGGCGCGCGTATGATTGAGATGGCGCAACTGATGGGCATCGCCTGCCACCCTTACGACTGCGGCGAAGTCTCCCGTCCAGATGCGGCCGCGATCGAACAGATCCTGCAGAACGACCCGGCGATCACCCATATCGCGATGGTACATAGCGAAACCACCACCGGCATGCTGAATCCGATCGAAGAGGTAGCCGAACTGGCAAAACGGTACGATAAACGCTATATCGTCGATGCGATGAGCAGCTTTGGCGGCATTCCGTTGGATATCGCCGCGCTGAATATTGATTACCTGATAAGCTCCGCCAACAAATGCATTCAGGGCGTACCGGGCTTTGCCTTCGTGATTGCTCGCGAAGCGGAACTGGCCGCCTGCAAAGGCCGTTCGCGCTCGCTATCACTGGATCTGTACGCCCAGTGGCGCTGCATGGAAGATAACCACGGTAAGTGGCGCTTCACCTCGCCGACCCATACCGTGCTGGCCTTTGCCCAGGCGCTGAAAGAGCTGGCGCAGGAGGGCGGCGTTAGCGCCCGCTACCAGCGCTACCGCAACAATCAACGCCGTCTGGTCGCCGGGATGCGCGCGCTCGGCTTCCGGCCACTGCTCGACGATAGCCTGCACTCGCCGATCATTACCGCCTTTTATTCACCGGATGCGCCGCAGTATCGCTTTCACACCTTCTACCAGAAGCTGAAAGATCAGGGCTTCGTTATCTATCCGGGCAAAGTATCGCAAAGCGATTGCTTCCGCATCGGCAACATTGGCGAAGTCTACGACGCCGATATCACCGCCCTGCTGGCGGCTATCGACAACGCCATGTACTGGAAACAATAAGGAACCGCCATGAACCGTATTAGCGCACTGATCCTTGACTGGGCAGGCACCACCGTAGACTTCGGCTCTTTCGCCCCAACGCAAATTTTCGTCGAGGCCTTCCGCCAGGCCTTCGATATTGAGATTACCCTTGAAGAGGCCCGCGTGCCGATGGGGCTTGGCAAGTGGCAGCACATTGAGGCGCTGGGCAAACTCCCTGCTGTCGATAGCCGCTGGCAGGCCAAATTCGGCCGCGCGATGACTGCCGCCGATATCGATGCGATCTACGCCGCGTTTATGCCGCTGCAAATCGCTAAGGTTGTCGATTTTTCCGCACCGATTGCCGGCGTTGTCGACACTATCGCCGCGTTTCGCGCCGAGGGCCTGAAGATCGGCTCCTGCTCGGGTTATCCGCGCCCGGTGATGGAAAAGCTGGTACCAGCCGCTGCCGCCCAGGGCTACGCCCCGGACCACTGGGTCGCCACCGATGACCTTGCCGTCGGCGGTCGTCCGGGCCCGTGGATGGCGCTGCAGAACGTGATTACCCTGGGCATAGACGATGTGGCCCACTGCGTGAAGGTCGATGATGCCGCACCGGGCATCAGCGAAGGGTTACATGCCGGGATGTGGAGCGTCGGGCTGGCGGTGTCCGGTAACGAATTCGGCGCTACCTGGGAGGAGTACCAGACGATGTCGAAAGAGGAAATCGCCACCCGTCGCGAGCGGGCGGCAGGCAAACTGTATGCCGCCGGGGCTCACTATGTGGTTGATACCCTGGCGGATCTGCCGGAAGTGATTGCCGACATCAACGCCCGGCTGGCAAAAGGCGAACGGCCGTAAGCGGGTTAATTCACCTTCACTTTGGTCGTCACCAGCAGGCCGGTAAACAGCATTAATATTCCTGACAACACCAGCGGCGACAGCAGCCCTAAGTGGTCGAGCGCAACGCCGCCGACCGCGGCGCCGCAGGTGTTGGCAAGCTGGATCACCGCCACCTGAATCGACCCGGCTTTTTCCGCCTGATCGGAGAGCGAACGGGTGATCCACGTTGACCACCCCACCGGGATCAGCGCAAACGCGAAGCCCCAGATAATCGCCACCGTCGAGGCGACGATTTTGCTTTCTCCCCACAGTACCAGCGCCGCCGCGCAGGCGGTCAGCACCAGCGGCGAAATCGCCAGCGCCGCTTTAACCGAGCGCTTCAGCACCACCGAGGAGAGCGAGGTGCCGATAAAGCTGGCGATACCAAAGCTCAGCAGCACCAGCGTCAGGCCGTCGACGTCAAAGCCGGCGAGTGTCATGTATACCGGTCGAATATAGGTAAAGAAGGCGAACTGTCCGGCAAAGGCCATGAAAATGGCGCACATCCCGGCCATCACCCCCGGACGCTTCAGCAGACCAAACATATTTTGCTGCTGAGCCGCCGATTCACCCGGCAGCGACGGCAGCGCTTTCAGCACCCAGAGCGTACACAGCACGCCCATCACCGCCGCGCCGTTAAAGACGTTGCGCCAGCCGATAAGCCCGCCAAGGAAACTGCCCAACGGGGCGGCGATCACCAGCGCGATTGATACCGCGCCGAAAATAATCGATAGCGCTTTCGGCACCACGCGCATCGGCACCAGACGCATGGTCAGCGATGCCGACATCGCCCAGAAACCGCCGAGCGCCAGGCCCAGACAGGCGCGCCCCAGCAGCAGCAGGGTGAAGCTATCGGCAAACGATACCAGCAGGCAAGAAAGGGTCAGCAGCAGCGAAAACAGGATAACCACGTAGCGGCGATCGGTTTTACCTATCACCGTGGTGATAAACAGGCTGGAAAACATCGCGACGAATGCCGTCGTCGTCACCGACTGCCCGGCCATCCCTTCGGAGATGCCTAAATCCAGCGCCATCGGCGTTAACAGGCTGACCGGCAAAAACTCGACGGTAATCAGGCAGGCGACGCAGAAAGCAACCGCGAAGACCGCCGACCAGTTTGGCCGCGCGAGATCGCGTGCGTGAGGTTTGGTTTCATTTGAATGACTCATGAGTGACCTGCGAACAAAGTGGCGGAAAGCTGCGCAGTGTAACATTTTGTATGTGACGTACTTAACGTTTTCGCAACTCTTCTCGCTTTTCATAAGAGGATGCGTAGCTGCTCGCATGTTTAAAAAAACGATGCTTGCTATCGCTTTAACAAATCTCAGGAGAATTTAATATAGCACTATGTGCTATACTTTTAACGACAGGATGTCAGCAATGCGTATCTTTAAAACCAAATGGTTCGCCAGAGAGGCTAGCTCTCATGGCATTTCCGACGACGAGCTCTATCAGGCAATTCAATCTGCGCTTCAGGGCAAAGTGGTTGATTTAGGAGGGGGGGTTTATAAAAAGCGACTCAACAAGAATCGCGATCGCGCAATCATCCTTACCAAAAGCGCAGGGTATTGGTTTTATACCTTTCTATATGCCAAACAGGATATGGCCAATATCAACCATCGCGAATTAATGGGGTTTCGTGAGTTAGCAAAACACTATGCCAATCTCTCTGAAGAGAAAACGACGGCCTTAGTTAAAAGTAAAGAACTGGTGGAGATTTGCGATGACAGCAAAAAATAAATACAAAAGCCCGGCTTTCGAAGCGATCCATAGCGCTGCGTCGGGGCTATTCAGCGTTGGCGCAATCCCACAGGAAACAATGCGCCATTTTGATGAATCATGTCTCGGTAGCGTAGCCGCACTTCAACCCATTGAAATTAAAGCGCTACGTGAACAACTCAATGTTAGCCAACCCGTGTTCGCTCGTTATCTGAATACCAGCGTGTCTACCGTGCAAAAATGGGAGACTGGCGCTAAACGACCGAGCGGAATGTCATTAAAATTGCTTAGCGTCGTACAAAAACACGGCCTGAAAATCCTACTGTAGTCATTCTGCCGGATGGCGCTTACGCTTATCCGGCCTACAAAGAACGTAAGGGAGATATGGTTTTGAACCACAGGCCGGATAACAATGAGATCAGTGCAGCCAGTGCACGCCGTCTTCCGGGAGAAACAGGTCGTTATAGCGCTGCTGTAGGTTATGTAAATCGCTCGCATCCGGGTCCAGCTCGCGCAGAAAACCTTGCGCCAGGCGGAGCTGCGCGTCGGTAATCGGCGCCGCTAAACGCGCTTTTTGCATCAGGCGATACCAGTAATGCAGATTTTTTTCGCTGGCGTCGACAATCGCGACCTGCCAGATGAGCAGCACCTGCGCGGCATTCTGCAAATGTGCTTCATTCGGCCGCTCCAGGTAACGCAAATACTCATTACCGGCGGTTTTTCCCAGCTGATCGATCATCGATTCCAACGGAACAGGCGTAATGCCAAGGCGTTCGCTCAGGCGACGAATCGCGCGGCGTGAATCAGAGGTAAGCACCCGAAATCCCACAACAAATACCACTACCAGGGTGGCCAGTCCTATCCAGATCATGCATCCTCTCATCCAATCGCAGCCTCACTATCATAATGGGAATTTGCCTGCTGTCGACTGTCGGACCTGGCATATTACGCAAGAAATAAAAAAGCCCGGCGCAATGGCCGGGCAAGGTTACCAAATACCTGGTGAATCAGGCAGTCTGCAAAACTCGATTCTTTTTCTCGCGGCGAATTTTACGCTCTTCGAAGATAGCCACGATGGCCATCAGGCAGATACAGCCGATGGCGGCGGCGTCCAGCGCCGCAAAGGTGCCGGCCCAGCCGGTCAGGCCGAAGATCGGCGTGCCGTCGGCGATCATCCCAAGACCCAGCTTGGCGAAGCTATCACCGATCAGATAGGCGAAGGTGCCCTTGATTCCATCGGCGGCGCCGATCGCTTTTTTCGGTACGAAACCGACGGCGGCGACGCCGATCAACAGCTGCGGACCAAACACCAGGAAGCCCAGCGCAAACAACGAGGCCAGATAGACGTACTGGTTGCTGGCATGTTGGTAAACCCCGAGGGTGGCGATAATAAGCGCCAGCGCTACGCAGGCCACCAGCGCGCGGCGGCCGTTGGCCAGATCCGACAACCAGCCCCACAGTAGCGTGCCAACCAGCGCGCCGACTTCAAACAGGGTAAAGCCCTGAATCGCCACCTCTTTAGACAGCTTCAGCTCCTGGAAGGCATACACGGTGGACCACTGATCGATACCGATACGCACCACATAGAGGAAGATGTTGGAGAAACACAGCAGCCAGATCACTTTGTTTTTCAGCACATACTCAACAAAGATCTGCCACTTGGTCATCGCATTTTCTTCGGTCTCTTTGTCCTCTTCGCTGATCGCTTCGCCAAACAGCTCTTCCGCCGTGCCAAGGCCGTAGGATTCCGGAGAGTCGCTACCGTAGCGCAGGCCAATAAAGCCAACGATCAGCGCAATAATCGACGGGAAGATAAACATGCCGATCACGTGGCCGTCGAACAGATAGTTGGCGCCAAACAGCGCCACGCCCGCGGCGCCCGCGCCGCCGAGGTTGTGGGAGATATTCCAGAAGCCGAGGAAGGTGCCGCGTTTGCGTCTGGGCGTCCACTTGGTGATGGTGGAATAGCTGCACGAACCGCCGGTGCTTTGAAAGAAACCGCTCAGCGCATAGAAGGCGATCATCAGGAACAGGCTGGTTGAACCCGCCCCCATGCTGGCGCTAAAGCCCAGCATACAGATGGCGGACAGGATCAGCATAAACGGCAGGAACTGCTTGGTATTTTTACCGTCGGCATAATAAGAGACGAGCGTCTTGCCCACGCCGTAGGTAATGGAAAAGCCCAGGCCAATCATCCCCAGCTGCGTCATGCTCAACCCGTAAGTGGAGATCATGTCGTTCTGCGCGATGTTAAAGTTTTTGCGGATCAGGTACATGGTCAGGTAGCCGATGAAGACCACCAGATAGGACTGCATGAAAGGTTTGAACCACATTTTGCGCCGCACATCGAGCGGCAGATCCAGGGTCGGCTTGCGCACCTGATTCAGAAAGGCCAGCATGGGTATCTCCTGAGCTGATTTTTTTATGCCTGCGTAATAACCAGGCATTGTAAAAACCCACGCGCCGTCTGGCCTGAGACGGCTTCCAGGTAAAACCGGGAAAATTTCTTAGTTTTGCCCCGTTCGCGGCGAAAGGGTGAGCTACATCACGCTTCGCTGGCGGTACGCGGCGCCTGCGCGTTTAAAAACGGCAGCAGCAGCAGCGCGGAAATGCCGGCGGCAATCGCAATCACCACAAAGAATCCGGTCCAGTGCCAGATATCCATCACCTGCGCCAGCGGCCAGCCGGAAAGCGAGGCGCCAAGATAAGCGAACAGGCCGACAAACCCGGTTGCCGCCCCGGCGGCTTCTTTATGCGAACATTCCGCCGCCGCCATTCCGATGAGCATTTGCGGGCCGAAAACGAAGAACCCGGTGGTGAAGAAGCAGGCCGCCTGCATGACGTAGCTGGCGAACGGCATCAGCCACAGCCCGCCAACCGACAACAAAATTCCGGCGGCGAAAATCAGGTTCATCGGCCCACGGTTGCCGTTAAACAGCTTATCCGAGCCCCATCCCGCCACCAGCGCGCCGATAAAACCGCCCAGCTCAAACATGGTGACCGCCGAGTTAGCGGTCACCAGATCGACGCCGAGCGTCTCCGACATATACAGATTGCCCCAGTCGTTAATCGCCGCCCGCACCACGTACACCAGCACATAGCACAGCGATAACAGCCAGATATAGGGATTGGCCAGCACGTAGCGGGTCAGGATCTCTTTGCGCGTCAGCCCAGCGCCTTCCTGCTGCTGGGCGATTTCCAGCGCATCGTGACGCCAGTCGCCCACGGCGGGTAACCCCACCGCCTGCGGGCGATCGCGCAGCCGCCAGCACAGATACAGTCCGGCGAGGATCGCCAGACAGCCGGCAATCGTCATCCCCATTCGCCAGCCGTAATGCAGCGCCGCCGCGCCCACGACCATTGGGATCAGCGCGCCGCCGACGTTATGCGCGGTATTCCACAGCGCCCACCAGCCGCCGCGTTCGGTTCGCGAATACCAGGCCGTCAGCAGTCGGGCGCACACCGGCGAGCCCCAGCCCTGGAAGAAGGCATTCAGCGCCCACAGCAGCGCGAAGGCCCACAGCGAGGTAGAAAAACCGAACAGGATATTAACCACCCCGGTGGCAATCAGCCCCAGCCCCATAAAATAGCGGGCGTCGGAGCGGTCGCTGACGATACCGGAGAAAAATTTCGACAGCCCGTAAGTGATGTAAAACAGCGTGGCCAGCAGGCCGATATCGCTGCGGGTCAGCACGTTACTGGCGAGGATCTCGGGAACCGCGGCATTAAAGCTTTTTCGGGTGAAATAAAACAGCGCGTAACCAAGCCAGATGGTAAGCAGAATATGGCGACGCCAGTAACGATAACGCTCGTCCAGCTCGCGTTTATCGCTAATTGGCGCGGCGTCCGGCGGCGCTTTTAAAAAGGCAAACATCGGCGCTCCTTTCAGGCGTAACGCAGCGGTAAATTGACGCACACGCGGGTACCGTGTGTGCAGGAGATAGTTAACGTACCACCCAGCGCTGTCACGCGCTCACGCATGCCGGTCAGGCCGAACCCCTGCAGATTCGACCCCGGCGGCAGGCCGCAGCCGTCATCTTCCAGCACCAGCATCAATTGCCCATCCTGTTGCCAGCCCTGGAGGGTGACGGCGCTGGCGCTGGCGTGCTTGACGATATTATTCAGTCCTTCCTGGCAAACGCGAAACAGCGTCACGCGCTGGTTTTCGCTCAGCCCCGCCTCGTTAATCCGCCATTCGAGATGACTGACGATACCGCGGTCTTCCAGTTCCATTTCACGCATCAACGAACGTACCGCCTGTTCAAGCGGCAGATCGTCAAGCTGGCGCGGACGCAGACGACCAAGCAGTCTTCGCACAGAGTCGTAAACCCCCAGCGACAGCTGTTCTATCAACTGACCGCTCTGCCGTACGCTGGCGTTGTTTGGCGCCAGACGCTGCACGATCCCCGCCTGGGTGCGAATTGCCGTGATAGTCTGGCCAATATCATCGTGGAGCTCGCGCGCCACGTCACGCCGCACGCTCTCTTCCGTTTCCAGCAGGCGTTCCGCCAGCCGCCGATTACGCGCCAGCTCGTTCTGTAGCGACAGGTTAAGCTCGCGCAATCGCTGGATCCCCGCGCCCAGCAGCAGTCCGGTCAGGCTCTGCGCCAGCAGTGAAAGCAATAAATCAACCGGGTGATCGTGCCAGGTCTGGCTGGCAATCAACGCAATGGCGTTCATCAGGGTGGCGATCAGCGCCCCCTGCCAGCCGTAGTGCCAGGCGAGAGCGATAATCGGCAGCGCCAGACAAAAAGGGGTAAAGCGGGAGAGTTCGGCGGGCAACCCGAGCTGTAGCCACAGGCTGACGGTAAAGAGCAGCAGGTACCAGATCAGATGCCGGCCACGCCAGTTAACCGGCTGCGACACCAGCGACGGCCCCAACGGCCGCCAGACGGTACTGGTCAGATAATGCCAGATAACCAAGCAGGTCGGCGCCAGCGTCAGGCCGCCAGTCAGCGTCAACAACAGCGCGGTCAGTCCCTCACTGCCTTCTTGTGCCAGCCACGGCAGCGATTGCAGCAGCGAGGCGGCGATCAGTGCCCCGCCCTGGCGCAACAATGTCAGCCAGTCTCGCTGCTGGCGATAGCGTGAAATCAATGCCACCGGCAGCAGGGTCAGCAGACTTCCGGTCATCAATATTATCGGATGCGCCAGCGCCACTTCCTGCGCCAGCCAGAAGATAAGCAGCCACTCGGCTCCCAGCAGCACCGGCCAGTAGCCACGCGGGCATTGCAGCATCAGCCCTAAACGCAGGCCAAAGGGAAACAGCAGCACCGCTAAATCCGCGCGTTCCACCAGATGCAGACTGATACTCCACAGGCAAAACCAGGCGGCTGAGAAGATAAAGGCGCAGCCGATCACCGACAGCAATCGTGAAACGACGGTGTTCATTGCCAGCTATCGAACATGCGGCGCGCCAGCTCAACGTCGTTACTGACGCCCAGTTTTTCCAGCAGGTTGGCGCGATGAACGTGAACGGTTTTCGGCGACAGACCGAGCTCAGCGGCGATCTCTTTCACCGCCATACCCTGCGCCAGCTTTTCCGCCACCTGGCGTTCGCGTTTGGTGAGCGGATCCTGGCGCCCGGCGGCCAGCTTCATGGCGATATCCGGCGTGAGATAGCAACCGCCCGCCGCCACCGTGCGGACCGCGGCGATAAGTTCATCCGGACTGCAGCGTTTCGACAGGAAGCCGCGCGCGCCGGCGTTCAGCGCCTGCTCGATCAGCGCCGGGCTATCGTGCACCGACAGCATGATGGTCGCCATCCCCTTAGGCAGCTGGCTTAACAGCTCCAGCCCGGAAATATCCGGCATTGAGATATCGCAGATACAAACCTGTACACCGCGCCCCGGTAGCCCCGCCAGCGCCTCCCGTCCACAGCCGAATTCAGCGACAACCTGAAAATCAGCTTCCAGCCCCAGTAGCTGAGCAAAACCGGAGCGGACAATCAAATGATCGTCAATAAGGGCGATGGTAGTCATGGTGTTTCCTGGTGCCTGAAAGCGCCGGATGGCGGCGTAAACGCCTTATCCGGCCTACGGATTCACTCCCTGTAGGCCGGATAAGCGCAGCGCCATCCGGCAAAGGCGCTTACCTTAGCGGTAAGCGCGTAGCTGTTCAAGCCTTGAGCGCTATTCGAAGAACACCGCAATTTTGTTAAACATGGTGGGATCGGACTGGTTACGCGCCACATTGGTGACATCTTCCAGCTTTTCAATCTGGCTAATCATCTGCCCCAGCCGCTGGTCATCATTTACCAGCAGCCAGATGCGGCTGTGCTCGCTGCCCTGAATCGGCAAGCAGAGAATGCCTTCAACGTTAAACGCGCGGCGGGCAAATAGCCCGCAGACGTGGGTCATGACGCCTGGGTGGTTGCGGACGGTGAGTTCCAGAATGACGTTATCGTGTTGCTTTTGCATGGCTTATTCCCCCACCATCTCAGTATTGGCCGCACCCGGCGGTACCATCGGATACACTTTTTGCTGCGCGTCGATACGCACGTGGATCAACGCCGGACCTGGGCGGTCGATAATCGCCTGCAGCGCCGCCTGCGGATCGGATTCGTTATTTAAATCACAGGTTTGCAGACCAAAACCGGCAGCTATCTGCATAAAGTTAATCATCCCCGGATAGGTCGCGGCGAAGACGCCCTGCTGATAGAACAGGCTCTGCTGCTGATGCACCAGCCCCAGCGCTTTGTTGTTCATCAGGATAATTTTTACATCCAGCTGATTTTCGGCGGCGGTGGCCATCTCCTGAATATTCATCATCAGGCTGCCGTCACCAGAGAAACAAATAACCTTACGTTGCGGATTCGCCAGCGCCGCGCCGATGGCCGCCGGCAGGCCGAAGCCCATGGTGCCGAGACCGCCGGAAGTCAGCCACTGGCGCGGACGGTTGAGCGGATAGGCCTGCGCCGTCCACATCTGATGCTGACCCACATCGGTGGTGATGATCGCCTCATCATCAACGCAGGCGGCCACGGCGTTAATCAGGCCGTAATGGGAGAGCGGATCGCTTTCCTGCGGGATGGCGCAGGGGAATTCTTTTTGTAAATCAGCCACCAGTTGGCGCCACTCATCACGCGGCTGCGCCTCAATCTGCGGAATAAGCTGGGCTAAGACCTCCGCCACATCGCCCTGAATCGCTACGTGCGGTTGCTTAATTTTACCAAGCTCAGAGCGGTCGATATCGACGTGAATAATCTTCGCGTTCGGGCAGAACTGCTCGGTCTTGCCAATCGCCCGGTCATCAAAACGCGCGCCTAAAACAATCAGTAAATCAGCCTCTTGCAGAATAAAGTTAGTGCTGCGCGCGCCGTGCATCCCCAGCATGCCCAGCGACAAAGGATGCGCCTTCGGCAGCATACCCAGCGCCATTAAGGTCATGGTGGTCGGCAGGTTGGCTTTTTCCGCCAGGTCCCGAATCGGCTGCGGCGCGTTTATCACGCCGCCGCCCAGATACAGTACCGGGCGTTTCGCCGCGTTGATCATTGCCGCCGCTTCACGCACGCTTTCAGGCACGCATGCCGGTGCCGGGGCGCGCTCGCCGGGCTCTGGAAGCGTTTCCAGTTCAATCGTCGCCGACTGTACGTCCTTAGGAATATCTATCCACACCGGCCCGGGGCGCCCGGACTGGGCAATACGGAAGGCGTCGCTCATCACCTGCGGCAGCTCGGCGATGTCGCGCACCAGGTAGTTATGCTTGGTGATGGGGATAGAGATGCCGTAGGTATCGACTTCCTGGAAGGCGTCAGTGCCGATCATTGAGGCCGGAACCTGCCCGGTGATGCAGACCAGCGGAATAGAATCGAGGCGGGCATCGGCGATGGCGGTAATCAGGTTGGTGGCGCCAGGGCCGCTACAGGCCATGCAGACTGCGGGTTTACCTTCGGTACGTGCCATCCCCTGAGCGATAAAACCCGCCCCCTGCTCGTGGCGTGCCAGGATGTGGCGGATCTGCGTGCTTTGGCTCAAGGCATCATAGATAGGCAGGATGGAGCCGCCCGGAATGCCGCTGACCATAGTGATACCCTGGCGTTCCAGTAAATGAACAACCAGCTGCGCGCCGGTAAAGCGCATTGTGTTTGATGTGGTGCCCGAACTTGCCATGCTCCAGTCCTTTTATTCTGGGCCGACTTTACCGGGGGGCTCGCCAACAAAAAACCCCGCTCGGTTTGCGCCGGCGGGGTTTGGAATTCGTGTTGTTCCGGACCCTACGGCGCATTGCCGACGACGACCACCACAGACACGACGACCACCGCGGCAGGCGCGGTTTTTAGTAGGGTCGAAGTCATCATGGCAGCGTTCATTAGGGACCTGTTGTGTCGAAAAATAAGCTGAATTTATACAAACACAGGTTTTGCGTTTTCACAATGGATTTATTTTCATCCACGAGAATTTGCGCGAAAGATCACAATTCGCGACATCAGCGGCAGAAAACAAAAAACCCCGCCGGAGCGAGGTTTTTATCAGCATTTTTACGGGTGGTAGCCGCAAGCACACTGTATTACGTCAACGACAAAAGTATACGCGATCGCTGCAATTCGCGCAATTTAAGGTCGAAATTTCTCTGTCATAGAGTATGGACGACGGGTGCGAATTTGTCCAAAAAATACTGTTCATGCATACAGTATTTATCTATACTGGATGTGTTCACTTTGTGCCATTCGGGGGCCGCAAGTTTGACCGGCGCAACGAAGTCCTGGCTGAAACGGGTGGTGCCGTCAGTGCCTTAACCCCGAGAGAGCACACTGTGTTACGTCAACAATGCGTCGTG
Organism: Klebsiella sp. JN_Kp121; assembly: GCF_040062145.1. Taxonomy (NCBI): domain Bacteria; kingdom Pseudomonadati; phylum Pseudomonadota; class Gammaproteobacteria; order Enterobacterales; family Enterobacteriaceae; genus Klebsiella; species Klebsiella sp. JN_Kp121. The sequence continues at coordinate 269,462 of NZ_JBEAHX010000007.1, forward strand.
TCCGGCCCGTACGGCCACCACTGCGCAACCCCTGTGAGAACAGGGATAAGCTGGCAACAGGCAGCGGAAAGGTACGTCAGCTTATTGTGCTCCTTAACCACAGGAGACGCGCGTATGGGCGGAATGGATATTATTATTTTAATCCTGAAACTCATGGTTGCTGTGTTGCAACTACTTGATGCAGTCCTGAAACAGTTCCGCTGATTCAGGTTCAAGTCGCACCTGAGGGGGGCGGGAAACCGCTCCCCTACAGGCGTCCTTCGGGCGTTCCGGGAAGACTTGATGGAGGAACCATGCCACCGCTATTAATTGCCGCAACAACGCCGGAGGATCCGGGGTTCGTTGCGCTGCGCGCCGAAAGCCTTGAACAGCACTTCAATATGCTGCGCCGTCTGGCGGAAAACTGGCAAAGCGGCAAAAACCGCTTTAACGCCCCTGGTGAAAAGCTGCTGGGCGCGTTCGTCCGTGGCCAGTTAGTTGGGGTCTGCGGTCTGAACGTCGACCCCTTCAGCCAGCAGCCGCGGGCCGGGCGCATTCGCCATCTCTATATTCGCGATAGCCATCGCCGCCAGGGAATTGGCCAGCAGCTGCTGCTCTCAGTCATCACGCATTCCGGCGCCTGGTTCGATTTCCTTAACACTCATGCCCCGGCGCAGGCCTGGCCCTTTTATGAACGCTTTGGTTTCCGCCCGGTATACGATGAGCCGCGGGTCACGCATCGCCTGTTCTGCTCGCTGTAAGCGTGGCTGGCTGGCGGAACGGGGTCATGTTACAGTCCGCTGACCTTAACTGCTGAATCTGCCTGCGATGACCATCACCGTATTCTGCATTTTGCTTTTCGCCGCACTGCTCCACGCCAGCTGGAACGCTATCGTCAAAGCCAGCGGCGATAAAATGTACGCGGCGATAAGCGTCAGCGGGTCGGCCTCGCTGATCGCCCTGGTGATGCTCCCCTTCGCGCCGCAGCCGACGCTGGCCAGCGCCCCTTATCTGGTGGCGTCATGTGCATTGCAGGTGGTGTATACGGTACTGGTGGCGAAGACCTATCAGGTGTCGGATATGAGCCAGACCTATCCGCTAATGCGCGGCACCGCGCCGTTGCTGGTCGCGGCTATCAGCGTGATATTTCTCGGCGATCGCTTATCGCCGCTGGCCAGGTTGGGTATTGGCGTCATCTGCCTGGCGATTCTGGCGATGGCCTTTAACGGCCGCGTCAGTTCCCGCAAAGGCATCATGCTGGCGCTGATCAACGCCTGTTTTATCGCGGGTTATACGCTGGTGGACGGCACCGGGGTACGGCTGGCGGGATCGGCGCTCGGCTATACCCTGTGGACCTTTTTTATGAACGGTTGCTGCCTGCTGTGCTGGGCGATGGTGGCGCGGCGGCGCGAAGCCAGCCGTTATTTACGCCAGCACTGGAAAAAGGGCATCCTCGGCGGCGTCGGCACCATGGGATCCTACGGCCTGGCGCTATGGGCGATGACTCAGGCGCCGCTGGCGGTAGTCGCCGCGCTGCGTGAAACCTCCATTCTGTTCGGCGCGCTGATCGCGTTTATCGTCCTGAAAGAACAGGTGGTAGCGCTGCGCATCGTTGCCGCCTGCGGTATTGCCGCTGGAGCAATCCTGCTGCGCCTCTCATAGATTAAAATGGCAACATTAGTTGCCGATCCTGTTTACAAAACCTGCCTGAAATTTCCCCAACAATCGGTGCTATGTAGTTGTTCTGTCATTTTATTGTGGTAGATTCCTCCATCGTTTAAGGGGTGTGCCAGTCACATATTCTCCATTTCTCATTGCTCACGAAGTATTCATCGACATGAAACGGCATAAGAACTTCAATTTGTTGTTGATGCTGGTACTGCTGGTGGCCGTTGGCCAGATGGCGCAGACCATTTATATTCCGGCTATCGCCGACATGGCGGTATCGCTTAACGTCCGCGAAGGGGCGGTACAAAGCGTGATGGCGGCCTATCTCCTGACGTACGGCATTTCCCAGCTGTTCTACGGCCCGCTCTCCGACCGCGTGGGCCGCCGTCCGGTGATCCTCGTCGGGATGTCTATTTTTATGCTGGCGACGCTGGTTGCCATTACCACCCATAGCCTGCCGGTATTGATCGCCGCCAGCGCCATGCAGGGGATGGGCACCGGCGTCGGCGGCGTGATGGCGCGCACCCTGCCGCGAGACTTGTATGAAGGCGCGCAGCTGCGTCACGCCAATAGTTTGTTAAATATGGGAATACTGGTCAGCCCGCTGATTGCGCCGCTGCTCGGCGGCATCCTTGATACCCTGTGGAACTGGCGCGCCTGCTACGCTTTCCTGCTCATACTGTGCGCTGGCGTGACGATTAGTATGGCGAAATGGATGCCGGAAACGCGCCCACAAGGCGCGCCGCGGACGAAACTACTGGCCAGCTACAAAACGCTGTTCGGTACCGGCGCCTTTAACTGTTACCTGTTGATGCTGGTGGGCGGGCTGGCCGGGATTGCGGTGTTCGAAGCCTGTTCCGGCGTGCTGATGGGCGCGGTCCTCGGCCTGAGCAGTATGGCGGTCAGTATTCTGTTTATTCTGCCGATCCCGGCGGCGTTCTTCGGCGCGTGGTTCGCTGGCCGTCCGAATAAACGCTTCTCAACGCTGATGTGGCAGTCGGTTATCTGCTGCCTGCTGGCGGGAATTATGATGTGGTTGCCGGGGCTGTTCGGCATTATGACCGTCTGGACACTGCTGGTGCCTGCGGCGCTGTTCTTCTTCGGCGCGGGTATGTTGTTCCCGCTGGCTACCAGCGGCGCGATGGAACCATTCCCGTTCCTCGCCGGTACCGCTGGCGCGCTGGTTGGCGGCCTGCAGAATATCGGCTCCGGCGTGCTGGCCTGGCTGTCGGCAATGATGCCGCAAACCGGGCAAAGCAGCCTCGGCCTGCTGATGATGTTAATGGGTCTGTTGATTCTGCTGTGCTGGCTGCCGCTGGCCTCGCGCTTTACCAGCCACCAGCAGCCGGTCTAAGCGCCGCTGGCGCTCCCCGGATAGCGGCTTACGCCTTATCCGGGCTCCCCCCCGGTGGCTGCTTTTGCCTTATGTCAGGCAGTGCAACCATTCGATAAAGGCATCGATTTTCGGCCACTGACGGCCCGGCAGGGTCGTCACATAGTAGTGCTGGTGACACTTCAGCGTCATGTCGCCGAACGGCGCGATAAGCTCCCCGCTTTCTAACCGCTTCTGCACCAGCCGTTTACGCCCCATCGCTACCCCGACGTGATTCATCGCCGCAATCACCGCTAAATCAGAACGATCGAAGCCGATACCCGACGATTGCGGCAATTCAATCGCAAATTGCTGCGCCCAACTGAACCACTCATCGGTACCGGAATCATTGCTCCATGCCTGGCGGTCATGGAGCAACGTGCAGTAGCGCAGATTGCCTGGATTGTGGATTAACTGCTGCTGTTGCGCGTAATTCGGCGTACATACCGGCACGATCGCTTCATCCATCAGAAAATGATGGCTTAGCTGTGATGACGGCGCATCATCAAAATAGATCGCCAGATCGATACCCGCCCGCTGTAGATTGACGTTATCGTTGCCGGTGAGCACAGTCAGCGAAATGGACGGATAGCGGCGAGTGAAATCGCCCAGCGCCGGTACCAGCCAGCACTGCGCGATCGACGGGCGCGAGTACACCGTCAGCGTGCCGGAGAGCTCCTGATTTTTAATATCCAGAATCTCCTGGTTAAGGCTATCCAACGAGGATTTCAACGCCCAGAATACCCGCCGCCCCTCGCGGGTCAGCTCCACCTTGCGGTGCGAACGTATAAATAGCTGAATACCCAGCTCTTCTTCCAGCTGGTTGATGCGATGGCTAACGGCGCTCGGCGTCAGCGACAGCTCTTCCGCCGCCAGTGCAAAGGACTCATGGCGAGCCGCGACTTCAAAGGTATACAGCTTTGACAACTGCCAGCCGTTCAGCAGCCGATTACCCATCTCTTTCATCACATCCATCACGATTCCCCCGCCTTTTCTTTGCCGGTAAGTGTAAAAAAAAACGCAGCCGGAGCGCGCCTGAAAGATGAATAAAAGTGACTCAATACACATTTAACGGTCTATTTAAGAACCAAATCACGCTTTTGCATCAATCTGTCTCACCTGAAAGGCGATTTATATCGTTTGTCAGCCTATGTCGCTTTTCTGTTCAATAACCACACGTTATTTACGGCGAGGTGGGGTATGGAATCTCAAATCTGGGTGGTATGCACGCTATTTATCAGTATCGTGTTAATCGTTTTAACGATCGTCAAACTGAAGTTTCATCCGTTTCTGGCGCTCCTGCTGGCGAGCTTTTTCGTCGGCGCGATGATGGGCATGGGGCCGCTGGATATGGTCAACGCCATTGAGAGCGGTATTGGCGGTACGCTTGGTTTCCTGGCGGCAGTGATCGGTCTCGGTACCATCCTCGGGAAGATGATGGAAGTCTCCGGCGCGGCGGAACGCATCGGCCTGGCGCTGCAGCGCTGTCGCTGGTTGTCGGCGGACGTAATTATGGTGCTGGTTGGCCTGATCTGCGGTATTACGCTGTTTGTTGAAGTCGGCGTGGTGCTGCTAATCCCGCTGGCGTTCTCCATTGCCAAAAAAACCAATACCTCGCTGCTGAAGCTGGCCATCCCCCTGTGTACCGCGCTGATGGCGGTGCATTGCGTGGTGCCGCCGCATCCGGCCGCGCTGTTCGTGGCGAATAAACTCGGCGCAGATATCGGTACGGTCATCGTCTACGGCCTGCTGGTTGGCCTGATTGCCTCACTGGTTGGCGGCCCATTGTTCCTCAAGCTGCTCGGCAACCGCCTGCCGTTTAAACCGGTGCCGACCGAGTTTTCCAACCTTGAAGTACGCGAAGAATCGACGCTGCCCTCGCTCGGCGCAACGCTATTTACCGTGCTGCTGCCGATTGGGCTGATGCTGGTGAAAACCGTCGCTGAATTGAATATGACTAAAGGCGGCACGCTGTATATGTTGCTGGAATTTATCGGCAACCCGATCACCGCGATGTTTATTGCCGTTTTTGTCGCTTATTACATTCTTGGTATTCGTCGCCAAATGGGGATGGGCGTCCTGCTGACCCATACTGAAAACGGCTTCGGATCGATTGCTAATATTCTGCTGATTATTGGCGCGGGTGGCGCGTTCAACGCGATTTTGAAATCCAGCGGCCTGGCCGATAGCCTGGCGGTGATCCTCTCGAATCTGCATATGCATCCGATTCTGCTGGCCTGGCTGGTGGCCCTGATCCTTCACGCCGCCGTCGGTTCCGCTACCGTGGCCATGATGGGCGCCACCGCTATCGTCGCCCCGATGCTGCCGCTGTATCCCGGCGTAAGTCCGGAGATCATCGCTATTGCCATCGGTTCCGGCGCGATTGGCTGCACGATCGTAACGGATTCCCTGTTCTGGCTAGTGAAACAATACTGTGGCGCAAGCCTCAGCGAAACATTCAAGTATTATACGACGGCGACATTTATCGCTTCTTTACTTGCACTCGCCGCCACCTTCCTGCTTTCTTTCATCATCTAAGCGAACGAGACGTAATATGAAAAACGCTGACCTGACCCAATTAACCGCGACCTTCCCGCTTGTGCAGGAGCTGATCGCGCTGAAAGAAACCACCTGGTTTAACCCGGCGACGACGACGCTGGCGCAAGGTTTGCCCTATGTCGGCCTGACCCCCGAAGATGTAAAAGACGCTCACGAACGCCTGCAGCGCTTCGCGCCGTATCTGGCGGAAGCCTTTCCGGAAACGGCCGCCACCGGCGGGATTATCGAATCAGAAGTGGTTGCCATTCCGGCAATGAAACGCCGCCTCGAGCAACAATTCAATCAGCCGATTAATGGCGATCTGTTACTGAAAAAAGATAGCCACCTGCCGATTTCGGGTTCCATTAAGGCGCGCGGCGGCATTTATGAAGTGCTGACCCATGCGGAAAAGCTGGCGCTGGAAGCCGGGCTGCTCACCATCGCAGATGATTATCGCAAATTGCTGACGCCGGAATTCAAACAGTTCTTCAGCCACTACAGCATCGCCGTCGGTTCTACCGGCAACCTCGGTATGTCGATTGGCATCATGAGCGCGCGCATCGGTTTTAAGGTCACGGTGCATATGTCGGCGGATGCCCGCGCATGGAAAAAGGCCAAACTGCGCAGCCACGGCGTAACGGTCGTTGAGTATGAAGAAGATTACGGCGTGGCGGTCGAACAGGGGCGCAAGGCGGCGGAATCCGACCCAAACTGCTTTTTCATCGACGATGAAAACTCGCGCACGCTGTTCCTCGGCTATGCCGTGGCCGGCGAGCGCCTGAAAGCGCAGTTTGCCCAGGCAGGGCGCGTGGTCGATGCCGATCACCCACTGTTTGTCTATCTGCCATGCGGCGTTGGCGGTGGCCCCGGCGGCGTCGCATTCGGCCTGAAACTGGCGTTTGGCGACCACGTTCACTGTCTGTTCGCCGAACCGACCCATTCCCCATGCATGCTGCTCGGCATTTACACCGGGCTCCATGACCAGATTGCGGTGCAGGATTTAGGGATTGATAACCTGACCGCCGCCGATGGTCTGGCGGTCGGCCGCGCTTCCGGCTTCGTTGGCCGGGCGATGGAGCGCCTGCTCGACGGCCTGTATACCCTCGACGATCAAACGATGTACGACATGCTGGGCTGGCTGGCAACGGCGGAAAATATTCGCCTTGAGCCGTCCGCGCTGGCCGGGATGGCCGGGCCGCAGCGCGTCTGCGCCAGTAAAGCGTACCATCAGCTACAAGGTTTGAGCGACGAACAGCTACGTCAGGCCACCCACCTGGTATGGGCGACCGGCGGCGGCATGGTGCCGGAAGAAGAGATGGCGCAGTATCTGGCGAAGGGGCGTTAAATCGCCCGCAGCAGCGGCATCAGTTCGCCCGGTGACCGCTGCTGTTTACGCAGATCGCGCATAACCCGCATACAGGGGGCGCTGGCGACATAGAACTGGCGGTAGCCTTCACAGAGCGGATCGTCGTCGCCTGCGCATAATCGCCGCCACGCACAGACAAAACAGGCGCTATTGGCGGCCACCTGCCGTTGTTCGCGCAGCGGTTCGCCGCACCAGATACGCAGGGTTTCCTCAAATAACGTAATCGTTATGCGGCCAATATCTTCCCGCGCCCAGATGTGGAAAATGGCGCAAAGGAAATTTCCCCATGCATTGGCATCTTCCGCTCTGAGCTGTGGAATAAAACGAACGGCGCGCACGCCCTGTGCGCGTAGCTCCCGATAGAACTGTAGCGGTTGCTGGCAATGGTGGCGATAAACTTTCACCTCCCGCACTGCCGGTTCGTTATGAGCGAGGGAGTGGCATTCTGTCCGACATCCTGTCATGTCACATCCTTAAGAAATAAAATGATCTGCCGTAGATGCGTTACAGCAAACAATAATGACAGCGAAAGCACTGCGAGGGAGATCAAAAATTTGTCACGAACTGCTCCCGGCTGCAAAAAATCGCTCTCGCCGACATCCATTAAATGGCGGCTGCGGGTGTAGCGCCAGAGAATGATCGCCACCACTGCCAGTACGCCAATCGATATCCAGAACGCCAGCCCGGCGCTATGCCAGTTATGCTTAATCGCCAGCGCCATCAGCGCCCCGTAGCCAAGCAGAGTACGGAACCACGCCAGCGAGGTGCGCTCCGGCTGCAAACCAGGATCACTCTCCCGCCGCGCCCGGCGTTTATCCGCCATACAGCACCAGCAGCATCACCGCCGCCACGACCGCCAGCAGCAGGACGCTAATCACCAGCAGCGTACGGGTATAGGGAAGATCCTGCTTCAGGCGCATCGCCTTTTCGTTACTCAACCAGCGCAGATAGCCATACACCGCCAGCCCGCCGGCAAACAGGCACAGCAGCAGTGCCAGCACTTCGCGAATAAGCGGAGTGGCAAAATCCGGCGCCAGCTGATCGAGCCCGACGCCCGCGGCGAGAAAGCCGAGCGCCGTACGGATCCACGCCAGAAAGGTGCGTTCATTGGCCAGCGAAAAGCGGTAATCCGGCGCTTCACCAATGCGGGAAATTTTCATCAGCAGTCCTTGTTCGTCAGGCAAACAGGCCACAGCATAGCCTAAATCACGAACAGGAGAGAAGAACCGGCACCCGATGGATGCCGGTAAAACGAGGGTTAATGCAGCTCAGGCCAGTACGCTTTATTGGCGGCAATCAGGTCATCGAGGATCGCTTTCGCCACCGAGGCGCTCGGTACGGTTTTCGATAGCGTAATCGCCTGCCACAGCTTGTGATATGAACGCTGCTCCCACGCATCCACCACCAGTTTTTCCACCGCCACCTGCTGGCTCATCATCCCTTTCTGGAAATGCGGAATATCGCCCACCGTCAACGGCTCCGGTCCGTTATGACCGACCAGACAAGGGATCTCTACCATCGCGTCGGCATCAAAGTTATGGATTGCGCCATTGTTCGGCACAATCAACAACATTCGTTCCTGAGTGTTAAAGGCGATAGCCGTCGCTAAATCGACGATATACGACGCGTGTTCATCGATCTCCAGATCGCCCGCGGAAGATTTACCGGCGGCAATAATCGCCCGGCAGGCGCTAAAGACGTTTTTCTCCCGATGATCCATTACCTCATTCGCGCGGGTACGCTCCGGGTTGGAGTGCGCGACCACGTAATCCGGGAACAGATAATATTTCAGGTAAGTGTTTGGCATCGTTTGCGGATCCAGCGCCTGTACATCTTTCGCTTTGGCAAACGTATCGTTCCAGCTGGCTTCGGTGTGCGGGTCGTTCGATGGCGGTACATAGCCGTATTTCGCCACATACTCGCGCAGTTTCGGCATCAAATCGTTGCCGTCGAGATCTTCAATCGAGGTCCACCAGCCGAAGTGATTAAGGCCGTAGTAACGCACGCGCATCTGTTTGCGGTCTTTCAGCCCGACGATTTGCGCCATCCGCCCTTCAATGCCGATCGGCATATCGCAAATATTGAGAATTTTAGCATTAGGCCGCAGGCGACGTGTGGCTTCAGCCACTATCGCCGCCGGGTTGGAGTAGTTGAGCATCCAAGCGTTTGGCGAATATTTCTCCATATAATCCACCAACTCCAGCACGCCGCCGATAGAGCGCATACCATAGGCAATCCCGCCCGGTCCGCAGGTTTCCTGACCCAACACGCCGTGGCGCAGCGGTATTTTTTCATCTTGCTCGCGCATCGGATATTTGCCGACGCGGATGTGCGCCATCACGAAGTCGACATCGCTAAAGGCGGCCTGCGGGTCGGTGGTGTAGCTGAACTCAATCTCTGGCGCCTGTTCTTTGAGGATAATTTTACAGGCTTCGGCGATAGTCTCCTGACGCGCACCGTCGTTGTCATAAAATTTTAGCGCCCGCAGCGGGAAACGATCGCGGTTTGCCAACAGCATTAAAACGATGCCAGGGGTAAAGGTGCTGCCGCCGCCTGCGATAACAACTGAGAATTTTTTCATGATACTGCCTCCGTCATGGTGGTGTGTTCGGTCGATAAAGAATCTTTCATTAAGGTTTCCAACTGGTCGCGAACCTGCGGGACATGCAGACCAACAATGACCTGAATGCCGTTGCCGCGGCGGACCACGCCGTGAGCGCCGAGTGCTTTAAACACCTCGTCGCTTTGCGTTTTCGCCATATCCACCAGCGCAATACGCAGTCGGGTGGCGCAGTTATTGATGCTTTCAATATTGCCGGCCCCGCCCAGCGCCTGCAGGAAGCCGGCGGCCTGACCCAGCTTGTTTTCCGCAGCTGCCGCCACGCTGGTTTTACCGCGCGCCTCCTGATAATCCGCTTTGCTGTAAAGCTTGATTTCGCTGTCTTCGCGACCCGGCGTTTTCAGGTTCAGGCGCAGAATCAGGGTGCGGAAGATGACGAAGTAGATGCCGGTAAAGCAGACGCCGATGCCTATCTGGATAAACATCATCGACGCGTGGTGATGGAACATCGGGATCCAGTTTTGCGGCAGGAACTGATCGAGCAGGCCGCCGCCGAAGTTCCCCACGACGCCGCAGATATACATCACCGTCGCCATAGTGGCCGCCAGCAGCGCATGCACGGCAAATAGCAGCGGTGAGATAAACAAGAAGGTAAACTCGAGTGGCTCGGTAATGCCCACCAGCACCGCGGTCAGGGTGGCGGGGATCAGCAAACCGGCGACCTTCACCCGGTTTTGCGGCGCGGCGGTGAAGTAAAGCGCCAGCGCAATACCCACCGAACCAAAGACTTTCGAATTGCCATGCAGCGCAAAACCGCCCTCAGGGAACAGCGCTTTCAACGGTTCAACGCTCTGGCTAAATTCCTGCAGATGCTGCGCCCAGTAGACCTGGATGCCGCCTTCCACTACCGCCGGACCAAAGATAAATGGCCCATAGACAAAGTGATGCAGGCCGGTCGGGATCAAAATGCGCTCAAGAAAGATGTAAACCCACACCCCGAGCGCGCCGGCTGAGCGCAGGAAAGCCTGCAGCGACTCAATCCCCATCTGTACCTTCGGCCAGCCGAGCAGCGTTAGCCAGGCACAAGGGATCATCGCGAGAAAAGCAACTATCACCACGAACGACGATCCCTGAAAAATACCCAGGAACACCGGCAGCGGTTTATCGAAGTAACGATTGTGCAGCGCGGTGACGATGCCGGAGATAACGATGGCTCCGATAATGCTGGTATCCAGGGTTTTAATCCCGGCAATCATCGTCAGGCCGCTTCCCGCCGTGGGATCCAGGGTGAAATCAACGCCGAAGAAGTGGCCCCAGGTCATCCCCATGGCGTTAATGAAGTAGTTCCAGGTAAGAAAACTGACCAGTACCGCCAGGCAGGCCCGGCCCTGGGCCTGCTTCGCCAGGCCAATCGGCAGGCCGACGGCGAAAATCAGCGGCATATTACGAAAGACGGTCCAGCCGCCCTCTTCAATGATGTGAACAATTTGCGCGAACAGGCTATCGGGTGCGGTGAGCGCTTCGCCGACAAACATCGGATTACGCAGCATAATGGCGATACCCACCACAATCCCGGCAAATGGGAACAGCAAAACCGGGGTAAACATGGCGCCGCCAAAGCGTTGTATTTGACTGAGCATTTGAAAATCCTCATGTAACAACTCGTAGGGTAAGTGGCCTTTTTTTGTTCTTTACCGGCCTGCTTCGAGCATAGGAATTCGCCCCGTCGGCAACATGCTGCGCCGCTGCGATTCGTGATCGCATTCATGGTTTTAATTCGGTCAATGTTGTCTACTTTTTGCGTAAAACATAGACACGATGAATTGAGGTGACGAAATCAACGTCAGCAATAGTTTTTAATTTATTGTTTTTTATAATTTTATAATTCACGTCAGCTGACTATCGCTGATTCATCAATGACGAATAGAGGTCTACTGGTGATCTACAAATCTATTGCTGACAAACTGCGTTTACGGCTCAACTCTTCCGATTTCAACATTGGCAGCCCGTTACCGGGCGAGAAAAAACTGGCGCAGGAGTTCGGCGTGGCGCGCATGACGATTCGCAAAGCCATTGACCTGCTGGTGGAAAGTGGATTAGTGGTGCGCCGCCACGGCTCCGGCACCTATGTCGCGCGCAAAGATGTACACCATGAGACCAGCAACCTGACCGGGCTGGCGGAAGTTCTGCGCCAGCAGGGTAAAGAAGTGGTGAGTCAGGTGTTGATATTCGAAGTGATGCCCGCGCCGCCGGCTATCGCCAGTCAGCTGCGAATTAAAATTGATGAACGGATCTATTTCTCACGCCGGGTGCGCTACGTCGATGGTAAACCGCTAATGCTGGAGGACAGTTATATGCCGGTTAAACTGTTCCGCCATCTGTCGTTGGGTCATCTGGAGGGGTCGAAGTTCGACTATATCGAGAAAGAATGCGGTATCACCATCAGCGGCAACTATGAAACCCTCACCCCGGTACTGGCGGATAAACAGTTGGCCCGCTCAATGAACGTGCCGGAGCAGACGCCGCTGCTGCGCATTACCTCACTTTCCTACAGCGATAGCGGCGAGTTTCTTAACTATTCCGTGATGTTCCGCAACGCCAGCGAGTATCAGGTGGATTACCACCTGCGCCGGGTCCAGGCACAGAGCCCGCTAACTCAGCCCCCAGAACAGCACGGCCAGTAGCTGAGGGGTGATTATCCGCAGGAACATCACCAGCGGATAAACCGTGGCGTAGGAGAGCGCCGCCGCGCCGCTGGTGGCGTGCAGGTTGTTGGCGAAGGCCAGCGCCGGCGGGTCGGTCATTGAGCCCGCCAGCATGCCGCAGAGAGTCAGATAGTTCATCTTCGCCAGTATCCGCGCCAGTATGCCCACCGTCAGCAGCGGGATAGCGGTGATGAAAATACCGTAGGCGATCCAGCTGAGCCCTTCGCCGTGGAGCAGGGTGTCGACAAAATTGCCGCCGGATTTCAGCCCCACCACCGCCAGAAACAGCACAATACCGAGTTCGCGCAGCGCCAGGTTGGCGCTCGGCGGCATAAACCAGTACAGCTTGCCGATGCTGCCGATACGCCCGAGGATCAGCGCCATAATCAGCGGCCCGCCGGCCAGCCCCAGTTTTAACGCTGCCGGGAAGCCAGGAATAAACAGCGGAATAGACCCCAGCAGCACCCCCAGGCCAATGCCGATAAACACCGGTAGCATTTGTACCTGTTGCAGTTTTTGCTGTGCGTTGCCGAGTTCATTGGCCACCGCGTCAATGGCCTGTGGACGCCCAACTAAGTTAAGAATGTCGCCAAACTGCAGGCTGGCATGGCTGCTGGCCACCAGCTCCACCCCGGCGCGATTAAGCCGCGAGATCACGACGTCATAGCGTTGTTTAAAGTGCAGATCGCGGATTTTCCTCCCTAATACCTTCTCGTTAGTGACCACCACGCGTTCCACTTTGAGATCGGTTCCGCGCGTTGAGAGCGAAGTCGCCACCTCTTTACCAATCACCAGCTGCGCATTGTGTAAATCCTCCGGCCGCCCGACCAGGTGCAGCAGATCGCCATGCTGGATAAGCGTACCCGGCGCCGGCACCATCAATAGCTCATCGCGCTTCAACCGCGAGCAGATAATTTTGTCGCTGTTGAGCATTGGCACATCCTGAATCGCCATATTATTCAGGTTCGGGTTCTCCACCCGCACGTTAATGGTGTGCAGATGAGCGTGCCCGTTACCGCTGCTCTCATCAAACTGCTGCGCCTCTTTTTCCACATTGATGCGGAAGAACAGCCGCACCAGCCACATGGTCAGCAAAATGCCGCAGATACCAAACGGGTAGGCCATCGCGTAACTCATCCCCATCTGATCGACGACATCAAACGGTAGGCCAAGATCGCGCAGGATTTGCTGCCCGGCGCCAAGCGCGGGGGTATTAGTGACCGCACCGGAGAAGATACCAAGCACCACCGGCAGCGGAATACTGAACAGTTTATGCAGGATCGCCGTCACCAGCCCGCCAAGTACGACAATAAGAATGGCGAACAGATTGAGCTTAAGTCCGGAGACGCGTAACGAGGCAAAAAAGCCCGGCCCGACCTGAATACCGATGGTATAAACGAAGAGAATAAGGCCGAATTCCTGGATAAAATGCAGCATCGGGCTGCTCAGCGTAATCCCTGCCTGATCCACAAAGTGGCCCACGATAATGCCGCCAAACAGCACGCCGCCGATGCCAAAACCGACGCCGCGGATTTTGACATTACCGATCCACAATCCCACCACCGCAACCAGCGCCAACACGCTGACGGTCAATGCTATATCACTCATACTATTTTCCCTGTGAATAACATTATTATTAACAGGGATTATGACTGAAGGCGGGAATACTGTATGTAGTCCCGCGCACAAAAAAGCCCCGAGTTATCGGGGCTTGAAAGCGATGTGGCTTAATTAACTATTCAGTGCCGGGCGCTCGCTAATGGCGATACGCTGCGGGGCGGCGACTTCCGGCTCGTGGCGGGTTAAGTCGATATGCAATAAGCCATTGGTAAAGGTGGCGCCGGAGACTTCCATATTGTCCGCGAGGGTGAAACTCAGGCTGAAGGCCTGATTCACCAGCCCCTGGTGCAACCATTTGGTCTCTTTTTCAGCTGCCTGCGGCGTGCCTTTAACGGTCAGACGCGTACCTTCCAGCTGAATATCCAAATCTTCCTGACGGAACCCGGCTACCGCGAGGGTAATGCGGTAATGGTTATCGTCGCTTTTTTCGATGTTATAGGGCGGGAAGGTTTGGCTTTCACCGGCGGTTTGCAGGGCGTTAGCCAGTTTGTCAAAACCGATCCATTGACGCAGCAGTGGGGATAAATCGTAGTTACGCATAGTGTTTTCTCCTTCTGAGAAGCGAGTAGGTACCTGCGAATTCAGCGAATTCGCATTTGCTCCCTGACGGCGAGCAAGTTGTATATTCAGGCCGCCGCGCGGCCTGAAGAGGACGATTAGTTAATTTCGATACGGCGCGGTTTGTTCGCTTCCGGAATCACACGTTCCAGATCGATATACAGCAGGCCGTTGACCAGGTTCGCGCCGCGAATATGAATGTTATCGGCGAGCTGGAATTTACGCTCGAAGTTGCGCTCCGCGATACCCTGGTACAGGTAGGTGCGCTCTTTCTGCTCGGCGGCATGGGAGCCTTTCACCACCAGAAGATTGTCTTGCGCGGTTATCTCTAATTCGCTTTCCGCAAAACCGGCGACGGCAATCGCGATGCGGTAATTGTTTTCATCTACTAATTCAACGTTATACGGAGGGTAGCCGCCGTTGCCCTGGCTTTGATTATTTTCTAACAGGTTGAACAGACGGTCGAAACCAATAGCAGAACGATAAAGCGGGGAGAGATCGAAATTACGCATAGTAAATAGCTCCTGAAATCAGCGAGAATTCAATGGCTTTCCATCATGGACAAGCCGTTATGACCCGGAATACCCCTCAGGCGTATCCTCATTGGGTGACACTACTAAAATGGGTGTGCCCCGACGCTTTTCAAGGCCTTTTCGGCCAAATTTTTTTGCAGTTTGCTGGCGAATGCTTAGACTGGTTGCAAAGCACAAAAGGCAAAGTGCGATACTCGCCACAGTGCAGTGCAATAACGCTAGGCATTCACGGGACGGCTCGTTATAACCGAAGTAACCCCGATAAAATGACGGAAGAGTGATGAAAAGCGGATTGTTAAAGCTGGTCCTGTTCAGCGGGATGATTAGTTTGGGCGGTTGCTCCAGCGTGATGTCGCATACCGGCGGCAAGGAAGGAACCTACCCAGGCACGCGCTCCAGCGCCCATACGCTGGGCGATGACGACACTAACTGGGGCGTGAAATCGCTGGTGGCCCTCGATATGCCGTTCACCGCGGTCATGGACACGCTACTGCTGCCGTGGGATTTATTCCGCACCGATAGCTCGGTCAAATCGCGCGTCGAAAAAAGCGAGCAGGAGACGCTGGCGACCAACTCCGTCATCCCGCCAGCGCCAATGCCTTCGCGCTAAGCTAGCGCTGCGTTTCGGTTATCCACAACTGGCGATAACCGTCGACGTCTTCCATCCACGCCAGGTATTTGCCATCCGGTGAAAATACGACGGCATCCGCGGACGGCGGATTTTCGCGATCGGTCGTCAAATAACTTACCGCGCCGCTGCGGGCATCGCAGAGCGCGATTTTGTTTTCCACCACACATCCCAGCCACGCGCCCGACGGATGCCAGTTAAATGCTGACTGGATGCCCGTTACCGTATGTGTCAGCTGGCGCGGCTCGCCGCCCGCAGGCGGGATAAGCCACAGCTGTACAACGCCTGCGTCATCACGCATCAGAAAGGCGATCTCGGTGGCCTGCGGATTGGCGCGTACCCAATGGCGCGGTACATTCACCAGCCCCGGATAGCGGCGCTGGTGGGTAAAGGTCAAGCGGCGCTGGTTAATGCCTGCCGGCGGCGCGGGCAGCGTCGTTGCGGTACCGGCCAGCGGCATATCGCCCTGCCGCTTCCAGCCCGCCTCATCCCGCGGCAGCGTCACCATAAACAGTTCAGGCACTTTGTCGCCGTTTTCCGCCAACGTATCGCCAATGAACGCCAGGGCATGATTACCCACCCATCCCTCTTCATAGGCGCGATTGATCTCATCGCTGCCCGGTAATGGGTTCGCCGTGGTACGGCTCACCAGCACGCACCAGTGGCTGCCGGCATATTCACGGGGATGCGTGCTCTGCGGGCTCACCGGGCCATAGGGCGCGGCCACGCCAACGTTGCGCAGATCCAGCGCCGGATCGTACTCGTGCAGTACGTGGTCGTTATAGGTGAAGCTAACAAACTGGCCGTCAGGGCTGAAGACATGAACATGGCTGCCGCCGCGCAGCGCGCCGGGGGTATAAGGCGCGGTAATATCCAGCGCATCAAGATTGCGGGTTTCACCCTGCCAGCTCACCACCCCGCGGCGGTGATGAAAATCGTAATGCCAGTTGGCATCCGGGTGTTCAGGGCCGTGAATAAAAACGTATTTATCTTGCGTCGGGTGTACGGTGACCACGCCAACGCAGGCGCCGTCAGCGGCGCGATAGAGCGTCTCAACGGCACCGCTATGGATATTCACCCGCTCAATGGTCTCGCCGGTGAAAGAGGCCCCCGACGGGCGGACGTCGAAAACCAGCCACTGGCTGTCCGGGGTCCAGGTATTGATATTGGTAAGCTGATGGTGACGGGGAGCAAAAGTGACTTGTTTCATGACGATACCCTGATGCGAGACTTACGCATCAGGGTAGCGTATCGCCAAAATTTAGCCTACACGTTTCACATCGCCGACCAGCAGGATATAAGACAGCGCGCCGATCAGCGCCACCACGGAGATATAAACCAGTGCCGGGCCAAAGCCATAATCCTGCGCCAGATAACCAATCACCAGCGGTACGGTGATACCACCCAGTCCGCCAACAAAGTTAAACACCCCACCGGTCAGGCCGATCAGGCGCATCGGCGCCAGGGAGGAGACCAGCGACCAGGTGATAGACGCAAAGCCGTTGCCGAAGAATGCCAGCGCCATCAGCGCCATGATCCACACGGGGTCGTTGGTATAGTTCGCCCCCATGATGCAGGTGGAGATCAGCAGCCCGCAGATAATCGGCGTTTTGCGCGCTACGCCCAGCGAGTAACCTTTTTTCACCAGCTTATCCGCCAGCCAGCCGGAGAGCAGGACGCCAAAAAACGCGGCGAGGAAGGGCACCGTGGTCATAAAACCGGCCTTCAGCGCGGTGATGCCTTTTTCCTGGGTTAGGTAGTTCGGGAACCAGGTCAGGAAGAACCACAGCGTCGAGGTAACCGCGAACTGCCCAAGGTAAACGCCAACCAGCTTACGGTGAAAGACCAGCTTCCAGTCCGCTTTTGATAACGGTTGACGCGCCTCTTTCTTCAGCGGCGCATCGCCATCCACCAGGCCGCCGCCGTCGCGGATATAGTCGAGCTCGGCTTTGCTGATGCTTTTAGTCAGGCGCGGCGGTTGATAAACCTTAAACCAGATTAACGACCAGATAATGCCGATCCCGCCGGTAACGATAAATACCCAATGCCAGCTTAATAGCTCCTGGATCCAGATCAGTAGCGGCGTGAGGAAGGCCAGGCCCACAAATTGCCCCGAGGTATAAAACCCGACGGCAGAGGCGCGTTCGTGCTCCGGGAACCAGCTGGTCACCATGCGGTTATTGGTCGGGAAGGCTGGCGCTTCGAAGATGCCGGTAATGGCGCGTAAACCGATAAGCGACATTAAGCCGGTGGCGAAGCCTTGTAACAACGTCGCCACGGACCAGCCAAATATAGCGATAAAGTAGGTAAGCCGGGATCCCACGCGGTCAAGGAACCAACCGCCAGGGATCTGACAGAGGGTATACAGCCAGGCAAAGGCGGAAAATACGTAGCCCATTTCCGCTTTGCTAATACCAAACTCCTCCTGAATATGCGCCGAGGCGACGGCGAGGTTGGCGCGGTCAACATAACAAATAACCACGGTAATAAAGATCATGATGAGCGTCAGATAACGGCGACGCCCGGTTTTTACAGCGGTAACTGAAATATCCATCGCAATCTGTCTCCAGATTTTGGGCATAGCGAAGCCGCTCACCATGCCCGGTAATTTACAGAGGGTGTTTTTGTTTTTTATTAATAACTATGTTGCGATGCGCTAAATAATTCGTGCTGGGGAAAGGCGGCAAATTTTCGCATCCCTGGGAGCATACAATAGTATGTGACCAGGGTAAGAAAATGCAGCCAACGCATCACCAGTGCGAAGTATGACGCGCATTTACCATTCGGCGACAGATCCATCCTCATACCGCCACAACGGATTTCGCCAGTCCGGCGCATTTTTACTTAACTCAATCACGCGGGCCTCATCAATTTCTACGCCCAGCCCCGGCTTCATCAGAGGTTTAAAGAAGCCGCCTTCCATATTGAAATCTTCTTTATTTTTCACAAAATCAAGCAGTTCTGCGCCTTTGTTGTAGTGGATCCCCATGCTCTGCTCCTGGAAGACCGCGTTATGTGAAACGAAATCGACGTGCAGACAAGCGGCCAGCGCGATCGGCCCCAGCGGGCAGTGCGGCGCCAGCCCAACGTCATAGGCTTCCGCCATTCCGGCAATTTTATAGCATTCGGTAATACCGCCTGCGTGCGACAAATCGGGCTGTAAAATAGCCACCCCGCCCGCTTCCAGTACTCGTTTAAATTCAAAGCGCGAGAACATACGTTCGCCGGCGGCAATTGGAATATGCGTTTGCGCCGCCAGCCGTGGATAATATTCCGCCTGCTCGGCTAATACCGGCTCCTCAATAAATAACGGGCGATATGGCTCCAGCTCTTTAATTAATACTTTGGCCATCGGCGCGCTAACGCGGCCATGAAAATCGAGACCAAACTCAATTTCATTGCCAAACGCTTCGCGGATTTGCGCTACGGTATTCACCGCCGCGTCAACCGCGCGGGAATTATCGATGAGCCCCATCTCTTCGCAGCCGTTTAATTTAAAGGTGTCGAAACCAATGCCGCGCAGCTTCTTAATCCCGTCAATTACTTCGGCGGGGCGGTCGCCGCCCACCCAGCTGTAGGCTTTAATTTTGTCACGCACCAGCCCGCCCATCAGTTGCCAGACCGGGGCATTCAGAACCTTACCTTTAATATCCCATAGCGCCTGGTCAATACCGGCGATGGCGCTCATCATAATCGGGCCGCCGCGATAAAAGCCGCCGCGGTACATCACCTGCCACAGGTCGTTAATCCGCGCCGGATCCTGGCCAATCAGGTAG
Source organism: Klebsiella sp. JN_Kp121 (assembly GCF_040062145.1). Lineage (NCBI taxonomy): Bacteria > Pseudomonadati > Pseudomonadota > Gammaproteobacteria > Enterobacterales > Enterobacteriaceae > Klebsiella > Klebsiella sp. JN_Kp121. The sequence goes on from NZ_JBEAHX010000007.1 coordinate 288,765, forward strand.
TCGCCAAATTCATGAACGGCCGCCTCCACCGTGCGGGCGCGCCCTTCAATCACCGGTTCGCCCCAGCCGACAATGCCTTCATCGGTTTCAATCTTCAGGAACATCCAACGCGGAGGTAAACGGTACGTGGTGATATTGGTTATTTTCATTTCACTGCCTCTCGATATGCTTTTACGAATGCGGCTGCCTGTTGCGCGGTACGTTCAACCGGCTGGCCGGCGCGATAGAGATCGCTACCCAGCCCAGCCCCCACACAACCGGCATTAATCCACTGCGCCAGGTTTTCCGGCGTCACGCCGCCAACGGCAAAGACCGGAACCTCCGGCGGCAACACGGCTTTCAACGCTTTGATGTAATCCGGTCCAAAAGCCGATGACGGGAAGATTTTCAGCGCCTGCGCGCCGGCATCGAGCGCGCTAAAGGCTTCACTGGCGGTGGCGCAGCCTGGGCACACAGTCATGCCGTAACCCACCGCTCGCCGGATCACTTCCGGTTGAATGTTTGGCGTCACAATCAGCCGACAGCCCATGGCCGCCAGCCTGTCGACCTGCTCCGGTTGCAGCACGGTGCCCGCGCCGATAAGCGCCTGCTCGCCGTAAGCGTCGACGACCTGCGGAATACTTTTCTCCCACTGCGGCGAGTTCAGCGGGATTTCGACTGCGTCGAAACCGGCGTCGATAACGGCGCCAACGTGAGCCAGCGCCTCGTCTGGCGTAACGCCGCGCAGGATAGCGATAAGCGGAAGGTTAGTTTGCCACTGCATAAGCGATGCTCCTTATTCCTGTCTGAAATGCCGTATCGCCCGCAACCGCGGTGACTTCGCGGCCAATGGCGGCGAATGCCTGCTGATAGCGGGACGTTAACGATGATCCGGCGACGAGGCCGATCGCCTGCTGTCCGGCGAACGTGTCGCTGAGGGTGGCAACTTCAGCGCCAATCAGCAGGCCGGAAAGAAATTCGCTAACCTGCTCGCGAGGCAGCGCGCCCAGCACGTGCGAAGCGCGAACTTCAAACAGCTGCGGCAAGACGGCGGGGTTGTTGATACCGCGCTGCAGACCGGCCGCGAATGCGGCAGCGGACGTCTCCTGCGGCGGTAAGCCGGCGCCCACCAGCGAGTGCTGAAGCAACAGATGATGCAACTCACCGGTCAAAACGGTACGAAAATCGTGAATTTGCAGGCGATCGGCCAGTACCCATTTGCAGTGGGTTCCCGGCATCACGTAGACAGATGAAGGGGCTAAGGCGCGTGCGCCCAGCAGTTGCGTTTCTTCTCCGCGCATGACGTTATGGTTATCGTCACGGGAAACGCAAAGACCGGGAATTATCCAGATATTATCGCCAACGGCAGTTAACTGCTGGCCAATGTCCGAGAAAGCGGCAGGAAGCGGCAAATAGGGGGCGATTTTCCAGCCCACGTTGCTGCCGACCATCCCTGCCATCACCACCGGTGTGGCGCCATCGCGCCAGTGTTGGGTAATTTCCGCTAACACCGCAGCGGGAGAGCGACCGTTCAGGCGCGTTACGCCTGCTTCAGATTGCCTGCTTTCCAGGCATTCTTCGCCGTGATAAAGCCAGGCGCGTAAATTCGTCGATCCCCAATCTATTGCGATGTAGCGAGCCGTCATGTGATTTCCTTGAGCCTTCGTGTCGAGCTGGCGATCATCGTCAACGCCGCCTGCTCCGCCGCGTCGCTATCCTGATGCCGAATGGCGTCAAATAGCGCTTTATGTTCCTGGAGGGTTTTCGGCATGTTGCCTTCATCGCCCATCCAGGTCCGTTCAAATACCGCCCGCTGCAGCGAACTGATCGCCACGCTAAGCTGCTGCAAAACCGGGTTATGTACTGACTGCAGCACCGCTTCGTGGTAACGAATATCGGCCTCGTTAAAGGCATCCCGGTTTTGGTTGTTGGCGATCATGTCATTGAGCGCCGACTCGATTTCCGCCAGATCGCTCGAGGTGGCGCGCTCTGCCGCCCAGCGGGCAATGGCGGGCTCGACCAGGTTGCGCACTTCACTCATCGCGCTGATAAGACGCGGGTCATAATCATTTTCCAGTACCCACTGCAGTACCTCGGTATCGAGGTAGTTCCACTGGTTTCTCGGAGCGACAAACGCGCCTCGGTAACGCTTCATTTCGATCAGCCGCTTCGCCATTAGCGAGCGAAATACTTCGCGGATGATGTTGCGCGAAGTTTCAAACTCTTCACACAGTTCCGCTTCGGCCGGTAGCGCTGAACCCGGTACGTACTTACCGCTGACAATCTGTTTGCCCAGCGTGATCACGATGCGATCGGTCTTATTGAGAGTCATGGAGAGTCCTTATGCTCTATGTGTACTCCTCTACTTTACCGTCGCTGCTGAATTTCGCCTCACTTTTGTACTACTAGCGTGATGTCAGGCGTCGTCGTCATGAGCTAAATGTAGTACAACATTATTGTGTTGTACTACAATTTAGATCACAAAAAGAACAATCCATAAAAATAAAAGTGCCTGTGGCCACGACAGTTGGCGCCGTCAAAGCTGGAAAGGAGGATAAAAAAGAGTTAGAACGCTTCGCCGACCTGGAAGTAAAAGCCGCTGCTGCCCTTACCGATACCGTAGTCGAGGCGAATATTAACGCGAGGTTTGAATTCAAAGCGGTAGCCGACGCCTGCCGAAGGTAACCAGCGTCCGTCATTCAGGGAATCAATAGATGGCCCCATGGTGCCCGCGCCGACCCAGGCAACAACGCCGTGTCGCCACGTCAACTGACGACGATATTCCAGCTGAGAGCTGACCACGTTTTTATCGCGGTAGCGCCCCTGGTAGTAGCCGCGCATACGCTCATCGCTGCCGAGCAGCGGCATCATGCTCCACGGCACATCGCCCTGGGTGAAGGTGCCATCCGCTTCCCAGGCCAGCACGCTTTTATCGCTCAGGGCCTGATAGCGGCTGTAGTGCAGGCGAAATTCATCAAATCGCGTGTCGCTGCCGAGTCCCGGCGCATAGTGGGTATAGCGAAAATCGGCGTATTGGCCCTTGCGTGGGTTGGGGACAAAATCGCGATCGTCCCAGTTGATATCGATACTGGCGCCGGAACTGAATACCGACGGCCCCTGTGGAGTGTTTTCTATTTTCGGCAGATCGTCATGGTCCATCTCATCGGCATTTTGCGCCGCCAGCGACCACCCCGCCCCCAGATAAACATTGTCGATGAGCTGCCGGTAGATCATCGGGCGCAATGTCAGCACCTGGGCGGTATATTTTTCTTTCTCATTGTCTTTGTCGCCGGCGTGAAAACCTTGTCCCCAGTAGTAAGTCGGTGTGTTGGCCATCGAGCCTTCAACAAAAACCCGCCACAAATCGTTGTCGAAAAAGGCATAGTTTTTAACGCTGAGGCCAAACGCGCCTGTCGAGCTGACGTAGCCGCTAAGCGTCAGCGTGGAGTTCTGGCTGATGGTGTCATGTGGGTCCGGGCGATACATGCCCACAACAGCCGTACCCAATCCAAGCCCCAGCTCCGGCGTATAAAATGGCCCCGGCATCACGCCCCAGTCGATGCCTTTGCTGGCGTCAAACTTGTCGCTGGCGCCAAGGTTCTGTAACCAGCCGTCGATTTCCTCGCGGATGAGCGCCTGCGCCTGTGCCTGCCCAATAACAAGGCAGGTTAACAACAACAGGATAGGGTTAAACGGTCGGCTCAAAAGCGATACTCGCCGGCGATAAAGAAGCTATTACGTTCGGCAAAACCAAACTCCGTAGTGATATTAAAATTCCGGGTCATCTCATACTGCGCGCCCACCAGCACGTTCCACGGCGACTGCAGATGCTGTTTCACATCAAAGCGACCGTTGCCGTTCTTATTGGCCAGATTGACCATGTTTTGCAGCATCGTCGACGGCATCGACAGATCGTTCAGGCTGCCCTTAAATTCTTGCTGCACATCCTGATACATGCTGCCAACCCAGACATTCAGCTTCCCGTTCGGCAGATGCAGCGCATCTACCGACGGCGTATTGAAACGATAGCCCAAACGCGGCGAAAAGGTAAAAGCATCAATGCTGCCGTCGAGGATATCAAAACGCGTCTGCGTATAGTTGGCGTCTAAAACCGTGAACCAGTTGCCAACGCCGCCCACCAGCGTGGTACCGACGCCGTAGGTAGTGCCTTTAAAATCAAGGCGAAAATCAAGATTCTGCATACCTGGCATGGGCACCACTTTGCCATTCGGCCCTTTCAGGCCGACGGCAATTTGCGAGATAGAATGGCCTTTAGTATGTCCAACCAGGCCATAGACGTTCATAAACGGCAGCAGCCAGGCATCCAGCTTAAGCGTCTCGGTTTTGCTACTTTCTCGCGTATTACCGACGCCAATCTGGAAGGCGTTATCCAGTGAAAAATTACCTAACGATAAACCGGTAAAATTAATGCTATCGACATTAATATTCTGCCGCATATCCATGTAGTTAACGCCGACACCAAAAGGCAGCGGTAGGACATAGCCGTGCTTTCTGGCTTCATCGCCTAAAAAAGGCAATACCGATGTCGACTCCGGCGCCGCGGCCTGGCTATTGTCAGGCGCGGGCAGATCCGCCGGTTCGCTACCGTGCCAGGCGTATACGGGTTCAGGTTCTGCGGCCGCGCAGGCCTGAAAAGAGGAAAAAGGCAGCGCAACCAACATCAAAAAGTGATTTTTATTCATAGGAATATGATGTTAGTTATTAACGTATTGTTAAAAGGGGGCTGGTAGCTTATAGAATCCCCTGCGCTGATTAAGGGATTTAAATGCGGATTAACATCTATTCATGAAAAAAGAGAAGACAGGCCCGGAGAATTCCGGGCCTGAGATTGATGACAAACCTCATGCAACCGTTGCACTTACAAATTGCACCAGACAAAAAACATGGAAAATCAATTTATTGATTTTCGGCTGATAACCACAAAGAAGGAAAAACCACGCTTTTTCCTTCTTTGTCAGCAGTCTGAGGCCCGGAGAATTCCGGGCCCGAAATGCGCTTAGGCTAAAACGTATTTTTCAATGGCGAAGGCTACGCCATCTTCAAGGTTCGATTTGGTGACGAAATTCGCCGCTTCTTTAACGGTCGGGATAGCGTTATCCATCGCCACGCCGACGCCGGCAAATTCAATCATCGCAATATCGTTTTCCTGATCGCCAATCGCCATAATTTCTTCCGGCTTAATACCCAGCGTATCGGCCAGCGACTTCACGCCGGTGCCTTTATTGACGCGTTTATCGAGGATTTCGAGGAAGTACGGCGCGCTTTTCAGCACGGTATACTTCTCTTTCACTTCCGCCGGAATACGAGCGATGGCCCGATCGAGAACGGCAGGCTCATCGATCATCATCACCTTCAGCAGCTGAATATTACGGTCCATCTTTTCTGCTTCGCAGAATACCAGCGGAATGGTCGCCACGTAGGATTCATGCACCGTGTAGTAGCTGATATCGCGGTTCGCGGTATAAAGCGTATTACGATCGAGCGCATGGAAATGCGAGCCAACGTCGCGAGAGAGTTGCTCAAGGAAGCGATAATCATCGTAGCTTAACGCCGTTTGTGCCACGGTGCTGCCGTCGCTGGCTTTCTGAACCAGCGCGCCGTTATAGGTGATGCAGTAGTCGCCCGGCTGTTCCATGTGCAACTCTTTCAGGTAGCTATGAACACCAGCGTAAGGGCGACCAGTCGTCAGCACCACGTTAACGCCGCGGGCGCGCGCTGCCGCGATGGCGGTTTTCACCGCCGGAGAAATGGTATGGTCCGGCAGCAACAGCGTGCCGTCCATATCAATTGCAATCAGTTTAATAGCCATGGGATCCCCGGGTAAGATGAGTCTTCACTCATGCTAACGCGATTCCGCTCAAAAAACAGCTCTCGCAACGGGAGAAAACGAGGATGGATTGCGTGGGAGGATTCCTCTTTTGCCGCAAAAGAAAAACCCGGCAGCGCAACGCATACCGGGTTTAGCAAAGCCGTGGCCCCGGTAGACATTATGTCGCCGGGGAAATACAGGCTTAGATATCGATGTTCGCCGCTTTCAGGGCGTTCTCTTCGATAAAGGCGCGACGCGGTTCAACGGCATCGCCCATCAGGGTGGTGAACAGCTGGTCGGCGGCAATCGCATCCTTCACGGTGACGCGCAGCATGCGGCGGCTGTCCGGATCCATGGTGGTTTCCCACAGCTGATCCGGGTTCATCTCGCCCAGACCTTTATAACGCTGGATAGAGAGGCCGCGACGCGACTCTTTCACCAGCCAGTCGAGCGCCTGTTCGAAGCTAGCTACCGGCTGGCGGCGCTCGCCGCGTTCGATAAACGCGTCGTCTTCGATAAGCCCGCGCAGCTTCTCGCCGAGGGTGCAGATGCGGCGGTATTCCGCGCCGGTGATGAACTCGTTATCCAGCGGGTAGTCGGTATCGACGCCGTGGGTACGCACGCGCACGATAGGCTCGAACTGCTGCAACTCGCTGTTTTCACGAATATCAAACTTCCACTGGCTGCCGTGCTGCTCTTTTTCGTTCAGCTCGCTAATCAGCTGATTAACCCAGCGGGTGACGGTCTGCTCGTTGCTCAGATCGGCTTCGGCCAGCGTCGGCTGATAGATAAGCTCTTTCAGCATCGCTTTCGGGAAACGGCGCTCCATGCGGCCAATCATTTTCTGCGTCGCGTTGTACTCGGCCACCAGTTTTTCCAGTGACTCGCCGGCTAAGGCCGGTGCGCTGGCGTTGGTGTGCAGGGTCGCGCCGTCGAGCGCGATGGAGATCTGGTACTGATCCATCGCTTCGTCGTCTTTAATGTACTGTTCCTGCTTGCCTTTCTTCACTTTGTACAGCGGCGGCTGAGCAATGTAAACGTGACCGCGTTCAACGATTTCCGGCATCTGACGATAGAAGAAGGTCAACAGCAGGGTACGAATGTGCGAGCCGTCGACGTCCGCATCGGTCATGATGATGATGCTGTGATAACGCAGTTTATCCGGGTTGTACTCATCGCGGCCGATGCCGCAGCCCAGCGCGGTGATAAGCGTGGCTACTTCCTGAGAAGAGAGCATTTTATCGAAGCGGGCTTTCTCAACGTTAAGGATTTTACCCTTCAGCGGCAGGATAGCCTGGTTCTTACGGTTACGGCCCTGTTTCGCAGAGCCGCCCGCGGAGTCCCCTTCCACGAGGTACAGTTCAGACAGCGCCGGGTCGCGTTCCTGGCAATCCGCCAGTTTGCCCGGCAGGCCTGCCAGGTCAAGCGCGCCTTTACGACGGGTCATTTCACGGGCGCGACGCGCGGCTTCACGCGCACGCGCGGCGTCGATAATTTTGCCGACCACGATTTTCGCATCGGACGGGTTTTCCAGCAGGTATTCGCTCAGCAGTTCGTTCATCTGCTGTTCAACCGCCGATTTCACCTCGGAGGAGACCAGCTTGTCTTTAGTCTGAGAGGAGAACTTCGGATCCGGCACCTTTACGGAAACCACGGCAATCAGGCCTTCACGCGCATCGTCGCCGGTAGCGCTGACTTTCGCCTTTTTGCTGTAGCCTTCTTTATCCATGTAGGCGTTCAGGGTACGGGTCATCGCCGCGCGGAAGCCCGCCAGGTGAGTACCGCCGTCGCGCTGCGGAATGTTGTTGGTAAAGCAGTAGATGTTTTCCTGGAAACCATCGTTCCACTGCAGCGCCACTTCAACGCCAATACCGTCTTTTTCGGTGGAGAAATAGAAGATATTCGGGTGGATCGGCGTTTTGTTCTTGTTGAGATACTCAACAAACGCCTTGATGCCGCCTTCGTAGTGGAAATGGTCTTCTTTGCCGTCGCGCTTATCGCGCAGGCGGATAGAGACCCCGGAGTTGAGGAACGACAGCTCGCGCAGACGTTTCGCCAGGATTTCGTATTCGAATTCAGTGACGTTGGTAAAGGTTTCCAGGCTTGGCCAGAAACGCACCATGGTACCGGTGCTTTCGGTTTCACCGGTTACCGCCAGCGGCGCCTGCGGCACACCGTGCTCATAAATTTGTTTGTGAACTTTGTTATCGCGTTGGATAACCAGCTCCAGCTTCTGCGACAGGGCGTTAACCACCGAGACGCCTACGCCGTGCAGACCGCCGGACACTTTATAGGAGTTATCATCGAATTTACCGCCGGCGTGCAGGACGGTCATGATAACTTCCGCCGCGGAGACGCCCTCTTCCGGGTGAATGCCGGTTGGGATGCCGCGGCCGTCATCCTGTACGGAGACGGAGTTATCGCTGTGGATAGTAACAACGATGTCTTTACAGTAACCTGCGAGCGCTTCGTCGATAGCGTTATCCACAACCTCGAATACCATGTGGTGCAGACCGGTGCCGTCATCCGTGTCGCCGATATACATACCCGGGCGCTTACGCACCGCATCCAGCCCTTTCAGGACTTTGATACTGGAGGAGTCATAAGAATTCGACATCAACGTTTCTCGCTCATTTAATCTTGGGTTAATCCGTTATTTTACCCTTTTCCACGGTGAACATCTTCGAATTTTTGTCCGACATGTCCATTACGTGTTCAGCGCTGATTGCGCTGACGAAAACCTGCGATTGCGTGGCTTTTAAGCGGCTGGCAAGCAGCCCGCGCCGGGCATCGTCAAGCTCCGAGGCAAAATCATCTATCAGGTACAGGCAGCGCCGCCCGCTTTCGCGGGTCAGGAACTCGCCCTGCGCCAGTCGTAGGGCGCACATCAGCAGCTTAAGCTGCCCGCGCGACAAGGTGTCTTCCACCGGCGCCCCATCGGCGCGAATGCGAAAATCCGCTTTATGCGGACCGTGGGCGGTGTAGGTTAACATTCTGTCGCGTTCGAAATTCCGCTCCAGCACCTCGGCGTAGTCCGTTTCTTTTTCCCAGCCGCGCTGGAAAGAGAAGGTGAGGGTGAATTCCGGTAAAAATTGCTGACAGGTATCCGCCATGTCTTCGACAATAGCGGCGCTGTATTCGGCACGCCAGCGGCTGATTTGTTCCGCCAGCGGGATTAATTCCAGGTCCCACGGCCGCAGTTGCGCATAGCGGCTCACCTGGCGCAGCGCGGCGTTGCGCTGTTTCAGCAGGCGCTTCAGGTTGCTCCAGGCGGTGAAGAATCCGGCTTCGTTATGAAAGCATCCCCAATCAAGGAACGCTCTTCTGTATTTGGGGCCGCCGTTGAGTAAAGTAAACCCCTCCGGCGTGATCAGCTGCATCGGCATCAGGTGCGCCAGTTCCGCCACCTTGTGGCCATCGGTGCCGTCGATACGCACTTTGCTGTCGCCCTGTTTGTCTTTGGTCAGGCCGATGGCGGTTTCCCGCTCTTCGCCCTGTAAACGCCCGTGCAGGACAAACGAATCCTGCTCGTGACGAATTACCCGGCCAATTTGCAAACTGCGAAACGCCCTGCCATGGCCGAGCGTATAGATAGCTTCCAGCACGCTGGTTTTGCCGCTGCCGTTTGCGCCAACCAGGAAGTTAAAGCTGGGGGATAAAGCGAGATCCGCATTTTCGATATTGCGGAAATCTTTGATAAGGAGTCGGGATAGCGACATATCAGCTCGTCATCATTCAAGGGGCGTGGGTGTCGCAGCCAGTTCGTCTACCGCCAGCGCGCAGAAAGCGGAGCGTACACGAAGTACGTGAGCATTTGCTCGCTCCGCTCGTCCTTCGGACCGTCTTACAGACGTCCAAAACGCATAGCGTTTTGTCGAGCACTGCCGGAAGGCGAAATGGCAAGTAAACCAGCCCCTTTGCAGATTCTACAATCTCATAGGCATGACAACATAGGCTGCGGATTGCGAAGCCGCATCCTCAATCTGCACGCTCGATACGGAATCCGTCAGCAGTATGCGCACATTCTCGCATTTCAGCGCATTGAGCACATCCAGCACGTAGCTAACGTTAAAGCCGATTTCCATCTCGCTGCCCGAATAAGTGACATCGAGAATCTCTTCCGCCTCTTCCTGTTCCGGGTTATTCGCGGTGATTTTCAGCTGGTTCTCGCTGACGTATAACCGCACGCCGCGGAATTTCTCGTTCGACAGAATTGCCGCGCGGGCAAAGGCCTGCTTGAGAATGTCGCAGCCGGCATCAAGGTGTTTATCCGGGTTTTTCGGCAATACGCGGCGATAGTCCGGGAAACGGCCATCAACCAGCTTCGAGGTGAAGATAAAATCGCCGACGTGAGCACGGATATTGTTGCTGCCGATCTGCACGCGCAGCGGCGTATCGCCGCCATCGAGCATACGCATCAGCTCAATCACCCCTTTACGCGGCACGATCACCGAATGGTTCGGCAGCGACTCTTCCAAAGGCATTGAACAAACCGCCAGACGGTGGCCATCGGTGGCGACGGTGCGCAGTTCGCTACCTTCGGTTTCAAACAGCATGCCGTTTAAGTAGTAACGAACGTCCTGGTGCGCCATCGAAAACTGGGTGGCTTCAATCAGGCGCTTCATCGTCGCCTGCGGCAGGGTAAATTCCACTTCGCTCTGCCAGTCGTCGAGATTCGGGAAATCGGCGGCAGGCAGGGTCGACAGCGAGAAGCGGCTGCGGCCGGAGCGCACCAGCATACGGTCGCCTTCGAGCTGCACGGCGATCTCCGCGCCTTCAGGCAGGCCGCGGCAGATATCAAAGAATTTACGCGCCGGAACGGTGGTGGCGCCCGCTTCGTGCGGCTGAATCAGCGACACGCGCGCGACCATTTCCATTTCCAGATCGGTACCGGTTAGCGACAGCGTGCCGTCCGCGACCTGAAGCAGCAGGTTACCGAGAATTGGCAGCGTCGGACGACCACCTAACGGACCGCTCACCTGTTGCAGCGGTTTTAATAAATGTTCACGTTCTACGGTAAATTTCATAGCGTCACGAGGATAATGTTCTGATTAAATTGGAAAAATCTTCTTTAATATCGTGGCTTTCTTCACGCAACTGCTCAATCTTACGGCAGGCGTGCAGCACGGTGGTATGGTCGCGGCCGCCAAACGCATCGCCGATTTCCGGCAGGCTGTGGTTAGTCAGCTCTTTGGCCAGCGCCATCGCCATCTGGCGTGGGCGCGCCACCGAACGGGAGCGGCGTTTGGACAGCAGGTCCGCTACCTTAATCTTGTAATACTCCGCCACCGTCTTTTGAATATTGTCGATGGTGACTAATTTTTCCTGCAGCGCCAGTAAATCGCGCAGCGCTTCGCGCACGAAATCGATGGTGATCGCCCGGCCGGTAAAGTTGGCGTTAGCAATGACGCGGTTCAGCGCCCCTTCCAGCTCACGCACGTTTGAACGCAGACGCTTAGCGATAAAGAACGCGACTTCGCCCGGCAGGCGGATATCGTTCTCATCGGCTTTCTTCATCAGGATCGCGACGCGGGTTTCCAGTTCAGGCGGCTCGATCGCCACCGTCAGGCCCCAGCCAAAGCGCGATTTCAGACGATCCTCAACGCCGTTGATCTCTTTTGGATAACGATCCGAAGTGAGGATGATCTGCTGATTACCTTCCAGCAAGGCATTGAAGGTGTGGAAGAACTCTTCCTGCGAACGCTCTTTATTGGCGAAGAACTGAATATCATCGATCAGCAGGGCGTCAACGGAGCGGTAATAGCGTTTAAATTCTTCGATGGCGTTGTTTTGCAGGGCTTTTACCATGTCCTGCACGAAACGCTCGGAGTGCATATAAACCACTTTAGCATTTGGCTTACGCGCCACAATGCCGTTGCCGACGGCGTGCAACAGGTGGGTTTTACCCAGACCGGTGCCGCCATAAAGGAACAGCGGGTTATACGCGCCGCCCGGGTTATCGGCCACCTGACGCGCCGCCGCGCGTGCCAGCTGGTTAGATTTACCCTCGACAAAGTTATCAAACGTATGCTTGACGTTGACGTTGGAACGGTAGGTGGGCTCTGCCGGCGCTGGAACGTTATCCCAGCCCTGACGGGCGACAGCCGGCGCGACGCGCGCGGTTTGCACCTGAGCGGCCGGGATCGCCGTGGCGACGTTGGCCGTCCCCTGGTGGGACGGCGCCGCAGGCTTCGCGCCCACTTCAAAGCGCAGCTGTGGGGCGTCCGCACCACAAAAGTCATTGAGGAGCCCATTGATATTATTGAGGTATTTGTCCCTTACCCAATCGAGCACAAAACGGTTTGGCGCATACAGTGCCAGCGTGTTATCGCTCAGTTCCGCCTGCAATGGGCGGATCCACATGCTGAATTCTGTGGCTGGTAACTCATCCTGCAATCGGGCAAGACACTGCTGCCAAAGCGAAAGTGACACGGCGGACTCCACTCGAACATAAAATCGATATAAAAGAAAAACTGAAACAATCGTGATTGTTGGCACACGTCGCAAGACCCTGCATTAGCCGAAAAAGCCCCTGCGCAAAAGGGGTGACGTGCGAACCGCTATTTGCGGTTTTACCCGGGACGGATCCGTGGATCGCGATCGGGACCGGGGATCATAGCCTAAACTGAGAAAGAGATCTTGTGTTTCTCAACAGATTCTTCCCGATTTATCCACAGGAGGATCGAAACCGGGTAAGTGTAATCGATCCTGGCGAGAGTGCGGCACGATTTCGCCCGCATATTGGAAAAATTAATGAGCTATGCCGGTTTTGAACAGAATTGATCTAACAAAGATCCTTTACGATCCTTGCGCTTTACCCGCCAGGCCGTATAATCCCCCACCCGGCGCGTAACGCCCGTTTTCGCAACTCGTCTCAGCTTATTTTTTGTGCGGCAAGGTGCGAGAAATAAGGAAAGAGAATTGACTCCGGAGTGTACAATTATTACAATCCGGCCTCTTTAATCACCCACGCTGAGGCGTAAGTCGTTCGAAGTTCGTTCGGGTCTACGCAAAAGTCAGTGAATTTATTCAAGTTTAGGTAGAAATCGCCATGAAACGCACTTTTCAACCGTCTGTACTGAAGCGCAACCGTTCTCACGGCTTCCGTGCTCGTATGGCTAATAAAAATGGTCGTCAGGTTCTGGCACGTCGTCGTGCTAAAGGCCGCGCTCGTCTGACCGTTTCCAAGTAATAAAGCTAACCCTGCGTGGTTAAGCTAGCATTTCCCAGGGAGTTACGTTTGTTAACTCCCAGTCATTTCACTTTCGTCTTCCAGCAGCCACAACGGGCTGGCACGCCGCAAATCACCATCCTCGGCCGCCTGAATTCGCTGGGGCATCCCCGCATCGGTCTTACCGTCGCCAAGAAAAACGTTAAGCGCGCGCATGAACGCAATCGGATTAAACGTCTGACGCGTGAAAGCTTCCGTTTACGTCAACATGAACTCCCGCCAATGGATTTCGTGGTGGTGGCAAAGAAAGGGGTTGCCGACCTCGATAACCGTGCTCTCTCGGAAGCGTTGGAAAAATTATGGCGCCGCCATTGTCGCCTGGCTCGCGGGTCCTGATAGGCCTTATCAGGGTCTATCAGCGCCTGATTAGTCCGCTACTCGGGCCGCACTGTCGTTTCACGCCAACCTGTTCTCAATACGGAATTGAGGCATTGCGCAGGTTTGGAGTGATAAAAGGCAGTTGGTTGACGGTGAAACGCGTATTAAAATGCCACCCTTTACACCCTGGTGGTGACGACCCCGTCCCGCCTGGACCATTTGATACCAGAGAACACTAACGATGGATTCGCAACGCAATCTTCTTATCATCGCTTTGTTGTTCGTGTCTTTCATGATCTGGCAAGCCTGGGAGCAGGACAAAAATCCGCAAACCCAGCAGCAGACCACGCAGACTACGACCACAGCAGCGGGTAGCGCCGCAGACCAGGGCGTACCGGCCAGTGGCCAGGGGAAACTGATTACGGTTAAAACTGATGTGCTTGATCTGACCATCAACACCAGCGGTGGTGATGTTGAGCAAGCGCTGCTTCCGGCTTACCCGAAAGCGCTGAAATCTACTGAACCGTTCCAGTTACTGGAAACCACGCCACAGTTTATCTATCAGGCACAGAGCGGCTTAACCGGTCGTGACGGCCCGGATAACCCGGCTAACGGCCCGCGTCCGCTGTATAACGCTGATAAAGATGCGTATGTACTGGCTGACGGCCAGAACGAAATCGTTATTCCGCTGACCTACACCGACAAAGCGGGCAACGTCTTCACCAAAACCTTCACCCTGAAACGCGGTGATTATGCGGTGAACGTTGGCTACAACGTGAAAAACGTCGGCGAAAAACCGCTGGAGATCTCCTCCTTCGGTCAGCTGAAGCAAACAGCAGCGCTGCCATCGAGCCGCGATACGCAAACCGGCGGTCTGTCTACCATGCACACCTTCCGTGGCGCGGCGTACTCCACTGCTGATTCGAAATACGAAAAATATAAATTCGATACTATCGTCGATAACGAAAACCTGAACGTCAGCACCAAAGACGGTTGGGTGGCGATGTTGCAGCAGTACTTCACCACCGCGTGGGTTCCGCATAACAACGGCACCAACAACTTCTATACCGCTAACCTCGGTAATGGCGTTGTCGCTATCGGCTATAAATCACAGCCGGTACTGGTGCAGCCAGGTCAAACCGACAAGCTGGAAAGTGTGCTGTGGGTCGGTCCGGCTCTGCAGGATAAAATGGCTGCCGTCGCGCCGCACCTGGATCTGACCGTCGACTACGGCTGGCTGTGGTTCATCTCCCAACCGCTGTTTAAGCTGCTGAAATTCATCCACGGCTTCCTCGGCAACTGGGGCTTCTCGATTATCGTTATCACCTTTATCGTTCGTGGCATCATGTACCCGCTGACTAAAGCGCAGTACACCTCCATGGCGAAGATGCGTATGCTGCAGCCGAAGATTCAGGCTATGCGCGAGCGTCTGGGCGACGATAAACAACGTCAAAGCCAGGAAATGATGGCGCTGTATAAAGCTGAAAAAGTTAACCCGCTGGGTGGCTGCTTCCCGCTGATTATTCAGATGCCTATCTTCCTTGCTCTGTACTACATGCTGAGCGCCTCGGTTGAACTGCGTCATGCGCCGTTTATCCTGTGGATCCATGACCTGTCCGCGCAAGACCCGTACTACATCCTGCCGATCATCATGGGCGCGACCATGTTCTTCATCCAGAAGATGTCGCCGACCACCGTGACCGACCCGATGCAGCAGAAGATCATGACCTTTATGCCGGTCATCTTCACGGTGTTCTTCCTGTGGTTCCCGTCTGGTCTGGTGGTGTACTACATCGTCAGCAACCTGGTAACCATTATTCAGCAGCAGCTGATTTACCGTGGTCTGGAGAAGCGTGGCCTGCATAGCCGCGAGAAGAAAAAATCCTGATTCGGTGTAGGCCGGATAAGGCGAAGCCGCCATCCGGCAATGCGCGCCGGGTTGCCTGATGGCGCTAACGCTTATCAGGCCTACAATCAAAAGGCGGTCTAATGACCGCCTTTTTTTATTGCGATTTGAAGAGACATATCATGAGCCATAACGACACTATCGTCGCCCAGGCAACCCCACCGGGACGCGGGGGTGTGGGCATCCTGCGTATCTCCGGCCTTAAGGCGCGCGACGTCGCGCAGGCGGTACTCGGCAAGCTGCCGAAGCCGCGCTATGCCGACTACCTGCCGTTCAAAGACGCCGACGGTACGCCGCTGGATCAGGGGATTGCGCTGTGGTTTCCGGGGCCGAACTCCTTTACCGGCGAAGATGTCCTCGAACTGCAGGGCCACGGCGGCCCGGTCATTCTGGATCTGCTGCTCAAACGTATTCTGACCTTGCCCGGCGTTCGCATCGCCAATCCGGGCGAGTTTTCCGAGCGCGCGTTCCTCAACGACAAGCTCGACCTGGCGCAGGCAGAGGCCATCGCCGACCTTATCGACGCCAGCTCAGAGCAGGCGGCCCGTTCGGCGTTGAACTCCTTGCAAGGGGCCTTCTCCACGCGTGTGAACCATCTTGTGGAAGCGCTCACTCACCTGCGCATCTACGTGGAAGCGGCGATTGATTTCCCGGATGAAGAAATTGATTTCCTCTCCGACGGTAAAATTGAAGCCCAACTGAACGACGTGATCGCCGATCTCGATGCCGTCCGCGCCGAAGCCCGTCAGGGCAGCCTGCTGCGTGAGGGGATGAAAGTGGTGATCGCCGGGCGGCCAAACGCCGGTAAATCCAGCCTGCTAAACGCGCTGGCCGGACGCGAAGCGGCGATCGTCACCGATATCGCCGGCACCACCCGCGACGTACTGCGCGAACATATTCACATCGACGGTATGCCGCTGCATATCATCGATACCGCAGGCCTGCGTGACGCCAGTGATGAAGTGGAGCGTATCGGCATTGAACGCGCCTGGCAGGAAATTGAACAGGCGGATCGGGTGCTGTTTATGGTCGACGGTACCACCACCAGCGCCGTTGACCCGGCGGAGATCTGGCCGGACTTTATCGAGCGCCTGCCCGCTAAGCTGCCGATTACCGTGGTGCGTAATAAAGCCGACGTCACCGGCGAAGCGCTGGGGCTCAGCGAAGTAAATGGCCACTCACTAATCCGCCTGTCGGCGCGTACCGGTGAAGGGGTCGAGGTGCTGCGCAACCACCTTAAGCAGAGCATGGGCTTCGATACCAACATGGAAGGCGGCTTCCTCGCCCGTCGTCGCCACCTGCAAGCGCTGGAAACGGCTGCGGACCATCTGCAGCAGGGCAAAGCGCAGTTGCTGGGCGCCTGGGCCGGTGAATTACTGGCGGAAGAGCTACGTCTGTCGCAACAGGCATTAAGCGAAATCACCGGCGAATTTACCTCTGACGACCTGCTGGGCCGCATCTTCTCCAGTTTCTGTATTGGTAAGTAAGCCTTACTGGTAAGCATCTACTAACCCGCCATAACCATCTGTTATGGCGGTTTTTTTTATTTGATTGCCTTAATCACATCAACTCTGTGAAGCAATCAACTGTTTTTCCTTTCAGGAAAAGAGTGTTGTCCAAATGGCAACTCGTACTCCCTGGCGTTAGCCACTATGCTGTACGCCATTCTTATTGCGAGGGTCCTATGGCACGCTTTCTTATCTGCAGTTTCGCATTGGTACTGCTCTATCCATCCGGCATTGATATGTATCTGGTCGGTCTACCGCGCATCGCCCAGGATCTTGGCGCCAGCGAGGCACAGCTGCATATCGCCTTTTCGGTCTATTTAGCCGGCATGGCTACCGCGATGCTTTTTGCCGGGCGAGCGGCGGATAAATCCGGGCGTAAACCGGTCGCGATTTTCGGCGCCATCACCTTCATACTGGCCTCGTTGTTGTGCTCGCAGGCGCATAACAGCACGCATTTCCTGATCGGCCGCTTTATCCAGGGGATCGGCGCGGGAAGCTGCTACGTCGTCGCCTTTGCCGTTCTGCGCGATACGCTGGACGAGCGCCGCCGCGCCAAGGTACTGTCGCTGCTTAATGGCATTACCTGCATTATTCCCGTCCTCGCGCCGGTACTTGGCCATCTGATCATGTTGAAATATCCGTGGCAGAGCCTGTTCTACACCATGACAGGCATGGGGGTGATGGTGGGGTTATTGTCGGTGTTTATCCTGCGTGAGACGCGCCCGAAAACGCATCCGCAGGCAGGCGCACAGCACAATGGCGCCGCTGAGTCGCTGCTAAACCGTTTTTTCCTCAGCCGCATAGTCATTACGACTCTCAGCGTCACCGCAATTTTGACCTACGTAAACGTCTCACCGGTACTGATGATGGAAGAGATGGGTTTCGACCGCGGAACTTATTCAATGGCGATGGCGCTGATGGCAATGGTCAGCATGGCCGTGTCGTTCTCCACGCCGTTCGCTCTGACGCTGTTTAAACCACGTACCCTGATGCTGACCTCGCAGACGTTGTTCCTTATCGCTGGCGTGGTATTGAGCCTCGCCGCCAGCCAGCCCATCACCATGCTGGGATTAGGTATGATCTGCGCGGGTTTCTCGGTTGGCTTTGGCGTCGCGATGAGCCAGGCGTTGGGGCCTTTCACGCTGCGGGCGGGCGTCGCCAGCTCCGCCCTCGGCATCGCCCAGGTCTGTGGTTCTTCGCTGTGGATTTGGCTGGCGGCTATCATTGGGCTTAGCGCCATGAATATGCTGATCGGGATACTCATTGCCTGTAGCATAGTCAGTATTGTTCTGATACTGGTCGTCTCGCCGGCGCGCGCGACGCAATATGATGAAGAAATCCCTGTCGAGTCTCGATCTTAACTTACTGTTATGTCTGCAGCTTCTGACCCAGGAGCGCAGCGTCACCCGCACGGCGAAACGGATGAACGTTTCGCCGTCGGCGGTGAGTAAATCATTGGCCAAGCTACGCACCTGGTTTGACGATCCGCTGTTTGTTAAAACACCGCTAGGGCTGGCGCCAACGCCGTTAATGAGCAGCATGGAGCAGGATCTTGCCGACTGGATGCAGATGGGCAATCAGATCCTCGATAAACCGCACCACACTATGCCAAGCGGCCTGAAGTTCGAGCTGGCGGCAGAATCACCGCTGCTGATGATCCTGTTCAACACCCTCTCCCAACAAATTTATCAACGTTATCCACAAGCGCTGATCCGTTTACGCAACTGGGATTACGACTCGCTGGATGCCATCATTCGCGGCGAGGTTGATATCGGTTTTTGCGGCAAGGAAACCCATCCGCGTTCGCGCGAACAGCTGAGCCTGCTGCCGTGGTATATCGATTTTGATGTCCTGTTTAGCGACCTGCCGCAGGTGTGGCTGCGCGCCGATCATCCGGCGCTCAATGAAGAGTGGAACCTGGCGGCTTTCCTGCGCTATCCGCACATCAATATCTGCTGGGAACAAAGCGATACCTGGGCGCTGGATGATGTGCTGCATGACCTGGGCCACAAACGGACCGTTGCCCTGACCCTACCCGGCTTTGAGCAGTCGCTGTTTATGGCGGCGCAACCAAATCACACCATGATAGCCACCGCGCCGCGCTACTGTCAGCACTACAATCAGCAACATCATCTGCCGCTGGTTTCGCGCCCGCTGCCGCTGGAGCCGCAGCTGCTGGAAAAAATGCGCGTGCCGTTTACCCTGCTGTGGCATAAGCGTAATAGCTATAATCCAAAGATCGTATGGCTCAGAGAGACCCTCAAACAGCTTTATTCCAATACGCTGTAGGGAAATTGCCCATCATCCTCACGTTGTTGCGCAAGAAATTGTAAAAGTCAGACATTATCCCTTCTCAAGGAAGAATTTCCGCATTAAAACCTGCTCATTGTGAGCGATAATATCATTCACAATTTTTATCTCTGACCATTAATCACGGAGCGACGAATGGCAACGCATTTTGCAAGAGGGATACTCAACACCAGGGAGCCGCTATCGACGCGTTTGTCGGCGGCATGTCATCAATCCGCACGTAACCTACCTGAATACCGACAGAGCCGCTATCGCGCCTCGCGTTCGCTGCTCGCAGAACTGCTTTTCATGCTTTATGGTATCGGCGAGCTGCCGGAAATCATCAGCGAACCCAATGGACGGCCCGTATTTCGCGATCCCCACCTTCCCCGCTTTTCCATCTCTTATGCCGGGAATATCGTCGGCGTAGCGCTGACGACCGAAGGTGACTGCGGTCTCGATATGGAACTACAGCATGCCTCGCGTGGCGTCCATCCGCTACATGCAGCCGATCGCTATGTCTTCAATAGCAATGAGAATTTATGGATTAACATCCAGCACGATCCGGATGAAGCCCGCGCCCAACTGGTGGCGCTGCGCCGCAGCGTGCTGAAGCTCACCGGTGAAGCCCCCGTGCGAGTACAGCTGCTGCCGGGGTCTGGTCGCCTGCGTACCGCTGGCACCCAATCGATTGAAGCCATCTGTGATGCTGAAACGTTGCTGGTGTGGTCAATCGCCGTCACCCCGAATATCGGGCCGCTGAAGGTCTGGGAATATGATAGTAAAGAGGGCTGGCGCTGCCTGCCTGATGCGCAAACGCGCGCCAAAGAGACTGACGCGCGCCTGATGCGCTTTACCAGCTTACCGGTAGAAAAAGTATTCTCCCTCAACTGACCGGTTTAGCCGGCCATCATGATGCAAAGGAGCACTCATGTCTGATACGTTGAAAGTTGTTACGTTACTCGGAAGTCTACGCAAAGGTTCTTTTAATGCCATGGTTGCGCGCACGCTGCCGGGCATTGCGCCTGCGGGCATGGAAATCTCCGCGCTGCCGTCGATCGGCGATATCCCGCTGTACGATGCCGATATCCAACAAGAAGAGGGGTTCCCGCAGAGCGTGCAGGCGATCGCGAAACAAATCCGCGAAGCGGACGGCGTGGTGATCGTTACTCCGGAATATAACTACTCGGTACCCGGCGGCCTGAAGAACGCCATCGACTGGCTCTCGCGTCTGCCGGAACAGCCGCTGGCCGGTAAGCCGGTGCTGATCCAGACCAGCTCCATGGGCGCTATCGGCGGGGCGCGCTGCCAGTATCATCTGCGCCAGATTCTGGTATTCCTCGATGCGATGGTCATGAACAAGCCGGAGTTTATGGGCGGTGTGATACAAAACAAAGTCGATCCGCAGGCGGGTGAAGTGGTCGATCAGAGCACGCTGGACCATCTGCGCGGCCAGCTGACCGCCTTTGGCGATTATATTCAGCGGGTTAAAGCATAAAAAAAGCCCGGCAGCGATGCCGGGCCATTTCATCATGCGTGCGGATCAATGCGCATCGATAAAGACAATTTTCAGCACGAACAGCAGCGAAACGATGATCACGCACGGGCTGAGTTCACGCAGACGGCCGGTACCAATCTTCATCACGCAGTAGGAAATAAAGCCCAGGGCGATACCTTCGGTGATCGAGAAGCTGAACGGCATCATCACCGCGGTGATAAACGCCGGTACTGCTTCCGTCAGGTCATCCCACTTCACGCGCGCCAGGCTTGAGGTCATCAGCACGCCAACGTAAATCAGCGCCCCAGCGGCGGCATAGGCCGGAACCATCCCCGCCAGCGGCGACAGGAAGATGACCAGCAGGAACAGGATACCTACGACAACGGCGGTCAGGCCAGTACGCCCGCCAACCGAAACGCCGGAGGAGGATTCGATATAGGCCGTAACCGAAGAGGTGCCAATAAAGGAGCCGGCAACAGACGACACGCTATCGACGAACAACGCCTGCTTCATGCGTGGGAATTTACCCTGCGCATCTGCCAGCCCGGCTTTATCGGTGACGCCAATCAGGGTGCCGGAGGAGTCGAACAGGTTAACCAGCATGAACGAGAAGATCACGCCCGCCAGGCCAAGGTTCAGCGAACCGGCCAGATCGACCTGACCCACAACCGAGGTTACGCTCGGCGGCGCGGAGACGATGCCGGTATAGTGCACATCGCCGAGCATCCAGCCCAACAGGGTGGTGACGACGATGGAGACCAGCACGGCGGCATGAATATTACGCGATGCCAGGATAGCGATAATAAAGAATCCGAGCACGCCCAGCAGCACGCTGTGGGAAGTCAGGTTGCCGATGCTGACCAACGTGTCCTGGTTCGCCACGATAACGCCGGCGTTCTTCAGGCCCATCATGCCGATAAACAGCCCGATACCGCTGGTGATACCCACGCGCAGGCTCACCGGGATATTGGCAATCATCCAGTAGCGTACGCGGAAGAGGGTCAGCAGCAGCAGGCCAACGGCGCCCCAGAAAATCGCGCCCATACCCACCTGCCACGGCAGGCCCATCGCCTGAACTACCACGAAGGCAAAGAAGGCATTCAGACCCATCGCTGGCGCCAGCGCCACCGGCAGATTCGCGAACAGACCCATCAGAATGCTGCCGAAGGCCGCGATCAGACAGGTGGTCACAAAGACAGCGCTGGTATCCATACCCGCCACGCCAAGAATTTGTGGGTTCACGAAGACGATGTAGACCATCGTCAGGAACGTGGTGAAACCGGCGATCGCTTCAGTGCGCACCGTGGTGCCGTGTTCGCGCAGTTTAAATACGCGCTCCAGCAGACCCTGGCCAGAAGACTGGCTGGTTGGTTGTTGACTCATTATCGGTTTCCGAACGTAAAGGAGGGAAAATTCGAGGCTATCCTATACCAAATTACGGCACCAGGCGCGGTTGTATGGTAATTTTTTTCATTTATTTTGCTTATACGGCAACGATTGCGTCGCGGCATTGAGCATTACGAAAACGTTAAACTTGTTAAACTGGAAAGAGTATGACCCAACCACAAGCAGTATTTTTCGATTGTGACGGCACGCTGGTCGATAGCGAGGTGATTTGCTCACGCGCCTATGTTCACATGTTTCAGGAATTCGGTATTACGCTGGATTTAGCCGAAATTTTTAAGCGCTTCAAGGGCGTTAAGCTGTACGAGATTATCGACACCATCAACGCTGAATATGGCGTTAACCTGCAGAAAGAGACTCTGGAGCCGGTGTATCGCGCCGAAGTCGCCCGTCTGTTCGATAGCGAGCTGGAGATCATCCCCGGCGCCGCTGCGCTGCTGGACGCGGTGAAGATCCCCATGTGCGTGGTGTCGAATGGCCCGGTCAGTAAAATGCAGCATTCGCTCGGTAGAACGCAGATGCTACACCACTTCCCAGACCGGCTGTACAGCGGTTACGACATTCAGCGCTGGAAACCCGACCCGGCGCTGATGTTCCATGCGGCAGAGGCCATGCAGGTACAAGTCGAAAACTGTATTCTGGTCGATGATTCCAGCGCGGGAGCCCAATCAGGAATTGCCGCGGGTATGGAAGTCTTTTACTTCTGCGCCGACCCGCACAACCAACCGATCGATCATCCGAAAGTAACGACCTTTACCGATTTAGCTGAGCTGCCGGCATTGTGGAGAGCGCGTGGCTGGGATATTACTCGTTAAGACCCGACGTCGCTACGCTCGGTCGGGCTACGGTTGGTCACAACGGTAGCCCCGCTGGCCAGCGGCTTTTTAGTGCTGCAATTCCGCCGCAGCCGCTTTATCCGCAATAATCACCAACGAAGGGTGCAACTTGAGTACAGAGGCCGGCACCAGTTCGCTGACCGGGCCTTCCACCACCTGCTTTAGCGCTTGCGCCTTTGCCGCGCCGCTGACAATCAGCAGCAGGTTTTTTGCCGCCATCACGCTTTTCGGCCCCATGGTGACATAGCTATCCGGCACCACATTGAAATCGCCCCCCATTTCGCCGTTCGCGACAATGCCAATCAGCTCCCCCTGAATCGGTACTTCGACCGTCTCATCATGAAAACGTGTAGTGTTCGGCAGGTTGCCGCAAAAATGGCCGTCGGCGCCCAGCCCCAGCACGACCAGGTCAAGACCGCCGGCCTCTTCGAGGCGGCGATCGTGTTGAGCCGCGTTCTCCAGCGTCAATTTATGGATGTTGTCTTCTTTGATTTGCGCTGGAGTAAAAAACAGCTGGCGCAGGTTGGAAATCGTCACTCCTTCACGCTGCTGGCCGCGAAAAGGTATCTCATCAAAGTTGTAATAGTGAACCCGATCATAGAATGATTTCCCTTTGATGGCGGCGGTCAAATGCTCATACATGCGCTTCGGCGTACTCCCCGCCGTCACCGCCAGATTCATCCGTCGCGGCACCGTGATATAGCCTAAAAGATGATGGCAGGCGACCAGGCTCATCTCTTCATAATCTTCCGTCACAATCAATTTCATCTCATCTTCCTTTACTGGTTGAGACAGGGGGCGCCATGCCCCCTGACGGTTATTTAAAGAGCTTTTGCACAAACTCGGCATAGGCCGGACGCCAGACGTCCATTTCATGATTCAGGCCGGGATAAGAGTGGTAATCAAATTTGATCTTCTGCTTTTCCAGTTCGCTTTTCAGGCCGGCAATATCTTTGCCAGTGACGGAGTCTTTTTCGCCAACCACCAGCGTAAAGTTACGCAGTTGCTTATTAATGGCGTCAGGGTTATTCAACTGCGCCTCCACGCCAGCATCGGGAACCGTGGTTGTCGTAACCCCGCTAAAGGTGGCAAGCCACCCGAAGCTCTCAAGATGGTTCATCCCGGACACCAGCGCCTGGTAACCGCCCTGCGACAGCCCTGCCAGCGCCCGGCCGTCGGCATCTTTACGCACGTTAAATCGGGAATCGATCAGCGGAATGATGTCATGCATCAATTCGTTGTCTGCGGCTTTCGCATTGAGTGGATAGAAGTTTTTACGCCGCTCCTGCGGCGGGAAGTTTTCCGCGATCGCTTGAGGAATATCGGTTTCGGTATCCGGCACCACCACCAGCATCGGCTTGATTTTGCCCTCCGCCAGCAGGTTATCCATCATTTGCGGGATGCGCCCCTGGTCGATGGCCGACAGACCGCTATCGCCAAAACCGTGGTAGAAGTAGAGCACCGGCAAAGGCTCGCCGCTGCCGTTATAGCCCGGCGGCGTCCAGACGTAGACGCGGCGTTCTGACTTAAGCGCCGTCGAATGGTAGGTGACGGTACGCAGATCGCCGTGCGGGACTGCCCGATCGTCAAGAATGCTGCCGGGCACCAGGATCAGGCTGGTATTCACCTGACGCTGCGGCTTCTGATAACGGCTGCCGGTATCGACAGAACGAAAACCGTCCACGTCGAAGTAGTACTCATAAAGATTGGCGGCCAGGCGATCGCTCTTCCACGTCCATACGCCCTGGGTATCTTTGGTCATGTCATGAGAGACAAAGGTATCCGGCGTCGACCCCGTGACGACGGAAACACGCCTGGCATCGGGGGCAAATAACCGGAAAGTCACACTGTTATCCGTATTCACCTGAGTAATATATTGGCTGACAGGAATGGCGGCATCAGGCATCGTCGGCAGCGGCGCGGCGTGTGCCGTAAATGTGGTGCCAGCCAGCGCCAGGGTGAAGTAGATTGCATGTCGTTTCATCTTGATTCCTTTTACGTTTTTATGAGCAGGCGCTTGCGGCCTTACCACCAAATTTCGGCCTGCGCGCCGAGTGCGAATTGGTCGTTCTTGCCATCTTCAAAAACCGCGGTGGTATTGTTAGCGGCCTTATCCAGGTCGATATCTTCGGCTTTAATATAAGTCGCATAAAAACGGATTTCCGGGCGCGAGGTCAGCATACTGGTATTAACTTTGAAGGTATGGAATAAGGTGGTCTTATAACCGGATTCGTTATATTTCTTGCCCGTCACATCTTTGTTCTGCTGTTTGAAGTAGCCCAATTCAACGCCGGTCTGATTATATTTATTCCAGATATATGCCGGACGAATCACAGCGCGAATAGATTCAAAGTCTGAATGGGCGCCGGTTTCATAGCTATAGACGTCATTACCAAATGAGTAGACGATTGCATTCGCCATAATGACATCATCGCGCAAATAGGTTTCCCCCTGCGAGGTTAAGCGCACGGCGGTGCCGTTGGTATGATCGCCATAATAGCGCCCATTATTGGTGGTATACGGGCTCGAACCGGCATAGCGCGAGAAGCTGCTGGCGATGGAGTTATTCGCCAGTAATAATGAGAACTCGTTAAAGCCGCCGTTATCAAATTTCTGCGTTAACGAAGTTCCCACCATCCAGGTATCTTTCCATTGGTAGTAACCTTCATTCCCCTCTTTATATTTCTCTGATGAGCTTTGATTGGCGGCGACATAGCGCCCGCTCACCATCAGCGAGGCTTTATCCCACAGCGGAATATCTTTGTAACGCACATCCAGGGTATTGGTATTAATTTGCTGCTTATTAGTCAAAGAGCGGTCGTAATCATCAATATCTTCGCGCACCAGCGCGATATCAAATTTACCGGCGCCCACTTTCCAGTTTTCAAGCCCTACGCCAGCTGCCGCATCGGTTCTTTGTGTTTTCCAGTCCAGCATCTGGATCTCGATTTTCGGCGCACCGTGCTTACCGACCCAAAAATCCGCTTCCGGGGCAAACGGCAAAAAGCCTTTGGTGTTGACGTACATATCCGAGAACTGAAGGTAGTTTTCGCCGCCGGCGTTGTCGCCAAACCAGCCGGCAGAATATTGCTGACCCACGTTGCCATCGAGCATCACGATGGCGTCCACACGTTTGTCGCCTTCCTGAAAAACACGCTGTTTAAGCTGTAAATCAAACCAGCCGGAATACTCGTTACCCAAACGGCCAAGCGAGCCGATGGCCCACGATTTTGGCGAGCCGTGCGAGGCACTTCCCCAGCCAGAACGGTAATAGCCGTTATAGCTAAAGCCAATTTCATCTTTCACGAATTTGCTAAAATCTTTCAGCGTCATGGCGCTATAGGCTGGCTCACCGCCCTGCGCCGGCTGTTCATTTTTGACCAGTACCGCGTCTGGCTTAACGGCCGCTTGGGTCACCGTAGGCGCTTTCGCGCTCTGGCTCTTCTGGCTATTTACCGGTTGCGACCAGGCGGCCCAAACCTGGTTTCTTTTTTTCTCCTGATCCTGATATTTCTTGAGTTCTTTTTGCGTGTCCTGAAGCGCTTTTTCCAGAAGCGCCAATCGTTGTTCAACCGTAAGCTGTCCGGCAATAAGATTTGTTGAATAAGAAAGCGGCGCCAGCAAAACCATCGCTGAAGCGATCATATTTCTTCTAATCATAATAATCCCTTATATAAGCATTGGCGTAAATGAAACACGTAACGAATAAATAGCGTTATGTTTTTAATAAACTGCATTAATACCATTCCACGTAACTGCAGCTTTTATTTTCATGCCGAATAAGTGGCAAAAAAAAAACCTGAAGGAGACCATCTGCATTAACAGATAATCCTCTTCAGGTTTTGCCCGCTCATTGCGGTAGCAACCCTTATCAGCAAACCATTCAGCGTCTAAAACAAAAAACCTGACATCGCCACCAGGGGCAATATCAGGTTTTGCCTGCTATCGCAGTAACAATCCATTTTAACTATCTGAGCTTCAGCACTCAGTCAGTGAGAAGGATTGTTACGCGAGAAAATTTAAAACTCAAATAGCCAGAGTATTAATTGTGACGATAATCGCAGCAATATTTCAGAGATGCGCAAAATCATAGTCGATTCTGATAATTTCCTTTACCAGAATCGGCCACCATGATTTTTACTCTTTCGGATCTTTACCCGCGAGCAGTTTATCCAGTTCGTCGCCGCCTACGTGACGGAAATCCTGGCCTTTAACGAAGTAGAAAATATATTCGCAGATATTCTGGCAGCGATCGCCGATACGTTCGATAGAGCGCGCGCAGAATAATGCGGTCAGGACGCTCGGAATAGTACGTGAATCTTCCATCATATAGGTCATCAGTTGACGCACGATGCCTTCATATTCCTGATCGACTTTCTTGTCTTCGCGATAGATACGTACCGCTTCATCAAGATCCATCCGCGCAAAGGCATCCAGCACATCATGCAGCATCTGTACGGTATGGCGGCCCAGCGACTCCAGGCTCACCAGCAGCGGTTGGTGCTGCTGGGAAAACTTCTCCAGCGCGGTACGGCAGATTTTATCCGCCACGTCGCCAATACGTTCCAGCTCGGCGATAGTCTTGATGATCGCCATCACCAGCCGCAGGTCGCTGGCGGTCGGCTGACGTTTAGCGATGATGCGCACGCAGGCCTCGTCGATCGCCACTTCCATCATATTGACCTGCTTGTCGCCATCGATTACGCGCTTCGCCAGATCGCTGTCCTGATTGTGCATCGCGGTGATCGCATCAGAAAGCTGTTGCTCCACCAGCCCACCCATGGTCATTACCTGGGTGCGAATGTACTCCAGTTCTGCGTTGAACTGGCCGGAAATATGTTTATTAAGATTTAAGTTATCCATGATGTCTCCTGATTGCCCATCGGGTTAGCACCTGAAAGCAGAAGGGCAATCAACCGTAGCGGCCAGTAATATAATCTTCAGTTTGCTTCTTAGCGGGCTTGGTAAACAGATCGTCCGTGTTGCTGAATTCAATCAGCTCGCCAAGATACATAAATGCCGTATGGTCGGAACAACGCGCAGCCTGCTGCATGTTGTGGGTAACGATAACGACGGTGTAATCCTGCTTCAGCTCGGTGATAAGTTCCTCGATGCGCCCGGTGGAGATCGGGTCCAGCGCTGAGCAAGGTTCATCGAGCAGCAGCACTTCCGGGCGAATCGCGATACCGCGGGCGATACACAGACGCTGCTGCTGACCACCGGAGAGAGAATACCCGCTCTGGTGCAGTTTATCTTTGGTTTCATTCCATAATGCGGCTTTGGTCAACGCCCACTGCACGCGCTCGTCCATATCGGCGCGCGACAGCTTCTCGAACAGGCGCACGCCGAAGGCGATGTTGTCGTAGATAGACATCGGGAACGGCGTCGGCTTCTGGAATACCATCCCTACTTTCGCGCGCAGCAGCGCGATATCCTGTGTATTAGTGAGAATATTGTCGCCATCGAGCAGAATTTCGCCTTCTGCACGCTGCTCCGGGTACAGCTCAAACATCTTGTTGAACGTACGCAGCAGAGTGGATTTACCGCAGCCTGACGGGCCGATAAACGCCGTCACCTGGTTCTTAGCGATATCCAGGTTGATGTTCTTCAGGGCATGGAATTTGCCGTAGTAGAAGTTCAGGTCACGAACTGAAATTTTACCCGGATTCGCGTTCACCATACTCATCTCAATCTCTTCCTCATTCGGCGCCGCTTAGGCCGCGCCGCAAAAATTAACCGTATTTCTTCTTCGCGAAGACAACGCGCGCCAGAATATTCAGCAGCAAGACGCACAGGGTGATAATCAATACCCCGGCCCATGCCAGTTGCTGCCATTCCGCGAACGGACTCATGGCAAATTTAAAAATGGTCACCGGCAGGTTGGCGATCGGCTGCATCATATCGGTGCTCCAGAACTGGTTGGAGAGCGCGGTGAACAGCAGCGGCGCCGTCTCCCCGGCGATACGGGCAATGGCCAGCAGGATACCGGTCATAATGCCGGATACCGACGCCTTAAGGGTGATCGCGGAAATCATCTTCCACTTCGGCGTCCCCAGCGCATAGGCTGCTTCACGCAGGCTATCCGGCACCAGCTTCAGCATGTTTTCAGTGGTACGAATCACGATTGGCACCTGCAGCAGCGCCAGCGCGATAACGCCCGCCCAGCCGGAGAAGTGCTGCATCTGCGCCACCACGATGGTGTAGACGAACAGCCCCACGACGATAGATGGCGCGGAAAGCAGAATATCGTTAATAAAGCGGATGATTTCCGCCAGTACCGACTTTCTGCCGTACTCCGCCAGATAGATACCGGCCATGATGCCAAGCGGCGTACCAAAAACGGTCGCCCACAGGATCAGCAGGCCGCTGCCCGCCAGGGCGTTCGCCAGACCGCCGCCCGCGGTATTCGGCGGCGGCGTCATTTCGGTAAACAGCGCCAGACTCATGCCGTCGATGCCACGCGTAATGGTCGACATCAGGATCCAGATAAGCCAGAAGAGGCCAAACGCCATGGTCGCCATCGACAGGGTCAGAGCGATACGGTTCTTCAGGCGGCGCTTAGCCTGCATCTTGCGACGGGATTCCGCCAGCGCGGCGGTGGTTTGCAATTCGATCGTTGCCATTAGCGTGCCCCCTCGTTCTTAGCGAGACGCATAATCATGAACTTCGACGCGGCCAGAACGATAAAGGTGATAACGAACAGGATCAGACCCAGTTCCATCAGCGCCGCTACGTGCAGGCCGCTTTCCGCTTCCGCGAATTCATTGGCCAGCGCCGAGGTAATACTGTTGCCCGGCATATACAGTGAAGCGCTGTCGAGCTGATAGGTGTTACCGATAATAAAGGTGACGGCCATGGTTTCACCCAGCGCGCGGCCCAGGCCGAGCATGACGCCGCCAATCACCCCGTTTTTGGTGAACGGCAGCACGATGCGCCAAATTACCTCCCACGTGGTGCAGCCGATCCCATATGCGGACTCTTTCATCATCACCGGCGTCTGCTCGAAGACGTCACGCATTACGGCGGCGATATAAGGAATGATCATGATGGCCAGAATGACGCCGGCCGCCAGGATGCCGATACCGAACGCCGGGCCGGCAAACAGCGCGCCGACAAACGGGATCGTCGAAAGGACGTTGCCGACTGGTTCCTGGAAGTAAGTCGCAAACAGCGGGGCAAAAATAAACAGGCCCCACATGCCGTATACGATACTCGGGATTGCCGCCAGCAGCTCAATAGCGATACCCAGCGGGCGTTTTAGCCAGGCCGGGGAGAGTTCAGTCAGGAACAGCGCGATGCCGAAGCTCACCGGAACGGCGATCAACAACGCGATAATTGAGGTAACCAGAGTCCCGTAAATCGGTACCAGCGCACCGAAGATTTCATTCGGCGCATCCCACTCTTTGGTCCACAAAAAGGAAAAGCCAAATTTCTGAATACTTGGCCATGAAGAGATGATGAGGGAAACGATGATGCCACCCAGCATCAATAGCACAATCAGCGCAGCCAGTTTCACCAGCGCGCTGAAGATCATGTCACCCTTTTTCCCCGGAGGGTTGAATGCCGGCTTGGTTGCAGCCATAGGTTACTCTTTAAGTTCGGGCCCAAAAAGCCAGCATTTTACTGAGCTTACGGGCAAAGGTAATGCTATACCCGAAATAATTCGAGCTGCTGGAAGCTAGCCGGCAGCTCGACATTCCGCGGGTATTAGTACAGCGCTTTACCGCTGCTGTCTTTCACGTTGGTTTTCCATGCGGCGCGAACCTGCTCAACCACGCTGTCCGGCAGACTGGCGTAATCCAGCGCATTCGCTTCTTTGCCGCCGTTTTTGTATGCCCAGTCGAAGAACTTCAGCACTTCCGCGGTATTCTCCGGCTTATTGGAAGCCTTGTGGACGAGGATGAAAGTGGTTGAGGTGATCGGCCATGCATTTTCACCTTTCTGGTTAGTCAGGTCCTGAGCGAAGGACTTGCTCCAGTCGATACCTTTCGCCGCATTAGCGAAGTTATCTTCCGTCGGGCTGACCGGTTTGCCGTCAGCGGACAGCAGTTTGGTGTAGGCCAGGTTATTCTGCTTAGCGTAAGCATACTCGACGTAGCCGATAGCGCCCGGCAGACGCTGAACGAAGGCTGCGATACCGTCGTTGCCTTTACCGCCCAGGCCGGTTGGCCAGTTTACGGTAGAGCCTGCGCCAATTTTAGATTTCCACTCTTCGTTCACTTTCGCCAGATAGCTGGTGAAGACGAAGGAAGTACCGGAACCATCCGCACGGCGAACCACGGCGATGTTCTGAGCCGGCAGCTTCAGGCCAGGGTTGAGTTTAGCGATCGCTTCGTCATCCCATTTTTTGATTTTGCCCAGATAGATGTCGCCGAGGGTTTTACCATCGAGCACCAGCTCGCCGGATTTAACGCCCGGCAGGTTAACCGCCAGCACCACGCCGCCGATAACGGTCGGGAACTGGAACAGGCCTTCCTGCGCCAGTTTGTCATCAGCCAGAGGAGCATCAGAAGCACCGAAATCCACGGTGTTGGCAATAATCTGTTTAACGCCGCCAGAGGAACCGATACCCTGGTAGTTAACTTTATTGCCCGTTTCTTTCTGATAGGTATCAGCCCATTTGGCATACACCGGAGCAGGGAAAGTTGCACCTGCGCCAGTCAGGCTTGCTGCTGCGAAAGCAGAGAAAGCGCTCATCGATAAGGTCGCGGCGACAACTGTTGCGACGGTGGTACGCATAACGTTCATAATGTCTCCTGCTGGGATTCGTAAACCGTTGTTTCGAAGCTATGGTGAGCAAAATAGGACAAACAGGTGACAGTAAAATGTACGAATTATGACAGTTTTATGACATGCCAGGGCAATGTAAGACAAGCCAAAATAAAATAAATTATATCAATGAATTACGATTTTATCTTTTGGTCATATGACAGGAAGATTTGGCTTTTATTACATGATTATGGATAGCGTAAAATCATCTGGCAACGTTGAGATGTTGGGCAACTCACTCCTAAAAAGATGGTTTTTTATAAGCAATGGCGGTAACGCTATCCGCAAACACACAATCAACCGCTGATAGCTGATAAAAAAATCCGGTATCCCTTGCAGAAATACCGGATTATAGCGTCACTCACAAGAGTGTCGGTCCGTACAGCCTGATTACTCTACGGTCACCGATTTCGCCAGGTTACGCGGCTGGTCAACGTCGGTGCCTTTGATCAGCGCAACGTGATAAGCCAGCAGCTGCAGCGGCACGGTGTAGAAGATCGGCGCAATCACCTCTTCGACATGTGGCATCTCGATGATGTGCATGTTGTCGCTGCCGCTGAAACCGGCGTCTCCATCGGCGAAGACGTACAGTTCACCGCCGCGGGCGCGAACTTCTTCAATATTGGATTTTAGTTTTTCCAACAGTTCGTTGTTCGGCGCCACAACGATGACCGGCATTTCGGCATCAATCAGCGCCAGCGGGCCGTGTTTCAGCTCGCCCGCCGCATAAGCTTCAGCATGAATGTAGGAGATCTCTTTCAGCTTCAGCGCCCCTTCCAGCGCGATCGGGTACTGATCGCCGCGGCCAAGGAACAGCGCGTGATGCTTATCGGAGAAACGTTCCGCCAGCTGTTCGATGCGCTTATCCTGCGACAGCATCTGCTCGATACGGTTCGGCAGCGCCTGCAGGCCATGCACGATATCCTGCTCGATAGCCGCATCCTGGCCCTTGAGACGCGCCAGCTTCGCCACCAGCATCAACAGCACGGTCAGCTGAGTGGTAAAGGCTTTGGTCGATGCCACGCCGATTTCGGTACCGGCTTTGGTCATCAACGCCAGGTCAGACTCGCGCACCAGCGAAGAGCCCGGAACGTTGCAGATGGCCAACGAACCCAGATAGCCAAGCTCTTTAGAGAGGCGCAGCGCCGCCAGAGTATCCGCCGTCTCACCGGACTGGGAGAGGGTGATCATCAGGCTGTTGCGGCGCACCGCGGATTTGCGGTAGCGGAATTCCGAAGCAATCTCGACATCGCACGGCACGCCGGCTAACGCTTCGAACCAGTAACGGGAGACCATCCCGGAGTTATACGAGGTTCCGCAGGCAACAATCTGGATATGCTCAACCTGCGACAGCAGCGCGTTGGCATTCGGCCCCAGCTCGCTGAGATCGACCTCGCCATGGCTGATGCGCCCGGTCAGGGTGTTCTTAATCGCGTTCGGCTGCTCATAAATCTCTTTCTGCATATAGTGGCGATAAATCCCCTTATCACCGGCGTCATACTGCAGATTAGATTCGATCTCCTGGCGATTCACTTCCGCGCCGGATTTATCGAAAATCACCACCGTACGACGGGTAACTTCGGCAATATCACCCTCTTCGAGGAAGATAAAGCGGCGGGTCACCGGTAGCAGCGCCAGCTGGTCAGAAGCGATAAAGTTTTCGCCCATGCCCAGGCCAATGACCAGCGGGCTGCCTGAGCGTGCCGCCAGCAGCGTCCCCGGATCGCGGGTATCCATGATCACCGTACCATAGGCGCCGCGCAGCTGCGGGATTGCACGCAGTACGGCTTCACGCAAGGTACCGCCCTGTTCCAGCTCCCAGTGCACCAGATGCGCGATAACTTCGGTATCGGTCTCAGAGACGAAGACATAGCCGCGAGACTGCAGCAGGGCGCGCAGCGGCTCATGGTTCTCGATGATCCCGTTATGGACCACCGCAATATGTTCAGAAACATGCGGATGCGCATTGCTCTCAGACGGCTCGCCGTGCGTCGCCCAGCGGGTATGGGCAATCCCGGTACCGCCGTGTAACGGTTGCTCTTCTACCGCCTGAGCCAGCATCTGAACTTTACCGAGACGACGAACGCGGGTCATATGACCTTCGTTATCGACCACAGCCAGACCGGCAGAGTCATAGCCACGGTATTCCAGACGACGTAAACCTTCGAGAAGGATTTCAGCAATATCACGCTGCGCGACTGCGCCAACAATTCCACACATAGTTAAATTTCCTGATAATGGCGATATGCCATGCGTTGTCGCTGACCTGTATTTGCCCTTTACGGGCGCCCCGAGCCTTGTAGAGAGTGGGGTTATTTTTATGGTACTGCCTGCGGACGGGGACCTATATTGATCCTCTCATCCTGGTTTGCCGGGCGATCTCTCACCCGGCGACAATCTAATCACTACTTTTTCTTCACCGGTCGCTGCCAGCCCTGTTTGTGGACCTGCGGCACGCGACTTAGCACCAGTTCGTTGTCAGCTATATTACGCGTGACGGTGGTGCCCGCGGCAATCGTCACGCCATTACCGACGCTGACCGGCGCGACCAGTTGCGTATCAGAACCGACAAACACATCATCGCCGATGATCGTTTTATGCTTATTTGCGCCATCATAGTTACAGGTGATAGTACCCGCGCCGATATTAACGTTGTCGCCAATTTCAGCATCGCCGAGGTAGGAGAGGTGTCCTGCCTTCGAACCTTTGCCCAGACGCGCTTTCTTCATTTCGACAAAGTTGCCGACGTGAGCGCCTTCCAACAGCTCAGCCCCCGGACGCAGACGCGCAAACGGGCCGATGGTGCAGGCGGCCTGCAGCTGCGCATCTTCAACCACGCTATACGGGCTGATTTCGCAGTCATCACCGATGACGCTGTCTTTGATGACGCAGCCGGCGCCGATCTTCACGCGATCGCCCAGCACGACATGACCTTGCAGAATAACGTTAGTATCAATTTCGACATCGCGCCCGTGTTTCAGCACGCCGCGCAGATCGAAACGCGCCGGATCGCGCAGCATCACGCCCGCCAACAGCAGTTTTTCCGCCTGCTCTGACTGATACACTCTTTCCAGACGCGCAAGTTGCAGGCGATTGTTCACCCCTTCAACTTCGCTCAGGCGCTGAGGATGCACCGCAACGATCTCATGACCTTCCTGATGGGCCATCGCGATAATATCGGTGATGTAGTATTCGCCCTGGGCGTTATTGTTAGTGAGCTTCGCCAGCCAGCGTTTCAGGTCCGCGCCGTTAGCAACCAGAATCCCGGTATTGATTTCCTGAATCTGGCGCTGAGCTTCGCTGGCGTCTTTATGCTCAACGATACCTGTCACCTGGCCATTTTCACGCGTGATGCGCCCATAACCGGTTGGATCATCCAGCTTCACCGTCAACAGGCCGATACCGCCCTGCGGTTTTGCGGCGCGCAGGCGCTGTAGCGTTTCAACCGAAATCAGCGGCACATCGCCATAGAGCATCAAGATATCTTCATCATCATTGAAGAACGGCGCCGCCTGCTGCATCGCATGGCCGGTACCGAGCTGCTCTGCTTGCAGCACCCAGTTGAGGTTATCTTCATGCAGCGTTTGACGCAGCAGATCGCCGCCGTGGCCGTACACCAGGTGTACCGCGGCAGCGCCTAAATCTTTAGCCGCATCAATGACGTGTTGCACCATTGGCTTCCCGGCCAGAGTATGCAGCACCTTAGGAAGATCGGAATACATGCGGGTCCCTTTGCCTGCGGCAAGGATAACCACGCTCATCGCACTGTTTGACATACGCATCCTGACAGCTGTTAGAACGAAAAGTAAAAGCCTTTCACGTTGAAATTGCTACATATTTTTCATCATGAAACGAGACGCGGAGAAAACGTCCAGGCTCAATGCTATACACCATTTTAGGGCGCTATTTTTAACCATCGTAAAACAGTTTAACGCTGAAAAACGATGATAGTGAGGGGAAAGGCCTTCTATCTCACTGCTTTTGCTGTTTTTTTGTCACCTGAATAAAGCAGTGTTTACCGTTGTCGCTGATAAACCGTAAGTTTATAACCTGACAGAATTTTAGCCTGTCCCGGGCGGGAAAGGTCAATGAGTTTGGGCTGGAAAGTGGTTAAAGAGAGGCATAAAAAGCAAAGAGGCCACCCTCGGGTGACCTCTTTTCCGTTGTTTCACATCGCATGTGTTGTCGTTTTGATGAGCGATAGTGCGTGAAAGCAGGACGGTAGCGCGGCGATCAGAAGCTCAGGGCGCTAAATTTGGCGATGATTTTGTGGAACAGTTTCATGATGATTTCCAGATTGCAGGTGCGGTTTGATAGTGTTTTTTGTGATTTGCATCACAAAAATCAGTCTACGCTTCATCATTTAACTAATCAATAACAATTAAGGGGGAGTGTGTTTTGTCCGACGTCACCGCTGTCGTATTAAGCATAAAAAAAGCCAGTCTGTTTCCAGACTGGCTTTTAGCTTTCAAGCCGGTGTTACATCGCTTTTTTGGTCAATTCGATAACGCGCAGTTTAGCGATCGCTTTGGCCAGTTCCGCGGACGCCTGAGCGTAATCCACGTCGCCGTGAGAGCTCTTGATGTGCTCTTCCGCTTTACGTTTCGCTTCCAGGGCTCGCGCTTCGTCGAGATCCTGACCACGAATTGCCGTATCGGCCAGAACGATCACGTTGCCCGGTTGCACTTCAAGAATGCCGCCGGACAGATAGATAAACTCTTCGTGACCGAACTGTTTAACGATGCGAATCATACCAGGCTTAATGGCGGTGAGCAGCGGCGCGTGACCCGGGAAAATACCCAGCTCACCTTCGCTACCCGTTACCTGGATTTTCTCGACCAGGCCAGAGAACATCTGTTTCTCTGCGCTGACGACATCCAGGTGGTAAGTCATTGCCATATCACCCTCCGATTAAGGCGTTAAAGTTTTTTGGCTTTTTCCACGGCTTCTTCGATGGAACCGACCATGTAGAACGCCTGCTCCGGCAGGTGATCGTATTCGCCTTCCATGATGCCTTTAAAGCCACGGATGGTGTCTTTCAGCGAAACGTATTTGCCCGGGGAACCGGTAAATACTTCTGCTACGAAGAACGGCTGGGACAGGAAGCGCTGGATCTTACGAGCGCGAGCTACCACCAGTTTATCTTCTTCAGACAGTTCATCCATACCCAGGATGGCGATGATGTCTTTCAGTTCCTGATAACGCTGCAGCAGGGACTGTACGCCACGCGCGGTGTCGTAGTGTTCCTGACCAACAACCAGCGGATCCAGCTGACGGCTGGTGGAATCCAGCGGGTCAACGGCCGGGTAGATACCCAGAGACGCGATCTGACGGCTCAGTACCACGGTTGCGTCAAGGTGCGCAAAGGTGGTTGCTGGGGATGGGTCAGTCAAGTCATCCGCAGGTACGTATACCGCCTGAACGGAGGTGATAGAACCGGTTTTGGTGGAGGTGATACGTTCCTGCAGAACGCCCATCTCTTCCGCCAGAGTCGGCTGATAACCTACCGCTGAAGGCATACGGCCCAGCAGTGCAGATACTTCAGTACCGGCCAGGGTGTAACGATAGATGTTATCGACGAACAGCAGAACGTCACGACCTTCGTCACGGAATTTCTCAGCCATGGTCAGGCCGGTCAGCGCAACGCGCAGACGGTTTCCCGGCGGCTCGTTCATCTGGCCGTAAACCAGGGATACTTTATCCAGAACGTTGGAGTCGGTCATTTCGTGATAGAAGTCGTTACCCTCACGAGTACGCTCACCAACGCCCGCAAACACGGAGTAACCGGAGTGCTCGATCGCGATGTTACGGATCAGCTCCATCATGTTTACGGTTTTACCTACACCCGCACCACCGAACAGACCAACTTTACCGCCCTTAGCGAACGGACACATCAAGTCGATAACTTTGATGCCGGTTTCCAGCAGTTCCTGAGAGCTGGACAGCTCTTCATAGGAAGGCGCCGCGCGGTGGATAGCCCAACGTTCTTCTTCGCCGATGTCGCCTTTCATGTCGATCGGCTGACCCAGGACGTTCATGATACGGCCCAGAGTCGCTTTACCTACCGGGACTTCGATCGGGTGCTCGAGGTCTTTAACTTCCAGACCACGACGCAGACCGTCGGAAGAACCCATGGCGATAGCACGAACTACGCCACCGCCGAGCTGCTGCTGAACTTCCAGCACCAGGCTCTCATTACCATTCTGTACCTCAAGGGCATCGTACACGCGTGGTACGGCATCCTGAGGGAACTCGACGTCGACCACGGCGCCGATTACCTGGACAATCTTTCCAGTAGCCATCTTAAATCCTCTACGAAATAACCTGGTTAAACCGCGGCGGCCCCCGAGACGATCTCGGTGAGTTCCTGAGTAATGCTGGCCTGACGAGCTTTGTTGTATACCAACTGCAGCTCTTTAATCAGGCTGCCGCCATTATCGGTCGCGGCTTTCATCGCCACCATACGGGCGGCCTGCTCGCTGGCCAGGTTTTCTACCACGCCCTGATAAACCTGAGATTCCACATAACGACGCAGGAGGGTATCCAGCAGCGCTTTCGGATCGGGCTCATACAGGTAATCCCAGGACTTACGTTTCAGATCATCATCTTCTGAAGCCGGTAACGGCAGCAGTTGAGTGATGGTCGGAGCCTGAGACATGGTGTTAATAAATTTGTTGCTGACAACGTAAAGCTTGTCCAGACGGCCTTCATCGTAGGCCTGCAACATCACTTTTACCGGGCCGATCAGTTCGGACAGGGACGGGTTATCACCCATACCGGTCACCTGGGCCACAATATTGCCGCCCACGGAGTTAAAGAAAGACACGCCTTTAGAGCCGATCATTGCGAGGTCGCACTGAACGCCTTTATCGGACCATGCTTTCATATCCGCCAGCAGTTTTTTGAACAGGTTAATGTTCAAGCCACCGCACAGACCACGGTCGGTCGACACCACCAGGTAGCCCACGCGTTTAACGTCGCGTTCTTCCAGGTACGGGTGCTTATATTCCAGATTACCGTTCGCAAGGTGACCAATCACTTTGCGCATAGTATCTGCATATGGACGGCTGGCCGCCATGCGATCCTGCGTTTTACGCATTTTGGAGGCGGCGACCATCTCCATCGCTTTGGTGATCTTTTGCGTGTTCTGGACGCTTGCGATCTTACTACGTATCTCTTTTGCGCCGGCCATGAGCTTCTCCTCAATGCCTTGCGGCCTGCCCTAAGGCAAGCCGCCAGACTTTACCAGGACTGGGTTGCTTTGAAGGAGTCGAGGATGCCTTTCAGCTTGCCTTCGATCTCGTCGTTATAGCCACCGGTCTGGTTAATCTCTTGCATCAGCGGAGCGTGGTCACGGTCAACGTAAGCCAGCAGAGCGGCTTCGAAGCTACCGATTTTCGCCAGTTCCACATCTTCGAGGTAACCGCGTTCAGCAGCGAACAGTACCAGGCCCTGCTGTGCTACAGACATAGGGGCATACTGTTTCTGTTTCAGCAGTTCGGTCACTTTCTGACCGTGGCTCAGCTGCTTACGAGTCGCTTCGTCCAGATCGGATGCGAACTGAGAGAACGCAGCCAGTTCACGATACTGCGCCAGCGCGGTACGGATACCACCGGACAGTTTCTTGATGATCTTGGTCTGAGCAGCACCACCAACACGGGATACGGAGATACCCGGGTTAACCGCCGGACGAATACCGGAGTTGAACAGGTTGGTTTCCAGGAAGATCTGACCATCGGTAATGGAAATTACGTTGGTCGGAACGAATGCGGAAACGTCACCCGCTTGCGTCTCGATAATCGGCAGCGCAGTCAGGGAGCCGGTTTTACCTTTAACTTCACCATTGGTGAACTTCTCAACGTATTCCGCGTTAACGCGGGATGCGCGCTCCAGCAGACGGGAGTGGAGGTAGAACACGTCGCCCGGGAATGCTTCACGTCCTGGCGGACGACGGAGCAGCAGGGAAACCTGACGGTAAGCAACAGCCTGTTTAGACAGGTCATCGTAAACGATCAGCGCATCTTCACCGCGGTCGCGGAAGTATTCGCCCATTGCGCAACCGGCATACGGCGCCAGGTATTGCAGCGCAGCAGATTCAGAAGCGGTCGCCACAACAACGATAGTGTTGGACAGCGCGCCGTGCTCTTCCAGTTTACGCACCACGTTAGAGATGGTGGACGCTTTCTGGCCGATAGCTACGTATACGCATTTGATGCCGGAATCACGCTGGTTGATGATCGCATCGATTGCCATCGCGGTTTTACCGGTCTGACGGTCACCGATGATCAGCTCACGCTGGCCACGGCCGATTGGAATCATGGCATCAACAGATTTGTAACCGGTCTGTACCGGCTGGTCTACGGATTGACGATCGATAACGCCCGGAGCGATAACTTCGATTGGCGAGAAACCATCGTGCTCAACAGGACCTTTACCGTCAATTGGCGCACCCAGGGTGTTCACTACGCGGCCTAACAGACCACGACCGACCGGAACTTCCAGAATACGGCCAGTACACTTAACCTTCATGCCTTCGGCGAGGTCAGCATACGGACCCATCACAACCGCACCAACGGAGTCGCGCTCCAGGTTCAGTGCGATAGCGTAACGGTTACCCGGCAGGGAGATCATTTCACCCTGCATACAATCGGCCAGGCCGTGGATGCGGATAACACCGTCACTTACAGAAACAATAGTACCTTCGTTGTGAGCTTCACTCACAACATTGAACTGAGCAATGCGCTGCTTGATCAGTTCGCTGATTTCGGTGGAATTCAGTTGCATGCTCCAGTCCCCTTAAGACTGCAAGACGTCTGCCAGGCGATCAAGACGGCCGCGTACGCTACCATCAATGACCATATCACCCGAGCGGATGATAACTCCTGCCATAACAGACTTATCGATTTTGCAATTCAGCTTAACTTTGCGTGACAGACGCTTTTCCATCGCGCCGGAGATCTTCGCAAGCTGTTCTTCACTCAGTTGGTTGGCAGAAATAACATCTACCTCTGCGATGGCCTCGCTGGCCGCACGCAGGTGAATGAACTGCTCAAGAACATCCGGGAGCACCTTCAGACGACCATTTTCAGCCATCACCCGAATCAGGTTCTGACCGTTTTCGTCAAGTTGCTCGCCGCAGATAGCGATAAACGCATCTGAGAGCGTTTCCGGCGCCAGGGCACCGGAGAGAAGCTCTGCCATTTGTTCGTTTTTAGTCACTTCAGCGGCAAACGCCAGCATATCCTGCCAGCGCTCAACACTTTTGTGTTCGACGGCAAAGTCAAAAGCTGCTTTGGCGTAGGGGCGAGCTACCGTTACAAATTCAGACATCAGCCCCTCCCTCCTTACAGTTCAGCGACAAGTTTATCCACGATGTCGCTGTTAGCAGCTTCATCCACGGAACGTTCGATGATCTTCTCGGCGCCAGCAACAGCCAGGATAGCAACCTGCTTACGCAGTTCTTCGCGAGCACGTTTACGTTCGGCATCGATTTCAGCCTGCGCCTGTGCGACGATTTTGGTGCGTTCCTGTTCTGCTTCAGCTTTAGCTTCGTCCAGAATCTGAGAGCGACGCTTGTTCGCTTGCTCGATGATTACCTGGGCTTCCGCTTTCGCTTTTTTCAGCTGGTCGGTCGCGTTGGCCTGTGCAAGGTCCAAATCTTTCTTAGCGCGTTCTGCAGAAGCTAAACCGTCAGAAATTTCTTTCTGGCGCTTTTCGATGGCAGCCATTAATGGCGGCCATACGTACTTCATGCAGAACCATACGAAGATAACAAACGCGATGGCCTGGCCGAGGATTGTTGCGTTCATGTTCACAGCACAATACCTCTTAAATTAACTCTGTGGCTTAGGTTTCTTTCGAACAACTTACTACGCGACAGCAAACATCACGTACAGACCCAGACCTACAGCGATCATCGGGATAGCATCCACCAGACCCATAACGATAAAGAACTGAGTACGCAGCAGAGGAATCAGATCCGGTTGACGCGCTGCGCCTTCCAGGAATTTACCCCCGAGGATGCCGATACCGATCGCAGCACCGATTGCCGCCAGACCCATCATCACAGCGGCAGCCATGTACAGCAGATCCATATTCAGGTTTTCCATGACAGTCTCCAGTTTGTTTCAGTTAAAACGTAGTAGTGTTGGTAAAAATCAATGCTCTTCGGATGCCATCGACAGATAGACAATCGTCAGAACCATGAAGATGAAGGCTTGCAGCGTAATAATCAGGATGTGGAAAATGGCCCAAGGCACATTCAGAATCCACTGTGACCACCACGGCAACAGACCAGCAATCAGAATGAAAATCAGCTCACCGGCATACATGTTGCCGAACAGTCGCAGACCGAGAGAAACCGGTTTGGACAGCAGGCTTACCCCTTCAAGGATTAAGTTGACA
Source organism: Klebsiella sp. JN_Kp121 (assembly GCF_040062145.1). Taxonomy (NCBI): domain Bacteria; kingdom Pseudomonadati; phylum Pseudomonadota; class Gammaproteobacteria; order Enterobacterales; family Enterobacteriaceae; genus Klebsiella; species Klebsiella sp. JN_Kp121. Next base: position 330,737 of record NZ_JBEAHX010000007.1, read on the forward strand.
GGAATGAACGCCCAGTGATTGAACGGCTGCATGGTCAGTTCTTTAACGAACCCACCAACGCCTTTCATTTTGATGCTGTAGAAAATAATCAGGATGAACACGCCAAGCGCCATTGACAGGGTGATGTTCACGTCAGCAGACGGAACCACGCGCAGTGCAGGCAGGCCGAAAATGTGTTCGCCGATATAAGGAATCAGGTCGATTGGCAGCAGGTCCATCAGGTTCATCAGGAATACCCAGACGAACACGGTAAGCGCCAGCGGCGCGATGACCTTGCTCTTGCCATGGTACATGTCTTTGACGCTGCCATGGACGAAGCCGATGATCATTTCGATGAAGGTTTGGAATTTCCCTGGTACGCCGCTGGTCGCTCTCTTAGCAACGCTACGGAACATGGCAAGGAACAGCAGACCGAGAACCACCGAGAAAAACATGGAGTCAATATTGAGCGTCCAGAAGGTGGCTGGGGGGTTGTGCGGATCCACCAGCGAGAATGTACGTAGGTCCAACTGAAGGTTATTCAGATGGTGTCCTATGTAATCCTGCGGCGTCATATTTTCTGAAGCCATGATGCCTTTTACCCTTTGTTGTTAATTACAGCTGGAGCCAGAATTTGTACCACCAGCACCAAAACCCACGTCACTATCAGCGGCAAAAATACCACTTCAAAAACCGCCAGCGCCATCGCCAGTAGGGCGAAGGTCAGCAACACCTTGAATGCTTCACCGAAGGCGAAGGTCCAGGCCACTCGGCCTTGAGCTGGTGTATGCGCCTGATGGCGCCAGGCAAAAATCATAAACAACGCGTTTGGCAAAACGACTGCCAAACCTCCGCATATGGCGGAGATGCCCCAGAAGGGGTCTTTGAGGCTGAACAGCAGTCCACTTGCTATTACTGCCAGTAACTGAATAAACAGAAGCTTTCGAGCAACGTTTCGACTCACGAGCGACATAGACATCACGTTTTTACTCCTGCTCCCTTCGAGGTATGCCGCGTGTCGTATAAAACGTTCTTTAAGACCAAGAGTCAAGCGTCAAAAAGCGGACAAATTATACGGTGACAACACGTGATTTCAAACATTAAGTAGCAAAATAGTGAATAAATGTTTAATTATTTTCTGAGCGGCAATTTTTCATGCATTTCGTCAATCAGTGAGGGATCAACCAGAAGTGCAAATAATGAGAAAACGCGGCCATTAAAGCGTGCATCAGATCACATAATAAACATTTTCGGCGCAATCGAATTAAATCTGTACAGAATCAGTAAGTTTTCATCTTTTTGATATTCAAGATAAAAAGTGAGGTCTTTTTGTAAAACAACCCCACATACAATAAAAACCTTTTATTGACATTTATAATAAAAATTTAACATCAATATGAACTGACAGTTCATCGATTTTTAGCACCCTGATATTTTCAAAGTTGACTATTCTGCCAGTAAACCACCACGCTAAAGTTAAACACTAGAAAAGCCATAGTAAAAACAAGGTTAAAAGTGGCCAGATAATACCCGCAGGTAACTTTGATTTTTGTAACATGCGCAGGCCACATTTTTTCCACATTTTTTGATAAAAATTATAAGGCGTTTGGCTTAATGACCACCAAATGTCTCTCCCCTTCCAACTGGGGTACATGCAGTTTAATCACGTCGCAAACCTGGTAACCTTCTGGCAGGTCTGCCATTTCACTTTCCTGCGCCTGCCCTTTCAACGCGTAGAAATGCCCATCTGCCGCCGGCAGGTGGTGGCACCAGCTCACCATGTCGTTCAGCGAGGCAAAAGCGCGGCTAATGACGCCATCAAACGGCGGCTCGGCGGGAAACGCTTCCACACGGCTCTGCACGGGGGTGATGTTATCCAGTTTTAGCTCATGCTGGACCTGGCGCAGGAAGCGCACACGCTTGCCAAGGCTATCCAGTAATGTGAAATGAGATTCCGGGCGCACGATAGCCAGCGGAATACCCGGCAGGCCCGGGCCGGTTCCCACATCGATAAAGCGGGAGCCCTGTAGATATGGCGCAACGATAATGCTATCGAGGATATGGCGAACCAGCATCTCGTTAGGATCGCGAACAGAGGTCAGGTTATAGGCTTTGTTCCACTTATCCAGCAGCCCGACATACGCCACCAGCTGGTTTTTCTGGTGATCGGTGAGCGAAATACCCGCTTCGTCCAGCAGACGAGAAAGTTTGTTGAGCACGGTGAGTACCTTCTAAAAATAATGAGCCCGGAGGCGCTAACGCTTACCGGGCTGTGAATTATAAAGGCGATCGCTGATTTTGCATCCGCCAAATTAACGCGCTCTGACGATTATCAGGCGCTGCGGCGCAGCATCCCCTGCTTTTTCAGCCACACCAGCAAAATAGAAATTGCCGCCGGGGTAATCCCGGAAATACGCGATGCCTGGCCGATCGATGACGGTTTATGGTCGTTCAGCTTGGCAATAACCTCGTTGGACAGGCCGGATACCTGACGGTAATCGAGCGTTGCCGGCAGCAAAGTATTCTCGTTGCGCTGCTGTTTTTCGATCTCGTCCTGCTGGCGAGCGATATAACCTTCGTACTTAACCTGAATCTCAACCTGCTCGGCCGCCTGTTGATCCTGCAGGCCCGGCGCGAACGGAGAAAGCTGAACCAGCTGTTCGTAGGTCATTTCCGGGCGACGCAGCAGATCTTCGCCGCTGGCTTCGCGCGACAGCGGCGCGGTCAGGTGAGCGTTCACTTCGGCTGCGCTTTCCGCCAGCGGGTTAACCCAGCTGGTTTTCAGGCGTTGGCGTTCACGCTCAATGCTTTCCAGTTTCTCGTTGAAACGCGCCCAGCGCTCATCGTCCACCAGCCCCAGCTCACGCCCCTGTTCAGTCAGGCGCAGATCGGCGTTGTCTTCACGCAGCATCAGGCGATATTCCGCACGGGAGGTAAACATGCGGTATGGTTCTTTAGTACCAAGTGTGCACAGATCGTCCACCAGCACGCCAAGGTAGGCCTGATCGCGACGCGGCGCCCAGCCTTCTTTTTCCGCAGAGAAGCGGGCGGCATTAAGACCGGCAAGCAAACCCTGCGCGGCGGCTTCTTCATAACCGGTAGTGCCGTTAATCTGGCCGGCGAAGAACAGACCCTGAATGTATTTGCTCTCCAGCGTCGGCTTCAGGTCACGCGGGTCAAAGAAATCGTACTCAATGGCATAGCCAGGGCGAACGATCTTCGCGTTTTCCATCCCCTGCATTGAACGGACGATTTGCATTTGCACATCAAACGGCAGGCTGGTGGAGATACCGTTTGGATAAATTTCGTTTGAAGTCAGCCCTTCCGGTTCAAGGAAGATCTGATGCTGGTTGCGATCGGCAAAGCGCATGACCTTGTCTTCGATCGACGGGCAGTAACGTGGGCCGATACCTTCAATCACCCCGGCGTACATGGGGCTGCGATCGAGGTTGCTGCGGATCACATCATGGGTTTTCTCGTTGGTGTGCGTGATATAGCACGGTACCTGGCGCGGATGTTGATCCGCGGAACCCATAAACGAGAAGACCGGCATCGGGTTATCGCCGTGCTGTTGCGCCAGCACGCTAAAATCGATGGTGCGTGCGTCAATACGCGGCGGAGTACCGGTTTTCAGGCGGCTTACGCGCAGCGGCAGTTCACGCAGACGGCGAGACAGCGGGATCGACGGCGGATCGCCAGCGCGACCGCCGCTGTAGTTGTCCAGCCCAATGTGGATTTTGCCATCCAGGAAGGTGCCGACGGTTAGTACCACCGACTTAGCGCGGAACTTGAGGCCCATTTGGGTCACCGCGCCGACGACACGATCGTTTTCGACAATCAGATCTTCTACCGCCTGCTGGAAGATCATCAGGTTCGGCTGGTTCTCCAGCGCGGTGCGTACCGCCTGGCGATACAGCACGCGGTCGGCCTGGGCGCGGGTCGCACGAACAGCTGGGCCTTTGCTACCGTTTAGTATCCTAAACTGAATACCTGCCTGATCGATCGCTTTCGCCATCAGACCACCGAGCGCGTCCACTTCTTTTACCAGGTGTCCCTTCCCAATGCCGCCAATCGCCGGGTTGCAGCTCATCTGCCCCAGCGTGTCGATATTGTGTGTCAAAAGCAGGGTTTGTTGGCCCATTCGCGCTGCTGCCATCGCGGCCTCAGTGCCTGCATGACCCCCGCCAATGATGATGACGTCAAAAGGATCCTGATAAAACATGGTGATCTGCCTCGCATAACGCGGTTTGAAAATGGATTGAAGCCCGGGCCGTGGATTCTACTCAACTTTGCTCTTTCGAGAAAGGGGCCGGGATCCTGAGTATTAAAAAGAAGATCTTTTATTTAGAGATCTGTTCTATTGTGATCTCTTATTAGGATCGACTCTCTTTGTGGATAAGTCGGATCCACTGTTTAAGATCAAACGCTTAAGAAGGATCGCAATCTGTGAATGATCGGTGATCCTGTTCCGTATAAGCTGGGATCAGAATGAAGGGTTATGCACAGCTCAAAAAGCGTACTCCGGTTATTCTTTGGATAACTACCGGTTGATCCAAGCTTTTGAGCAGGGTTATCCACAGAAGAAGCTGCGGATCTTTACAAAACTCAGAGTAAATCTTTCCAGGATCCCACCCAAACCTCGGCCGGATCTTCAGGAATCTCGTGTTCGAGGACATTAATTTTCAGCGTTTCACCGATCTGTTTTGCCCCGTTGGCCTTTAATGCTGCTTCGAGTTTGTCGATTGCGCCGCAAAAAGTGTCATATTCGCGGCTACCGATACCCACCGCGCCAAAGCGAACGGCAGAAAGATCGACCTGCTTCTCCAGCAACGCTTCATAAAAGGGGACCAGGTTGTCCGGAATATCGCCGGCGCCATGGGTAGAAGAGATAACTAACCAGATCCCTTCTGCCTGCAGATCGTCAACCAGCGGACCGTGCTGGATATCAGTGCTGTAGCCCGCTTCTTCCAGCTTTTCCGCCAGATGTTCTGCTACATATTCCGCACTGCCCAGGGTGCTGCCGCTGATAAGTGTAATGTCTGCCATGATCGCCGATCGCTCGCTCAACTATTCTGAGTGGCGTATTGTACGCTGTGAGCGAGCTGGGATCTACCTGTGGAAAAATGTGGGATTAAAAAAAACGATCAGGGCTTGATGGTACGCATGATCGGGTTTTGCAGCACGATCAGGGTTTCAGTGGACTGAATTTCATCGATTGTTTGGATCTTGTTGATAAGTACCTGCTGCAGGGCATCGATGGATTTACACATCACCTTAATAAAGATGCTGTAGTGGCCGGTGGTGTAGTAAGCCTCGGTCACCTCCTCCAGGCTCTCCAGCCGGGCGAGAGCGGAAGGATAGTCTTTGGCGCTCTTAAGAATAATGCCGATGAAGCAGCCGACGTCATAACCGAGCTGTTTCGGGCTGACGTCGATTCGCGCCCCCGTAATTATGCCCGCCTGTTTCATTTTCTCTACGCGTACGTGAATCGTACCTGGACTCACGCCGAACTGTTTGGCCAGTTCGGCGTAAGCGGTGCGCGCATTCGCCATTAGGGCATCAAGAATGCCGCGGTCCAGATTGTCGATCTGATAATTTTCCATTGTTTTTTCTTATGATGTTTGATGATTCTTTCTATTTTAGCTTTTTAATTTAATGAATCAAAACTCAAGGCGTCTTTTTATTGATTGATTATTGAATTCAGTGCCATTTCTGTTGCTTAATCAATATCAACAGGACGCAGGAGTAATAAAAAATGAAAACCGCATACATCGCAAAACAACGCCAGATTAGTTTCGTTAAATCCCATTTTTCCCGTCAGCTGGAAGAGAAGCTTGGCCTGATTGAAGTGCAGGCGCCGATCTTAAGCCGCGTAGGAGATGGGACGCAGGACAACTTGTCCGGCTGCGAGAAAGCGGTTCAGGTAAAAGTGAAAACACTGCCAGACGCCCAATTCGAAGTGGTTCATTCACTGGCGAAGTGGAAGCGTCAAACCCTGGGACAACACGACTTCAGCGCGGGCGAAGGGCTGTACACGCACATGAAGGCCCTTCGCCCCGATGAAGACCGCCTCACCCCAATTCACTCCGTTTACGTTGACCAGTGGGACTGGGAACGCGTCATGGGCGACGGCGAACGCCATACTGGCACGTTGAAAGCGACGGTTGAGGCGATCTACGCCGGGATCAAAGCCACCGAGCTGGCGGTAAGTCAGGAATTTGGTCTGACGCCATTCCTGCCGGAACAGATCCACTTTATTCACAGTCAGGAGTTGCTGAGCCGTTATCCGGATCTGGATGCCAAAGGCCGCGAGCGGGCGATAGCTAAAGAGCTTGGCGCCGTTTTCTTAATCGGTATCGGCGGTAAACTGTCTGACGGCAAGCGCCACGATGTTCGCGCGCCGGATTATGATGACTGGAGCTCGCCATCAGCGGAGGGTTTTGCCGGCCTGAACGGCGATATCCTGGTGTGGAACCCGGTGCTGGAAGACGCTTTTGAGCTTTCCTCTATGGGGATCCGTGTTGACGCCGAGGCGCTGAAGCGCCAGTTGGCGGTGACCGGCGATGAAGACCGTCTGCAGCTTGAATGGCACCAGGCGCTGCTGCGCGGCGAAATGCCGCAGACCATTGGCGGCGGTATTGGCCAGTCTCGTTTAACCATGCTGTTGCTGCAGCTTGACCATATCGGCCAGGTACAGTGCGGCGTATGGCCCACGCAGGTGCGTGAAAGCGTCGCCGCTCTGTTGTAAAGATTAACGCCGCCAGCGACGCAGCAGGCGGCTACGCAATCCGGTATCAAAGCGCCAGATATGATCGAAGATGCGCATGATGCCGGGTTTGCCGTGTACCGACATCGCCACCGCGTGAAAACGGTGCTGATGTTTGTGCTGCAACTCCCCCACCTTATTGACCACCTCATCCGGCAACCGCTGGGCGATAAAATCGGAAATCACCACCGCATCGGCATCGACCCATTGCGGGCTTTGCAAACGTTCAACGATCGCGCGAAAACAGCTGGCCAGATCGGTGCCGCCGCGAAAACGCTGGCTTAAAAAACGGATCGCCTGTTCAAGCCCCTGCGGGCCGGTTAGCTCGTAGTGCACCACTTCGCTGGAGAACAGCATGATGTAGCAGCGACGGTTATCCGCCAGCGCGACGCGCATCAGCGCCAGACAAAAGGCTTTAGCGCATTGCTCGTTAAAGCCGCCCATCGAACCTGAGGTATCTACGCAGACAATAAATGGCCCCCGCGGCTGCTCATCAAAATCCTGCCGGGTTACCGGGCGTTCGGTTATTTTCTCCCGCCATGCGTCGCCGTGCAGGCGATAGGTTAACAACTGTTTTTCCACCAGCTTACGGTAGAACTCGAACTCGAGTTCGGTGATGCCGAGCGTTGCCAACTCTGGCGGCAACAGACGTAGAATATCGTCGCTTTGCTGCAGGCCATCGACCTGCTCTGGTACCGTTGCCGGTTCACGAACCATCGCGCGGAAGGTCTCCATCGGCGCATCTTTCTTCGGCACCAGTTTGGCTTCCCGCGATCTGCCCAACTGCTCAGCCAGTTGCATCAGTTCCGGTTGTTGGCTGAGAAAATCGCCATAGCGCACGATCAGCTGATAATCGCCACGTTTAAGCTCGCCGGCGCTCATATCCCACAGGCGGCCAGCGGCGTTGTCGTTTTCCACCAGCACCGGCTCTAGCTGCCCGCTGAGCGTCATTCGTTCCTGCACCTCGCTGAGCAGCTGATCGCGCTCATCGTCTAATAGGTGCTGGTTGAGGGTGGTGGTCTGTACCACGAGGCTTAAGCGCCAGCGTTGTAAGAACAGAGTATGTAGCGCTGGGGTGAAGGTCGCGTTATCGTCCACCAGCTGCTGCGCCTGAGCGGCAAAGGGCGACTGTAGCTTATGCAGCTTGCCGAGGATCTGCGGCAGTTGCACAATAAATTGCGACGTTGAAAGCAGCTGAGCCTGCTGATAGATCTGCACTTCGGCGTCCAGTTCAGGAGGGATTTGCGTCTCTTTGAGCCGGGCGCGAACCGCTTCTCGCCAGCGCGGAATATCGGCGGCGATGATATTTTTCAGCCGCGGAAATTTTTCAAAGAACACCGCCAGTTGAGGAGAGGCCAGCAGCGCCAGCAGCATCTCCTCGATCATCCCTTCTTCGCTGACCGCCAGCATGACATTCAGCATGTCGAGCGTCATGGCTGGCGCGCCTGTTTAATTTGCGCGCCGACGTCCTGCAGGCTGGCTTCGATACGCCCCAGCCAGTCGCCGGGAATAAACAGGCATTTTTGCTGTTCGCTAAAGCGGTTATGTTGCTGGTGCCACTCGTCATCCAGCGCTTCCAGCTGCTGGCGGATCTCGGCAGGCATATTTTCCTGAGATTCGCTGCCTGGCAGCGACAGGCGCGAGCCTTGCAGGCTGACGTCGCGCACCACCAGGTGCTGGCTGGCATCGACATCCATCGTCAATGGCTGGGCAAAACCGATGCCGTTGAGCTTGCCGCGGATCTCGCCGCCTTTTTCCAGCCAGTTGACCAGCGCTTCGCGTTCGAAGGCGATATGAATGACTTCGAGATCGTGCAATTTCAGCGGTTGCTGGAGAAGCAGCGTCAACGTCTCGCCTTCAATTCCGTCCGGCAGTTCATAATGTGGCTTACGGCTGAACATGCCGCCCACGCGCGTGACTTTAAACGCGGTTTTATCGCTGTGCTGCTGCTGGATTTGGATGCGGCGTTGGATGATAGCGCCCAGTTTAGTCAGCATCGCCTGCTGGCCCCAGGCATGGCTGGTCATCAGGGATTCCAACTGCTGAGACATCAGATTCATGCTTTCGATGTTATGCCACAGGCAATCTTTCAACAGGATCAGGTCGATAGGGGCGATGGCGTCGCGGCCGCTAAAGAAGGCGCTGGCCTGCAGCAGACGGATGGCTTTTTTCCAGCGGCGATCGGAAACGTAAGGCGCATTAGGCAAGGCATCTAATTGTTGGCGCAGTTGGAAAACCAGCTCGAAGACATTGTCCGGCAACTTCACGGTACCAATGTCATGCTGCCACTGGGTGAACTCTTCGGTGCTGATTTGCAGGTTTTCGGGAACCGGATTGCTGTTTTCATCCTGTTGGCTCACCAGCATCGAGCGGAAGTTAGTTTTATCCTGCACTTTATCCAGCCACAGGCGGATCAGCATGCGGTCATATAAGGCTTCGAGGCTGTTATCCGCTTCGGGAAGTTCGTTCGACGCCGCAACCAGCAGGCGCATCGGGATTTTCTCTTCATGGGCGCCGTTGCGGAAGTGGCGTTCGTTGATGGCCGTCAGCAGGGTATTAAGGATAGCCGGGCCGGCTTTCCAGATTTCATCCAGGAAGACGATTTCCGCCTCTGGCAGATAGCCTGCCGTTAAACGCTCATAGCGCCCTTCATCTTTGAGCGCCTGAATAGACAGCGGGCCGAAAACTTCTTCCGGGGTGGAGAAGCGGGTCATCAGATATTCGAAAGCGCGCGCCTGCTTGAAAGCGAACTTAAGCCGGCGGGCGATCAGGCTTTTCGCGATGCCGGGTGGACCCAGCAGGAATACGCTCTCGCCGCTGAGCGCAGCCAGCAGGCACAGACGTATTGCGTGGCTGCGTTCAAAGAGTCCTTTTTCCAGGGCGGCGCTAAGTCGGGAAATTCTTTCTGCCAGTAAATGTGATTGAGCCATAATAGAGTTGCGTGCTTTGTCGTGTGTCGTTATTGCGTCGAGTATAGATGTTTGATTAGGGGTGGTAATAGCCTGAAGAATCGATTTATTTTCTTTGAGCTAAGTTAATATGGTGTCAGTTAGGGGTACGATTCAGCAAATAATCGTGCATACTGTGCGCTTTTTGTGGGCCAAGGGACTAGGCACACATTTGTTTTATAAACGAAAAGACTAGTCTATGAGCACTGATAATAAACAATCGTTGCCGGCAATAACGCTGGCGGCAATCGGCGTGGTTTACGGCGATATCGGTACCAGTCCACTGTATACTCTTCGCGAATGTCTGTCAGGCCAGTTTGGCTTTGGCGTTGAACGCGATGCGGTGTTTGGCTTTCTGTCGCTGATTTTCTGGCTGTTGATCTTTACCGTATCAATTAAATACATCACCTTCGTGATGCGGGCGGATAACGCCGGCGAGGGCGGGATCTTAACGCTGATGTCGCTGGCGGGGCGCAACACCTCGGCAAAGATGACCTCCGTGTTGGTGATCCTCGGCCTGATTGGCGGTAGCTTCTTCTATGGTGAAGTAGTAATAACCCCGGCAATATCGGTGATGTCGGCGATAGAGGGGTTGGAAATTATCGCCCCACAGCTGGATACCTGGATTGTCCCCATCTCCATTATTGTGCTGACCCTGCTATTTGCTATTCAAAAACACGGTACCGGGATGGTCGGCAAGCTGTTCGCGCCAATTATGCTGATCTGGTTCCTGTTGCTGGCGGTGCTTGGCGCTCGCAGTATCCTCGATAACCCGGAAGTTCTGCAGGCGCTGAACCCTTACTGGGCGGTACATTTCTTCCTGCAGTACAAAACGGTCTCCTTTATTGCGCTTGGCGCGGTGGTGCTGTCGATTACCGGTGTGGAAGCGCTGTATGCCGATATGGGCCACTTCGGCAAACTACCGATTCGCGTGGCGTGGTTCTCGGTGGTGCTGCCATCACTGGTGCTTAACTATTTTGGCCAGGGCGCGCTGCTGCTGAAGCACCCGGAAGCCATTAAAAACCCGTTCTTCCTGCTGGCGCCGGAATGGGCGCTGATCCCGATGCTGATTATCGCGACCCTGGCGACGGTTATCGCCTCGCAGGCGGTGATTTCCGGGGTCTTCTCGCTGACTCGCCAGGCCGTGCGTCTGGGCTATCTGTCACCAATGCGCATTATCCATACTTCGGAAATGGAGTCCGGGCAGATTTACATCCCGTTCATTAACTGGCTGCTGTACGTTTCTGTGGTCATCGTCATTGTCAGCTTCGAGCACTCTTCTAATCTGGCGGCGGCGTACGGTATTGCGGTAACGGGCACCATGGTGTTGACCTCCATTCTTTCGGCGACCGTGGCGCGCAAAAACTGGCACTGGAATAAGCTGTTTGTCGGCCTGATGCTGGTGGCCTTCCTGTGTATCGATATTCCGCTGTTCTCGGCGAACCTCGATAAAATCGTCTCCGGCGGCTGGTTGCCGTTATCGCTGGGCCTGGTGATGTTTACGGTGATGACCACCTGGAAGAGCGAGCGTTTCCGCCTGCTGCGCCGGATGCACGAGCATGGTAACTCGCTGGAAGCGATGATCTCCTCGCTGGAGAAATCGCCGCCGGTGCGCGTACCGGGTACCGCGGTCTATATGTCTCGCGCCCTGAACGTGATCCCTTTTGCTCTGCTGCATAACCTGAAACACAACAAGGTGCTGCATGAACGCGTGATCCTGCTGACTCTGCGTACCGAAGATGCCCCGTATGTGCATAACGTTCGCCGCGTGCAGATTGAGCAACTGTCGCCGTCGTTCTGGCGCGTCGTGGCAAGCTATGGCTGGCGTGAAACGCCGAACGTCGAAGAGGTGTTCCATCGCTGCGGCCTGGAAGGGTTGAGCTGTCGAATGATGGAAACGTCGTTCTTTATGTCCCACGAGTCGCTGATTATTGGCAAACGGCCATGGTATCTGCGCCTGCGTGGCAAGCTGTATCTGCTGCTGCAGCGTAACGCCCTGCGCGCGCCGGATCAGTTTGAAATCCCTCCTAACCGGGTTATTGAGCTCGGTACGCAGGTGGAAATCTGATGTCAAAAAGCCCTTCAATAATGAAGGGCTTTTTTGTCTCTCACATCTTGATGTAACTTCTTGTCCCCGCGTTGCGAAACGTTTCGATGGCGATCACATTTCTCTCTTCTGCCGGTGGTTTTCTGTTCGCTGATTGACAATACTTAGGGCAGCGAAACGTTTCGCTAGTGGAGCAAAAGAGACAAAATGAAAAAAGGCACCGTACTTAACGCTGATATTTCTTCCGTTATCTCCCGCCTCGGTCATACCGATACGCTGGTTGTTTGCGATGCCGGATTGCCGGTTCCCCGCAGCAGCGCGCGCATTGATATGGCGCTTACTCAGGGCGTACCTTCTTTTATGCAGGTTCTGGAAGTCGTAACGGCGGAAATGCAGGTTGAGGCGGCGGTCATCGCGGAAGAGATTAAAATCCATAATCCGCAACTCCACGCGACGTTGCTCAATCATCTTGAGCAGCTGCAGCAGCACCAGGGAAATACGATTGAAATTCGTTACACCAGTCATGAGCAGTTCAAAAAACAAACCGCAGATAGTCAGGCGGTAATTCGCAGCGGGGAGTGTTCCCCGTATGCGAATATTATTCTCTGTGCTGGCGTCACTTTCTGAGGTCGCCGTCATGGAAGCTTTATTACAGCTGAAAGGGATCGATAAAGCGTTCCCTGGCGTCAAAGCGCTCTCGGGCGCGGCGCTGAATGTCTATGCCGGCCGGGTAATGGCGCTGGTAGGGGAAAATGGCGCCGGTAAATCGACAATGATGAAGGTGCTGACCGGTATCTATACCCGTGATGCCGGTTCTTTGCAGTGGTTAGGTAAAGAAACGACCTTTAACGGCCCAAAATCCTCACAGGAAGCTGGTATCGGCATCATTCATCAGGAACTCAACCTGATCCCGCAATTAACGATTGCCGAGAACATCTTCCTCGGCCGCGAGTTCGTTAACCGCTTTGGCAAAATCGACTGGAAAAAGATGTATGCCGAAGCGGACAAGCTGCTGGCGAAGCTGAATTTACGCTTTAACAGCCAGAAGCAGGTGGGCGATCTGTCGATTGGCGATCAGCAAATGGTGGAAATCGCCAAAGTGCTGAGCTTTGAATCGAAGGTCATCATTATGGATGAGCCCACCGATGCCCTGACCGATACCGAGACCGAATCGCTGTTCCGCGTCATTCGCGAATTGAAGTCGCAGGGGCGCGGTATCGTCTATATCTCCCACCGCATGAAAGAGATCTTCGAAATCTGCGATGACGTCACCGTATTTCGCGACGGGCAATTTATTGCCGAGCGCGAAGTGGCTTCGCTGGATGAAGATCGACTAATCGAGATGATGGTTGGCCGTAAGCTGGAAGATCAATATCCGCATCTCGATAAGGCGCCGGGCGCGGTACGTCTGAAGGTTGATAATCTCTGCGGCTCCGGTGTGGAAAACGTGACGTTTACCCTGCGTCAGGGCGAAATCCTCGGCGTCGCCGGGCTGATGGGCGCCGGGCGTACTGAACTGATGAAGGTGCTGTACGGCGCGCTGCCGCGTAGCAGCGGTTCCGTGACGCTGGATGGCCATGAAGTCGTCACCCGTTCGCCGCAGGATGGCCTGGCGAACGGCATTGTCTATATCTCCGAAGACCGTAAGCGTGATGGCCTGGTGCTCGGAATGTCGGTCAAAGAAAACATGTCATTGACCGCGCTACGCTACTTCAGCCGGGCGGGCGGCAGCCTTAAGCATAAAGATGAACAGCAGGCGGTCAGTGATTTCATTCGGCTGTTTAATGTGAAGACGCCTTCAATGGAGCAGGCAATCGGCCTGCTTTCCGGCGGTAACCAGCAAAAAGTCGCTATCGCTCGCGGGCTGATGACCCGGCCGAAAGTGCTGATCCTCGATGAACCGACCCGTGGCGTCGACGTTGGTGCGAAGAAAGAGATCTACCAGCTGATTAACCAGTTTAAAGCCGATGGCCTGAGCATCATTCTCGTCTCTTCGGAGATGCCGGAAGTGCTGGGCATGAGCGATCGCATCATTGTTATGCATGAAGGGCATCTCGGCGGTGAATTCACACGCGAGCAGGCCACCCAGGAAGTATTGATGGCTGCCGCTGTGGGCAAGCTTAACCGTGTGAATCAGGAGTAAAAAAGATGACTACCCAGGCTGTTACTGGTCGCCGCTATTTCACTAAAGCGTGGCTGATGGAGCAAAAATCGCTGATCGCCCTGCTGGTGCTGATCGCGATCGTTTCGACCATGAGCCCCAACTTTTTTACCGTCAATAACCTGTTCAATATTCTGCAGCAGACTTCCGTTAACGCCATCATGGCGGTCGGGATGACGCTGGTCATTCTGACATCGGGGATCGATCTGTCCGTCGGTTCTCTGTTGGCGTTGACCGGCGCCGTCGCGGCGTCTATCGTCGGTATCGAAGTGAATGCGCTGGTGGCCGTTGCCGCCGCGCTGGCGCTCGGTGCGGCTATTGGCGCGGTGACCGGGGTGATTGTCGCGAAAGGGCGTGTGCAGGCGTTTATCGCCACTTTGGTAATGATGCTGCTGCTGCGCGGCGTGACGATGGTTTACACCAACGGCAGCCCGATCAACACCGGCTTTAGCGATAACGCCGATCTGTTCGGCTGGTTCGGTATCGGACGCCCGCTGGGGATCCCTACGCCGGTATGGATTATGGCGATTGTCTTCCTGGCGGCCTGGTACATGCTGCACCATACTCGCCTGGGTCGTTATATTTATGCCCTGGGCGGTAATGAAGCGGCGACGCGGCTTTCCGGCATCAGCGTAAATAGAGTGAAAATCATCGTCTATGCGTTATGCGGAATGTTGGCTTCACTGGCCGGGATCATCGAAGTGGCGCGTCTTTCCTCTGCGCAGCCGACGGCGGGGACGGGCTATGAATTAGATGCGATTGCAGCGGTCGTACTTGGCGGCACTAGCCTGGCCGGTGGTAAAGGTCGTATCGTCGGCACGCTGATTGGCGCGCTGATCCTTGGCTTCCTGAACAATGGTCTGAACCTTTTAGGCGTTTCTTCCTATTACCAGATGATCGTCAAAGCGGTGGTGATTTTACTGGCGGTACTGGTAGATAACAAAAAGCAGTAACTGAGAACTCTACAGGACATCTTAACTATGAATATGAAAAAACTGGCGACCCTGGTCTCTGCTGTTGCTCTAAGCGCGACCGTTAGCGCAAACGCGATGGCGAAAGATACCATCGCACTGGTTATCTCTACCCTGAATAACCCGTTCTTCGTTTCTCTGAAAGACGGCGCGCAGAAAGAAGCCGATAAGCTGGGTTACAACCTGGTGGTGCTGGATTCTCAGAATAACCCGGCAAAAGAGCTGGCGAACGTACAGGACTTAACGGTGCGTGGCGCTAAGCTGCTGCTGATTAACCCAACCGACTCCGATGCTGTCGGCAATGCGGTGAAGATGGCGAACCAGGCTAAAATCCCGGTCATTACCCTTGACCGCCAGGCTTCTAAAGGCGATGTGGTGAGCCATATTGCTTCCGATAACGTGCTGGGCGGTAAAATGGCCGGCGACTATATTGCGAAGAAAGTCGGCGAAAGCGCGAAAGTGATTGAGCTGCAAGGTATTGCTGGTACCTCTGCGGCGCGCGAGCGCGGCGAAGGTTTCAAACAGGCCGTGGCGGCGCATAAGTTCAACGTACTGGCCAGCCAGCCCGCTGACTTCGACCGTACTAAAGGTCTGAACGTGATGCAGAACCTGCTGACGGCGCATCCGGACGTGCAGGCGGTGTTTGCGCAGAACGACGAAATGGCGCTGGGCGCGCTGCGTGCGCTGCAGACTGCAGGAAAATCTGATGTGATGGTGGTTGGATTTGACGGCACTCCGGATGGCGAAAAAGCAGTAAATAGTGGCAAACTGGCAGCGACTATCGCCCAGTTGCCGGAGCAGATCGGCGTTAAAGGCGTCGAAACCGCTGATAAAGTGCTGAAGGGCGAAAAAGTGGATGCCAGCTATCCGGTTGAGCTGAAACTGGTCATTAAGCAGTAAAATGCGATTCGGGCCGGCAACGGCCCGAGGGACAACATAAAAAGAAAAGCAGGGCATGCGCCACCGGAGTCCGGTGGCGCGCTTTCCCGGGAATAAAGATGATGAAAACCGCAGGCAAACTTGTCGTCCTTGGCAGCATCAATGCCGATCACATTCTTAACCTTGAATCCTTCCCTACTCCAGGTGAGACCGTCACCGGAAACCACTATCAGGTCGCATTCGGCGGTAAAGGCGCTAACCAGGCGGTGGCTGCCGGGCGTAGCGGCGCGGATATTGCCTTCATTGCCTGTACCGGCGATGACGACATTGGCGAACGCGTCCGCCGCCAGCTCGCGAGCGATAACATCGACGTGGCGCCGGTGCGTACCGTTGCTGGCGAATCTACTGGCGTCGCGTTAATTTTCGTTAACGCGGAAGGTGAGAATGTCATCGGTATTCATGCCGGCGCTAATGCAGCGCTATCGGTTTCTCAGGTAGAGGCGGAGAAAGAACGTATCGCCAACGCGCAGGCATTGTTAATGCAGCTGGAGTCGCCGCTGGAGAGCGTGATGGCTGCCGCGAAAATCGCTCATCAGCATCAGACGACGGTGGTACTCAATCCCGCACCGGCGCGTGAACTTTCGGATGAGCTATTGGCGCTGGTGGATGTTATTACGCCGAATGAAACCGAAGCGGAAAAGCTGACCGGTATTCGCGTTGAGAGCGACGACGATGCCGCGAAAGCCGCCAGTGCGCTTCATGCGAAGGGAATTGGTACGGTGATGATTACTCTCGGCAGCCGCGGCGTTTGGTTAAGCTGCGAGGGCGAAAGCCGCCGGGTTCCAGGATTTAAAGTTCAGGCCATCGATACGATTGCCGCTGGCGACACTTTTAATGGCGCATTTGTCACCGCGCTGCTGGAAGGCCGTGAAGTGTCAGACGCCATCCGTTTTGCCCATGCCGCCGCCGCGATTGCCGTCACCCGTAAGGGGGCGCAACCGTCTGTGCCGTGGCGCAAAGAGATCGACGAATTCTTGCGTCAACAGGGGTAATGCTTGGCTACCATGAAGGATGTGGCCCGCGTCGCGGGCGTTTCCACCTCGACCGTTTCTCACGTCATTAATAAAGACCGCTTTGTCAGCGAGGCGATTACCGCCAAAGTTGATGCGGCGATCAAAAGTCTTAACTACGCGCCTTCGGCGCTGGCGCGCAGCCTCAAGTTAAATCAGACGCGAACCATCGGCATGCTGATCACCGCCAGTACTAACCCGTTTTATTCGGAGCTGGTGCGCGGCGTGGAACGCAGCTGTTTCGAGCGCGGCTACAGCCTGGTGCTATGTAATACCGAAGGCGATGAGCAGCGGATGAACCGCAATCTGGAAACGCTGATGCAAAAACGCGTCGATGGTCTGCTGCTGCTGTGCACCGAAACGCATCAACCTTCCCAGGAGATCATGCAGCGTTATCCGTCGGTGCCGACGGTGATGATGGATTGGGCGCCGTTCGACGGCGACAGCGATCTGATTCAGGATAATTCGTTGCTCGGTGGCGATATGGCGACCCAGTATCTGATCGATCGCGGTCATACCCGTATTGCCTGCATTGCCGGGCCGCTGGATAAAACGCCGTCGCGACTGCGGCTGGAGGGCTATCATGCGGCGATGGCGCGCGCCGGGCTGGATGTCGCCGAAGGTTATGTCATTACCAGCGATTTTGAATTTGGCGGCGGTTTTACTGCGATGCAGCAACTGCTGGCGTTAACGCCACGGCCGCAGGCGGTCTTTGTCGGTAATGATGCGATGGCGGTCGGCGCGTATCAGGCGCTGTATCAGTCCGGGTTGCATATTCCGCAGGATATGGCGCTGGTGGGGTATGACGATATTGAACTGGCGCGCTATATGACCCCGCCGCTCACCACCATTCATCAACCTAAAGATGAACTGGGAGAGCTCGCTATCGATGTGCTGATTCACCGCATGGCGGATCCCGGGCAAAAACAGCAGCGCGTGCAGCTCACTCCAGAGCTGGTGATTCGCGGTTCAGCTTAGTGCTTGTGCCGCTCCGTTATCAGGTTGCGGCCATCTTTGGCTCTGAGCAGCATAAACATCAACGCTGACACCACGGTGATCGCACCCATCGTGATAAAGGTATAGTGGAATTGTTCGATGGTACTGGCGTTATCAAACCCTTCATAAAAACGCAGAACCGCCGCGCTGATGGCTACGCCAAGGCTAATCGACAGCTGCTGGGTTACCGCGAGCAGGCTGTTGCCGCTACTGGCATTGTCATCGGTTAAATCAGCAAGCGTAATGGTGTTCATCGAGGTGAACTGCGTGGACATCGCCATCCCCAGTACAAATAGCGGCAGTAGTAGCAGCCACAGCGGCATTCCCGGCGACTGCAGCGCAAACTGCGCGATCATCAAACCAATAAAGATGGTGACTCCCACCAACGTTTTGCGATAACCAAACCAGCGCAGGATCTGCGTGACGGTCGACTTGGCGATTATCGAGCCGATGGCCGTCGGCGCAATCATGCAGCCGGCGATAATGGCCGGGTAGCCGAAACCGACTTGTAGCATCAGCGGCATCAGGAACGGCACGCAGCCGGTACCTAACCGTGTCGCCAGGTTACCGGCGATCCCGACAGAGAAGGTATGGGTCTTAAATAGAGAGAGCGAAATCAGCGGAGTGGGATGGCGACGAGCATGCCGAATATAGGCCAGCATGAGCACGACGCTCAGGGCGATGACGGCCAGCGCTATCCAGCTGGCGACGATTTTCTCGCCAAAGAGCTCAATACCACTGGAGAACAGCACCAGGCTTAAACCAAAAAGCACAAAACCGCTGGTGTCGAAACGACGGCGGGGCGTGGTGAAGTCCGGCATATATTTGCGGGCGTAGAGAATGCCGATGATGCCAATCGGGATGTTAATCAAGAAAATCCAGTGCCAACTGGCCCAGGTGACTAACACGCCGCCGAGTACAGGGCCGAGGATGGGGCCGACCAGTCCGGGCATGGTAACGAAGTTGAGTACCGGCAGCAGTTCGCTACGCGGATAGGCGCGTAACAGCGCCAGGCGCGCAACCGGCATCATCATTGCGCCGCCGATCCCCTGGATGACGCGGAAGACAACCAATTCGGGAAGCGAAGTGGAAAGCGCGCAGGCGAGGGAGCCCAGGGTAAACAGGCTAACGGCAACGATAAAGACCTTGCGGGTGCCAAAGCGATCGGCCAACCAGCCGCTCACCGGAATCAGCATCGCTACCGTCAGGGTGTAGCTGATAATGGCGGATTGCATCGCCAGCGGGGAGTGACCGAGGCTATGCGCAATCGCGGGAAGCGCGGTATTAAGAATAGTGGCGTCCAGCGCCTGCATAAAGAAAGCCATGGCCGCAATCCATGGCAGTCCGGCCATACTCAGCCCTTTCTTCCCGGTCATGCCATTTCCTTCTTTATTTACCTGTGTGGTTTGGGGTGTTCAATAATGTCTGGCAGGCAAGCTGCGCGCGTGGACCGTCGCTTTCCTGAATGGCGTCAACAATAGCCTGGTGTAGATCGAGTTTAACGACTTCATTTTGCGTAATCGAGGTGAAATAGGTCTGATATACCGAATGGAATAACGACGCGAAAGAGGTGAGAAACGGGTTGCCGCTCATCGCATAAATATGTTCATGCCAGGCCATATCGACTTCAATCCAGCGTTCGCGGATAAAATGTCTTTTCAGCTCGATCATTTCTTCCATTAGCGTATTGAGCTGCGCTTTCTGCTCGGAGGTGCCGTTTATCGCCGCCAGAAAACAGGCCTGAGGCTCCAGGCTACTACGCATCACCAGAAAATGGCTAACCACCTCGGCAAAATTATCTTCCGTCAGCCACCAGGCAAGCAGCTCTTTATCCAGAAAATTCCAGCTGCTGCGTGCCAGAACGCGAGTTCCGATACGCGGGCGCGGAAGCAGCATGCCTTTAGCTGCCAGCGTTTTTACCGCTTCTCGTACTGCCGTCCGGCTCACGCCAAACTGTTCGCCCAGTTCCATTTCACCAGGAAGAATGCTCTCTGGCGGATATTCGCCGGTGAGAATTTTTTGGGCGATCTTCTCCGCGATGACCCAGGAGATGTTTTTTTGTGCCGCCAGCTGCTGTGCGCTTATAGACATAAATGCCGTTCCTTTCTCTTTTCTACTTCATCAGTATGCCACCTGGCGGCTTGTTTCGGTGGTTAAAACAGCAAAAGGGCGATTTTTTACGGTTTTGACACCGCCTTTGGTGAAAAAAGAGACGGTTGAAAAGTTTTTTGAAAACAGGGCTTGTCAACGTCTCAGAACTCCCTATAATGCGCCTCCACTGACACGGAACAACGGCAAGCAAGCCGCCGGGTCAACAGGGTTTCAGCGGTAAATAACAACGCTGAAAACCGACAGAGAAAAGTGAAAATAAACGCTTGACTCTGAATGAGGAAAACGTAATATACGGGACCTCGCAACGGTGAGCTGAAAGCCGCGTTGCAACTGCTCTTTAACAATTTATCAGACAATCTGTGTGGGCACTCAAAGTGACATGGATTCTTAATGTCTTCGGACAATAAATGAATACCAAGTCTCTGAGTGAACATGCGTAATTCATTACGAAGTTTAATTCACGAGCATCAAACTTAAATTGAAGAGTTTG
>NZ_JBEAHX010000008.1:0-293607 GCF_040062145.1 Klebsiella sp. JN_Kp121
TTGGTGCGAGGGGGGGGACTTGAACCCCCACGTCCGTAAGGACACTAACACCTGAAGCTAGCGCGTCTACCAATTCCGCCACCTTCGCCCAGTGCGAGCAATATCAACGTGGATTATGGTGCGAGGGGGGGGACTTGAACCCCCACGTCCGTAAGGACACTAACACCTGAAGCTAGCGCGTCTACCAATTCCGCCACCTTCGCATACCATCGACACTAAAAAGTATCGTTACCACGGAGGCGCATTCTAGTGGTTTTCGGCGACACGTCAATAGTTAATTATGCAGGTTTTCTCGATTGCTGCAAAAATGGGCTATTCAGAGCGAAGGGAAGGCCTGGCGGCACGTCGAGCATGCCGCCGATGGGAAAAGAAAATTATTTCCTGGCCTGGCGAGTCATCACCGTGCGGTAAACTTTGAAACGGCCGGTTTGGGCGATCACTTCGTGGAAGCCAAACGTCTCATCCAGCACCTGCGGATACGGCAGGAAGGCGTTAGCAACGATACGCAGTTCGCCGCCGCTGTTCAGATGGCGGACCGCGCCGCGGATCAGCGCCTGCGCCGCTTCAAGACTGGTCTGCAGGCCGTCGTGGAATGGCGGATTTGAGATGATCATGTCAAAACGGCCGTTGACTTCAGAGAAGACGTTACTGGCAAAGACCTCGCCTTCAAAACCATTCGCGGCAAGCGTCGCGCGGCTGGCTTCGACCGCCGGAGCGCTGACGTCGCATAGCGTCAGGCGTACCTTCGGTGAATGGCTGGCCAGTACCGTGGCAAGCACCCCGGCGCCGCAGCCGACATCGAGCACTTTACCTTTGGTGTGCGGTTGCAGGGTCGACAGCAGCAGCTGGCTGCCGACATCGAGGCCGTCGCGGCTGAACACGCCCGGCAGCGTTTTAATGGTCAGATTATCGAGCGTGTACTCGTTCCAGTACTGTTCGGCGTTGAAGGAGGGCTGTTTTTCCAGACGGCCGTGGTAGAGACCGCAGCGGCGGGCGCTATCCACTTTATTTAGCGGCGCGTATTCGGCGAGCATTTGCTCGGCGCTACGTACGCCGCTGCGGTTTTCGCCGATCACAAAAATATCGATCCCCACCGGCAGCAGAGAGAGCAGGTTCATCAGTTGGAACTGCGCTTCTGGCTTGTTCTTCGGCCAGTAGTAGATCAGGGTATCGCAATCGGCGACGTCGGCGGCCTCGGCCACTAAGCTAAAACGAACGTTGTCGCCCATCTGGCGATTCAGGACCTGCCAGTGGTGGAATTGTTGGGTGTGAGCGCGGCTGGCCGCGGTATCCAGACGTGCAGGCAGGTCATCCTGCAGGTCACCGGCAAACAGAACGCGGGCGGACTCGAAATCATCACTGTGGCGCAGCAAGACTTCACTTGCCGGGGTAAAAGCTGACATGAAACACTCCTTCAATAAGACTGGCGCCGATTATAGTAGTTTGTTGGCGCAGATACGACGGATTTGCTATATTGCGCGCTTGTTTAACAGGAGTGTTTCGCTATGACTTCCCGACGAGACTGGCAATTACAGCAACTGGGAATTACCCAGTGGTCGCTGCGTCGCCCGGGGGCGTTGCAGGGCGAAATCGCTATCTCGCTTCCTGAACATATTCGTCTGGTGATGGTGGCGGAAACCCCGCCGTCGCTGACTGAACCGCTCATTAGCGATATTCTGCGCGCGCTCTCGATTCGCGCCGATCAGGTACTGCAGCTTACGCCGGACCGGGTAGCGATGCTGCCGCAAAATAGCCGCTGCAACAGCTGGCGACTGGGCTGCGAGACGCCGCTGTCGCTGGCGGGCGCCCAGGTCTCGACGCCCGTTTTTGATGAACTTCAGAGCAGCGTGCCGGCTCGCATCGCGCTCTGGCAACAAATCTGCGCACATGAACACGATTTCTACCCTCAGCACGGCTGATTTATCCAAAGCCTGGCAAATCGAAAAACGCGCCCACGCTTTTCCGTGGAGCGAACAAACCTTTGCCAGCAATCAGGGTGAACGTTATCTGAATTACCAACTGGCAGTGGATGGAGAAATGGCGGCATTTGCCATTACTCAGATTGTCCTTGATGAAGCGACGCTTTTTAACATCGCCGTCGACCCCGCCTACCAGCGCCGCGGCCTGGGACGGGAACTGCTGGAACATGTTATTGATGAAGTCGAAAAACTCGGCGTCGTCACGCTGTGGCTGGAGGTGCGGGCATCGAATGTCGCCGCCATCGCGCTCTACGAAAGCTTAGGCTTTAACGAGGCGACTATCCGCCGCAATTACTACCCTACGGCCGACGGGCGTGAAGACGCAATTATCATGGCTCTGCCAATCAGTATGTAAGACAAGGTGAAACGATGAAATGGGACTGGATTTTCTTTGATGCCGATGAAACGTTGTTTACGTTTGACTCTTTCAGCGGTTTACAGCGGATGTTTCTCGACTATAGCGTGACATTTACCGCCAAAGATTTTCAGGACTATCAGGCCGTTAATAAGCCGCTGTGGGTGGATTATCAAAACGGCGCCATCACCTCGCTACAATTACAGCATCAGCGTTTTGATAGCTGGGCGGAACGTTTGAACGTCCCTCCGGGCGAACTGAACGACGCTTTCATGAATGCGATGGCGGAAATCTGCGCGCCGCTGCCGGGCGCTGTATCGCTGCTGAATGCGCTGCAGGGCAAGGTAAAAATGGGCATCATCACCAACGGTTTTACCTCGTTGCAGCAGACTCGACTGGAACGAACAGGCCTGCGCGATCACTTTGATTTGCTGATTATTTCTGAGGAAGTCGGCGTCGCGAAGCCGGATGCGCGTATCTTCGATTACGCGCTGGCGCAAGCGGGTAATCCGTCGCGCGACAGGGTATTGATGGTTGGCGATACCGCCGAGTCGGATATCCGCGGCGGCGTCAATGCCGGGCTTGCCACCTGTTGGTTGAATGCGCACCAGCAAACGCTGCCGGCAGACCTGCAGCCAGACTGGACGGTGACCTCTTTAAGCGAACTGGAGCAACTCCTGTGTAAACACTAATTGCCTCCCCCCCATTGATGGGTAAAATAGCCGCAATTTTTCGTATTCCACATGCGCGGCCCATTGCCGCGTTTACTTAGAAGATTGAATTATGACGTTGTCTCCTTATCTGCAAGAGGTGGCTAAACGCCGCACTTTTGCCATTATTTCTCACCCGGATGCCGGTAAGACCACCATCACTGAAAAAGTGCTGCTGTTCGGACAGGCGATTCAGACCGCAGGTACCGTGAAGGGCCGTGGTTCCAGCCAGCATGCTAAATCCGACTGGATGGAAATGGAAAAGCAGCGTGGGATCTCGATTACCACCTCGGTGATGCAGTTCCCGTACCATGACAGCCTGGTTAACCTGCTGGATACCCCGGGGCACGAAGACTTCTCCGAAGATACTTACCGTACCCTGACGGCGGTTGACTGCTGTCTGATGGTTATCGATGCGGCGAAAGGCGTCGAAGATCGTACCCGCAAGCTGA
This sequence comes from Klebsiella sp. JN_Kp121, assembly GCF_040062145.1. Lineage (NCBI taxonomy): Bacteria > Pseudomonadati > Pseudomonadota > Gammaproteobacteria > Enterobacterales > Enterobacteriaceae > Klebsiella > Klebsiella sp. JN_Kp121. Next base: position 3,497 of record NZ_JBEAHX010000008.1, read on the forward strand.
TGGAAGTTACCCGTCTGCGCGATACGCCGATCCTCACCTTTATGAACAAACTCGACCGTGATATCCGCGATCCGATGGAATTGCTGGATGAAGTTGAAAATGAGCTGAAAATCGGCTGCGCGCCGATTACCTGGCCTATCGGCTGCGGCAAGCTGTTTAAAGGGGTTTATCATCTTTATAAAGATGAAACTTACCTCTATCAGACCGGTAAAGGGCACACCATTCAGGAAGTGCGCGTGGTTAAGGGGTTGAATAACCCTGAACTCGATGCCGCGGTGGGCGACGATCTGGCGCAGCAGCTGCGCGATGAACTGGAACTGGTGCAGGGCGCTTCGAACGAGTTCGATAAAGAACTGTTCCTGGCGGGCGAAATTACTCCGGTGTTCTTCGGGACCGCATTAGGCAACTTCGGCGTGGATCATATGCTGGATGGTCTGGTGGAGTGGGCGCCGGCGCCGATGCCGCGTAACACTGATACCCGTGAAGTGACGGCTACAGAAGAGAAATTCACCGGCTTCGTGTTTAAGATTCAGGCCAACATGGACCCGAAACACCGCGACCGCGTGGCCTTTATGCGCGTGGTTTCCGGCAAATACGAGAAAGGCATGAAGCTGCGTCAGGTGCGTATCGGCAAAGACGTGGTGATTTCCGACGCGCTGACCTTTATGGCGGGCGATCGCTCGCACGTTGAAGAAGCCTACCCTGGCGATATTATCGGTCTGCATAACCACGGCACCATTCAGATTGGCGACACCTTTACCCAGGGCGAAATGATGAAGTTCACCGGTATTCCGAACTTCGCGCCGGAACTGTTCCGTCGTATTCGCCTGAAAGATCCGCTGAAGCAGAAACAGCTGCTGAAAGGGCTGGTACAGCTGTCTGAAGAGGGCGCGGTACAGGTCTTCCGCCCTATCGCTAATAACGATCTGATCGTTGGCGCCGTCGGCGTGCTGCAGTTTGACGTGGTAGTAGCGCGTCTTAAAAGCGAATACAACGTTGAAGCGATTTACGAATCCGTCAACGTGGCCACCGCGCGTTGGGTTGAATCGACAGACGTGAAGAAATTCGAAGAGTTTAAGCGTAAGAACGAAGTTCAGCTGGCGCTGGATGGCGGCGATAATCTGACCTATATCGCCCCGACGATGGTGAACCTGAACCTGACGCAAGAGCGTTACCCTGACGTGGTGTTCCGCAAAACCCGCGAACACTAATATCTCTCTGGAGCGCGGCGATGCTGCGCTCCAGCCTGTTTTTCCAGCCACACTCCTTACCATAGAAAGTTCTTAAATCTGCGCGAATCGTAGCTTTTTTATTCAAACCCTCCGCCGCATCTCCGCTCATCTACTATATTTATTAAGCACTTTTCAGAAACCTGGCTGAATAAATAGCCATGTGTTTTACCAAAGCAGACATCGTGAGGGCATACCAATGACCAGACTAAAGAGCGCCAGGCTATTGCTGCCTCTCTTCTTAGGCTCAGCGTTGATAAGCGCCTCGACCTATGCGGAAACTACCGCAACCGATAGCGCGAAGGCCGCCGCGACCAGCGCCGGAGAAAGCGTCGATAAATCGATCAACAAGGTTGGCGATTTTATGGATGACAGCACGATCACCGCCCGTGTCAAAGCGGCGCTGATCGATGACAAAAGTATCCGTAGCACCGATATCTCGGTGAAAACGGAAAACAAAGTGGTGACCTTAAGCGGAACGGTGGAGAGCGCTGAGCAAAAATCACAGGCCGTTAGCGCGGCGAAAGGCGTCGAAGGGGTGAGTTCGGTAAGCGACAAGCTGACCGTGGCGGGTGAAAAATCCGCGAGCCTGAAGGGCTATGCCGGCGACACCGCAATCACCAGCGAAGTCAAAGCCAAACTGCTCGCGGACGATATCGTTCCGTCGCGTAAGGTGACGGTGGAAACCAGCAACGGGGTGGTACACCTCTCCGGAACCCTGGAATCGAGCAAGCAGGTCGATCGCGCGGCAGACATTGCCAAAGCGGTTACCGGTGTTAAGAGCGTGAAAAACGATCTTAAAGTGCAGTAAGGGTATTTATTAAAAGATATTCGCCAGCGGCGAGACCGCTGAGCGAGTTGTACGCAGGGTTGATGTATGCGCGGCCTGAGCGCGCAGAAAAGCGACCGTTAATCATATGGTAAGGAGAACAGTATGTTTAGATGGGGCATTATTTTTCTGATCATCGCGTTAATTGCCGCCGCATTGGGTTTTGGTGGTCTGGCGGGTACCGCGGCGTGGGCGGCTAAAATCGTCTTTGTTGTCGGTATTATCATTTTCCTGGTCAGCCTGTTTACCGGGCGAAAACGACCCTAGAGGCGATGTGCCGAAAGGCGTGAATCAATAACCGCGCAGTGATGACATAACGTCTTACATAAAGCCAGTCAATGTGACTGGCTTTTGCGGTTTCAGGGGACGACAATTTGCGTTACTTTAATGACAGAAAATAGACAAACAGGAAAGCAGGGTGGGGCAGCGCATTCCCGTGACGTTGGGCAATATCGCCCCGTTAGCGGTAAAACCCTTCCGTCCAGGCAAATTGGCTCTGGTGTGCGAAGGCGGTGGTCAGAGAGGTATTTTCACAGCCGGGGTTCTGGACGAATTCATGCGCGCTGGATTTAACCCTTTCGACCTGATGCTCGGCACTTCCGCTGGCGCGCAAAATATCTCCGCTTATATCTGTAATCAGCAGGGCTACGCCCGCAAAGTCATTACGCGTTACACCACCTCGCGGCAATTTTTTGACCCGATGCGCTTCGTACGCGGCGGCAATCTTATCGATCTCGATTGGCTGGTCGATTCCACTGCACAACAAATGCCGCTGGCGATGAACTATGCCGAGGAGCAGTTCGCGCTGGGTAAAGAGTTGTGGATGTGCGCCTGCCGCGGCGACGACTACACGGCAAACTATTTTTCCCCCACCCGCCAGACCTGGCTTGATCTGATCCGCGCCTCCAGCGCCATTCCAGGTTTTTACCGTAGCGGTGTCCTGCTGGATGGCGTGAATTATCTCGATGGCGGCGTCAGCGACGCGATCCCTGTGCAGGAGGCGGCGCGCCGCGGCGCGCAGACTATCGTGGTTATCCGTACCGTCCCTTCGCAGATGTTCTACACTCCGCAGTGGTTTAAACGGATGGAGCGCTGGCTGGGGGAAAGCAGTTTGCAGCCGTTTGTGAATCTGGTACAGCACCACGAAACCACCTATCGCGCGACGCAGCAGTTTATTGAAAAACCGCCGGGTAAACTGCGGATATTCGAAATCTATCCGCAGCGGCCGCTGCGCAGTATGGCGCTTGGCAGCCGTCTGCCGGCGCTGCTGGAAGATTATAAAACCGGACGCCAGTGCGGCCGCTACTTCCTCGCCACGGTAGGGAAACTGCTGACCGAGCAACCGCCGCTGTTACGCCATGCGCCGCGTGTGGCAATGCCGACGCCGGTGGTGGTGCCGCCGCTGCCGGTAGCTAACGAAACGCCGCAACAGGCGATTATCACCGCGCCGCAGGCTAATGACCCCAGCTTTAATAACGAGGATCTGGCGTGACGTTACGCTTTATTGATACCCACTGTCATTTCGATTTTCCCCCATTTACAGAGGATGAACCGGCGAGTATCGCACGGGCGGCGCAGGCCGGCGTTGGGCGCATAATCGTGCCGTCGATATCCGCCGCGCGCTTTGCTCGCGTGCTGGCGCTGGCGGAGCAACACGAGCCGCTGTATGCCGCGTTAGGGATGCATCCCATTGTTATCGAACAGCATGATGACCGTGGGTTAGCGCAACTGGAAAGCTATCTTGCACAGCGTCATCCGAAACTCGTGGCCGTCGGGGAGATTGGCCTCGATCTCTACCGCGACGATCCGCAATACGATCGCCAACAGGCGCTGCTGGAAGCGCAATTGCGGCTGGCAAAGCGTTACGATTTGCCGGTGATCCTGCATTCGCGCCGCACCCACGATAAGCTGGCGATGTTGCTAAAAAAACATAACCTGCCGCGCGCCGGGGTGGTGCATGGTTTTGCCGGCAGCCTGCAGCAGGCGGAACGTTTTGTACAGCTGGGCTATAAGATTGGCGTTGGCGGTACCATTACCTATCCCCGCGCCAGCAAAACTCGCGATGTTATGGCGCGTCTGCCGCTTTCTTCGCTGCTGCTGGAAACCGATGCTCCGGATATGCCGCTGAATGGTTTTCAGGGACAGCCGAACCGCCCGGAACAGGCGGCCCGCGTCTTTGACTCGCTCTGTGAACTGCGCGCGGAACCGGCGCAGGAAATTGAAGCGGCACTACTGGCGAATACCAAAAACCTCTTTACCGCGCTAACCCTCTAACGACCCACATACTGGACAACGTCGTCCCCGGTTCTGGTCGGGTGTGACAATCCCATCATTTTTTATAAATATAAAATCCATTAAGTTTCAATCAGAAAGTATATTTATGGCCAGGATTTGCACAATTTGTGCGCCATGACGTCGAGATAACTCGTTTTGATATGTTAGAATAATAACATCACCATGAACTTCGGTTTGCCGATTATGCTTAAACAGGAGATGACGGTGAGGCTGGCGGGAATTGCTGGTTAATTGTGATTTTTATCACGTTACAGTAATGCAAATTAGTAATTAGTTTTCATTAACTGTGATGAATGTCGAAGTGTAATGGCGAGCGGTTGTTACAATAGTAACAGGCTCGCAAGGTGAACAAACTATTGAACCGGCAATACGCCGTCGGAGTATGAAATGACTGATTTGAAAGCAAGCAGCCTGCGCGCGTTGAAACTGATGGATCTGACCACCCTGAACGATGACGACACCAATGAGAAGGTGATCGCCCTGTGTCATCAGGCGAAAACGCCGGTGGGCAATACCGCTGCGGTCTGCATCTACCCGCGTTTTATCCCGATTGCCCGTAAGACGCTGAACGAACAGGGGACGCCGGATATCCGCATCGCGACGGTGACTAACTTCCCGCATGGTAATGACGATATCGACATCGCGCTGGCGGAAACCCGCGCGGCAATCGCTTATGGCGCGGATGAAGTGGATGTGGTTTTCCCGTACCGCGCGCTGATCGCGGGTAACGAGCAGGTGGGTTTTGATCTGGTGAAAGCCTGTAAAGAAGCCTGTGCGGCGGCGAATGTGCTGCTGAAAGTGATCATCGAAACCGGCGAACTGAAAGAAGAAGCGCTGATTCGTAAGGCGTCTGAAATCTCTATTAAAGCGGGCGCGGATTTCATCAAAACTTCTACCGGTAAAGTGCCGGTGAATGCGACGCCAGAAAGCGCGCGCATCATGATGGAAGTGATCCGCGATATGGGCGTTGAGAAAACCGTTGGCTTTAAACCTGCCGGCGGCGTGCGCAGCGCGGAAGATGCGCAACAGTTCCTGGCGATTGCTGATGAACTGTTCGGCGCCGACTGGGCAGATTCCCGTCACTACCGTTTCGGCGCATCCAGCCTGTTGGCTAGCCTGCTGAAAGTCCTGGGTCACGGCGACGGTAAGAGCGCCAGCAGCTACTAATCCCTTGATACGCCGGATGGTGCTGTGCTTATCCGGCCTACGAATGGATGCCTGTAGGCCGGATAAGGCGCTCGCGCCGCCATCCGGCAATTTATACTATTTGGGAGGTTACCGTGTTTCTCGCACAAGAAATTATTCGTAAAAAACGTGATGGTCATGTATTAAGCGATGAAGAAATTCGCTTTTTCATCAACGGTATCCGCGATAATACTATCTCTGAAGGACAGATCGCCGCGCTGGCGATGACCATCTTCTTCCATGATATGTCTATGCCGGAACGTGTCTCGCTGACCATGGCGATGCGGGATTCAGGAACCGTTCTCGACTGGAAAAGCCTTAACCTCAACGGCCCGATTGTCGATAAACACTCGACCGGCGGCGTGGGTGACGTCACCTCGCTGATGCTGGGGCCAATGGTTGCCGCCTGCGGCGGTTACGTACCGATGATCTCCGGGCGTGGTCTCGGCCATACCGGCGGTACGCTTGATAAACTGGAAGCGATCCCGGGTTTTGATATTTTCCCGGACGACGCGCGTTTCCGCGAAATTATTAAAGATGTCGGCGTGGCGATTATCGGGCAGACCAGCTCGCTCGCGCCGGCTGACAAACGTTTCTATGCCACCCGCGATATTACCGCGACGGTGGATTCCATCCCGCTGATTACCGCGTCTATTCTGGCCAAGAAACTGGCGGAAGGTCTGGACGCGCTGGTGATGGACGTTAAAGTCGGCAGCGGCGCCTTTATGCCGACTTATGAGCTTTCAGAAGCGCTTGCCGAAGCGATCGTTGGCGTCTCCAACGGTGCCGGCGTGCGCACGACCGCACTGTTAACGGATATGAACCAGGTGCTGGCCTCCAGCGCGGGTAACGCCGTTGAAGTTCGCGAAGCGGTACAGTTCCTGACCGGCGAATACCGCAACCCGCGCCTGTACGACGTCACCATGGCGCTGTGCGTGGAAATGCTGATTTCCGGCAAGCTGGCGGCGGATGACGCCGAGGCGCGCGCGAAATTGCAGGCGGTGCTGGATAACGGTAAAGCGGCGGAAGTCTTTGGCCGCATGGTGGCGGCGCAGAAGGGGCCGAGCGACTTTGTCGAAAACTATGCGAAATACCTGCCGACGGCAATGCTGAGCAAAGCGGTCTATGCTGAAGGCGCCGGATTTGTCTCTGAAATGGATACCCGTGCGCTGGGGATGGCGGTGGTGTCGATGGGCGGCGGTCGTCGCCAGGCTTCCGATACTATTGACTACAGCGTTGGCTTTACCGATATGGCGCGCCTTGGCGATAAAGTTGATGGCGAACGTCCGCTGGCGGTGATTCATGCGAAAGATGAATCGAGCTGGCAGGAAGCGGCCAAAGCCGTGAAAGCGGCAATAAAACTGGACGCCCACGCCCCAGAAATTACACCGACGGTCTATCGCCGTATCACCAAGTAGCGATATACTGATCTGATCGCTTTTTTGCAGCGCATGATGTATGGAGAACAAGATGAAACGTGCATTTATTATGGTGCTGGACTCCTTTGGGATTGGCGCAACGGAAGACGCTGACCGCTTTGGCGATGTTGGCGCCGATACCCTGGGCCACATTGCAGAAGCCTGCGCCAAAGGTGAAGCTGACAATGGTCGTAAAGGCCCGTTGAATTTACCTAACCTGACCCGTCTGGGTCTGGTGAAAGCGCATGAAGGTTCTACCGGTAAAATTGCCGCCGGTATGGACGGTAATGCCGAAGTCGTTGGCGCCTATGCCTGGGCGCATGAACTCTCTTCTGGTAAAGATACGCCGTCTGGCCACTGGGAAATCGCCGGCGTGCCGGTGCTGTTTGACTGGGGCTACTTCAGCGATCACGAGAACAGCTTCCCGCAGGAACTGCTGGATAAACTGGTTAAGCGCGCGAACCTGCCGGGCTATCTCGGCAATTGCCACTCTTCCGGTACCGTGATTCTGGACCAACTGGGTGAAGAGCATATGAAAACCGGGAAACCGATTTTCTATACCTCTGCTGACTCGGTGTTCCAGATCGCCTGTCACGAAGAGACTTTCGGCCTCGACAAGCTCTATGAGCTGTGCGAAATCGCCCGTGAAGAGCTGACCGAAGGCGGGTATAACATTGGCCGCGTGATTGCTCGTCCGTTTGTTGGCGACAAAGCCGGTAACTTCCAGCGTACCGGTAACCGTCACGATCTGGCGGTCGAACCGCCGGCGCCGACCGTGCTGCAGAAGCTGGTCGACGAGAAAAACGGCCACGTGGTTTCCGTGGGTAAAATCGCCGACATCTACGCCAACTGCGGCATCACTAAGAAAGTGAAAGCCACCGGGCTGGACGCGTTGTTCGACGCGACCATCAAAGAGATGAAGGAAGCGGGCGACGAGACTATCGTCTTCACTAACTTCGTCGATTTTGACTCCTCCTGGGGCCACCGTCGCGACGTCGCTGGCTACGCGGCGGGTCTGGAGCTGTTCGACCGTCGTCTGCCGGAGCTGATGGAGCTGGTTGGGGAAGACGACATTCTGATCCTCACCGCCGACCACGGCTGCGACCCGACCTGGACCGGTACCGACCACACCCGCGAACACATTCCGGTGCTGGTGTACGGCCCGAAAGTGAAGCCGGGTTCGTTAGGCCACCGCGAAACTTTCGCCGATATCGGCCAGACGCTGGCGACATACTTTGGTACGTCGCCAATGGAATACGGTAAAAACATGCTGTGATACCCGTTGTCTTTCGCGCTGTAGATGCGTTGACTTCATTCGCTCACCCCGGTCACATAGTTAATCTATGCTCCCGGGGATTCACGAATTCGTCGCCTTCCTACAACGCGAAATCCTTAGGGTATTTGAATACGTTTTGTAGGCCTGACAAGGCGTAGCCGCCATCAGGCCCGAACAATTTATATAAGGATAAAACGATGGCCACCCCACACATTAACGCAGAAATGGGCGATTTTGCTGACGTAGTTTTGATGCCGGGCGACCCGCTGCGCGCGAAGCACATTGCAGAAACCTTCCTCGAAGACGTGCGTGAAGTGAACAACGTGCGCGGCATGCTGGGCTTCACCGGTACCTACAAAGGCCGCAAAATCTCCGTGATGGGCCACGGTATGGGGATCCCATCCTGCTCTATCTACACTAAAGAGCTGATCACCGATTTCGGCGTGAAGAAAATCATCCGCGTCGGCTCCTGCGGTGCGGTACGTGAAGATGTCAAACTGCGTGATGTGGTTATCGGCATGGGCGCGTGCACCGACTCTAAAGTCAACCGTCTGCGCTTCAAAGACCACGACTTCGCGGCGATTGCCGATTTCGGCATGGTGCGTAACGCGGTAGACGCGGCGAAGGCGCTGGGCGTTGACGCGCGCGTTGGCAACATCTTCTCCGCTGATCTGTTCTATACGCCGGATCCGTCTATGTTCGACGTGATGGAAAAATACGGCATCCTGGGCGTGGAAATGGAAGCGGCCGGCATTTATGGCGTAGCGGCTGAGTTCGGTGCGAAAGCGCTGACCATCTGCACCGTTTCCGATCATATCCGCACTCACGAGCAGACCACTGCCGCTGAGCGTCAGACCACCTTCAACGATATGATCAAAATCGCGCTGGAATCCGTACTGCTGGGTGATAAAGAGTAAGACCTGTTGTGCCGGGTGGCGGCTTCGCCTGACCCGGCCTACGGTTTCCAGGCCCGCTAAGCGCAGCGGGCTTTTTTATTAGCGCACCGCGCCGGCCAGCCACGCCGACAGTTCTTTCAGTTCCGCTTCCTGCTCAGGGTAATCTCTAATCAACGCCTCACATTGCTGCTGCAGGACTTCCGCCCGATACTGACAACCCACTAAGCGTGCCGCCAGCGCCTCCAGCGGCGCCGGGTTCAGGCTATCGGTAAAAGCCTGGGCGCGGGTGATATGGCCCTTCTCGACGTCAAAATGCAGCTCGACGCCGCCCCAGCGAAAGCGCTCATCCAGCAGATGGGAGAACGCGGGCGCCTGGCCAAAGTTCCACTCCCAGCTGCTCTGGCGGGCGAAGGTCTCGGCAAAATTCGGCAGATCCGGCGTGTTGTCCGGCGAAATGACTTCCGCCTCTACCCGTTCGCCGTAATGGCTGAAAAATGCCTCCTGAATGGCTTCGCAAATCTGCTGATGGGTAATGCCCGGCAGGAGTTCAACCAGGTTCGCTACGCGCCCGCGTACCGAGGTAATGCCCTTGGCCTGCAGCTTTTTTTTGTCCGGATTAAGATAGTTGGCGAGACGGCTTAAGTCGGCGTTTAGCAGCAGAGTGCCGTGATGAAAACCGCGGTCCATCGTTTCGCGATAGGCGGAGCCAGACACCTTGCGGTCGCCATTGTCGGTTTTCACGACCAGATCGTTGCGCCCGGAAGCCTCGGCGGTCACGCCAAGCGAATTCAACGCCGCCAGCACGATAGCGGTAGAAACGGTTTTGTCGTATTCCGGTTTGCCCGCCATAAAGGTAAAGCAGGTATTGCCGAGGTCGTGGAATACCGCGCCGCCGCCGCTGCTGCGCCGGGCCAGCCGTACGTTATCTTCTTCCATGCGCCGGGTATTGCACTCCTTCCACGGGTTCTGCGCGCGGCCAATCACCACGGTGTCAGCGTTGCGCCACAGAAACAGCACTCGTTGGGTGGCTGGCATCTGGCGGAAAATACACTCCTCGACCGCGAGGTTAAACCAGGGGTCGTAGGAGTCGGAGAGCAACAGGCGGAGCGTCGGCATAGGATATCCTTGTCTGATTAATCTTTATCTTCGTCCTGGACGGGCTTATTGGCGGTGAGCAGGAAGGGCGATTGCTGCCAGCGGGTACGTTTGCCCTGCAGCAACGTACGGGTCAGCACCACGCCGATGGCCAGCGACAACAGCAGCATCAGGCGTAAGATATTGGTGGTATTATCCACCTGTTTCGCCTCGGTGGCCAACGTGTGGGTATCCAGCGTCAGGCGCAGATAGCCGACCGGACCGTTTTTGCCGAGGATCGGCTCGACGATTTGCTGGTTAAAGTAGCCGCCGGCTTTTTTACCATCCAGCGCCAGGCGGTCGCGCACATCGACGCTTTCGCCGGAGCGGGCCACCAAATCGCCTTGTTCATCATATACTCCGGCATCGAGCACCCGGCTTTTGTCCGTCAGCTGTTCTAGCAGGCGGGTAATGCGCTTTTCGTCGGGCGTTTCGCTGCGCATCAGCGGCGCCAGGTTCAGCGTAACCTGCTGCGCCAGCGTTCGCGCCAGCTCTTCCAACTGCGGATTACGCTGCTTTTGGCTATTCTGACTGAACCACGAGGCGCCCTGCATCAGCGCGACGAGAAGCGCGAGACAGATCAGAACAATGACGGCGCGATGCAGTCGGAATTTCAGTTTTGCTCGTACCATATTCCACCTTTGAAAATTTGCAGCTTAATGTTGCCAGAAGCGCTGGTTACAAGGTAGCCTCATGCGTTATTTTCCTCGCCTGAATGAAGAGATGTGGAGCCGTAATGCCTAACAGTTTGACCTGGTGCGACCTGCCCGAAGATGTTTCCTTGTGGCCTGGGTTGCCGCTTTCCCTGAGCGGCGACGAGGTCATGCCGCTGGATTATCACGCCGGGCGCAGCGGCTGGCTGCTGTATGGTCGCGGTCTCGATAAACGTCGGCTGACGGCGTGGCAGCGCGAGCTCGGCGCGGCGCTGGTTATCGTCTCTTCCTGGGTCGTGGAAGACTATCAGGTGATTCGCCTGGCGGGTTCGCTGACGCAGCGCGCCACGCGCCTGGCCCACGAGGCCGGGCTGGACGTCGCGCCGCTGGGCAAAATCCCACATCTGCGCACGCCGGGCCTGCTGGTGATGGATATGGATTCCACGGCGATTCAGATCGAATGTATCGATGAAATCGCTAAGCTTGCCGGCACCGGCGAACTGGTCTCGGAAGTGACCGAGCGCGCGATGCGCGGCGAGCTCGACTTCACCGCCAGCCTGCGCCAGCGCGTCGCCACTCTGAAAGACGCCGACGCGAACATTCTGCTGCAGGTGCGGGAAGCGCTGCCGCTGATGCCGGGGCTGACCCAACTGGTGCTGAAGCTGGAAACGCTGGGCTGGAAGGTGGCCATCGCCTCCGGCGGCTTTACCTTCTTTGCCGAATATCTGCGCGATAAGCTGCATCTCGACGCGGTATTCGCCAACGAGCTGGAAATTATGGACGGCAAGCTCACCGGCAACGTGATCGGCGACATCGTCGACGCCAAATATAAAGCCAATACTCTGCGTAAACTGGCGGAAAAATATGAAATTCCGTCGGCGCAAACCGTGGCGATTGGCGATGGCGCCAACGACCTGCCGATGATCAAGGCGGCAGGTCTCGGCATTGCCTATCATGCGAAACCAAAAGTCAATGAACAGGCGGAAGTCACCATCCGCCACGCTGACCTGATGGGGGTATTCTGTATTCTCTCCGGCAGCATGAATCAAAAGTAAGAGGTTAACGTGGCGAAAGCTCCAAAACGCGCATTTGTCTGTAATGAATGTGGTGCGGATTATCCGCGCTGGCAGGGGCAGTGCAGCGCCTGCCATGCCTGGAACACCATCACCGAGATGCGCATCGCCGCCTCGCCGCAGGTGGCGAGAAACGAGCGTCTGTCAGGCTACGCCGGGAATGCCGGCGTGTCGAAGGTACAGAAGCTGTCGGAGATAAGCCTGGAGGCGCTGCCGCGTTTCTCCACCGGATTTAAAGAGTTCGACCGCGTACTCGGCGGCGGCGTCGTGCCGGGCAGCGCCATTCTGATCGGCGGTAACCCCGGCGCCGGGAAATCGACGCTGCTGCTGCAAACTCTTTGTAAGCTGGCCGAAGGGATGAAAACGCTGTACGTCACCGGGGAAGAATCCCTGCAGCAGGTAGCGATGCGCGCGCATCGTCTCGGGCTGCCGACGGCGAATCTGAATATGCTCTCGGAGACCAGCATCGAGCAAATTTGCCAGATTGCCGATGAAGAAAAGCCGCAGCTGATGGTCATCGACTCCATCCAGGTGATGCATATGGCTGATGTCCAGTCGTCGCCGGGGAGCGTGGCCCAGGTACGTGAAACTGCGGCCTATTTGACGCGCTTTGCCAAAACTCGCGGCGTGGCGATTGTGATGGTCGGCCACGTCACCAAAGATGGCTCGCTGGCCGGTCCGAAAGTACTGGAACACTGTATTGACTGCTCGGTGCTGCTGGACGGCGATGCCGATTCCCGTTTCCGCACGTTGCGCAGCCATAAAAACCGCTTTGGCGCGGTCAACGAACTTGGCGTCTTTGCGATGACCGAGCAGGGCCTGCGCGAAGTCAGCAACCCCTCCGCCATCTTCCTCAGCCGCGGCGATGAAGTCACCTCCGGCAGCTCGGTCATGGTGGTATGGGAAGGCACCCGCCCGCTGCTGGTTGAGATTCAGGCGCTGGTCGATCACTCGATGATGTCTAATCCGCGTCGCGTAGCGGTAGGCCTGGAACAGAACCGTCTGGCGATCCTTCTGGCGGTGCTGCACCGTCATGGCGGCCTGCAGATGGCCGATCAGGACGTCTTCGTCAACGTGGTTGGCGGGGTCAAAGTCACTGAAACCAGCGCCGACCTGGCGCTGCTGCTGGCGATGGTCTCGAGCCTGCGCGATCGTCCGTTGCCGCAGGATCTGGTGGTTTTTGGCGAAGTCGGATTAGCCGGTGAAATTCGCCCGGTGCCAAGCGGCCAGGAGCGCATTTCCGAGGCGGCGAAACATGGGTTCCGTCGCGCCATCGTACCAGCGGCCAATGTGCCCAAAAAAGCGCCGGAAGGGATGCAAATCTTTGGCGTGAAAAAACTGGCCGATGCGCTGAGCGTTTTTGACGACTTATAATGATACCCGTCATACTTTAGGGTATGACGGGTAGCAAACCCGAGTTTGCAGGAGGCACGCATAAACTATGTCGTCATTCGACTATCTGAAAAACGCCATTAAGCAAAAGGGTTGTACGCTGCAGCAGGTGGCGGAAGCCAGCGGGATGACCAAAGGTTATCTCAGTCAGCTATTAAACGCGAAAATCAAAAGCCCGAGCGCCCAGAAACTCGAAGCGTTACACCGCTTTCTCGGCCTTGAATTCCCGCGCAAACAAAAAAGCGTCGGGGTGGTTTTTGGTAAATTTTATCCGCTGCATACCGGGCATATTTACCTGATTCAGCGCGCCTGTAGCCAAGTCGATGAGCTTCATATCATCATGGGCTATGACGACACTCGTGACCGCGAGCTGTTCGAGGAGAGTGCCATGTCGCAACAGCCGACGGTTCCCGATCGTCTGCGCTGGCTGCTGCAAACCTTTAAATATCAAAAAAACATTCGCATCCATGCCTTCAATGAAGAGGGGATGGAGCCGTACCCGCACGGCTGGGATGTCTGGAGCCGTGGGATCCGCGCCTTCATGAGTGAAAAGGGAATCGAGCCAAACTGGATTTATACCTCGGAAGAGGCCGATGCGCCGCAGTATCTGGAGCATCTGGGGATCGAAACCGTGCTTATCGATCCGAAGCGAACCTTCATGAGTATCAGCGGCGGCCAGATCCGCGAAAATCCGTTCCGCTATTGGGAATATATTCCGACTGAGGTAAAACCGTTTTTTGTGCGTACGGTGGCGATCCTCGGCGGCGAGTCGAGCGGTAAATCGACGCTGGTGAATAAGCTCGCCAATATCTTCAATACTACCAGCGCCTGGGAATATGGCCGCGATTACGTCTTTTCACACCTCGGCGGCGATGAAATGGCGTTGCAGTATTCCGATTACGATAAAATCGCGCTGGGGCACGCACAGTACATTGATTTCGCGGTGAAATACGCCAATAAGGTGGCGTTTATCGATACCGACTTCGTCAGCACTCAGGCCTTCTGTCTGAAGTACGAGGGCCGCGAACATCCGTTCGTGCAGGCGTTAATCGATGAATATCGCTTTGATCTGGTGATCCTGCTGGAAAACAACACGCCGTGGGTAGCCGATGGGCTGCGTAGCCTCGGTAGTTCGGTAGACCGCAAAGAGTTTCAGACGCTGCTGGTGTCGCTGCTGAAAGAAAACGACATCGAATTTGTCCACGTGGAAGAGTCGGACTACGACGCCCGGTTCCTGCGCTGCGTTGAGCTGGTGAAGCAGTTGATGGGCGAGCAGGGGTAGGCTTTTTGCCGGATGGCGGCGTGAACGCCTTATCCGGCCTACAAGTGCTACACGCCTAGTAGGCCGGATAAGCGTAGCGCCATCCGGCACTTACAGATTACTTGGCAATGCGTTTGTACTTGATACGCTTCGGCTCCAGCGCATCGGCGCCGAGGGTGCGTTTCTTGTACTCTTCGTACTCGGTAAAGTTACCTTCGAAGAACTCAACTTTACCTTCATCCTGGTAATCCAGAATGTGGGTCGCGATACGGTCAAGGAACCAGCGGTCGTGCGAGATAACCATGGCGCAACCCGGGAACTCCAGCAGGGCGTTTTCCAGTGCGCGCAGGGTTTCGATATCCAGGTCGTTGGTTGGTTCATCGAGCAGCAGGACGTTACCGCCGACCTGCAACAGCTTCGCCAGGTGCAGACGACCACGCTCACCGCCGGACAGTTCGCCAACGCGTTTGCCCTGGTCGACGCCTTTGAAGTTAAAGCGGCCAACGTAGGCGCGGCTCGGCATCTCGGTGTTGCCGATCTTCATGATATCCAGGCCGCCGGACACTTCTTCCCAAACGGTTTTGCTGTTGTCCATCGCGTCGCGGAACTGATCGACGGAAGCCAGTTTAACGGTTTCACCCAGCGTGATGGTGCCGGAATCAGGCTGTTCCTGGCCGGACATCATGCGGAACAGGGTGGATTTACCCGCGCCGT
Source organism: Klebsiella sp. JN_Kp121 (assembly GCF_040062145.1). Lineage (NCBI taxonomy): Bacteria > Pseudomonadati > Pseudomonadota > Gammaproteobacteria > Enterobacterales > Enterobacteriaceae > Klebsiella > Klebsiella sp. JN_Kp121. The sequence continues at coordinate 18,852 of NZ_JBEAHX010000008.1, forward strand.
TCGGACCGATGATACCGACGATAGCGCCTTTCGGTACGGAGAAGCTCAGATCGTCAATCAGTACGCGGTCGCCGTAAGATTTGCGCAGATTGCTGGCTTCCAGAACTTTATCGCCCAGACGCGCTCCTGGCGGAATGAACAGTTCGTTGGTCTCGTTACGTTTCTGGTATTCGACGTTGTTAAGCTCTTCAAAGCGCGCCAGACGGGCTTTACCCTTAGACTGACGGCCTTTCGCGCCCTGGCGAACCCACTCGAGTTCTTTCTCGATAGATTTGCGGCGTGCAGCTTCCTGAGAAGCTTCCTGCGCCAGACGCTGATCTTTCTGCTCCAGCCAGGAGGAGTAGTTGCCTTCCCACGGAATACCTTCGCCGCGGTCAAGTTCGAGGATCCAACCGGCGACGTTATCGAGGAAGTAACGGTCGTGGGTAATCGCTACCACGGTGCCTTCGAAATCGTGCAGGAAGCGTTCCAGCCAGGCGACGGATTCGGCGTCGAGGTGGTTAGTCGGTTCGTCGAGCAGCAGCATGTCTGGTTTTTCCAGCAGCAGACGGCACAGCGCGACGCGGCGGCGTTCACCACCGGAAAGATTGGCGATTTTCGCATCCCAGTCCGGCAGGCGCAGGGCATCAGCCGCACGCTCCAGCTGTACGTTCAGGTTATGGCCGTCGTGCGCCTGGATGATCTCTTCGAACTTGCCCTGTTGCGCGGCAAGCTTATCGAAGTCGGCATCCGGCTCGGCGTATTTGGCATAAACTTCGTCCAGGCCTTTCAGCGCGTTAACCACTTCGGCGACCGCTTCTTCAACGGATTCGCGCACGGTGTGCTCCGGATTCAGCTGCGGCTCCTGCGGCAGATAGCCGATTTTGATGCCGGGCTGCGGGCGCGCTTCACCTTCGATCTCGGTGTCGATACCGGCCATGATGCGCAGCAGGGTAGATTTACCGGCGCCGTTCAGACCGAGAACACCGATTTTCGCGCCAGGGAAGAAACTGAGGGAGATATTTTTCAAAATATGACGTTTCGGCGGAACCACTTTGCCGACACGATGCATGGTATAAACGAATTGAGCCACGTTGGACTTCGCCTCTTTCTATTCTGATAGATAGTTCAAAGGCGAAGTGTAGCCTTTTTCGCGCGGTAATCCCAGCGAGGCGACAGGATTCACAGAAGCGTAAAAAAATGTTCAGGACATGGCATGTTTTCAGTTGTCTGATTAGCATAACTAAGCAATACCTGAATTTTTTGAAGCGGCACGATGCCGCGGTGATGCACCAAACTAGAGGAAGAGCTTGTGGAAAAAGCCAAAACTACGGCATGGCGTCTTCTGGCTGCCGGCGTGAGTCTGCTGACGCTAAGCCAGCTGGCGCATGCGGATTCACTGGATGAACAGCGCAGCCGCTATGCTCAAATTAAACAGGCGTGGGACAACCGCCAGATGGATGTCGTCAACCAGTTGATGCCCACGCTCAGCAGCTATCCGCTGTATCCCTACCTGCAATATCGACAAATTACCGATGACCTGATGAACCAGCCGCCGCTGGTGGTCACTAATTTCATTGCGGCGAACCCGACCCTACCGGCGGCGCGTTCGCTGAAATCACGCTTTGTTAATGAGCTGGCGCGGCGCACCGACTGGCGCGGCTTACTGGCGTTCAGCCCGGATAAACCGGCGACAACCGAAGCGCAGTGTAACTACTACTACGCCAAACTCAGCGTCGGCCAATCGCAGGAAGCCTGGAGCGGGGCGAAAGAGCTGTGGCTAACCGGCAAGAGCCAGCCAAATGCCTGCGATCCGCTGTTCAGCGCGTGGCGCGATTCCGGGCAGCAGGATCCGCTGGCCTATCTCGAACGAATTCGTCTGGCGATGAAGGCGGGCAATACCAGTCTGGTCCGCGTGCTTGCTCAACAGATGCCGTCAAACTATCAGAGCATCGCTTCGGCGGTGGTGGCGTTAGCCAACGATCCCAATAGCGTGATGACCTTTGCCCGCACCACCGGGGCCACTGACTTTACCCGCCAGATGGCGGCGGTCGCTTTTGCCAGCGTCGCGCGTCAGGATGTAGAAAACGCTCGTCTGATGATCCCGTCGCTGGTGCAGGCGCAGCAGTTGAATGAGGATCAAACCCAGGAGCTGCGCGATATTGTCGCCTGGCGCCTGATGGGCACCGATGTGACCGAAGCGCAGGCGGAGTGGCGCGATGACGCCATCATGCGTTCGCAATCAACCTCGCTGGTGGAACGCCGGGTACGTATGGCGCTCGGCAACGGCGATCGTCATGGGCTGAACACCTGGCTGGCGCGTCTGCCGATGGAGGCGAAAGAAAAAGACGAGTGGCGCTACTGGCAGGCGGATCTGCTGCTGGAGCGCGGGCGCGATGACGAAGCGAAGACGATCCTGCATTCGCTGATGCAGCAGCGCGGCTTCTATCCGATGGTTGCCGCTCAACGTCTGGGCGAAGAGTACACCTTCCGCATTGATAAAGCCTCCGGCACTATTGACCCGGCGCTGGCCTCTGGCCCGGAGATGGCGCGCGTTCGCGAGCTGATGTACTGGAACATGGACAACACCGCGCGCAGCGAATGGGCGAACCTGGTGAGCAGCCGGACCAAATCGCAGCAGGCGCAGCTGGCGCGTTACGCGTTTGATCAACACTGGTGGGATCTCAGCGTGCAGGCGACGATCGCGGGTAAATTGTGGGATCAACTGGAAGAGCGCTTCCCGCTGGCGTACAACGATCTGTTCGCACGTTACATTAGCGGCAAAGATATTCCGCAGAGCTACGCGATGGCGATTGCGCGTCAGGAAAGCGCCTGGAACCCGAAAGTGCGTTCACCGGTCGGCGCCAGCGGCTTGATGCAGATTATGCCGGGCACGGCGACGCATACCGTCAGCATGTTCAGCATTCCTGGTTATAGCGGCCCGTCTCAGCTGCTGGATCCGGAAACCAATATCAACATTGGTACCAGCTACCTGCAGTACGTCTACCAGCAGTTCGGCAATAACCGCATTTACGCTTCCGCCGCCTATAACGCCGGGCCAGGACGCGTACGCACCTGGCAGGGCAATAGCGCCGGGCGCATCGATGCGGTGGCATTTGTCGAGAGTATTCCGTTCTCGGAAACCCGCGGGTACGTAAAAAACGTCCTCTCTTACGATGCCTATTACCGCTACTTTATGGGCAAGCAGGATAACTTGCTGAGCGACGCCGAATGGCAACAGCGTTACTGATCGTCCGTAAGTATGTTATTCTTTGTACTCGTTGATGAGTACATTCGACGGGCAGCCTGGCTGCCCGTCTCAACATGGCGACGTAACATGACCCAACAATCTCCCTATTCAGCGGCCGTGGCCGAACAACGTCATCAGGAGTGGCTGCGCTTTGTGGCGCTACTGCAGCAGGCCTACGACGAGGATCTTCACCTGCCGTTACTGCAGCTGATGCTGACGCCCGACGAGCGCGAAGCGCTGGGCACCCGGGTGCGTATTATTGAAGAGCTGCTGCGCGGCGAGATGAGCCAGCGCGAGCTGAAAAACGAACTCGGCGCCGGTATTGCTACGATTACTCGCGGCTCAAATAGCCTGAAATCCGCGCCGGTAGAGCTACGCCAGTGGCTGGAACAGACGCTGCTTAACGATAAATAGCGTTATGGAATGGGCTGAGCGCCAGTACTACCGCCTGATGGTAGACGCTGCTGCGCGTCAGCTTACCCGCGGTAAAGACGCCGATAGCGCCCTCTTTGCGGCCTATCTGGTCGATCCCGGTATGTTGCGACATGACCGGCCCCAGCGCTTCTCCGGCGCGAACCTGCGCAAGGATCGCCTCCGGCAGCGGCAGGGTCGCCGAGCGCGCTTCGCCACGCTGCTGCCGGCTCTCAATCACTACCCAACTGAAGGTGCTGCCTTCGTCGATCCCGGCTTCGATCGCCACCCAAAAATCGGCTTCCGGCTGTGCGATCCGGGCATTAGCGACGCGATTTCGTGCGCCAGCCCGCGTTTCCTCGCTGCCGAAGGGTTGTTCCGGCACGCCGCTCTCGACGGCGACGGACTCAATATGGCAGGATCCTTCGCCGAAGATCTCGTTAAAAGCCTGCAGAATTGCCTGAATTTTGGCGGGATTAGTGGTAGCTGAGACAACATGGTGCATAATCAAAACAACTCAGAATTAATTAACGTCATCGCAGTATACTCTAAATCACTCTGGCGGCAGCCGATCGCGCTGCTCGTTGAATGATGAAGGGTTCAGAACGGAAAATAAGCATGTTACAGGTATACCTTGTTCGCCACGGTGAAACGCAGTGGAACGCCGAGCGACGTATTCAAGGCCAGTCCGATAGTCCGCTGACCGCTCACGGTGAGCGCCAGGCATGGCAGGTTGGCGAGCGCGCCAGAACGCTGGGGATTACCCATATTATCGCCAGCGACCTCGGCCGTACCCGCCGCACGGCAGAAATTATCGCCGAAGCCTGCGGTTGCGGCGTGGTCACCGATTCACGCCTGCGCGAACTGGATATGGGGGTGCTGGAGAAGCGACATATCGACTCGCTTAGCGAAGAAGAGGAGGGCTGGCGCCGTCAGCTGGTCAACGGTACGCCGGATGGCCGCATTCCGCAGGGCGAATCCATGCAGGAGCTGAGCGAGCGTATGCGCGCGGCGCTATCATCCTGTCTGGAGTTACCGCCAGGGAGCCGGCCGCTGCTGGTGAGTCATGGGATGGCGCTGGGCTGTCTGGTGAGCACGATCCTCGGACTGCCTGCTTATGCGGAGCGTCGTTTGCGCCTGCGCAACTGTTCGATTTCACGTGTTGATTACCAGCAGAGCCCGTGGCTGGCGTCAGGATGGGTGGTGGAGACTGCGGGGGACGTTTCGCATCTCGATGCCCCCGCGATGGACGAACTGCAGCGTTAGCGACGAATCGGAATCAGGTACTCGCAGCGCAGCTGAATTGGCGTGGCCTGGTTCCGGTTATCATCTTCCGGATAGAAGCGTTCAATATCCAGGCCCTTACGGCGGGTGAGGTTGAGCATCGGCATACAGGTGCCGTACACCGTCAGGATAAACTCCTGCAGCCCGGTACCTAACCCTTCGTAGGTGAACATCACGTACTCGCCGCCTTCCAGAATCACCGGATGGGAATTATGCAGGTGGCCGTTCGCCAGCTCTGGCGTCAGCGCGGTGGTGTAGAACACCTCCTGCTCGTCATCTTTTTCCAGGCTTGGACGCGGTTCATGCAGGCCGTACAGCGTCGGCGGAATGCTGGGCGCGTTACCGAGGAATTCGCGCCAGAACTGAACGCGCATCTGGTTACGGAATTCAGAAATCTCTTCCAGCTTACAGGTATAGCTTTGGGTCACGCCGACCAGTTGCGTGGTGCTCAGGGTCACGAATTCATGCGTCGGCATGGTAAATTCACCGAGGCGCAGCGGCGGACGCATCCCAAACGAGCTCCAGTCCGCAGAACGGCGATAGAGCGCGGGGGTCAGGTTAAACTGTTTTTTAAAGGCGCGGGTAAACGTCTGCTGAGAATCGAAGCGGTACTGTAGCGCGATGTCGAGGATCGGACGTGCGGTCAGGCGTAGCGCAACGGCGGATTTTGACAGGCGACGTGCGCGAATATAGGCACCGATAGCTTGACCCGTGACGTCTTTAAACATACGTTGCAAATGCCACTTGGAATAACCTGCCTTCGCCGCCACATTATCCAACGAGAGGGGCTGATCCAGGTGACCTTCCAGCCAGCTCAGGAGATCGCGAATAATCCCAGCTTGATCCATAAAATGTCCCCATCCTTTAAACTCAGGTACCTATATTAAGGTAGCGGATAATAGCATTTTTTGATGTTTTAGCATTCAGTGTTTTTTTTGCTTTTAAATGCGATTATCTGGTGGATATCGTTAGTAATTTTGTAAAGCTGTGATCTTTAAACCTTTTCCACAGCGTTTGTGATTATCACGCAGCGGAATTTTAAGAAATGGTAACAATATGAAATACAAGAAGTTAGTAGCAGGGTTGTTCTTACTGGCGGCGGGCCAACTGGCGCACGCCGAGCAAATTGGCTCCGTCGATACGGTATTTAAATGGCTGGGGCCGGATCACAAAATCGTGGTCGAAGCCTTCGACGATCCCGATGTACAGAACGTCACCTGCTATATCAGCCGGGCGAAAACCGGCGGTATTAAAGGCGGGTTGGGACTGGCGGAAGATACCTCAGACGCCGCCATCTCCTGTCAGCAGGTCGGGCCGATTGAGCTGACGGACAAGATCAAAAACGGCAAAAGTCAGGGCGATGTCGTGTTCCAGAAACGTACCTCGCTGGTGTTCAAAAAACTGCAGGTCGTTCGCTTTTATGATGCCAAACGCAACGCGCTGGTCTATCTGACCTATTCGGATAAAGTGGTCGACGGCTCGCCGAAGAATGCCATCAGCGCCGTGCCAATCATGCCCTGGAATAAATAAACGGGAGTCGCAATGCAACAGCCACGGATTTGGTTAGTTGAGGATGAACAGAGTATCGCCGATACCCTTGTTTACATGCTGCAGCAGGAAGGATTCGACGTGACCGTTTTCGGACGCGGGTTGCCCGCGCTTGATGCGGCGCTGCATCAGATCCCGGATTTAGCGATCCTCGACGTTGGTTTGCCCGATATTAGCGGCTTTGAACTATGCCGACGACTGCTGGCGCGCCATCCGGCATTGCCGCTATTGTTTCTGACCGCACGCAGCGAAGAGGTTGATAAGCTGCTGGGACTGGAAATTGGCGCTGATGACTACATCGCCAAACCATTTTCGCCGCGCGAAGTTTGCGCGCGGGTGCGTACTGTTCTGCGTCGGCTACAGAAATTTTCAGCTCCTTCGCCGGTGGTGCGCGTTGGCGAGTTCCTGCTGGATGAGCAGGCGATGGCGATAAGCTGGTTTGGCCAACCGTTGAATCTGACGCGTTACGAATTCCTGCTGCTGAAAACCCTAATCAACGCCCCCGGCCGCGTATTCTCCCGCCAGCAGCTTATGGAACTGGTGTGGAGCGATGCCTACGAGAGTATCGATCGCACCGTCGATACCCATATCAAGACCCTGCGCGCCAAGCTGCGGGCGGTGAATCCGAATGTTAACCCTATTAATACGCATCGCGGTTTGGGCTATAGCCTGGGAGGCTGTTGATGCGTATCGGGATGCGCCTGCTGCTGGGTTATTTTTTGATTGTCGCCATTGCCGCGTGGTTTGTGCTCTCAATATTTGTGCAGGAAGTCAAACCGGGCGTGCGTCGGGCAACGGAAGGCACGCTTAACGATACCGCAACGCTACTGGCGGCGCTGGCTCGTGATGACCTGCTTTCGGCAAACCCGCAGCAAGGGCGGTTGGCGCAGGCGTTTCAGTCGCTTAATCAGCAGCCCATCAACGCCAATATCAGCGGTATCAGGAAAATGCGCAATGAGTATCGCGTCTATCTGACGGATGCTCAGGGAAAGGTGGTGTTTGACTCCAGCGGGCAGGCGGTGGGCCAGGATTATTCGCGCTGGAACGACGTCTGGCTGACCCTACGCGGCCAGTACGGCGCGCGCAGCACGCGCAGCGATCCTGATGATGATAATAGCTCAGTCATGTACATTGCCGCACCGGTAATGGATAACGGCCGTATCATCGGCGTGGTGAGCGTCGGCAAACCTAATCTGGCCATGACGCCGGTGATTAAACGCAGCGAGCGGCGGATCCTGTGGGCTGGCGGCGCGTTGTTGGGGATCGCTTTACTGATCGGCGGCGGGATCGTCTGGTGGATTAACTTCTCAATTGGCAAACTGGTTCGTTACGCCGATTCGGTGACCGCCGAGCGTCCGTTACCTCTACCGAACGTCGGTAGTCGCGAGCTAAGCAAGCTGGCGCAGGCGCTGGAGAGCATGCGCGTGAAGCTTGAAGGCAAAAACGCGATTGAAAACTATGTCTACGATCTCACGCATGAACTCAAAAGCCCTCTGGCGGCCATTCGCGGCGCGGCGGAGATCCTGAGCGAGGCGCCGCCGCCCGAGATCGCCGCGCGTTTCACCGCCAATATTCTTGCGCAGAATACGCGCATGCAACTGCTGGTGGAAAAACTGCTGCAGCAGGCGCGGCTGGAAAATCGTCTGGAGATAACGCCGCAGTTGGTTTCGGTTGATGCGCTTTTCCAACGTCTGGCGGAAGACCGCGACATTGCGCTGACGGCGAAGGCCATCACCTTACGCTGGCAGGAGAGCGGGGTAACGGTGAATGGCGATAGCGAACTACTGGGGCAGGCGCTGGGCAATCTTATCGACAATGCGATTGACTTTACCCCGTACGGCGGTGAAATTTCCCTGGCGGTAGAGATGCGTAATGAAGAGGCGTGGTTGAGCGTCAAGGATAACGGTAGCGGAATTCCTGATTTTGCGCTGGAGCGCATCTTTGAACGCTTTTACTCGCTGCCGCGGGATGACGGCCATAAAAGCAGTGGTCTTGGCCTGGCGTTCGTTCGTGAAGTCGCGCGTCTACATCAGGGCGATATTAGTTTGCACAATCGCCCTGAAGGCGGCGTGGTCGCGACGCTACATCTTCACCGTCCCTTCACATAACTTCAAACACACTGCACATAGCCCCCTTACAGTGAGCCCATCACGATTGGGAGAAGGCTATGATGAAATCACCGTTGTTCTGGAAAATTAGTACGTTGTTGGGCTGTATTTTGCTGTTGTCCGTGCCGCTGATGATGGTCAGAGCGCTTATTGTCGAGCGGGCGGACTATCGTAGCGATGTTGTGGATGCGATAGAGCACAGCACCAGCGGTTCACAAAAGCTGGCCGGGCCGCTGATCGCCATCCCGGTAACCGAGACGCTGACCCGAATGGAGAACCAAAAAGAGGTCGAATATCAGCGTCGCTGGATCTACTACTGGCTACCGGAATCGCTGGCGGTCAGCGGCGCGCAAAATGTGGAGTCGAGAAAAGTCGGCATTTACAGTGGGCAGGTCTGGCATAACACCCTGCAAATTAAGGCGCAGTATGATCCTACGCGGCTGACGGAGCTGAAAAAAGCGAATACCACGTTAGGAAAGCCGTTTTTAGTTCTCAGCGTGAGCGATGCCCGCGGCATCGGCGCCATCAACGCGCCGGTCATTAACGGTACGGCACTGGTCGTTGAACCGGGGCTGGGATTGAACGGCGGCGGTATGGGCATTCATATGCCGATGCCGGTATTAACCGCAGACAACAAACCGCTGGAGATTGCTTTTACCCTCGATCTTAATGGTACCGGCGACTTCTCCGTCGTACCGTTGGGCCGCAACAGCGAGCTGCGGCTAACCAGTAACTGGCCGCATCCGGGATTCCTGGGCAACTTCCTGCCTACAAAGCGTGAAGTGAGCGCCTCGGGTTATAGCGCGCACTGGCAAAGCAGCTGGTTCGCCAACAATATGGGCAGCTATTTCAACGATGATACCGATATTGAATGGCCGCGTTTACCCGCCTTCAGCGTGGACGTGATGTCGCAGGCCGATCAATATCAGCTCACCGATCGGGCGACTAAATACGCCATCCTGTTAATCGCGTTAACTTTTATGGCCTTCTTCGTTTTCGAGAGCCTGACGCATCGCCGTCTGCATCCAATGCAGTATCTGCTGGTGGGGTTATCGCTGGTGATGTTCTACCTGGTGTTGCTGGCGCTCTCGGAACATGTTGGGTTTACGCCTGCCTGGGTCGTTGCCAGCCTGATTGGCGCGGTGATAAACGGCGTTTATTTACAGGCGGTACTGAAAGGGTGGCGTAATAGTCTGTTATTTGTTGCAGCGCTACTGCTGCTGGATGGCGTGATGTGGTTACTGTTGCGTTCTGAGGATAGCGCGTTGCTGCTTGGCACCGGAGTGCTACTGCTGGCGCTGTGCGCGTTGATGTTCCTGACCCGCCGCGTGGACTGGTACGCCTTGTCACTACCGCAAAGCAATCCGGAAAAACCGCAAAGTAAGGATGACGACACGTTACGTATCTGGAAGTAAAAGAGACATAAAAAAACAGCGCCAGAAGGCGCTGTTTTTGCATTATAGCTGCGGCATAACCGAAGTTATTCCTGCAGATCGCCACAGAAGCGGTAACCTTCACCGTGAATAGTGGCGATGATTTCCGGGGTATCCGGCGTGGATTCGAAATGCTTACGAATGCGACGAATGGTCACGTCCACGGTACGGTCATGCGGCTTCAGCTCGCGACCGGTCATTTTCTTCAGCAGCTCTGCGCGCGACTGGATTTTGCCCGGGTTTTCGCAGAAGTGCAGCATCGCGCGGAATTCACTGCGCGGCAGCTTATACTGCTCGCCGTTTGGGCTCACCAACGAACGGCTGTTGATATCCAGTTCCCAACCGTTGAACTTGTAGCTCTCAACGCTGCGACGCTCTTCGCTCACGGTACCGAGGTTCATGGTACGGGAGAGCAGGTTACGCGCGCGGATAGTCAGTTCACGCGGGTTAAACGGTTTAGTGATATAGTCATCGGCGCCGATTTCGAGGCCAAGAATTTTATCAACTTCGTTGTCGCGGCCGGTAAGGAACATCAGCGCGACGTCAGCCTGCTCACGCAGTTCACGCGCCAGCAGAAGACCATTTTTACCTGGCAGGTTGATATCCATGATCACCAGGTTGATATCATTTTCAGACAGGATCTGATGCATTTCCGCGCCATCGGTCGCTTCGAATACATCATAACCTTCTGCTTCGAAAATACTTTTTAACGTGTTGCGTGTTACCAACTCGTCTTCAACGATAAGAATGTGCGGGGTCTGCATGTTTGCTACCTAAATTGCCAACTAAATCGAAACAGGAAGTACCAAAGTCCCTGACCTGCCTGGTACATGCCACAAATTAACATGTCCGGCGTAACATGACTAAAGTACGTAATTGCGTTCTTGATGCACTTTCCATCAACGTCAACAACATCATTAGCTTGGTCGTGGGTACTTTCCCTCTGGACCCGACGGTGTCAAAAACGGCTGTCATCCTAACCATTTTAACAGCAACATAACAGGCTAAGAGAGGCCGAACACCCAATAAAACTACGCTTCGTTGACATATATCAAGTTCAATTGTAGCACGTTAACAGTCTTGTGAAATCATTGCATCGATTTGCGACTTATCGTCACATTTCTTACACAGCTCAATTAGTTGCAACTATGAATTAATAAATGCAGTGAATCCTAAGCCTGTGGGCAAATGAAAACTGAAATATCATTGCCAAACATATGGATAAATGCGTTCTGTTAACATACTCCGTATTGGTGTCCAATGTGAACAGTTTAGTTTTTTTTAAGAGTAAGAAAGCCCATTTTTAGTGATTTTTGTTGCAAATTTGTAAATTTTCGCCGCGTAAAATGGGGGAGACCGCAGAGTCGCGCTGCGTAAGAGGATGAAGAGAAGCACAATGCGTTTATCAATTATTTTGGTGGCGCCCGCCAGGGCGGAGAACGTGGGCGCGGCGGCGCGAGCGATGAAAACCATGGGATTCAGCGAATTGCGGATTGTCGATAGCGAAGCGCATCAGCAGCCCGCCGCGCGCTGGGTGGCGCATGGTTCGGGAGATATTTTAGATAATATAAAAACCTACCCGACGCTTGAGCAGGCCCTGCACGATGTCGACTTTACCGTCGCCACTACCGCCCGCAGTCGCGCGCGTTTTCACTACTACGCCACGCCGCAGCAGTTGCTACCGCTGCTGGAAGAAAAAGCACAATGGATGAAACATACGGCGCTGGTCTTTGGCCGTGAAGATTCCGGATTAACTAACGATGAACTGGCGCTGGCCGATGTGCTTACCGGCGTGCCGATGGTCGCCGATTATCCCTCCTTGAATCTTGGGCAATCGGTGATGGTGTATTGCTATCAGCTGAGCTCACTGCAGCAGCAGACTGCGGTTCAGCAGCCTGAAACCGACGAAAAACAATTGCAGGCGCTTCGTCAGCGGGCGCTTTCACTACTTGGACGGTTGGGGGTCGATGACGACATGAAACTGGCCGACTGGCTACAACAGCGAATCGGGCTGTTACAGCAGCGCGACACCGCCATGCTGCATCGTTTGTTGCATGATATTGAAAAAAGTCTCCCGGAATAAAATACCGTAATAAGTTTTTTTTATAGTTTTGTGTACTGATTGCAATAGCAACAGTCTGGTAATGCGGCGGAAATATCGGGGTGCTGTGGCGGAATGATGGTGTTGGTTGAAAAGTCGCCAATTTAGAAATTCGTTGACTTAAGCAGGCAGATACTTTAACCAATATAGGCAGGACACAAGACAGATAAAAATACAGAGTACACAACATCCATGAATCGCATCGGCATGATTACCACCATTATCACCACCACCATTACCACAGGTAACGGTGCGGGCTGACGCGTACAGGAAACAACAGAAAAAAGCCCGCACCTGAACAGTGCGGGCTTTTTTTTTGACAAGAGATCAAGGGGTAAGAACCATGCGAGTGTTGAAGTTCGGCGGTACATCAGTGGCAAATGCAGAACGCTTTCTGCGAGTTGCCGATATTCTGGAGAGCAATGCCAGGCAGGGGCAGGTTGCGACCGTGCTGTCTGCCCCGGCGAAAATTACTAACCATCTGGTCGCGATGATTGAAAAAACTATCAGCGGCCAGGACGCTCTGACCAATATCGCCGACGCCGAACGCATCTTTGCCGACCTGCTGCAGGGACTGGCCGACATGCAGCCAGGCTTCCCGCTCGCACAGCTGAAAACCTTCGTTGATCAGGAATTTGCGCAGATTAAACACGTCCTGCACGGTATCAGTCTGCTGGGCCAGTGCCCGGACGGCGTTAACGCCTCGTTGATCTGTCGCGGTGAAAAGCTCTCTATCGCTATCATGGCGGCGTTGCTGGAAGCGCGCGGTCATAAAGTCAGCGTGATTAACCCGGTCGAAAAACTGCTGGCCGTCGGCCACTACCTTGAATCCACTGTCGATATTACTGAATCCACTCGCCGTATCGCCGCCAGCCAAATCCCGGCAGACCACATGGTGCTGATGGCCGGTTTTACCGCCGGCAATGAAAAGGGTGAACTGGTGGTGCTGGGGCGTAATGGCTCTGACTATTCCGCAGCCGTGCTGGCCGCCTGTATGCGCGCTGACTGCTGCGAAATCTGGACCGACGTCGATGGCGTTTATACCTGCGATCCGCGTCAGGTACCGGATGCGCGCCTGTTGAAATCCATGTCTTATCAGGAAGCGATGGAGCTTTCCTATTTTGGCGCTAAGGTGCTGCACCCGCGCACCATCGCGCCCATCGCCCAGTTCCAGATCCCATGCCTGATTAAAAATACCGGTAATCCGCAGGCGCCGGGAACGCTTATCGGCGCCAGCCTTGATGAAGACGGCCTGCCGGTAAAAGGGATCTCGAATCTCAACAATATGGCGATGTTCAACGTTTCCGGGCCAGGAATGAAGGGCATGGTTGGCATGGCGGCGCGCGTCTTTGCCACCATGTCCCGCGCCGGTATCTCTGTGGTGCTGATTACCCAATCCTCTTCGGAATACAGCATCAGCTTCTGCGTGCCGCAAAGCGACTGCGCTCGCGCGAAGCGGGTGATGGAAGATGAATTTTATCTCGAATTGAAAGAAGGTCTGCTGGAGCCGTTGTCAATCATGGAGCGGCTGGCGATCATCTCCGTCGTGGGTGATGGGATGCGTACGCTGCGCGGTATCTCGGCGAAATTCTTCGCCGCGCTGGCGCGCGCCAATATTAATATCGTGGCGATTGCCCAGGGCTCTTCCGAGCGCTCAATTTCGGTGGTCGTCAGCAATGACGATGCGACCACTGGCGTGCGCGTGACGCATCAGATGCTGTTTAACACCGACCAGGTTATTGAAGTCTTCGTGATTGGCGTCGGCGGCGTCGGCGGCGCGTTAATCGAACAGATTAAACGCCAGCAGAGCTGGTTGAAGGGCAAGCATATCGATCTGCGCGTATGCGGCGTCGCCAATTCGCAGGCGCTGCTGACCAACGTCCATGGTTTGAATCTGGAAAACTGGCGTGGCGAACTCGCGGAAGCGAAAGAACCCTTTAATCTGGGCCGTTTAATCCGCCTGGTGAAGGAGTATCACCTGCTGAACCCGGTTATCGTTGACTGTACCTCCAGCCAGGCGGTAGCCGACCAGTACGCTGACTTCCTGCGTGAAGGTTTCCACGTGGTGACGCCGAATAAAAAGGCCAACACCTCTTCACTGGATTACTATCACCAGTTACGCCACGCCGCCAGCAGCTCGCGGCGCAAATTCCTCTACGACACCAACGTCGGCGCGGGTCTTCCGGTCATTGAAAACCTGCAGAACCTGCTGAATGCCGGCGATGAACTGCTGCACTTCTCCGGGATCCTGTCTGGCTCGCTTTCATTCATTTTTGGTAAGCTGGATGAAGGGATGAGCCTCTCCGAAGCCACTAAACTGGCGCGTGAGATGGGCTATACCGAACCGGATCCGCGCGACGATCTTTCCGGCGTGGATGTGGCGCGCAAGCTGCTGATCCTTGCCCGCGAAACCGGGCGCGAGCTGGAGCTCTCGGATATTATCGTTGAGCCTGCGCTGCCTGCCGATTTTGATGCCAGCGGCGATGTCGATAGCTTTATGGCGCGCCTGCCGACGCTTGACGATCAATTCGCCGCGCGGGTTGCTAAAGCGCGCGACGAGGGTAAAGTCTTACGTTACGTTGGCAATATTGAAGAAGATGGCGTCTGCCGGGTGAAAATCGCCGAAGTGGACGGTAACGATCCGCTGTATAAGGTGAAGAACGGCGAGAACGCGCTGGCGTTTTACAGCCACTATTATCAGCCGCTGCCGCTGGTGCTGCGCGGCTATGGCGCGGGTAACGACGTAACCGCGGCTGGCGTGTTCGCCGACCTGCTGCGTACCCTGTCATGGAAGTTAGGAGTTTAAGATGGTCAAAGTATACGCCCCGGCTTCCAGTGCCAATATGAGCGTCGGGTTTGATGTGCTGGGGGCCGCGGTGACGCCGGTCGACGGCACGTTGCTGGGGGATAACGTCTCGGTAGAGGCGGCGGCGGAGTTTAGCCTGCTTAACGTAGGCCGCTTCGCCGGCAAATTACCGTCGGCGCCGCAGGAAAATATCGTCTATCAATGCTGGGAAGCCTTTTGCCGCGAGATCGGTAAAACGGTTCCGGTGGCGATGACCCTGGAAAAGAATATGCCGATTGGCTCGGGCCTTGGCTCCAGCGCCTGTTCGGTGGTCGCCGCGCTGGTGGCGATGAACGAACACTGCGGCAAGCCGCTGAATGAAAACCGGATGCTGGCGTTGATGGGCGAGATGGAAGGGCGCATCTCCGGCAGCGTTCACTATGATAACGTGGCGCCGTGCTATCTTGGCGGTATGCAGTTGATGATTGAAGAGCAAGGCATCATCAGCCAGCAGATCCCGGGTTTTGATGAATGGTTGTGGGTGCTGGCCTATCCGGGCATTAAGGTCTCTACCGCCGAAGCGCGCGCGATTCTTCCGGCACAGTATCGCCGTCAGGATTGCATCGCCCATGGTCGCCATCTGGCAGGTTTTATTCACGCCTGCTATAGCCGTCAGCCGCAGTTGGCGGCAAAGTTAATGAAAGATGTTATTGCCGAACCGTACCGCACCAAACTGCTGCCGGGCTTCAGCGAAGCGCGTCAGGCGGCGATGGAAATCGGCGCGCAGGCTTGTGGTATTTCCGGCTCCGGCCCGACGCTGTTCGCGTTGTGCGATAAACCGGACACCGCGCAGCGCGTCGCCGACTGGCTGGCCGCGCATTATCTGCAAAATCAGGAAGGCTTCGTTCATATTTGCCGGCTGGACACGGCGGGCGCTCGAGTAGTGGGATAAGTGATGAAACTGTATAACTTAAAAGATCATAACGAACAGGTCAGCTTTGCGCAGGCCGTGACGCAAGGGCTTGGCAAACAACAGGGGCTGTTCTTTCCGCACGATTTGCCGGAATTCAATCTGACCGAAATCGACGAAATGCTGGAGCAGGATTTCGTGACCCGCAGCGCGAAAATCCTGTCGGCCTTTATTGGCGATGAGATCCCGCAGAATGAACTGCAGGCCCGCGTAGCTTCGGCGTTCGCCTTCCCGGCGCCGGTCACTCAAGTACAGGATGATGTCGGCTGCCTGGAGCTGTTCCACGGCCCGACCCTGGCGTTTAAAGATTTTGGCGGCCGTTTTATGGCCCAGATGCTGACGCATATCGCAGGCGATAAGCCGGTGACGATCCTGACCGCGACCTCCGGCGACACCGGCGCGGCCGTGGCGCATGCCTTCTACGGCCTGCCGAACGTCAAAGTAGTTATCCTCTATCCGCGCGGTAAGATTAGCCCGCTGCAGGAGAAGCTGTTCTGCACCCTGGGCGGCAACATCGAAACCGTGGCGATTGACGGTGATTTCGACGCCTGTCAGGCGCTGGTTAAGCAGGCGTTTGACGATGAAGAGCTGAAGGTCGCGATTGGCCTCAACTCCGCCAACTCTATTAATATCAGTCGTCTGCTGGCGCAGATCTGCTACTACTTCGAGGCGGTCGCGCAGCTGCCGCAGGAGGCCCGTAACCAGCTGGTGGTGTCGGTGCCAAGCGGCAACTTCGGCGATCTCACCGCCGGCCTGCTGGCGAAATCGCTGGGGCTGCCGATTAAGCGTTTTATTGCCGCTACCAACGCCAACGATACCGTGCCGCGCTTCCTGCAGGATGGCAACTGGGCGCCGAAGGCGACGCAGGCGACCCTGTCTAACGCCATGGACGTCAGCCAACCGAACAACTGGCCGCGCGTGGAAGAGCTGTTCCGCCGCAAAATCTGGCGTCTTAATGAGCTGGGATACGCCGCGGTTGATGATGAAACCACCAAAGCAACCATGCGTGAACTGAAATCCATCGGCTACACCTCTGAACCGCATGCGGCGATTGCTTATCGCGCGCTGCGCGACCAATTGCAACCGGGCGAGTACGGGTTATTCCTCGGTACCGCGCATCCGGCGAAATTCAAAGAGAGCGTAGAAGAGATTCTGCAGGAGACGCTGCCGCTGCCGAAAGAACTGGCTGACCGCGCCGACCTGCCGCTGCTGTCGCATAATCTGCCGGCTGATTTCGCCGCGCTGCGTAAGCTGATGATGGGCTAATTAAGACTGAAAACACCCCTGTCGCTTACCGGACAGGGGTGTCGTCGTTTTTACTGCTCGTGGCGCTTAAACACCAGTTCGCCTTTCTCCGAAGCTTCCCCATCAAAGAAATAGCCTTCGCTATTAAACGCCTGCAGCTGTTCCGGACGGGTTAAACGGTTTTCAATGATGTAGCGGCTCATCAGACCGCGCGCTTTTTTGGCATAGAAGCTGATCACCTTGAATTTACCGTTTTTCTCATCGAGGAATACTGGCTTAATCAACCGTCCCTGCAATTTTTTCGGTTTGACCGATTTAAAATACTCATCGGATGCCAGGTTGATGACGATATCGTCGCCCTGGGCCTGCAGCGCCTGATTGAGCTTATCGGTGATGATATCGCCCCAGAAATGATACAAATCTTTGCCCTGCGGATTTTCAAGCTTAATACCCATCTCCAGACGGTAGGGCTGCATCAGATCCAACGGGCGTAATACGCCGTAAAGGCCGGAAAGCATGCGCAGATGCTGCTGGGCAAAATCGAAATCCGCTTCGCTAAAGGTTTCGGCCTGCAGACCGGTATAAACGTCGCCTTTGAACGCCAGTATCGCCTGACGGGCATTCTGCGGGGTAAAGTCCGGATGCCAGTCGTGAAAACGGGTGGCGTTGAGATCGGCCAGCTTATCGCTGATGCTCATCAGCTTACCGATTTGCGGCGCTGTCAGCTTACGGGCGATACCGATAAGCTGTTGAGAATGCTCCAGGAGTTCGGGCTGGGTATAGCGCGTCGTTGCCAGCGGGCTTTGATAATCGAGCGTTTTAGCAGGTGAAATCAGAATCAGCATATCCAGTCCTTGCAGGGAATTTCGACGAATTTTAACAAAAAAAGAGTACGATGGGATCGATTGCTGCGATTACCGCGCTATTCACGCGGTATCTCATCCCAGGCGCCGGGTGCCAGATGTTGCTGAATTTCCGGATAGCGAGCGGGGTCGAAGACCGGTTGCACGCCGAGTTTGCGCTGGCGCAGATAATCGCTGGCGAGGATCCGAACCGTTGGCGACAGCAGCAAAATCGCCGTTAAGTTGGTGATCGCCATTAGCGCCATAATAATATCCGCCAGTTGCCAGACCACCGGAAGACTCACCAGGGTGCCTGTCAGTACCATCAACACGGTGATAACCCGGAGCGTCCAGATATGTAGCGGCTTATTGAGACGCAGGAAGATCAGATTGTTTTCGGCATAAATATAATTGGCGACAATCGAACTAAAAGCGAAGAACAGTAGCACAGCAGCCACCAATCCCGGTCCCCAACTGCCAATAAGATCGCCCATCGCGTGCTGCATGGTTTGAATACCGCTGACCGCACTGTCGCGGTTTTCGCGCGGCGCCAGCATGATAATGACCGCGCTGGCGGTACAGATAACGATGGTATCGATAAACACGCCAATCATCTGTACGATTCCCTGCGCCGCGGGATGCGGAGGCCATGATGCAGCGGCAGCGGCAGCATTTGGCGTTGAACCCATGCCTGCTTCGTTGGAAAACATCCCGCGCTGGAAACCGCCGGTAAGCGCCTGGCTGATGGTATAACCCACCGCGCCCGCCGCCGCTTCCTGCCAGCCAAAAGCGCAGCGGAAGATGGTTTCAAAAACCGCTGGCAAGGCGGCGAAGTGCCAGAGGCCAATCAACAGACTGGCGCCCACCCATATCAGAGCCATAAGCGGCACAAACCACTGCATCAATCGCGCCACGCCGCGTAGACCGCGGACGATAATCAACAGTGTTGCGGCAGCCAGCGCGGCGCCGACGGCGACCATCGGCAAATCGAAGGCATAGGCCATGGCGTGCGCCACCGAGTTGGCCTGCACGGTATTAAAAATCACCCCGTAGGCCAGCAGGAGCAGAATCGAGAAGACCACGCCCATCCAGCGCATCTCGAGGCCGCGGGCCATATACCACGCCGGGCCGCCGCGAAACTGGCCTTCGCCATCGCGCTCTTTGTACAGTTGGGCAAGAGAACATTCGGCGAAGCTGCTGGCCATGCCGAGTAGCGCGGAGACCCACATCCAGAACACGGCGCCGGGGCCGCCGGCGGCAATCGCTAATGCCACCCCCGCCAGATTACCGCTGCCGACGCGCGCCGCCAGGCTGGTGCACAGCGCCTGAAAAGACGTTAATCCGCCAGGCTGCGGGCGAAGACTTTTTTTAAGACTTTTGCCAAATTGGCGAATATAACGGAACTGAATAAACTCCGTTCGCCAGGTGAACCAAATACCGGCGCCCAGTAACAGGTAAATCATTACCGAGCCCCAGAGTATTTCATTGATAAACGAGAGAAAATCAGGCATTAAACGTCCTCTTGTCCATGCCGGCGCGCGGTGTAAGCGCTACCACTCCGGTGACAATCCTTTAGCATTCAGATAATTAATATGTCGAGTTTATCACACTCTGCGCTCTTGCATTGTCGGCGGTTGCGCTGACCCTATGGCGTGTTATCATCTTGGCAGACCGGTTACATCCCCTTAACTGCTGTTTAAGAGAAACACTATCATGACGGATAAATTGACTTCTCTGCGTCAGTACACCACTGTCGTAGCTGACACCGGAGATATCGCGGCAATGAAGCTGTATCAGCCTCAGGATGCCACCACCAACCCTTCTTTGATCCTCGGCGCGGCTCAGATCCCTGAGTACCGTAAGCTGATTGACGATGCTGTTGCCTGGGCTCGCGGCCAGAGCAGCGATCGCGCGCAGCAGATTATCGATGCTTCCGACAAACTGGCGGTGAACATCGGTCTCGAAATCCTTAAACTGATCCCGGGCCGTATTTCTACCGAAGTTGATGCCCGTCTGTCCTACGACACCGACGCCTCTATCGCGAAAGCGAAACGCCTGATCAAACTGTATAACGATGCCGGTATCGGCAACGATCGTATCCTGATCAAACTGGCTTCCACCTGGCAGGGCATTCGCGCCGCCGAGCAGCTGGAAAAAGAAGGCATCAACTGTAACCTGACCCTGCTGTTCTCCTTCGCTCAGGCTCGCGCTTGCGCCGAAGCGGGCGTCTTCCTGATTTCTCCGTTCGTTGGCCGTATCCTCGACTGGTACAAAGCGAACACGGATAAGAAAGAGTACGCGCCGGCAGAAGATCCGGGCGTGGTTTCCGTTAGCGAAATCTACGAGTACTACAAGCAGCACGGCTATGAAACCGTCGTGATGGGCGCAAGCTTCCGTAACGTTGGCGAAATCCTTGAGCTGGCCGGTTGCGACCGTCTGACCATCGCCCCTGCGCTGCTGAAAGAGTTGGCGGAAAGCGAAGGCGCTGTCGAACGTAAACTGGCGTTCAGCGGCGAAGTGAAAGCGCGTCCGGAACGCATTACTGAATCCCAGTTCCTGTGGCAGCACAACCAGGATCCGATGGCGGTAGACAAACTGGCGGAAGGTATCCGTAAGTTTGCCATCGACCAGGAAAAACTGGAAAAAATGATCGGCGACCTGCTGTAATCATCCCAGCGTGACCGGGCTACCGGTCACGCTACTTCTTTTGAATCCTGTCTGTAATTCTCTCCAGCGTGTATCATTCCGCTTAATTGCACTATTTGAACGGAATGAATATGAATAAATTACGCATCGGCTTAGTTTCTATTTCTGACCGCGCCTCCAGCGGCGTTTACCAGGACAAAGGTATTCCTGCGTTGGAAGAGTGGCTGGCGCGTGCGCTGACAACGCCCTTTGAACTGCAGACTCGCCTGATCCCTGATGAACAGCCCATCATTGAACAAACGCTGTGCGAGCTGGTTGACGAGATGGGCTGTCATCTGGTGTTGACCACCGGCGGCACCGGCCCGGCGCGCCGTGATGTGACTCCGGACGCAACTTTAGCGATTGCCGATCGCGTCATGCCCGGTTTCGGCGAGCAAATGCGCCAGGTTAGCCTACACTTTGTGCCGACGGCTATCCTCTCCCGGCAGGTTGGCGTCATCCGCAAGCAGGCGCTGATCCTCAACCTGCCTGGCCAGCCGAAAGCGATTCAGGAGACCCTTGAAGGGGTCAAAGACGCGGACGGTAAGGTGCTGGTGCATGGTGTCTTCGCAAGTGTACCTTATTGTGTACAGTTGCTTGAGGGACCGTATGTGGAGACGGAAGCGAGCGTTGTAGCAGCTTTTCGCCCGAAAAGCGCACGGCGTGAAACTTTATCCTGAATTTAATGCATTGCTGATATAACCTGCATCGCCGGTGGTGTGCTGTTTTATTTACGGTATAGTGTTTTTTACTTTACACATTGCGTAATATTACTGCGGACGAAGCGCCAGTTATGTCACAACACACCCGAGCACTGAATCGACAGGATTATAAAACTCTGACGCTGGCCGCCCTCGGCGGGGCGCTGGAGTTTTATGACTTTATTATCTTTGTTTTCTTCGCCGCCGTCGTCGGCGAACTGTTCTTCCCGGCCGATATTCCGGAATGGCTACGTCAGGTACAGACCTTCGGTATTTTTGCCGCGGGTTATCTGGCGCGCCCTCTTGGCGGCATTATCATGGCCCACTTTGGCGACCTGGTCGGTCGCAAAAAAATGTTCACCCTCAGCATTCTGCTCATGGCGTTGCCGACGCTGGCGATCGGTCTGCTGCCGACTTATGCCTCAATGGGCATCGTTGCGCCGCTG
Source organism: Klebsiella sp. JN_Kp121 (assembly GCF_040062145.1). Lineage (NCBI taxonomy): Bacteria > Pseudomonadati > Pseudomonadota > Gammaproteobacteria > Enterobacterales > Enterobacteriaceae > Klebsiella > Klebsiella sp. JN_Kp121. Next base: position 40,640 of record NZ_JBEAHX010000008.1, read on the forward strand.
CTATTACTGCTCATGCGTATTTTGCAAGGGGCGGCGATTGGCGGCGAAGTGCCGGGCGCCTGGGTCTTCGTGGCCGAACATGTCCCGGAAAAACGCATCGGTATCGCCTGCGGCACCCTGACCGCGGGATTGACCGTCGGGATCCTGTTGGGTTCGGTGGTGGCGACGCTTATCAACACCAGCATGACGCCGCAAGATATCCAGGACGGCGGCTGGCGTATTCCTTTCCTGCTGGGCGGCGTTTTTGGCCTGGTGGCGATGTATCTGCGTCGCTGGCTGCAGGAGACGCCGATATTTCTGGAGATGCAGAAGCGCAAAGCGCTGGCGCAGGAGTTGCCGGTGAAGGCGGTGGCGCTTAAGCACCAGAAGGCTGTCATCGTTTCGATGCTGCTCACCTGGCTGCTGTCCGCCGGCGTGGTGGTGGTGATTCTGATGTCGCCGGTCTGGCTGCAAAAACATTATGGCTTTGCGCCGGCGATTACCCTGCAGGCCAATAGCATCGCCACGATTATGCTGTGCATCGGCTGTCTACTCGCCGGTCTGGCGGCAGACCGTTTCGGCGCCAGCCGCACTTTTATCGTCGGCAGCCTGTTGTTGGCGGCCGCCAGTTGGGCCTTTTACCACCTTTCCGGCGCCAGCCCGCAGCGGCTGTTTCTGCTGTATGGGACGGTGGGGCTGTGCGTCGGCGTGGTGGGGGCGGTACCTTACGTGATGGTGCGCGCTTTCCCGGCGGAAGTGCGTTTTACCGGCATCTCATTTTCCTACAACCTGTCGTACGCCATTTTCGGCGGTCTGACGCCGATCGCCGTTACGATGCTGATGGGGGTTTCGCCGATGGCGCCGGCCTGGTACGTACTGGCGCTGTCGCTGATGGGGCTGGGGTTAGGTATCTGGCTGCGTCAGGGGTTGACGACGCAGGCGGTTTTACCGCAAGGAGAACTGCAGCGTTAAATTTAACGCCGCCGCCCGGTTTGCGGGCGGCGGCAGGCCATTAGCGTGGTTCGCCAATCGGCAGAACGGTGCGGCCGAACTGCTCGTTCAACACTTCACCCATCGCCAGGTAAATAGCGCTCGCGCCGCATACCAGACCGACCCAACCGGCAATTTTAACAATGCCTTCGTTATCGACCAGGTGACCAATCGCCAGCAGCGCGAACAGTACCGTCAGGCTAAGAAAGACGAACTGCAGCATGCGCGCGGCTTTCAGCGTGCCGAAGAACATGAACAACGTAAAGATACCCCACAGGCCGAGATACATGCCCAGGAAGTGCGCGTTCGGCGCATCAGCCAGGCCCATTTTCGGCATCATAAGGATCGCGACCAACGTCAGCCAGAAGGAGCCGTAGGACGTAAAAGCGGTTAAACCAAAGGTGTTGCCTTTTTTATACTCGAGCAGGCCGGCAAAAATTTGCGCAATGCCGCCGTAAAAAATGCCCATCGCCAGGATAGCTACATCGAATGCGAAAAGGCCGCTATTTGCCAGGTTAAGCAGAATAGTGGTCATGCCAAAGCCCATAAGGCCCAGCGGTGCCGGATTAGCCAACTTAGTGTTGCCCATAATTCCTCAAAATAATGATTAGAAAGGGAAGCATTACCCCGCCACTTGCGGTGGGGCGCGGCATAATAATGAGGCGTGCAGAGGCTGTCTATGATCTGGCGGGGTATTTTTCAGCAATTTACCTTTCGCGGCGATAATGGCCAACTCTTCGGCGAACGAGTGCGATATCCAATGAATATGTTCTTATTTACTATTTATTTTTTGTATGGGTTATACCGGCTATTTTTATCGTCTGGCGTGTCGTTTGCTCTCGCGTCTGCGTTTTGCCAGAAAATTTTTTTTTGGCCTGCCCCTTGATGAAAACCAGGGCGACCCCATCTTGTAGTCAACCGCAGTGAAGAACCTGAAAAAAAATGATGTCAGGGCAGTTGAAACCGCACGTTTCGCCCTTATTACAGGTTCACAACCACATGTTGATCGAATTTTTAGTGGAGACGTTTAGATGGGTAAAATTATTGGTATCGACCTGGGTACTACCAACTCTTGTGTAGCGATTATGGATGGCACTACCGCTCGCGTGCTGGAGAACGCCGAAGGCGATCGCACCACGCCTTCTATTATTGCCTATACCCAGGATGGTGAAACTCTGGTTGGTCAGCCGGCTAAACGTCAGGCAGTGACAAACCCGCAAAACACCCTGTTTGCGATTAAACGCCTGATTGGTCGCCGCTTCCAGGATGAAGAAGTTCAGCGTGACGTTTCCATCATGCCGTACAAAATCGTTGCTGCAGATAATGGCGACGCCTGGCTTGATGTGAAAGGCACCAAAACCGCGCCGCCGCAGATTTCTGCTGAAGTGCTGAAAAAAATGAAGAAAACCGCTGAAGATTATCTGGGTGAGCCGGTAACTGAAGCTGTTATCACCGTACCTGCGTACTTCAACGATGCTCAGCGTCAGGCAACCAAAGATGCCGGTCGTATCGCAGGTCTGGAAGTTAAACGTATCATCAACGAACCGACTGCCGCTGCGCTGGCTTACGGTCTGGATAAAGAAGTCGGCAACCGCACTATCGCGGTATACGACCTCGGTGGTGGTACCTTCGATATCTCTATTATCGAAATCGACGAAGTTGACGGCGAAAAAACCTTCGAAGTTCTGGCAACCAACGGTGATACCCACCTGGGTGGTGAAGACTTCGATACTCGTCTGATCAACTACCTCGTTGACGAGTTTAAGAAAGAGCAGGGTATTGACCTGCGCAACGACCCGCTGGCGATGCAGCGTCTGAAAGAAGCCGCAGAAAAAGCGAAAATTGAGCTGTCTTCCGCTCAACAGACCGACGTTAACCTGCCGTATATCACCGCAGACGCGACCGGTCCGAAACACATGAACATCAAAGTGACTCGCGCGAAACTGGAAAGCCTGGTTGAAGATCTGGTTAACCGTTCCATCGAGCCGCTGAAAGTTGCCCTGCAGGATGCCGGTCTGTCCGTTTCCGATATCAACGACGTGATCCTCGTTGGTGGTCAGACTCGTATGCCGATGGTGCAGAAGAAAGTTGCTGAGTTCTTTGGTAAAGAACCGCGTAAAGACGTTAACCCGGATGAAGCTGTAGCTATCGGCGCAGCCGTTCAGGGTGGTGTACTGACTGGTGATGTTAAAGACGTTCTGCTGCTGGACGTTACCCCGCTGTCGCTGGGTATCGAAACCATGGGCGGCGTGATGACCGCGCTCATCAGCAAAAACACCACGATCCCGACCAAGCACAGCCAGGTGTTCTCTACTGCGGAAGACAACCAGTCCGCGGTAACCATCCATGTGCTGCAGGGTGAGCGTAAACGCGCTTCCGATAACAAATCTCTGGGTCAGTTCAACCTGGATGGTATTAACCCAGCACCGCGCGGTATGCCGCAGATCGAAGTGACCTTCGATATCGATGCTGACGGTATCCTGCACGTTTCCGCTAAAGATAAAAACAGCGGTAAAGAGCAGAAGATCACCATCAAGGCTTCTTCCGGTCTGAATGAAGAAGAAATTCAGAAAATGGTTCGCGAAGCGGAAGCTAACGCTGAATCTGACCGTAAGTTCGAAGAGCTGGTTCAGACCCGTAACCAGGGCGACCATCTGCTGCACAGCACCCGTAAGCAGGTTGAAGAAGCAGGCGACAAACTGCCGGCTGACGACAAAACTGCAATCGAGTCTGCGCTGACCGCACTGGAAACTTCTCTGAAAGGTGAAGACAAAGCGGACATCGAAGCGAAGATGCAGGCGCTGGCCCAGGCTTCCCAGAAGCTGATGGAAATCGCTCAGCAGCAGCACGCTCAGCAGCAGGCTGGCGGCGCTGACGCTCAAGAAAGCAGCGCGAAGGATGACGATGTTGTCGACGCTGAGTTCGAAGAAGTGAAAGACAAAAAATAATCGCCCTTTGAACGGGTAAAACACTGGCACGGGCGAAGAGGTTTCCTCTCCGCCCGTGCACGCATGTTAAGGGGCTGAAAAACACCAATGGCAAAGCAAGATTATTACGAGATTTTAGGCGTTTCCAAAACAGCGGAAGAGCGTGAAATCAAAAAGGCGTACAAGCGCCTGGCCATGAAATACCATCCGGACCGTAACCAGGGTGACAAAGAGGCCGAAGCCAAATTTAAAGAAATCAAAGAAGCGTATGAAGTCCTGACTGATGCCCAGAAGCGTGCAGCCTACGATCAGTACGGCCACGCCGCGTTTGAACAAGGCGGCATGGGCGGCGGCGGTTTCGGTGGCGGCTTTGGCGGCGGCGCGGATTTCAGCGATATCTTTGGCGATGTGTTCGGCGATATCTTCGGCGGTGGCCGTGGTCGTCAGCGCGCGGCGCGCGGCGCAGATCTGCGTTACAACATGGAATTGACGCTGGAAGAAGCGGTCCGTGGCGTCACCAAGGAAATCCGCATCCCGACGCTGGAAGAGTGCGATGTCTGCCACGGCAGCGGCGCCAAATCCGGAACTCAGCCGCAGACCTGTCCAACCTGTCACGGTTCCGGTCAGGTCCAGATGCGTCAGGGCTTTTTTGCCGTTCAGCAAACCTGTCCACACTGTCAGGGACGCGGTACGCTGATTAAAGATCCGTGCAATAAATGCCACGGTCACGGTCGCGTTGAAAAAACCAAAACCTTGTCGGTGAAAATCCCGGCTGGCGTCGATACCGGCGACCGTATTCGTCTGGCTGGCGAAGGCGAAGCGGGCGAGCATGGTGCTCCGGCGGGCGATCTGTACGTTCAGGTTCAGGTCAAACAGCACGCGATCTTCGAGCGTGAGGGGAATAATCTGTACTGCGAAGTACCGATCAACTTCACCATGGCTGCGCTTGGCGGCGAGATTGAAGTACCGACGCTGGATGGCCGCGTTAACCTGAAAGTTCCTGGCGAAACGCAAACCGGCAAACTGTTCCGCATGCGCGGCAAGGGCGTTAAATCCGTTCGCGGCGGTGCTCAGGGCGATCTGCTGTGTCGCGTGGTGGTAGAAACGCCAGTGGGTCTTAACGACAAGCAGAAACAATTGCTTAAAGAGCTGCAGGAAACTTTTGGCGGTCCGACGGGTGAGAAAAACAGCCCGCGTTCCAAAAGCTTCTTCGATGGCGTGAAAAAATTCTTTGATGATTTAACGCGTTAATTGCGTTTAATCACCTTATTAGCACAAGCCTGAACATCCCTGTTCAGGCTTTTTTCTACCCTAACCTCAGCCTTGAATAGAAACGCTATACTTTGTTTAGCATGTCCGGATTTGATTTATTTTGAGTATTATCTATATTGCTTTTTTCGATAAAAGAGGCTGACAGTGGATGGGATCGAAAGGTGCCAATAAGGGCTTTGATTATAATTTAATCAAGGTTCTTGACGCTGTCATTTCGGCAGGAAATGCCGCGAAGGCGGCGAAAAAATTGGCCATCACTCCCGCCGCGGTCTCTTTGGCATTAAGACGTCTGCAAAACTTCTATCAGCAGGAGCTGTTTGTCAGAAGCAAAGATGGTTTACTGCCAACGGCGAAAGCACTCGAAATACACCAAAGTTTCCGTCAGGCCATGTCGCTTGTCGACAATACTTTTCTGCCGGAAAATAAGGATGATGACACCCGGATTACGATCCTTGGAAGCGATTTCATCGAAAGTTATTACCTTTCCCAACTGTACGGTAGCGCGCTTTTCGAGCAGGGCGTTATCAACCATTTTTCATCCCGCAACATTAGCTGCGATAAAGCTAAAGAGCTTTTATTGACCGCTCAATGTGATTTATCGATCGGTTCTGAACCGCTGGTTGAGCCCGGACTCGATAATCAAATTATTGATAGCTTCAGAAACTTTGTCTGTATTTGTGCCAAAGGTCATTTATTCAGCGAGCTGTCGCAGCTTTCTTTGCATCAATTCTACTCTTCCCGCCATGCCATGTATCAACCGGGGATTACTTCACTCACCATCATCACTGATAACGGATTATTTAAAGATGATGTTTATTATAACGGCTCACGTACTATGGGCTATTGTAGCGATTCTATCACCGGGCTGGTTAGCATGGTAGAAAGAACCGCATTGATTGCACTGTTACCTTTGAAACTGGCGTTGTTTTATAAAAATCAGCGTAAATATGATATAAATTTTATCCAACCGCCCCCTGAGTTGATGTTTAAATCCGTGCAGGTTTATGCTTCATGGAACAAAAACAGTAGAAATATATCAGCGATAAATGAAACGGTTTCCATGTTACATACGCTGTCCTCATTCAGACGGTAAGTTTCCTCATCTTACCGTCATTAATATGATGTGGTTAGTCATGATGTTCTTTGATTACCTTTCCACTATTCCGCCGCTTACACTCCTGATGAATCTTTTTTAAACTTTAGTTATTCAGGAGCGATTATGTCTATTCCTAATCATTTAGAGACAACGGAAGTTGTATTACTGGAAGTAGAAATACTTCTGATCATTATTTCTATCGGCGCCTGGGGCGGGTTCGTTAGTTTCCTGCTTCGCAGGAATAAAGAAGAGGCTGGCGAAGCCCATCAGGGAATTATGACCTGCCTGACGCAGGTAGTCATATCTTGTTTTACCAGTTTTCTCCTTAGCGCTATTGCTATCGAAAAAGGGTTTAGCTTTAATATGGTGCTGTTAGCCGCTGGTTTAGGCGGTGTATTTGCCGGCCCGATTTTAAAAATCCTCGGAGAAAAAGTTAAAAATGCTGTTGGCGGTTCGAAACTCAAATAGCATTATCAGGTAATAAAAGGCTCATCCTTGAGTCTTTTATTACGGATTTGTTTGTCTCAACTATGTCACTCGGTTTTTAATCCAGCCGTAAATGAACTCTTCATTTTGTCGGCGATTTTCGCAGATATCCAGATAATAAGCGCCCTGGCTACAGTTGAGCGCTTTCACTAACACCGCTTCTCCTTCTTTACCTCGTTGCGATAAATAGGAATTTAGCGCATGTAAGGTTTGCGGGCCGATGCTGCCATCTGCTTTTATATCCGGATAATACTGCTGCTCGCGGTTCATCACGTTAAGCCAGCGCTGTAGCCACGTGCAAGGGTGATGGGGACCAATATTCACGGCGGCGTCGCAGAGTTCAAATGCTACCGCCCAGGAAAGTTGCGATACTTGTTCAAAGCCGGGTTTGATCCAGTAATCCGTTTCCAGGATTGCATAGGCTTCATTGTGAGAAAGTTCACTCATTTTCCCCTGGTAACCATGCGCTCGCGCCGTTGCTTCTGTGATACCCCAGTTAGTCTCTCCGCCTTTATCTTTCGGGTTGGTGCTGTAACCGCCTTCCAGTCCCAGAATTCCATCAATAATTGGATTCATTTTTTTCTCCCTGAATTAATGAATATGCATGTACATCATTGTACCTAGCGTGACGGAAAAGACGGTGGTCAGGGCTGCCAGCGTTTTACGGAAAAACTGCTTCCTGGCTTTTGGTTTTTTTGGCTCGACTTTCTCAATGGCGATATCCTTATTGACCTGTAATCCCTGGCGCGGGATGGTAATGAAGAGATCGTTTATGCCCAACGCCTTCAGGTCTCGTCTGATTAAATACAGTATCTGCGTTAGATTGGCATCATTCACAAAATGACTTCTGCTACCCCATAGCTCATTAGTGATTTTCTGGCGTTCGATAATCTCCAGATGAGCGTTTTCAATAATGAAGCTAAGACATTTAGAACGCATTGCTGTCATTCTAATAACTTGCGAGTTTGAGCTCGTTCTTAGTTCATATTTCTGTTCATTGTAGATGCAGTTGTTATTGATGAGATAAGTTTTCATAACGTCTTCCTTTAGATTTGCACATCCTGATTGTCGTTGGTGAATATATTGCACAAGAAATGGCTTAATCCATTTTTTTGTCATCGGTTTTATTGTATTGCCATTTGATGGGGAGACCTTCGTCACATAATCTCATGCAAATTAAATGATGGTTAATTACTACCTAAATTATATTTAATATGCTGTCTATTTTTTATCTTTCCTGCTGAAAGACGGACCTCGTTTGCCCAATGATTCCACGCTGATGTTTCCTGAGTAGGCATCATTAAAATGATTTTTTAGTGCTGATGAATTGATGAGATTTTGTGATTAGCCGATTCTTTGTGAGTCATGGATTATTGGTCTCGCAGAACGAACTGCGATAAATTTTAAACTTAAAAGGAAATTTAAAATGGCTACCAGCAAACTGATTAAAGGCGATACTCTTACCGAAACCAGCAACGCCGCTGATGGTTTTAACCCAGCAACTGAAGTTAGCAACTATAGCTATACTTCAGCGCGTGTCGCAAAGCCGGTCTATAACAAATATAAAGCAGCAACCACTAAGCCGAAGGTATTTGGCTATTATACCGACTGGTCTCAGTATGATGGTCGCCTGCAAGGGGACGATTCTAAAGATAACCGCGGTCGCGGCTACGACCTGACCAATATCTCACCGACTGCTTACGATAAAATTATTTTCGGCTTCGTTGGCGTGACCGGTTTCCATAAAAATGATGGCCAGTATCGTGACGTCGTGGCTGAAGGCGCGGAACAGTGCGGTAAAGTTAAGTACGAACCGACTTTCCTTGATCCATGGGGTGATTTCCAGTCTTACGTCAACGTTGGACATAGCGTTAGCGGCTGGGATGTTGATCCGAAGACCGTGACTCAAGAAAATTGTAAAGGTCTGCTCGGCGGTCTGCGCGATCTGCAGGCGAAAGCGAAACAGCAGGGCCATAACCTGGTGCTGTCCATGAGCATCGGCGGCTGGACCATGAGTAACGGCTTCCATGAAACCGCAGCGTCTGATTCCGCACGTAAAACCTTCGCCAAAGGCGTGGTGAAACTGTTCAAACAGTTCCCGATGTTCAGCGAAGTGGATATCGATTGGGAATACCCGAACGCCGAAGGCGCTGGCAACCCATTCGGCCCGGAAGATGGTGAAAACTATGCGTTGCTTATTGGCGAACTGCGTAAGCAACTGGATTCCGCCAGCCTGAGCAATGTGAAAATCTCCATCGCCAGCTCCGCGGTCGTGAAGACCTTTGATTACTCCAACGTGAAAGCGCTGATTAAAGCAGGTCTGTACGGCATCAACCTGATGACCTATGACTTCTTCGGTACCCCGTGGGCGGAAAGCGTTGCTCATCACACTAACCTGAATGCGCTGGAAGAGGGCGGTTGGGGCGTCAACACTATCGTGGAACATCTGCTGTCTGAAGGTTTCCCTGCTGAAAATATCAACATTGGTTATGCCGGCTATACCCGTAATGGCCGTAACGTTGAGCTGGAGTCGCTGTCTCCGCTGAAAGGCACCTATAACCCGGGTAACGGCGATACCACCGGTACTTTCGAATCCGGCACTAATGAATGGTATGACGTGATCTACAACTACCTGGATCTGGAAAACCAGAAAGGCCGTAACGGTTTCAACGTCTACACCGACCAGGTCGCTAATGCTGACTACCTGTATAACCCGGAATCCAAGCTGTTCATGTCTCTGGATACTCCACGTTCAGTAAAAGCGAAGGGCGAATATGCAGCAAGCCTGGGTCTGGGTGGTATGTTTACCTGGACTATCGATCAGGACAATGGCGTGTTGCTGAACGCGGCTCGTGAAGGTCTGGGCTATGAAATTGAATCTGAAGTCATCGATATGGAACCGTTCTACTTCGAAGGCATCAACGTAGAAAAAGATGAATCTGAAGAAGACGATAAGGCAACTGATGTCAATCATGCGCCAAAAGCCGCTATCGAGCTGCTGGTTGTCGGCGGTTCTACCGTCCAGCTGTCAGGCGCGGGTTCTTCTGATGAAGATGAGGATGAACTGAGCTATAGCTGGGGCGTACCGTCTGAAATTACCGTCGCGGATAAAACTGCGGAAGTGATTGAGTTTGTGGTGCCTGAAGTGAGCGCGAAAACGGCCTTCCAGTTCACTCTGTTTGTGCGTGACTGCTACAACGAACCTTCCACTCAGCAACGTTTTGTGCTGACGGCGGTGCCAGCATTAGCATCTCAGGGCGAACCTGAACCGGCTGATGAAGAAGAAGATGAAACCGACATTATTCCGGTTCCAGACGAAGATACTACACCGGCTGAAGATGACGCCTCTGCCGATGATGCGGCAGACCAGGATGCGCCACACGCGCTGTGGGATGCTAACACCGTATACGGCGCAAGCTGGGGTACCTTCGAAACCGTGAGCTGGAAAGGTCACAACTACCAGGTGAAATGGTGGTCCCAGGGCGACCAGCCTGACCTGAACTGCGGTCAGAGCGGCGCATGGACTGACTTAGGCGCTTACTAATACTTCTGCGCTTAACGAGGTATGGGCTCCATGACAAAGCCCCGGTTTTCCGGGGCTTTTTTCCACCAGGGAATGAGGAATCGCGTTGATGACCATTGCAATTAAAAATAGCCAGATTGATGTGAATAGCTGGTACCAGAAAGTCACTTTAACCTTCACAAACGAAAGTAACCGCCCGCTAGATCTGAACCTGGCGACAATTAGCTTTACCGCCTCCGGGCATCCGGATCCGTGGGGCAATACGGGAGGCACGCTAAAAGGAGATCGTTCGTTAACTTTGCGTGACACCGCCCAGGGAACCCTGGAATTCAATGAAATCATCATTAACAACAGTAGTGAACTGCTGCTGCAGGCAGGGGAAAGCGGTACCCTGTTTTTTAGCCTGGCTGCCACCCAGGTACCGGTAAAAATGTCCACCTTTACGTTAACTCTGGCTGACGATACCGCTGATGAAGTTGAGCCAGAACCTGAAGTACCAGCGGATGACACCGCTGATGAGGTTGAACCAGAACCTGAAGTACCGGCGGATGACACCGCTGATGAGGTTGAACCAGAACCTGAAGTACCGGCGGATGATACCGCTGATGATATTGAGCCAGAACCTGAAGCGCCCATCGATGATGCGATTACCGGCGCGGGACTGACCCTGGTATCTGGGGAGGTGAAAACGTCCAGTTGGTACCAACGTATTGCCCTGACGCTGACGAATCACTATTCGCAGTCCGTCGATATTAATCAGTTGAAATTAGGTTTCACCGCGACAGCGCATCCCGATCCGTACAGCCCATTTAGCGGCACCATGCTGGGGAATCAGGCGGTAACGCTGGCCAGCGATGGCGGTTGGCCGATTGAAAAAAATACCATCACAATCAATAACGACGGCGAGTATCTGTTGGCTTCCGGTAAATCGGCGGTGCTGGAGTTTTATCTTTCGGCCACGCAAACGCCCGTCGCGCTTAGCGATCTGACGGCGACGCTGGCCCATGATCCTGGACGCCAGGGACAAATCATTGTGCAATTCCCAGCGCAGGCGCAGAGCACCTCGCTGAAGCCGGAGATCGAACTGCAGTATCCGGATGGCCGCCAGCAGCGCTTTGCCGGTGAATGGGGCGCTTCGCTAACCATCGGCGATCTGAGCGCTGGTCGTTATGGTATGACGGTACTGGAGTTGTGTAACGATGAAATGAGGATTTCACCTGTTACTGAAAACTATGCGTTGACACTCTCGTCCGGTAACGCCGTCGAACGGTGCCAGATTGCTTATCAGCCAGCGGTGCTCTTTGCCGCGATCGAGCTGCTACTGGCGGATGATGAACTGGAAGGCGCGGAAGTCGTCGTTGAGCTGTGGTCGGAAGCAGGCGTGCGCGAACGTACTCTGACGCTGATGGCGAATCAACCGCAGCGCGTCACTCGGCTATTAGCAAATCATCAATATGCTATTTGCCTGCAGCCGACGACGATGAACAACCAGTTGCTGACAACGCCTGCGCAGCCTGCGACCTTCGTGCCGACGGTAGGCACGACGGTTCAGGCAGACGTTGCGCTACAAAAAACGCCCGTTGCGAGCGATAACTTTGTTGAAGTTGCGGTGACGGTATTAGGCTTACCACAGGGTACGGCAGCTCAACGCTATCGTTTCCGCTGCGGCAGCTACCAGTACAGTTTCGTGCTGGCCAGTGATACTCGCCAGCAGAAGCTGCCGCTGCGTTTATCTGCCGGGGAATATAGCGTGCAGGTAGCAGATGTATACATCGCCGGTACGCCGTGGCGCTGTGATGTCAGCGCGCCGTTGCGTTTGCTGCAAAGCGTTAATAACGTCACGCTTGAGTTTATCCAGGGCGTTCCGTTGCAGGTAAAAGGTTGGCCGAATTATCTGGCGCACGGCGGCGTGACGGTGAATGCGGCGGAGACGGTCGATCTTTATCGTGGCGTGCCGTTCAGCGCGCTGTTTAAATATGATGGTTTTGATGGCGGCGGCGATCCGATTCCGGCGGCGGAAGTGGACACTAACGGCGATGGCTTCCTTGATTATGCCTCACTACCGATCCATAAAACCGTGCCTTTGGTTCGCGAGATCGAGGCCGACGCCGGCCGTGCGGTGATGCCGGTGATGGTGGTCTATACCGCCAATGCCAGCGGCGGCAGCGCGGTATCGGACCTGCAGGACGAACAGCGTCTACGCAATCACTTTGGTAGCTTCATTACCCAGTGTCTGGCGGCGCAATCCTGGAAAGATGACCAGCATCCGGTTCCGGCAACCTTTGTCCTGAATCCAGACTTCCTTGGCGCCATGCAGCAGGAGCCTTATGGCTATACCGCGCTGCGTAAGGCCAATAGCGTACAGGTCAATGTCCAACTGGCGGCGGCGATTAATGCGCTTCCTTCGATGCCAGGGTTCAGCGCGCCGACGCTGCCGACTTTCAGCAACGATTTGTACGGCTACGTACAGGCGATTAACTATATCGTTCGCCAGTTCGCGCCGGACATCGCTTTCGGCTGGCAGACCAACGTTTGGGCGACGGGCACGGCAGATTGGCTGCTGCGCGCCAATGCCGCGCCGCGGGAACAAGGGGCGGCGATCGCTGACTTCATTAATGAACTGGGCGTGTACGGCGGCGACTATGCGCCAGACTTTATCGCATTTGATAAATTTGAACGCGACTGCTTCAGCCCGGATGCCTTAGCCCACTACGGCTGGAACGCTACCTGCTGGATGAACTATCTGGGCATGGTGAAGGAGACCGCCAGAGCATTACAGAAACCGGCGATGTTGTGGCAGATCCCCGGCGGCCATATGCCGACGGTTGCGGAAGGGACCAGTAAAATCGCTGCGGCGCATTTTGCGTCAGGCGGTACTTTCTTCATGGGGGATTCGCGGATTGGCAGCGATATCGACACCATTACCCCGGCGCTGTTAAATACCGCGGTGAACAGCACGACCTATGGCGTCGCGACGGTGGGTGATTTTCTGCGCCGCGATGGCGGATACGATTGGAGCCAGATGCAGGCGTTAAATCTGCCGGACTATAACGTTTTTGCCGTGCTGTGGGGCGGCGGTTCGACCGTCAGTATCACCACTATTCATTCCAACGGTGAAGATGGCGGTTGGTTGGCGGAGAAAATGGTGGAGTACTACGCGGCGCCCCGCTACTTTAGTTAATTCTCTGTATTTCATGTAGCGTTAAGGCGGTGATTCAGTGGCGGTACTATACTGGATCGCTGCCTTTTCTCTTTCTTGTTATATCATAAGAAATAATTTCATTTGTTATAGTGTGTAATGTTAAAAATGATTAATAACATTTTGAGATCTTTGTTGGTTATTTGTTTGAGGATTATCTTATTTGATAAATGATTGATTATTTGTGCTTTCATCATACATTTATTCTATATTTAATATTTATTTATTATTAATTGCAGGCTAACTAATGTATGTATATCTTTATTTCTCATATGATTATGGATATTTAATGAAGATATAATGAAATTAAATGGTTTCGAAAATGATAATGAGAATGCCTTGCACTCATATATTTTCTCTCAGCAGGCTAAACCGCATGCAGCGATTGACGCCTTATTTTCAGCGCTCTTGCCCTTTGGTAAATCTTTCGTCGTGCAGTCGGGTGAAGAATTTTCACTATACACAGAGCAGAGCAGCCGCATTGTGTTGCTGGAGTCCGGTATCTTCTCAATTTGCCGCAGTGATCGAGGCTTGAACGTGCTATCGGTTTTCGCTCCGTCAATTGCTGGACTGATAGATAGCTACGGTGTGACATACGATGTTCCCACCCGCCCGGAGCATTTTTTGATTGCTGAAACAGAATGCCGTGGTCGTGCAGTCTCGTTAGCGGATTTTATTAAGGTGACGGATGAGTGCAATCTTTGGCACGACGTAGCTCGTTTTCTCGCTTATCGTCTGATGGTGATGAACGTTCGCGACCGGGAGCTGGTTGGCGTTGACTCTTATCTTAAGGTTCGTGCGTTATTAATCGAAATTGCCGCCTACAACGACGAATATCGCCAGAGCATTAATGTTCTGAACTTTATTCAACGTCGTACCGGAATATCGCGGAGTCGTACCATGAAGCTTCTTTCTGAATTGCGAAAGGGCGGATATATCAATATTGATGGTGGACGTCTGTTAGGGATTAAAAAACTGCCACTGGCTTACTAGTTGCTGTATCTAAATAACAGCCATAACGATTTATTTACTGTAAAAACAGTCAGTTAATGGTGGTCCTATAAAAACAGTTTTTGTCGATTGCAACTCTCTGGTCAATTTATAATAATTAAATAACGGCAGAAATTAATTATCTATCGGCGCTTATAAATAAGCGCTGGTTTGCTATTCATTGAATATAGTATTTCTGTACGCTACAAACTTTAACGTTTTTGCGCCCGGTACCAGCAAGAGATCTCTGTGAAGAGAGCTCGGTACTAAAATTCGTTATTAATTCTATTTTCGACTTGTGTATTTAAAAGGTTATTTATGAAAAAACATCTTTTAGTGATGGTCATGACTGCCATGACGGCGGGCGGTATGAGCTGCGCGGCGAATGCGGATACCGCGACGGTCTCCGGTGGTACGGTGAATTTTACGGGACAGGTTGTGAATGCCGCATGCTCCGTTTCTGCTGACTCTATCGATCAAACCGTTACCCTGAGCCAGGTTCGCACCAGCAAACTGACGGCAGCCGGAATGGTAGCTAATCAGAAAGAAGATTTCTCAATCAAACTGGAAGATTGCGATACCACCGTCAGCCAGAATGCGGCGGTTATCTTTAATGGTCAGCAGGACAGTTCACTCGCCGGTTCGCTGGCGAATACCGCAGGCGCAGGCTCGGCGACTAACGTTGCGCTGCAGCTCTACGGCCCGGATGGACAGGTTCTGAACATCGGCGACACCTCCGGTGCGATCACTCTGATTAATGGCGAAAACACCGTACCGCTGAGCGTTGATTATGTCGCTACCGGCGCGGCGACTGCAGGTAACGTCGCAGCGACCGCGACCTTCAGCATGGTCTATTCCTGATTGGTATCCGCATCTCCTCCGTTGTTGGCAGCGGAGGGATGCATTTCATCTCCTCCGTGGTTATCAAAAAAATGAGTACGCGAATTACCCCGATTTTATTTTCGTTATTGCTGCTGGCGGCGCTGGGAGTAACTCAGTTGGCCTATGCAGGAGGTATTGCGCTGGGTTCGACCCGGGTTATTTATCCGCAGGGTGATAAGCAGGTCTCTCTGCCGATAATAAACTCCTCCAGCAATAATGTATTTTTAATCCAATCGTGGGTGGCGAATGCCGATGGCGACCGAAGCGCCGATTTTGTCGTTACCCCGCCGCTGTTCGTCATTCAGCCGGGGAAAGAAAATCTGCTGCGTATTATGTACGTTGGCCCCTCCCTGCCGACAGATCGCGAAAGCGTTTTTTATCTCAACAGTAAAGCCATTCCCTCGGTTAATAAAAGCAAGCTGGCGGCGAATTCGCTGCAAATCGCCACCCAAAGCGTCATTAAACTGTTTATTCGCCCCAAACACTTACCGGTTGCCTCGGTAGATGCTCCGGCAATGTTACGCTGTCAGCGTGCCGACGATCGCCTGACCATCGTCAATCCATCTCCCTATTATGTCTCGCTGGTTGATATTCATGTCGGCGGGCAGAAGTTAGCCAATTCAATGGTCCCGCCGAAAAGCGAGATAACATTGCAAGGCGGCGTAGGGCAGGTGACTTTCCAGTCGATTAACGATTTCGGCGCTACCACGCCGCTGCAAACCTGTTTGAGTCATTGATATTGTGTTGAAACTCGATGTCGCCGCTCGCCAGTTGACGGTGGGTAGACTTCCGGCGCTTATCAGCCTGGCTCTGATCTCGGCAAGCCTATGCACGCTGCCGCGTAGCTGGGCCGAAAACTATTTTAACCCGGCTTTTTTATCTGACGATCCGTCGAAGATCGCCGATCTTTCCCACTTTGAGGATAATGGCCAGGCACCAGGGGTTTATCGGGTCGATGTCTACCTTAATGGCGCATTGTTGACGACGCGCGATATTGCTTTTCGTGCGAACCAGCAGTCTGCCGATGGATCAGGCCTTCGCGCGTGCCTGACACCTGAGATGCTCAACGGCATGAATGTGAATATCAGCGCATTTCCGCAGTTGGCGAAGGCCGCTGCGGGCGACTGCGTCGATCTTGCTGCTGCGATCCCTGCGGCTTCCAGCGTTTTTGACTTTAGCCAGCAGCGTCTCAATATCAGTATTCCGCAGGCGGCGCTAAACAACCAGGCGCGGGGCTATATTCCGCCACAAAACTGGGATGAAGGTATCAATGCGTTGTTGCTCAACTATACGTTTACCGGCGCGAATAGCCGGGACCGCAGCGTTGGCGGCGGCAATAGCGATAGTTATTTCCTCGGCCTCAATAGCGGAGTAAATCTTGGCGCCTGGCGTTTACGTGATTACTCGACATGGAACTACAACAGCGATAATCAGCAACAGAAAAGCGACTGGCAGCACATCAGCACCTACGTTGAACGTGATGTGGCGGCGCTGAAAGGCGAGTTGACGGCGGGCGATAGCTACACCCCCGCGGGCGTTTTCGACAGCCTGCCGTTTCGTGGGCTACAGCTGGCGTCTGACGACAATATGCTGCCGGACAGCATGAAAGGCTTCGCGCCGACTATCCACGGCATCGCCAAAAGCAACGCTCAGGTGACGATACGTCAGAACGGCTACACCATCGACCAGCGCTATGTACCGCCTGGCGCATTCACCATCGACGATCTCTATCCGACCTCCTCCAGCGGCGATCTCAACGTCGAGATCAAGGAGTCCGACGGCAGCATCTCCAGCTATAACGTGCCTTATGCCGCCGTACCGGTTCTGCAACGCGAGGGGCGGGTGAAATATGCCGCCACCGCGGCGACCTATCGCGGTGATAGCAGCCAGAAACGAGAGGTGAGTTTCGGCCAGGCGACCCTGATGTGGGGGTTGCCGCATGGCTTTACGCTGTACGGCGGAACGCAGTTTTCCTCCGATTACCGCGCCCTGGCGCTGGGCACTGGAGCTAACTTCGGCGACTGGGGGGCGATTTCCGTCGATCTTACGCAAGCCTACAGTACGCTGGCGGATGAGAGCGAACATCAGGGGCAATCGCTGCGCTTTTTATATGCCAAATCCTTAAACGACCTGGGCACCCATTTTCAATTGTTGGGGTATCGCTACTCAACCTCTGGTTTTTATACCCTTGATGATACCGCGTGGAAGCGGATGTCAGGCTATAACGACCCTCAGGAGGATGACGGCGATCGCGATACTGGCGATGACTACAACCTGTATTACACCAAACGCGGCAAGGTACAGATCAACCTCTCTCAACAGTTCGGTCATTTTGGCTCACTGTATGTCACCGGTAGCCAACAGAGCTATTGGCACACCGATGAAACCAATAAATTACTGCAAATCGGCTACAGCGACACGCTGGCTGGGGTCTCGTGGAGCCTGTCATATAGCAGCAGCCGCGCGCCCGGCGAGGAGGAACGGGACCAGGCGCTGGCGCTCAATCTTTCGCTACCGCTCAGCCAGTGGCTTTCTCACGGCGACGATATTACCCAGCGTCGTCATAACGTTTATGCGACGTTTTCCACCAGTAGCGATGGACACGGCGGCGTGACGCAAAATAGCGGTATCAGCGGCATGTTACTGGATCAAAACAACCTGAGCTATAGCGTCCAGCAGGGCTATCAGAATCAGGGGGGTGGTGCGAGCGGCTCCGCCAGCCTCGAATACGACGGGGCAAAGGGCAACCTGAATGTCGGCTACAACAAAAGCAACCATGGTGATTATCGGCAACTGAACTATGGCCTCAGCGGCGGCATGGTCGCGCATGCTCATGGTCTGACCCTCAGCCAGCCGTTGGGCGATACCAATGTTCTTATCGCCGTGCCGGGGGCAGGGAATGTCAATATCGAAGATCAGCCGGGGATCCACACCGATGGCCGCGGCTACGCGGTGGTACCGTATGCCACTACTTACCGCCAGAATCGCATGGCGCTGGACGTCAACTCGCTAAAAGACGATGTCGATATCGATGATGCGGTGATCAATGTCGTTCCCACCCAAGGGGCGTTGGTGCTGGCCAACTTTACTGCCCGGATCGGCGAGCGCGCGCTATTGACGCTAAGCCATTACGGGAAACCGCTGCCGTTTGGCGCTACGGTATCCATTGCTGGCGCGGCGGAAGAAGGCATCGTTGGCGACGATGGCGAAGTGTATCTCTCAGGCCTTAGCCCGCAGGGCACGCTGAAAGCACAATGGGGACAGCATCCTGACCAACAATGTCTCACTCATTATCATCTCCCTGACGTTAGCCAGCCTTTGGCGCGTCAGCATCTGGAATGTCGCTAAATGAAGCCTGTCTCTTTTCTTGTGCTGTTAATGGGGCTGCTGCTGGCCCGCGGTAGTCTGGCGGCCGTTTGCCAGAACACCAATGGCTCGCCTGCAACGGTCGATTATGACCTGACGACGACGCTAACGGCGGCGCAGAATCAGGCCGGTACGACCACGCAACTTAGTAAAAACCAGGATGTGAACGTGCAGGCGGTTTGTCCCGCCGGCTCTTCGGATTCGGGGCGAACGTATCGTTCGTATGTCGCTTCTTCATCGATAGTGGAAACCAACGGCGACTGGAAATATATGCAGCTGGATGGCACCTATCTTGAAGGAGCAATGCGCATTGAAGATTCGGCGGCCGGGGAATTTTATCCACCAATGGATTATGTCTATATGGGCTATGACGCCAACGTTAACAATGGCTCGCCTTTTCCGGTACATGATTCGAATCTGGTATTCCAGCTTAAGGTTGTGAAGCCATTTATTGGCACGGTAAATATCGAGCCGAAGACCATGTTTAATGTCTATGTCACTACCACTGGCGACGATCCACTGAGTAATCTGGTGTACAGCATTGTCTACAGCGGCAGCGTGACCGTGCCGCAAAGCTGCGAAATTAACGCCGGGCAAACCATTCTTGTGGATTTTGGCTCGCTGTACAGCGGCGGCTTCAATCGCGCCGGGGAAAAACCGAGCGGTGTCCGTAAGAAAAGATTCACCGTGCCGGTGAAGTGCAGTGGGGTGGATTCACAGGTCAACTTAAGTCTGCGGTTGATAGCCACCGCCGATAGCCACTTAAGCCAGGCCATTGCCTCCGACAATCCTGATGTTGGCGTGGTGGTTGAGAGCAGCGACGGCGCGGTATTAACGCCGAATGACGCCAGCAGCGTCGAGCCTTTCACGACGGATGAATACGGACGCGCGACTATTTCCCTACAGGCGTATCCAGTCAGTACCACCGGCCAGACGCCGGCGGAGGGGGCCTTCACCGCGCTGGCTAACTTACGGGTGGATTTCGACTAAATGCGCCTGATTCGTTACTTCTTCTTATTCATTCTGCTATGCGGCAGCGGTTGCTATGCCGACGATAGCGGCTACAACCTGGAATTCACCGGCACCATTGTCGCGCAAACCTGCGATATCGAAATTTCCAGCCTCAGCCAGAGTATCGATTTAGGTCAGTTCTCTGTGGAGGATTTCCCCTCTACCGGTACGACGACGAAGTTCAAGCCGTTCAACATCAACCTGAAAAACTGCTCGCGCGGCATTACCGGCAGCAAAATCTGGTTTACCGGCACTGCCGACAGCGACAACCCGGCGCTGCTGGCATTGAGCGATACCGGCATGGGTAGCGAAAAAATGCTGGCAAGCGGCGTTGGCGTGGAGATCCTTGATGAGGACCAGGATGCCGTCAGCATCAATAACACCAGTTCGGTGGTCTACCCGCTGAAAACGGGCCGCAATACCTTATCGTTCTATATCCGCTACAAATCTACCCGGCCAACCGTGACCTCCGGCAATGCGACGGCGGTGATGTATTTCGACCTGCAATATGAATAGGCGCGCGGCAATGATTAAAAAACTGTACCTCTGCTGGGGGCTGGCTCTGGCGGCAAGCGGTGCGCTGGCCCATGACGGCCGGGTCTACGTCACCGGAACCATTACCGACAACACCTGCACGCTGTCGCCGGATTCCGAGAACATTCAGGTCGATATGGGAACCGTTAGCAACCGCCAGTTTTATCAGGCAGGCGCCGGCGCGGAGTGGCAGCCTTTTTCGATCACGCTACAAAATTGCGGCAGTACTGCCAGCGGCGTAACGGTGAGCTTTAGCGGTACCAGCGATCCGCAAGATGGCGATTTGTTCGCGGTGAATACCGGAGCGGATACCGCAAGCGGTATAGGAATTGCGCTCTATGACAAGAATAAACAGCAAATCGCGCCGGGGGCGCAGAGCGATGTGCTGGCGCTCACCGCGGGCGCCGCGTCCGAACGTTTACAGTTTTATGCCCGCTATGTGGCTGATGGCGCCCCGGTGGCGCCGGGGGCTGCCGATGCTTCCGCGACTTTCGTACTGAGTTATGAATAGAAGACTTTTCTACTGGCCAGGGCTCTGGCTGCTGCCCGTAGCAATAAGCCATGCAGGCGTGGTGATTGGCGGCACGCGCTTTATTTATCACGCCGAGCGGACGACGCTGAGCGTTCCGCTGCGCAATACCTCGGATAGTGACTGGCTGGTGGACAGCCACGTACTGAGCAGTGGACGCTGGCCCGGCGCCGATGATTTGTCGCCTCGAAAACCGCCATTCGTGGTCACGCCGCCGCTCTTTTTATTGCGCGCAGGCCAGGAGAACACACTGCGTGTCGCATGGAGCGGCGAGGCGCTGGCGCGGGATCGTGAAAGCTTGTTTGCGCTGAGCATTGCCGCTATTCCATCGGGAAAAACCGGCGCCAATAGCGTGCAGATGGCATTTCGCTCGGCGTTAAAACTGATTTATCGACCTGTGGGGCTAACCGGCGATCCGCAGCAGGCCTATCGTCAACTGGTCTGGAACTTAACGGCGGATGGGCTGACGGTACGTAATCCAGGTCCCTATTACGTCACCCTCTTTTCAACCCGCGTCAACGGGTCGCCGATCGACGCCGCCGGCGTGGTCGCGCCGTTTTCTACCCGCCGCACAGACTGGTGTCGACAAACGACGCGCTGCGCCGTGCGGTGGCAAAGCCTCAACGATGCCGGGGGCGTAATGCCGCCGGTCACGGTAACGATGCAACGGTGATGACGATTTTATTCCGCCCCTGTGGGCATCCCCTGAACTTGATAATGAGAACTCAATAATGCGCAAACTTTCCTGTAAATCGGCGGCGTGGCTAGCGCTTGGCGGCATCATCTCTTTTTCCACGTTGGCGGCGAAGACCGACCCGGCGATAGGTGATATTGGGCCGACCGCTGAGGCGTATATCGCCAGCCATCCGGATAAAGTTGGCGAAGCGGTAGCGACCTATCTGGCGGATCATCCCGAATTCCTGATTGCCGCCAGCGAAACGCTACATCAGCGCCAGCAGGTTGCCCAGAAGCAGGCTTATGTGCAGCTGGCGCTGCAGTACCGCTCTGAGCTGCTGAGCGACAGCTCTCCCTCCGTTGGCCCGGCGGATGCTAAAGCGGCGGTGGTGATGTTTTTTGACTACCAGTGTTCCTGGTGCAGCAAGATGTCGCCCGTGGTGGAAGCGATGGTGAAATCGAATCCTGATACGCGTTTTATCTTTAAAGAGTTTCCGATCTTTTCATCCCGCTGGCCGGTGTCTGGTTTGGCGGCGAGAATCGGCGAACAGGTGTGGCTGAACGATGGCGGGGCAAAGTATTTGGCCTGGCATAATGCCCTGTACGCCACGGGTAAAGTGGAGGGACAGCTCACCGAGCAGGATGTTTACGCGCTGGCGTCGCACTATCTCACCCAGCCGCAGATTAGGGCGGTTAAAACTGCCCAGCAGAGCGGGGCGGTACATGATGCGCTGCTGAGCAATCAGGCGCTGGCGCAGCATATGAACTTTTCCGGAACCCCGGCTTTTGTGGTGATGCCGCAGGCAGCGGCTCCGGATGCCGGGCGTATCTCGGTAGTGCCGGGCAGCACGTCGCAGGATGCGTTGCAGATGGCAATTCAGAAAGCTAAAGGTTAAGTCTCAGCACCGGGGCACTGTACCCGGTTATCAGCTTCCTCAGACCGAGGATTTGGCGTATGCAATTCAAGAAAGGCTGGTTAGGGCTGGCGGCCATTTCACTGTTCACAATTGGCGGCGCGCGGGCTCACACTGCCGGTAATATCCAATTTTTTGGCAATGTAGTTACTGAAAGTTGCTGGAACGAAACGGAAAGTAGCGAGATTTTGTGCCAGCGCGCCGATCGCATCGAACGCCACGTGATTGTGGAAAATATCACCACTTCGCTGGCTTCGGCTTACGCAACGGTGGAGAAAAGTTATCTCGATGCCGACAAGCAGCTCACTCTGCTGCGGGTGGTCTATGATTAACAAATATCGATAAAGATCGGAAAAAGCGATTCTAATGGCAATTTAAATCTGTTTTTTTCGATGTGTTTGCGGCTGTATCATACTTTTATCGAGTTATTGACCAATAAGGTGAGAGTAAAAGTGAAACATCTGCAACGATTTTTCAGTAGCGATGCTTCCGGGGGCATTATTCTAATCTGCGCCGCCGCACTGGCGATGATGATGGCCAATAGCAGCGTCACCAGCGGTCTGTATCATGCTTTTTTAGATACCCCGGTACAGCTGCGCGTCGGCGCGCTGGAAATTAACAAAAACATGCTGTTGTGGATCAACGATGCGCTAATGGCGGTGTTTTTCCTGTTAATTGGCCTGGAGGTGAAGCGTGAGATGATCCAGGGGGCGCTCGCCAGCCGCCGTCAGGCGGTGTTCCCGGTGGTTGCCGCGATTGGCGGCATGGTGGTGCCAGCGCTTATCTATTTAGCCTTCAATGCCCAGGATCCCGTTGCGCGGGAAGGGTGGGCTATCCCGGCGGCGACCGATATCGCCTTTGCGCTTGGCGTTTTGGCGCTATTAGGCAACCGGGTACCAACGGCGTTGAAAATTTTCCTGATGGCGCTGGCTATTATTGATGACCTCGGGGCGATTGTGATTATCGCGCTGTTTTATACCAACGATCTGTCGGTACTGTCGTTGGCCGTCGCCGCTGGCGCGATTGTGGTACTGGCGGCGCTCAATCTCTGCGGCGTGCGGCGCACCGGTATCTATATCCTGGTTGGTGCGGTGCTGTGGACGGCAGTACTGAAATCCGGCGTACATGCGACCCTGGCGGGGGTTATCGTCGGCTTTATGATCCCGTTGAAGGAGCAGAATGGTAAATCGCCAGCGAAGCAGCTTGAGCATGTGCTGCATCCGTGGGTTGCGTTTCTAATCCTGCCGCTGTTCGCTTTTGCCAATGCCGGGGTTTCGCTGCAGGGCGTCACGTTCGCAGGGCTGACTTCGCTGCTGCCTCTGGGGATTATTGCCGGGCTGTTTGTCGGTAAGCCGCTTGGCATTAGCCTGTTCTGCTGGCTGGCGCTGAAGTTTAAGTGGGCCTCGTTGCCGCCAGGAACCCGCTTCCCGCAGATTATGGCGGTCGGCGTACTGTGCGGAATCGGCTTCACCATGTCGATTTTCATCGCCACGCTCGCCTTCAGTAGCGTTGACCCCGGATTGATCAACTGGGCCAAGCTGGGCATTCTGATCGGGTCGATTCTGTCAGCCATCATTGGCTACATGATTCTGCGTAAGCGCGTAACGGATCCTCACAGCGTGTAACATCATCGGGAGAGCCTGCGGGCTCTCCGGGGCATATCAGGGAGAGAAGCATGTCGCATATCAATTACAACCATTTGTACTACTTCTGGCACGTCTATCGGGAAGGCTCGGTCGTCGGCGCCGCCGAGGCGCTGTATCTGACGCCGCAGACGATTACCGGGCAGATTAAGGCGTTGGAAGAACGATTACAGGGCAAACTCTTTAAACGTAAAGGACGAGGCCTGGAACCCAGTGAGCTGGGAGAGCTGGTGTTTCGCTACGCGGATCGCATGTTCACCCTGAGCCAGGAGATGCTCGATATCGTCAATTATCGCAAAGAGTCGAACCTGCTGTTTGATGTCGGTGTCGCCGATGCGCTATCCAAGCGGCTGGTGAGCGGCGTTCTGGATGCGGCGGTAGTAGAAGATGAACAAATTCACCTGCGCTGTTTTGAATCCACCCACGAGATGCTGCTGGAGCAACTGAGCCAGCATAAGCTGGATATGATTATCTCGGATTGCCCGATTGATTCAACCCAGCAGGAAGGGCTGTTCTCGGTGAAAATCGGTGAATGCGGGGTGAGCTTCTGGTGTATGAACCCGCCGCCGGAAAAACCGTTTCCCGCCTGTCTTGAGGAACGTCGTCTGCTCATTCCCGGTCGCCGTTCCATGCTCGGGCGCAAATTGCTGAACTGGTTTAATTCGCAGGGGCTGCAGGTGGAAATTCTCGGCGAGTTCGACGATGCGGCGCTTATGAAAGCCTTCGGCGCGGCGCATAATGCGATTTTTGTGGCGCCAACCCTCTATGCTCACGATTTCTATGCCGATGAGTCGATTGTTGAAATTGGCCGCATGGAAAACGTGATGGAGGAGTATCACGCTATTTTTGCCGAGCGAATGATTCAGCATCCCGCGGTACAGCGTATCTGCAACCGCGATTATTCATCGCTATTTGCGCAGCCGCAAAACTAAGTACCGGCAAACAACAGACATAAAAAAACCCGCTTTCGCGGGTTTTTTTAACAAAGTTCAGCAAGCGGGCGATTAAGCCAGTTTGTTGATCTGTGCAGTCAGGTTTGCTTTATGACGCGCAGCTTTGTTTTTGTGGATCAGACCTTTAGCAGCCTGACGGTCCACGATTGGTTGCATTTCGTTAAATGCTTTCAGTGCAGCAGCTTTGTCGCCAGCTTCGATAGCTGCGTATACTTTCTTGATGAAAGTACGCATCATAGAGCGACGGCTTGCGTTGTGCTTGCGAGCCTTTTCAGACTGAACGGCGCGCTTCTTAGCTGATTTGATATTAGCCAAGGTCCAACTCCCAAATGTGTTCTATATGGACAATTCAAAGGCCGAGGAATATGCCCGTTTAGCCTTCTTTTGTCAATGGATTTGTGCAAATAAGCGCCGTTTAAGATAACGAGGCTTCATTACGTAGTGATGGCGCAAGATTCTACCAGCTTGTTGTAGTCGAATACAGTCTTTCCACCATAAAAATCGACGGCTGCGTATAGTTTTTCCTGCATTATTACGCTGAGTGAATGAATTAGCAGGATCTTTCGTAATCGAGGTGCAATCGCTGGTTAACGTCGCCTGTTGTACAAGGTATACTCGGACGATTTTCACTGTTTTGAGCCAGACATGAAGCTGATACGCGGCATACATAATCTCAGTCAGGCCCCGCACGGGTGCGTGCTGACCATTGGAAATTTCGACGGCGTGCATCGCGGGCATCAGGCGCTGCTGCAGCGCCTGCGCGCAGAGGGCCGCCAGCTCGGTCTGCCGGTTGTGGTGATGATTTTTGAGCCGCAGCCGCTGGAGCTGTTTGCCGCCGATAAAGCGCCGGCGCGGATCACGCGGCTGCGTGAGAAGCTTGGCTACCTGGCGGAAAGCGGTGTCGACTACGTGCTGTGTGTCCGTTTCGACCGGCGTTTCGCGGCGCTGACGGCGCAAGATTTCATCAGCGAACTGTTGGTGCGCCAGTTGGGCGTGCGGTTCCTTGCCGTCGGCGATGATTTCCGCTTTGGCGCTGGTCGTCAGGGGGATTTCTTGTTATTACAGAAGGCCGGGGCGGAGTACGGTTTTGACGTCACCAGTACCCAGACCTTCTGCGAAGGCGGCGTACGTATTAGCAGCACCGCGGTGCGTCAGGCGCTGGCCGACGATGACCTCGCGCAGGCGGAAAACCTGCTGGGGCATCCGTTTACCATCTCAGGTCGCGTCGTCCACGGCGATGAGCTGGGGCGCACCATAGGTTTCCCGACGGCGAACTTACCGCTGCGTCGTCAGGTTTCCCCGGTTAAAGGGGTCTTTGCGGTAGAAGTGACAGGGCTCGGCGATAAGCCATTACCCGGCGTCGCCAACATTGGCACTCGTCCAACGGTCTCCGGCGTGCGACAGCAGCTGGAAGTTCACCTTCTGGACGTTGTAATGGACCTCTACGGTCGCCATATAGATGTAATACTGCGTAAAAAAATACGTAACGAGCAGCGTTTTGCGTCGCTGGATGAGCTAAAAGCGCAAATCGCACGAGATGAGTTAACGGCCCGCGAGTACTTTGGGCTCACCAGGCAGGGATAATCCTACTGGTATTTATCAAACCGAAATAACGGAACCGAGAATCTGATGAGTGACTATAAATCCACCCTGAATTTGCCGGAAACAGGGTTCCCGATGCGTGGCGACCTCGCCAAACGCGAGCCGGGAATGCTGGCGCGTTGGACCGATGATGACCTGTACGGCATCATCCGTGCGGCGAAAAAAGGCAAAAAAACCTTCATTCTGCATGATGGCCCTCCTTATGCGAATGGCAGCATTCATATTGGTCACTCGGTTAACAAGATTCTGAAAGACATTATCGTTAAGTCCAAAGGACTGACGGGTTTTGACTCGCCGTACGTTCCGGGTTGGGACTGCCACGGTCTGCCGATCGAACTGAAAGTCGAGCAGCAATACGGCAAGCCGGGTGAGAAATTCACCGCCGCAGAATTCCGCGCCAAGTGCCGTGAATATGCCGCCGAGCAGATCGACGGCCAGCGTAAAGACTTTATCCGCCTGGGCGTGCTGGGCGACTGGTCGCGTCCGTACCTGACCATGGACTTCAAAACTGAAGCCAATATCATCCGCGCGCTGGGTAAAATCATCGGCAACGGTCACCTGCATAAAGGCGCTAAGCCGGTGCACTGGTGCGTTGACTGCCGTTCCGCGCTGGCGGAAGCGGAAGTTGAGTACTATGACAAAACGTCTCCGTCTATCGATGTGGCGTTCCACGCGGTAGATAAAGCCGCGGTATTGGCCAAATTCGGCGTAGCCGACGTCACTGGCCCGGTTTCGCTGGTTATCTGGACCACGACGCCGTGGACCCTGCCGGCTAACCGCGCCATCTCTCTGTCGCCTGAGTTCGACTATGCGCTGGTGCAGGTTGACGGCCAGGCGCTGATCCTGGCGAAAGACCTGGTGGAAAGCGTGATGCAGCGCATTGGCGTGGCGGATTACACCATCCTGGCGGCGGTACAGGGTTCCGAGCTTGAACTGATGCGCTTTAAGCATCCGTTCCTCGATTTCGATGTGCCGGCGATCCTTGGCGACCACGTGACGCTGGATGCGGGTACCGGCGCGGTACATACCGCCGGCGGCCACGGCCCGGACGACTACACTATCAGCCAGAAATATGGACTGGAAATCGCCAACCCGGTTGGCCCGGACGGTTCTTATCTGCCGGGGACTTACCCGTCTCTGGATGGTATCAACGTCTTCAAAGCCAACGACATCATCGTCGAGATGCTGCGTGACAGCGGCGCGCTGCTGCACGTGGAAAAAATGCAGCACAGCTATCCGTGCTGCTGGCGCCACAAATCGCCGATCATCTTCCGCGCTACCCCGCAGTGGTTCGTCAGCATGGATCAAAAAGGCCTGCGCGCGCAGTCTCTGAAAGAGATCAAAGGCGTGCAGTGGATCCCGGACTGGGGCCAGGCGCGTATCGAATCGATGGTTGCCAACCGTCCTGACTGGTGTATCTCCCGTCAGCGTACCTGGGGCGTGCCGATGTCGCTGTTCGTGCATAAAGAAACCCACGAGCTACACCCGCGCACCCTCGAACTGATGGAAGAAGTGGCGAAACGCGTTGAAGTTGACGGCATCCAGGCGTGGTGGGATCTCGATTCCCGCGACATCCTTGGCGATGACGCCGACAGCTACGAAAAAGTGCCGGATACCCTCGACGTGTGGTTTGACTCCGGGTCCACCCACTCTTCTGTGGTCGATGTGCGTCCGGAATTCGCCGGTCACGCCGCGGACATGTATCTGGAAGGCTCCGATCAGCATCGCGGCTGGTTCATGTCTTCGCTGATGATCTCCACGGCGATGAAAGGCAAAGCGCCATATCGTCAGGTACTGACCCACGGCTTCACCGTCGACGGTCAGGGCCGCAAAATGTCCAAGTCTATCGGTAACACCGTTAGCCCGCAGGACGTGATGAACAAACTGGGCGCCGATATTCTGCGCCTGTGGGTGGCTTCCACCGACTATACCGGCGAAATGGCGGTCTCTGATGAGATCCTCAAACGCGCCGCGGACAGCTATCGTCGTATCCGTAATACCGCGCGCTTCCTGCTGGCGAACCTTAACGGTTTCGATCCGGCAAAAGATATGGTTAAACCGGAAGAGATGGTCGTTCTGGACCGCTGGGCGGTCGGCTGCGCGCAGGCGGCTCAGGAAGATATCCTCAAAGCCTACGAATCCTACGACTTCCACGAAGTGGTGCAGCGCCTGATGCGCTTCTGCTCCATCGAAATGGGCTCGTTCTATCTCGACATCATCAAAGACCGCCAGTACACCGCGAAAGCGGACAGCGTGGCGCGTCGCAGCTGCCAGACCGCGCTGTTCCATATCGTGGAAGCGCTGGTACGCTGGATGGCGCCGATCATGTCCTTCACCGCGGACGAAATCTGGGGCTATCTGCCGGGCGAGCGTGAAAAATACGTCTTCACCGGCGAGTGGTATGAAGGCCTGTTCGGCCTGGCCGACGACGAAGCGATGAACGACGATTTCTGGGATGAACTGCTGAAAGTGCGCGGCGAAGTCAACAAGGTGATCGAACAGGCGCGTGCTGATAAGAAAGTCGGTGGTTCTCTGGAAGCGGCGGTTACGCTGTATGCCGATGCTGACCTGGCGGCCAAGCTCAACGCGCTGGGCGAAGAATTACGATTTGTCCTGTTGACCTCCGGCGCTAACGTTGCCGATTATGCACAGGCGCCGGCTGATGCCTGGCAGAGCGATCTGCTGAAAGGGCTGAAAGTGGTCCTGAGCAAAGCCGAGGGCGAGAAGTGCCCACGCTGCTGGCATTACACCAGCGATGTCGGCAAGGTGGCGGAACACGCAGAAATCTGCGGTCGCTGTGTCAGTAACGTCGCCGGTGACGGCGAGCAACGTAAATTCGCCTGATGAGTAAATCGATCTGTTCAACGGGGCTACGCTGGCTGTGGGTCGTCGTAGCCGTGCTGATTATCGATCTGGGCAGCAAATTCCTGATCCTCCAGAACTTCGCTCTGGGGGAGACGGTTTCGCTGTTTCCATCGCTTAATCTGCATTATGCGCGCAACTACGGCGCGGCTTTTAGCTTCCTCGCCGACAGCGGCGGCTGGCAGCGCTGGTTCTTCGCTGGGATTGCCGTTGGTATCTGCGTGGTGCTGGCGGTGCTGATGTATCGTTCGAAGGCGACGCAAAAGCTGAACAACATTGCCTACGCGCTGATCATTGGCGGCGCGCTGGGTAACCTGTTCGACCGTCTGTGGCACGGCTTTGTGGTCGATATGATCGACTTCTATGTCGGCGACTGGCATTTCGCCACCTTCAACCTTGCCGATAGCGCCATCTGCATCGGCGCGGCGCTGATCGTGCTGGAAGGCTTCTTGCCTTCCAGTGATAAAAAAACATCATAAAAAATTGCCGGATGGCGACGCTAAAGCGTCTTATCCGGCCTACAGTATATATCGCCCTTTGTAGGCCCGGTAAGCGCAGCGCCATCGGGCAAACAAGCGGCGGCAATATAAAAGAGCAAACCTGCATGTCTAACTCTGTACAGAGCAACAGCGCGGTGCTGGTGCACTTCACGCTGAAACTGGATGATGGCTCCACCGCCGAATCCACGCGCGGCAACGGCAAACCAGCGCTGTTTCGTCTTGGTGATGCCTCGCTTTCCGAAGGGCTGGAGCAGCATCTGCTGGGGCTGAAAGCCGGCGATAAAACCACGTTCTCGCTGGAACCTGACGCCGCCTTTGGCGTACCTAGCCCGGATCTGATCCAGTACTTCTCTCGCCGCGAGTTTATCGACGCCGGCGAGCCGGAAATCGGCGCGATTATGCTCTTTACCGCAATGGATGGCAGCGAAATGCCCGGTGTGATCCGCGAAGTGAACGGCGATTCCATCACCGTCGACTTCAACCATCCGCTGGCCGGGCGTACCGTTCATTTTGATATTGAAGTGCTGGAAGTCGATCCGGCGCTGGAGGGGTAAGATGCAGATCCTGTTGGCTAACCCGCGCGGTTTTTGCGCCGGCGTTGACCGCGCTATCAGCATTGTCGAAAACGCGCTGACGCTGTACGGCGCGCCGATCTACGTTCGTCACGAAGTTGTCCATAACCGCTACGTCGTCGATAGCCTGCGCCAGCGTGGGGCGATTTTTATCGAACAGATTAGCGAAGTGCCGGACGGCGCGATCCTGATTTTCTCCGCCCACGGGGTTTCGCAGGCAGTACGCAACGAAGCGAAGAGTCGTGACCTGACGGTTTTCGACGCTACCTGCCCGCTGGTAACTAAAGTCCATATGGAAGTCGCCCGCGCCAGCCGCCGCGGCGAAGAGTCGATTCTGATTGGCCACGCCGGGCATCCGGAAGTTGAAGGCACCATGGGCCAGTACAATAACCCCGAAGGGGGCATGTATCTGGTTGAGTCGCCGGAGGATGTGCTGACGCTGGAAGTGAAAAACGATGCCCGACTGTCGTTTATGACCCAGACCACGCTCTCCGTCGATGATACTTCTGACGTTATCGACGCGCTGCGCGAGCGCTTCCCGAAAATCGTCGGCCCGCGTAAAGACGATATTTGCTACGCCACCACCAACCGTCAGGAAGCCGTGCGCGCGCTGGCGGAGCAGGCTGATGTGGTGCTGGTGGTCGGTTCGAAAAACTCCTCGAACTCCAATCGCCTGGCTGAACTGGCGCAGCGGATGGGGAAAGCGGCCTATCTTATCGACGATGCCACCGATATCCAGGAACAATGGGTTAAGTCTGCTGCCTGCGTTGGGGTAACGGCGGGCGCGTCGGCCCCGGATATCCTGGTGCAGAATGTGATTGCCCGTCTGCAGGAGCTGGGCGGCGGCGAAGCGGTGCCGTTGGAAGGCCGTGAAGAGAATATCGTTTTCGAGGTGCCGAAAGAGCTGCGTGTAGATGTCCGTGAAGTAGAATAAGTTCTTTCACCCAGCAGTATGAGAAGATGCCAGACTTAACGTCTGGCATTTTTTTTGGGAGAAAACCATGCGCTTACCGATTATTCTCGACACCGATCCGGGTATTGACGATGCGGCGGCGATCGCCGCCGCGCTCTTCTCGCCACAGTTGGATTTGCAATTAATGACCACGGTGGCGGGCAACGTCTCGGTGGAAAAGACGACCCGCAACGCGCTGCAACTGCTGCATTTCTGGAATGCCGATGTACCGCTGGCGCAAGGCGCGTCGATGCCGCTGGTACGTCCGTTGCGCAATGCCGCCTCGGTGCATGGCGAGTCCGGCATGGAGGGTTATGCTTTCGTCGAACATAACCGTCAACCGCTGGCAAAACCGGCATTTCAGGCGATCCGCGATGCGTTGATACACGCGCCGGAACCCGTGACCCTGGTGGCCATCGGCCCGCTAACCAACATTGCCTTGCTGATAACGCAGTATCCTGAGTGCCTGTTTAATATTCGTCGACTGGTGCTGATGGGCGGCTCGGCCGGGCGCGGCAACTTTACCCCCAACGCCGAGTTTAATATCGCCATTGATCCGGAAGCCGCTGCGAAAGTCTTCCAGAGCGGGCTGGAGATTGTGATGTGTGGGCTGGACGTCACCAATAAAGCGATGCTGAGTGCGGACTATCTGGTCACACTGCCAACGCTCAATCAGACAGGCAAAATGCTTCATGCGTTATTTAGCCATTATCGCAGCGGCAGTATGAGCAGCGGTCTGAGAATGCATGATTTATGCGCTATTGCGTGGTTGGTTCGTCCGGATCTGTTTACGCTCAAACCCTGCTTTGTGGCGGTAGAGACGCAGGGGACCTGGACGGCTGGCGCTACCGTGGTAGATATCGAAGGGCGTCTGGGACAACCGGCCAACGCACAGGTGGCGTTGGATTTGGATGTCGCGGGTTTTCAACATTGGGCGGCGGAGGTTTTCGCTCTCGCGCCGTGACAGTTATAGCTGCTGGTGTGAATCGACCACATTACACCATAACTCGCTCGCTTCATCCGTCCACATGAGCAGTAATAATGACGCGAAGCGTTCAGCCGCTGCGGAAAGAGGGCGGTTTTTAACGCGAATCATGCCAAGCGTGCGCCTGATTACCGGTTCGACCAGCGGCACGCTGACGACAGCGCTGTTAGCGTGATGCGGCATGGCCAGGCAGGGCAAGGCCGATATGCCAAGCCCCGCCTCGACCAGACCCAGAGAGGTGGATAAGTGTCTGACTTCGTAAAACCAATCTAATTTCCATGGCTTATCCTGCAGGCAACTTTCAATCAGTTGCCGATTACCGCTCGAGCGTCTGACGCCAACTAATCTCTGCGAGACGAGCTCCCGCCATTCCACTAATTTTTTACTGGCCAGCGGATGATCCTGCCGGCAAGCCAGCACGAAGGGTTCATTAACGAGTGGGCTAAATTCGATGTCGGGATGTGTGATGAAGTTCATATTTATTCCAAAATCGACTTCGCCTTTTCTCACCGAGGCCATGCAATTTTCTATACCTTGTTCATAAATTCGAACTTTGATATGGGGGTAACGCTGATTAAATTGAACGATGGCGCGAGGTAAAAAATAAAATACCGCCGTCGGGATACAAGAAAGCGTTACCGTATCATGCACATTAGAAGTCAGGTTGCTGATGTTAAAAATGGCGGCATCAAGGCTGGCAATCAGTGACTTTGCCTTTGGAAGAAGCATTTTTCCTGCTTGAGTGAGCATGATTTTTCGGGTGGTTCTTTCGAAAAGGGCTGTATTGAGGTTACTTTCTATTTTTTGTATTTTGCGGGTCAATGCGGGTTGCGTCAGGTTAAGTACTTCTGCCGCTTTGCTAAATGAACCCAGCTCGGCAACAGTGACAAAAGCTTTCATTCCGGATAGTTCATTGTTCATTGCTGCTCCGTAATCAGAAATAAATAATTTATATATAGAATGGCTCTGTTAATTATTGCCATGACGATAGTTGTTATTAATGTTTTGTAGGTATAAGTCTTATTTTTATATTTTATCAATCACTATCTTCCTTGCAAGTAGAATCAGATGGTAAACGGTTGTGCGAGTAAATGAATAATAAAGTAAATAAAAAACTTTAAATACATTAAGTGCATTAAATTTACGCCCCGTTTATTTAATCTTTTTATATTTGTAAGGAACATGTTATGAAACAAATTCCGTGTGTTCTCATGCGTGGTGGAACATCAAAAGGCGCTTTCCTGTTAGCAGATGATCTACCAGAAGATATTCAAAAACGTGATGAAACATTATTAACTATCATGGGTTCTGGCCATGAACTGGAAATTGATGGCATTGGCGGCGGGAGTCCGCAAACCAGTAAAGTGGCTATTGTCAGTAAATCGACCAGCCAGCAAGCGGATATTGACTACTTATTTGTACAGGTCATTGTCAATGAGCGACGGGTTGATATTACGCCTAATTGCGGCAACATGCTGTGCGCAGTCGGCGGGTTTGCTATCGAAAAAGGACTTGTCGCGGCGAATTCCCCAGTAACGCGGGTGCGAATCAGAAACGTCAATACCAACACCTTTGTTGACGCAGACATTCAAACCCCGGACGGCCAGGTTGTTTATGAAGGAGATACCCATATTGATGGCGTTCCAGGGCATGCGGCCCCGGTAGGCCTGACATTCTTAAACGCCGCCGGGGCGAAATCGGGCCAGCTTTTCCCAACCGGCAACCGGGTTGATATTTTTGATGATACTCGCGTCACCTGTATCGATATGGCGATGCCGATGGTTATTATTCCAGCGCATAGCTTGGGTAAAACAGGGTATGAATCGGCGGCGGAATTAGATCAGGATAAAGAATTTTTTCAGCGCCTTGAATCAATACGTAAGCAAGCAGGCGTGGCAATGGGGTTTGGCGATGTCTCGAACATGGTAATACCTAAACCAGTGCTGGTTGCCCCACCTCAACACGGTGGAACGCTGAGTGTTCGGTATTTCATGCCCCACAACTGTCATAAATCGTTGGCTATTACGGGCGCTATCGGTCTGGCTAGTTCTTGTATTATTGCTGATACCGTAGTTAACGAGCTGACGAGAATATCGGGTGAGGGATTAATCAGAGTTGAACACCCTAGCGGAAGTATTGACGTTAATTTAAGTAATGCTAATGAAACTCCTGAAAATATTCGCGCATCGGTGATTCGTACCGCACGTAAAATTCTTTCTGGCATGGTTTATCTCCCTGAATAATTGCGGCTGCGCACTTATAAAATTCATTCAGGTAAGGGATTAAAATGGATAAAAAAACATTATGCAAGCTATTATTGCTTGTTGCTATTCCATTGCTTATTAGTCTATTTCCGGCCCCGGCTGGGTTGACTGAACTTGCATGGGTATTGTCAGGTATTTATCTGGCTGCAATTGTTGGTTTAGTGATTAAACCATTTTCTGAACCAGTCATACTGTTAGTCGCTGTGGCTGCCTCCATGGTTGTCATTGGCAATTTAGGTGATGGTTCAATAAAATCATCGAGCGTATTAAGTGGTTATGCATCAGGTACCACCTGGTTGGTGTTTTCTGCATTTACCTTAAGTGCCGCTTTTGTTATTACTGGTTTAGGTAAACGGATTGCATACATTCTTATTGGCAAGATAGGGAGTACCACACTTGGCTTAGGCTATGTTACCGCCTTTCTGGATCTGATTCTTTCACCCGCGACACCGTCGAATACGGCCCGTGCTGGCGGTATCGTATTACCTATCATCAATAGCGTGGCTGTCGCGCTAGGATCGGAACCAGAGCATACGGCAAAACGCGTTGGTCATTATTTAATGATGAACGTCTATATGGTTACCAAAACCACCAGTTATATGTTCTTTACCGCCATGGCGGGTAATATCCTGGCGCTCAAAATGATTGAGGATATTTGCCATATCAAATTGAGCTGGGGCGGATGGGCATTGGCTGGCATATTGCCAGGCTTAATCATGCTGTTACTGACACCGCTTATAACCTATAAGCTATACCCGCCCGAATTAAAAAAAGTAGATAATAAAGCCATTGCCAAAGAAGGTCTTGAGTCTTTAGGGCCGATGACCTTACGTGAGAAAATGCTCTCCTGCTTGTTTGTGATGGCGTTAGCGGGTTGGGTATTTAGCACTTCTCTTGGGGTTAATGAATCAACGGTGGCGATTTGCGTCATGGCGTTGATGCTGATATTAAAAATTGTTACCTGGGATGATGTCATTAAAAATAAAGGTGGCTGGAACACGCTAATTTGGTACGGCGGTATCATTGGTTTGAGTTCTTTGCTTTCCAAAGTTGATTTTTTCTTGTGGTTGGCCGAGTTACTGAAAGATAACATTTCATTTGGCAGCCATAGCACGCTGGCATTCGTTGTCATCGTCGCGTTGAGTATACTGGTTCGTTATTTCTTTGCCTCGGGCAGCGCCTATATTGTGGCGATGGTTCCGGTCTTTGCCATGCTGGCGAATGTTTCCGGTGCGCCAGTTATGTTAACCGCTTTAGCGCTGCTGTTTAGTAATTCCTATGGCGGTATGGTCACCCATTATGGTGGCGCGGCTGGCCCGGTTATATTTGGGGTTGGTTATAATGATATTAAATCCTGGTGGATTGTTGGCGGTATATTAGCGCTGTTAACTTTTATTCTGCATATCACCGTTGGGGTATGGTGGTGGGAATTATTAATGTACTGGAAAGTGATTTAACTTGAAGTTTATAAAACGCTGCATCACCTGCTTAGACTAATTATTAAATTCACACACTGAAAAGAGGTGTTATAACTTTATGTCACCAGTAGCAATTACATTGTCACTGTTGTTATTTTCAATTGTGATGTTTGTTTGGGAAAAAATCCCTCTGGCCGCTACGGCTATGATCGTCTGTATTACTTTAGTCGTAACAGGCGTTTTTGATGTAAAAACGGCTTTTGCGGGGTTTATTAATCAGAACGTTATTTTATTTGTGGCAATGTTCGTGGTTGGCGGCGCCTTATTTGAGACAGGGGTGACGGATAAAATTGGCGGAATCGTTACCCGTTACGCTCGCTCGGAGAAGCAGCTCATCGTTATTATTATGTTGGTTTGCGGAATACTCTCCGGTTTTCTGTCTAATACGGGAACCGCTGCGGTACTGATTCCGGTGGTCATTGGTGCCGCGGTTAAGTCCGGCTATGCGCAATCCCGTTTGTTGATGCCATTGGCGTTTGCTTCAGCGTTGGGCGGAAACTTATCGCTTATTGGCTCGCCGGGTAATCTGATCGCCCAGTCAGCTCTGGAGCAAGTCGGGCAGCGCTTCGGTTTTTTCGAGTATGCCAAACTGGGTATCCCCATGCTGCTTTGCGGGATCATCTACTTTTTGACCATCGGTTATAAACTGCTGCCAGCGCAATCTGTGAGTACTGCGGGGAAATCAGAAAAGAGCAGGAAAGTTGACTGTCCAAAATATAAGCAAGTAATTGCTGTTTTAGTGTTGGTATTTACCGTACTGGGGATGATTTTTGAGAACGTCATTGGTTTGCCGATTGCGATTATCGGTTCAATTGGCGCTTTATTCTTGGTTATTACACGCGTGATTACTGAAAAACAGGCGTATCAGTCAATTGACTCGCAGACGATTTTCCTTTTTGGCGGCACATTAGCTTTAGCGAAAGCACTCGAAACCACTGGCGCTGGTGCAATCATGGCCCGCTCAATTATCGATCTGCTTGGTCAACAGGCTTCACCGTTCTTATTGTTAAGTGCCGTTTTGATTATTTCCTGCGTATTAACCAATTTTATGTCGAATACCGCAACGGCGGCCTTGCTTATTCCCATTGGCCTGTCTATTGCAAATTCAATGGGCGCTGATCCCCGAGCGGTGTTGATGGCTATTGTCATTGGCTGTTCATGTGCCTATGCGACACCGGTTGGCACGCCGGCGAATATGATGATTTTTTCCGCCGGGGGATATCGCTTTATGGATTATGTCAGAGTCGGATTACCTCTGATTGCCATCTCGGTAATTGTCAGTTTTATTTTGCTGCCGATATTCTTTCCTTTTTATTCGTAGAGTCACGAATAAAAGAACACCGTTATTATTTAATCTATCTTAAGGATGCTAGTCATGATCAAATTACACGATCGTGGGGTATATTTATCCCATCAGTACGGGATCATTCCGGAAGAGGAGTGCGCAAATCCTGTCGCTAAAGATATTGCGCGGAAGGGAACCATCGCCTGGTCAATACTGTCAGCACATAATATTTCTGGCGATGAACAGAAATTAAAAATAAAGTTTGATTCCATGGCTTCCCATGATATCACCTTCGTGGGCATCATCCAGACGGCTAAGGCCTCTGGAATGACGCGCTTTCCCTTGCCGTATGTTTTAACCAATTGCCACAATTCACTTTGTGCAGTGGGCGGTACCATTAACAGCGACGATCATATTTTTGGTCTTACATCAGCACAGAAATATGGCGGCATTTATGTACCGCCGCATATTTCCGTTATTCACCAATACATGCGCGAGATGATGGCCGGCGGTGGCCAAATGATACTGGGCTCGGATAGCCATACGCGTTATGGCGCGCTGGGGACGATGGCCGTCGGTGAAGGGGGCGGTGAGTTAGTTAAACAACTACTGGGAAGCACCTGGGATATTGATTATCCCGATGTTGTCGCGGTGTATTTAACCGGTAAACCTGCCGCTGGCGTTGGCCCTCAGGATATTGCGCTGGCAATGATTGGTGCGGTATTCAAAAGCGGTTATGTGAAGAACAAAGTGATGGAGTTCGTCGGCCCCGGCGTGGCCAGTATGTCGACCGACTACAGAAACAGTATTGACGTAATGACTACCGAGACCACCTGCTTGTCCTCCATCTGGCAGACCGATGAAGAGACGAAAACCTTTTTGCGGCTTCATGGTAGAGAGAAAGACTATCGGGCGCTGTCAGCCAAAGAGATGGCTTACTACGATGGCTGCATTGAGATCGATTTAAGCACCATCAAGCCGATGATCGCGCTACCGTTTCACCCTGCCAATGTCTATGAAATTGATACGCTTAATCAGAATTTGCCGGATATTTTACGCGAAGTTGAAATTGAATCTGAGAAAATCTCGCTGGGGCGCGCGAAGCTGTCCCTATTGGACAAAATAGAGAATGGCAAATTACGCGTTCAGCAGGGGATTATTGCTGGTTGCGCGGGAGGAAATTATGTCAACGTGGCGCAGGCGGCTAATGCCCTGAGGCATCATTCCTGTGGCGACAATATTTTCTCACTTTCTGTATATCCCTCCTCTCAGCCGGTGCTGATGGCGTTAACGAAAAGGGGGATGATCAATGATTTAATGAGCTCGGGCGCCATTATTCGTACCGCATTCTGCGGCCCTTGCTTTGGCGCCGGCGATACCCCGATGCATAACGGCTTGAGCATCCGTCATACGACGCGTAACTTTCCGAACCGTGAAGGTTCCAAGCCTGGTAATGGGCAAATGTCAGCGGTGGCGCTGATGGATGCGCGTTCAATTGCCGCGACGGCCGCTAACGGGGGATTGTTAACCTCGGCGGCGGAGCTTGATTGTTGGCACGAAGCTCAGGAATATGAATTTGATGTTTCCCCCTATAAAAACCGGGTTTATCAGGGATTCGTTAAAGGTGTTACGCAGCAACCGCTGATCTATGGCCCAAATATCAAAGACTGGCCGGAAATGAATGCGTTAACGGATAATATTCTGTTAGCCGTTACTTCAAAAATAATGGATCCGGTGACCACTACCGACGAACTGATACCATCAGGTGAAACATCATCGTTTCGTTCAAACCCGTTAGGCCTGGCGGAATTTACCCTTTCCCGACGCGATCCGCAGTATGTGGAGCGGACTAAAAAAATTGCCGCCATCGAGCAACAACGCGTCAATGGTGAAGATCTTTGCCGTTTAAATCCACAGCTGGAAAATATATTTTCCCAGATACGGCTGCTGCCGGGTCAGGAAAATATTACCGCGGCGCAGACGGAGATCGGTAGCATGATCTATGCGGTGAAACCCGGTGATGGCTCGGCGCGAGAGCAGGCTGCCAGCTGCCAGCGAGTACTTGGCGGGTTGGCAAATATTTGTCAGGAGTACGCGACCAAGCGCTATCGTTCCAATGTGATTAACTGGGGAATGCTGCCGCTGCAGATGAAAGAGGCGCCTGATTTCGAGGTCGGCGATTTTATCTATATCCCGGCAATAAAAAGCGCGCTGAAGGGCGAGTTAAGTGATATCACCGCTTTTGTCGTTAGCGACCATCGCCCGGTGCAGCAGATAACGCTGTATATGGAGAAATTAACTTCATCAGAACAAGATATTATCAAAGCCGGTGGCCTTATTAATTATAATAAAAATCAATTAACCAGTAGTCATTAATTGATTTCAACCCATGCTGGCAGCGGTGTCGCTGCCAGCCTTATTTTTTTCAGGTTTATAAATCCATTTCTTGCGCCAGTTCATTTATTATTCATAGTGGATTATCTACCCTCAGGTCAGTTGTACCTGATAAGGTAGCTATTACACCGATCCACCATAATTAACGTCATGCTCAGGGAGAGAAAAATCATGACCTATGGACAGGCATATCTGAACGGCTGGAAAGAGGCCTTTAATTTTACCGGTCGCGCTGGTCGACTGGAGTTCTGGGCATTTTTGATCTTCAATTTACTGATATTGTCAGCGCCGCTGCTGCTGTGGTATCTGGCGATGTCATACAACGATGATTACGGGATGTTTATCCTGTTTGTCGTTCCAGTGGATATTGTGCTGCTATTGCCAATGACTATTCCGATGCTGGCGGTAGGTTTCCGTCGAATGCATGACATTGGCCGATCCGGTCTTTGGTTCTTACCGGGGTTCATTTTCCCGTGGTTTTTTATTTTATCGCTGGCAATGTGTTGCCTGCGTTCAGCGCCGGCACCTTCTCGCTAAGAAAATCAATCATTGCCCGCATCCTGGCGGGCATATGCTTATGGCCTGCCCATAACAACCACAGATTGCCGGAATAGCTGCTGATAAATTCCCATTCCGGCAGCACTTGCACAATTTCACCCTTTGCCAGCGCTTCGCGAGCGGTAAACAGCGGCAGACTGCCGATACCCAGATGTTGCTTAACGGCATCGAGACGCACGGCGGTGTGGTTAGCGGCGTAGCGCCCATGCGTCTGCACCGTTTCGCTTTTGCCTTCGCGACGAAATTTCCACCGCGCGTCGGCGGGCGTTTCGCCAAGGCTGATGCAGCTATGCGCGCGCAGATCCTGCGGGGTATGCGGCGTACCGTGGCGCTGTAAATACTCCTTAGTGGCGCAGATGAGATGCGCGATCGGCATCAGTGGTTTGCCATGCAGGCCAGGGGAGGGGCTATGGGTGATGCGTAGCGCCAGATCAATGCCGTCATCGATAAAATCAAGGTCGCGGTCTTCCAACCGTAAGCAGACGTCTACCTGCGGATATTGGTTGAAAAAGCTCATCATTAGCGGATGGATGACAAAGCGTCCGACGGCCTTCGGCACGCTCAGGGTCAGTTTGCCCTGAGCCACCGTTTGGGTACTCCCGGCGGAGTCCATGGCCTGTCGCGCTGCTTCCAGCATTTCAAGCGCAGGTTCATACACCGCTTTCCCGGCATCGCTCAGCCGTAGTTTGCGGGTGGTTCGGTGCAGCAGCTTGCAGCTCATCTCCTGCTCCAGCCGCGAGACGCTGCGGCTCACGGCGGAGGGGGTAAGGCCGTTCTGGCGGGCGACGGCGGAAAAGCTGCCTTGCTCGACAATTTGTACAAAGAGGGCGAGGTCAGGTAGAAGGTTTAAATTCATTTGTGCCCTTGGAGCAAAAGTGCATTGGTTGTAGAGGAGATTATCGCTGTCAATATTATCAATATACTGTGCTGACAGAGAGGAGAACAACCATGACTGAACGTGTTTATTACGCCAGCGACGCCACCGAAGGGCGCGCACAGATTATCGGCTGTCGCGCCGAAGCCGATGGCCGTTACGCCATTGAACTTGATCGTACGTTGTTTCATCCACAGGGCGGCGGCCAGCCGTCGGATAGCGGCTGGATCGACGAGCAGGTCGTAATGACGGTCGCTACACGCGGCGATAGCGTACTGCATATTGTTGAGCAGCCGCTGCCGCTGGGCGAGGTGAAGATACGAATCGATGCCTCTGCGCGGCAGCTACATGCCCGCCAGCACTCAGCCGGTCATTTGCTGGGGCTGGCAGGCGAGCAGTTTGGCTGGCGGCCGGTGAAGGCGCATCATTGGCCGGGAGAGGGGCGGATTACGTTTGCTGCCGGCGCTGGCGCCGTATTACCGGAAGCCAGCGCACTGCTGGCGCAGGTGAGCGCGTGGCAACGACAGGATTTACCGCGCCGCATCACCTTTGCTAATGGCTTGCGCGCGGTGGGATTTGGCGATTTGCCGGCTTATCCCTGCGGCGGTACCCATGTTGCCGGTCTGGCGGCGCTGGGGAATATTGTTATCAGCCAGTTGAAAATGAAAAAAGGGCAGATGATCGTCAGCTATAACCTCGAGTAAGTGTTTCAGGCATGCTCCGGATAGGGATGCTTGCCGCGATAAATGCGCTCCGGTCGGCCGACTTTGCCATAACTAATTTCCGCTTCCAGAAAATCGTTTTTAACGCCTTGTTCCAGATAGCGGCGGGCGGTGGTTTTACTGCTGCCGAGGATGCGAGCCAGAGAGTCAGCGGTATGCACTACTTTCGGGTCAGAGAACAGCTGCAGCACACGATGAAAGGTACTTTCATCGATCCCGCGCAGCGGCGCTTCAGCGGGCTCTGTTTGCTCGCGAGCCTGAATATTAAACAGGGCGTCGACGTGAGTCTGGCTGGCCTGTTCGCTTGAACGCAGCGAACTGCGGTAGCGGGCGAAGCGCTCCAGGGTGTGTTGTAGACGTTGATAGTGCACCGGCTTAATCAGGTAATCAAATACCCCCAGACGCAGGGCTTCACTGATGGTATCCATATGATTATCAGCGGTAATAAAAATGATTCGCCCTTTGTAGTTGGTGCTGACGGCGTGGCGAATCAGATCCAATCCCTTGCCATCAGGGAGAAAGTTATCTAACAGGATCAGCTGCGGCTGGTAGAGACGCAGCATTTTTTTTGCGCTTTCCAGTTTATCCGCAATGCCGATAACGTTGAACTGGGGGAACTGTTTGATGGTATCCACCAGGATTTCCGCCAGCATAGGTTCGTCTTCAACGATAAGAGTAGTAATGCTATCCATGATGTTCATCTCGGGTCAGGGGGATATAAAGAGTAAAGATGGTGCCAAAAGGAATATTATTTTCGACGACGATACTGCCGCCTGCTTGATCTACGTAACTGCGTACCAGCCAGAGCCCAATACCGTGATCGCCGCTGGCGCTGCTGGTGACGCCGCGTTCGAAGATCCGATCGCGTAGCGCCTCGTCAATGCCGCAACCCTGATCGGCGATCTCGACAATCAGTTCATGACCATCGCTGTTAATCAAACATTCGATCTGTTTCGATCCCAGCGGCTGGCGCAAAGTGGCATTGTAGGCGTTGTCGAGAAGATTCCCCACGATCGAGATCCATTCGCTGTGCGAAAGCGCGCCGGGAAGTTTATCGACGAAACAGGATGGGTCGAACACCAGTTCAAGGCCGAGCTCTTTGGCCCGGTAATATTTACCGATCAGTAACCCGGCAAGGTGATTATCCTGGAAATTACGCGCAATAAAATCGAGCACCTTCTGGTGGCTTTCTGACTGTTGCTGAATCAGATCCAATGCGTGATCGTAGCGTTTGAGAAACAGCAGTCCGGCGATAGTCGAGATCAAATTACGGTGTTCATGCTGTACGGCGCGCAGGTTATCGGCGTACTGCTGCACCTGGCTGAGCTGCAGGCTGAGGGTATTGATATCATCTTTGCTACGAAAACTAATTACCCATCCCTGGGGCGCATTATTTAAGATCACCGCCATACGGCTGGCGATCACTTTGATCTGATTAAAAGTGACGATCGCGTCTTTCTTATTCTCGTGAGGCGCATCGTAGAAGAAGGCCTCTTGCGAAATAACGCTGCTGATCCCTTTGCCGATTAGCGTCGGCTCTGGCTGGCTCAGATTAAGCAGACGGCGGGCGGTCTGATTTATCGCGGTTATTTTATAGTTTGAGTCTATGGCGATAAGCCCTTCAAACACCGATTCAAAGAGCACGCTTTGCTGGATGAGCAGTTGCGATAGCTGCTGGGGCTCCATATTGAGCATCTGCTTTTTGATATGCAACGAGAAGCGGCGGGCGCAATACAGCAGTAATAGCAGGATAATCGCCATCGGGATCAGTAGCGAACTTATCTGCAGGCTGAGCCAGTTTTCTAACTGTTCAATGGTATAGCCGACCGACACGATGCCGATGACTTTCCCGCTGGCGTCCTGAATCGGCGATTTACCCCGTAACGATGATCCTAATGAACCTTTGCGCACAGAGACGTAGCTTTTGGCGTTATACAGCGCCTCATCGCTATCGCCCCCCTCCATCGATTTGCCGATTTCATCAGGGTTAACGTGGTACAGACGTCGGCCTTGCGCATCGCCAACGGTAATGTAGGTGGCGTCAGAGAATGAACGCATGGGGTCG
Organism: Klebsiella sp. JN_Kp121; assembly: GCF_040062145.1. Classification (NCBI taxonomy): domain Bacteria; kingdom Pseudomonadati; phylum Pseudomonadota; class Gammaproteobacteria; order Enterobacterales; family Enterobacteriaceae; genus Klebsiella; species Klebsiella sp. JN_Kp121. The sequence goes on from NZ_JBEAHX010000008.1 coordinate 84,722, forward strand.
ATAAGTTCTTTGATTCTCGCGAGATCGCGTTTCTGGACCGCTTCCACCAGCTCCGGCATCGCCGAAATTTGCATCGCCTGAATCAGCGCCCGTTGTCCGACCTGGTAATGAAGACGTTCCTCTGTAATGTCTGTCAGATACCAGGACATGGCCAACATGACGACGGTCGAGGTAAATAAGATCAGCAGGAAGATGCGGTTTTGAAAGGATCGCCTTGCAAACCAGTGGGTGATTTTGCGGGTAGACATAGGGCCGATAGACATTAAATAGTTAGTTTCCTCGTTTGGCGGCCTGCGTGCTACCAGATGGCACACAGATCCAATAATTTCAGAAAAACGCCCGATCAAAAGCCATTGAGTCGGGCGCTGGTGTGGTTGCCCGGGTTGGGCGCCAGCCGCAACCCGGGAAGGATGCCGGCTTACATCGCCAGCACGTACTTGAGCATCACCCCGGCGGCGATCGCCGAGCCGATCACCCCGGCCACGTTCGGGCCCATCGCGTGCATCAGCAGGAAGTTCTGCCCGTCCGCTTCCAGACCCACCTTGTTGGACACCCTTGCTGCCATCGGCACCGCCGACACCCCGGCGGAACCGATCAGCGGGTTGATCTTGTGTTTACTGAACACGTTCATCAGCTTCGCCATGATCACCCCGGCGGCGGTACCCACGCAGAAGGCGATCACCCCCAGTAGCAGGATCCCCAGCGTCTGCGGCTGCAGGAACTTGTCCGCCACCAGCTTGGCCCCCACCGACAGTCCGAGGAAGATGGTGACGATATTGATCAGCGCGTTCTGCACCGTATCGCTCAGCCGATCCACCACGCCGCTTTCGCGCATCAGGTTGCCGAAGCAGAACATCCCCAGCAGCGGCGCGGCGTCCGGCAGCAGCAGCGCCACCAGCAGCAACAGCACCGCCGGGAAGAGGATCTTCTCGCGTTTGCTCACCGTACGCAGTTGCACCATGCGGATCTTCCGCTCTTTGTCGCTGGTCAGCGCCTTCATGATCGGCGGCTGGATCAGCGGCACCAGCGCCATATAGGAGTAGGCGGCCACCGCGATGGCCCCCAGCAGCTCCGGCGCCAGCTTGCTCGACAGGTAGATAGCCGTCGGGCCGTCGGCGCCGCCGATGATGCCGATGGCCGCCGCCTGCGGCAGGGTGAAGTGGATGAAGCCGAAGTAGTTCAGCGTCAGCGCCCCGAGTACGGTGGCGAAGATCCCGAACTGCGCCGCCGCCCCCAGCAGCAGGGTGCGCGGGTTGGCCAGCAGCGGGCCGAAATCGGTCATCGCCCCGACGCCCATAAAGATCACCAGCGGCGCGATACCCGAGCCAATCGCCACCTTATAGAAGATGGCCAGCACTCCGGAGGAGTAGCCCATGTCCACCGCCAGTGTCTCCATCTGCCCCTGTACCGACGGCAGGGCCAGCGCCAGCGCCTCCTTGATGGCGTGGACGTCCGGCGCGCAGTTAAGCTTCGCGGCAATCACCGCCAGCTGGACCGGGTCGTGATGGGCCAGCAGGTTTTCCAGCGCGCTCAGCGCCAGCCCGGCCTCCGGGATATTGGAGAGCAGGCCGCCGAAGCCAATCGGCAGCAGCAGTAACGGCTCGAACTTTTTCGCAATCGCCAGCCACAGCAGCAGCAGGCTGACCAGCAGCATCGCGGCCTGGCCGGCCTGCAGGTGCATCAGCCCCATGCCCTGAATCAGGGCGTTCAGACTTTCCATTTGCGCTCCTCGTCCTTACGCCAGCTGCAGCAGGGTGTCGCCGACCGCCACCGCATCGCCGGATTTCACTGCGATACCGCGTACGGTACCGGCCTGCGCGGCGCGGATTTCGGTTTCCATCTTCATGGCTTCCAGAATCAGCAGCACCTCGCCTTCCGCCACCGCCTGGCCTTCGCTGGCCAGCACCTTCCAGATGGTGCCCGCCAGCGGCGCGGTCACCGGGGTGCCGGCGCCAGTCGGGGCCGGGGCCGGGGCAGCAGCGGCTACCGGCGCAGCGGCGCTGAGCTGGCTGATGTCGCCGCCGTCGCTGACTTTGACCACGAAGGCTTTGCCTCCCACTTCCACGGTGTAGATACCGGAGGCGGCGGCTTTTGCCGGCGCGGCAGAGGTGGCTTCTTCCACCTGCGGCACCGGCTCAAAGGCCGCCGGGTTGTGGCGGTTTTCGAGGAACTTCAGGCCGATTTGCGGGAACAGCGCCACGGTGAGCACGTCGTCGATGGCGTTTTCGGCAAGCGTGATGCCCTTTTCCTGCGCCTGGCGTTTGACGTCGGCTTCAAGCTCCGCCAGCTCCGGCTTCAGCAGGTCGGCCGGGCGGCAGGTGACGGCGTCAGCGCCGTCGAGCACCCGCGCCTGCAGGGCGGCGTTAACCGGCGCCGGGGTGTGGCCGTATTCGCCTTTCAGGATACCGGCGGTCTCCTTCGCAATGGTTTTGTAGCGCTCGCCGCCCAGCACGTTGAGCACCGCCTGGGTGCCGACAATCTGCGAGGTCGGGGTGACCAGCGGGATGAAGCCGAGGTCCTCGCGCACGCGGGGGATTTCCGACAGTACCTCATCCAGACGGTGGGCGGCGCTCTGCTGCTTCAGCTGGCCTTCGAGGTTGGTGAGCATGCCGCCCGGCACCTGGGCGACCAGGATACGGCTGTCGGTGCCTTTCAGCTGGCCTTCGAAGGCGTGGTATTTTTTGCGCACCTCGCGGAAGTAGGCGGCGATGCTCTCCAGCTTGTGGATATCGAGGCCGGTGTCGTACGGCGTGCCGGCGAGGGTAGCCACCAGCGCTTCGGTGGCCGGGTGGCCATAGGTGGCGCTCATCGAGGAGATGGCGGTATCGACGCCGTCGACGCCGGCTTCAATGGCCTTCAGCAGCGCCATCTCCGCCATGCCGGTGGTGGCGTGGCAGTGCAGGTGCAGGGTGACGTCATAGCGTTTTTTGATTTCGCTGACCAGCTCAAAGGCGGCATGCGGGGTGAGGATGCCGGACATGTCCTTGATGGCGATGGAATCGACGCCGGTCTCCAGCAGCTGTTCGGTAAGGTCGAGCCAGGTCTGCAGGGTGTGCGCCGGGCTGGTGGTGTAGCTGAGGGTGCCCTGGGCGTGGGCGCCGTGGCGGCGGACCGCCTGCAGGGCGGCCTGCATGTTGCGCGGGTCGTTCATGGCATCAAAGACGCGGAAGACGTCCATGCCGTTTTTGACGGCGCGCTCGACAAAGCGCTCCACCACGTCATCGGCGTAGTGGCGGTAGCCGAGCAGGTTCTGGCCGCGCAGCAGCATCTGCAGCGGGGTTTTCGGCATCGCCTTTTTCAGCTCGCGCAGGCGGAGCCACGGGTCCTCGCCGAGGAAGCGGATGCAGGCGTCAAAGGTGGCGCCGCCCCAGCATTCGAGGGAGCGGTAGCCGACGTCGTCGAGCGCAGCCGCAACGGGCAGCATATCGTCGAGACGCAGACGGGTGGCGAACAGGGACTGGTGGGCGTCGCGCAGGACGACATCGGTAATGGCAACGGTCATGAATTCCTCCGTGAATTAAGAATTAAGGCGGCGATGGTGATGAATGGCGGCGACAATCGCCGGCTTTAAACGGGCGAAGTCGTCAGCGGGCGCGACGGCCGCAGGCGCCGGTTTGGGCGCGGCAGGCGGCTCAGGGAACAGACGGGTAACGGCGAGAGACATTCCCCGGATGGCGAAAATGAGCAGCAGCAGAAACGCCAGCACGAAGCCCATGCCGAGGAACATCAGGGTGAAGCCTTCGCCTAACAGAACGGCATCAGTCATAAAAAATCTCGAATAAGGGCACGATGGCGCGTTGGTTGGCGAGCTTGTCGACGCTTCCGGCTAAGGAGCAGGGTGGATTTCCCGCAGCCGCCCCCGGCGCTGGTCCCTGACTGGGTCAACTTCTTCGGCCGCTCAACGGCGCCATCGTGCGTATGGGTTAAATCATCATGCCGAACACGATGCTGGCGATGACCAGCACAATACCGCCGCCCAAACGGGAGGAGATTTGCGCATAAGAGATAAGGCTCATACGGTTACAGGCAGAAAGAACTTCCAGGTCGCCGGAACCGCCGCGGTTAGCCATACACAGGCCAGCGGTGATCGCTGATTCAATTGGGAAGAAGCCCATCATCCAGCCGCCAATCGCCGCGCCGATCACTGCGCCGATAACGATAATGGCGGCGATAACGACGTTAGCGAAGGTGATGGCGTTGATGATTTCCTGCAGGTCGGTGTAGCAAACGCCGACGCCGACCATCAGTACCCACAGCAGCTGTTTAGAGAAGAAATCAGACAGACGCTTGGCGCCGGCTTTGATTTCCGGTGAACACAGGCCGGAGGCGTTCAGCGCTGCAACGATCAGCACCATCCACGCGAAGTAGTGAATCGAAACGCCGCCAATGCTTGGCAGGATTTTCTTCGCGACGACGTACGCCAGCAGGAAACAGGTCGTGGCAAGCACCAGACCGACGGCGGTTTCACGATGCGTGATTTGTCCCGCTTTCTCGTCATCTTCGACTTTGAACGAGGCTTTACGCACCAGTTCGCCTTCGCCGCTCATCCAGGTGTGTTTTTTGCCGATGATATCGAGGACGGCGGCAAAGACGATGGCGAAGATGTTAGCGATGGTCAGAATAGCGATAGCGGTTGAGTAGTACTCTTCGCGAGAACGACCGGTGACGGAGTGATAGATCTCCGACAGCGGAACCGCGCCCGCGCCGTTGCCGCCACCCATGATCGGCAGGACATACAGCATCATGATGCGATCCACCGGAATGCCGAACACCAGGCCGATAGCGATGCCGAAAATAGACGCGCCGACAATGCCCATCAGGATGGTTGGAATATAGCCGAGCAGAGATTTCAGCAGCAGGCGGCGGTTCACCGACAGAATTGCTCCGGTAATTAATACCGCGATGAATAAGTTAAGGAAGTTACTCTTATCCATAACGTTGCTGATAGCATCGATTTCTTTCTGCGTAAAAATACCGGCGTAAACAAAATAAGCGGCTACCAGGAAAATCATTACTGGAGCACCACCTATATATTTGTTGAATATTGGCAGGCGTTTGCCAATTTCACCGAATATAGCGCCGATGATAAACATGATGGCAAAACCGCCGACGATGTCGGTGGGTAAAGCGTTATAAAAATGTGAAAGTAATAGCGTAATTAACGCAAACGCGTAAAGGGGAAGCGGCATACCGAAGATTTTAAATCCCAGCAGGTCACTAACACCCTTCTTCTCCGTCGCCGGAGCCTGACTCATGTTAGTCATAAACGTTTTCCTGTTTATTGATGGAGTAATAATACCGGCGCATAGTAATAAATAGCTTTAGTGGTAAGGTGTGATTACCTTCACTGAATACTCGTGTTTTTTATTAATTTAATTGGTTTAATGATGCTGAATTAATTAACAACATAAAAACCATAAAGCCAATTAAGCCACGAGAAAAACTGTGACTTAAATACAAGTATCAACAGCCGAACGCTGGCGAAATACAGTTCGTTTTGGAATAACGAAGCGCTAAAAATGACTCTGATATTAAAACGCGTTCAGCTATTAAAAGATAAACCGCGGCGAGAAGCGATCGATCGGTTTCTTCGCCAGCATCAGCTGTCGTTAGAAGCCGACTGTGAAATGGCGATCGTCGCCGAGTATCAACAGCGGCTGGTCGGCTGCGGTGCTATTGCCGGCAATGTACTGAAATGTATTGCCATCGATCCCTCGCTGCAGGGGGAAGGGCTAAGCCTTAAATTACTGACCGAGCTCCTGACGCTGGCCTATGAACTGGGGCGTAGCGAACTGTTTTTGTTCACTAAACCTTGCAATGCCGCGCTATTTTCCGGCGCCGGCTTCTGGCCGATAGCCCAGGCGGGCGACCGCGCCGTGCTAATGGAAAATAGCCGCGAACGACTGACTCGTTACTGCCGACAGCTGGCGATGTACCGTCAGCCGGGAAGAAAAATCGGCGCTATCGTGATGAACGCCAACCCCTTCACCTTTGGCCACCGCTGGTTGGTGGAACAGGCGGCCAGCCAGTGCGACTGGCTACATCTGTTTGTGGTCAAAGAAGATGCGTCCTGCTTTTCCTATCACGATCGCTTCAAACTCATTGAACAGGGGATTACCGGCATCGATAAGGTGACGCTGCACCCCGGTTCGGCGTATCTGATCTCGCGGGCGACGTTCCCCGGCTATTTCCTGAAAGAGCAGGGGGTGGTTGATGACTGCCACAGCCAGATTGACCTGCAGCTCTTCCGCGAGCGTCTGGCCCCGGCGCTACAGATTACCCATCGCTTTGTTGGCACCGAGCCGCTGTGTCCCCTGACCCGTAATTACAACCAGCGCATGAAGTCCCTGCTGGAAGCGCCAGGCGACGCGCCGCCCATTGAAGTGGTTGAGCTGGCGCGAATCGAAAAAAATGGCGGACCCGTGTCGGCCTCCCGAGTGCGCGAACTCTATCGACAGCGCAACTGGCAGGCGGTAGCGGCGCTGGTACCGCCGGGGACCCTCTCTTTTCTGATGCAACTGGCGGAAAGCGAACATCAAACCGCCTGATTTTTATGCCCTAACTAAGGATTTTCCCCTATGGAAATGAAGATTGACGCCCTGGCCGGCACGCTGGAATCCAGCGATGTGATGGTCAGGATTGGACCGGCGGCGCAGCCGGGCATTCAGCTGGAAATCGACAGCATTGTGAAACAGCAGTTTGGCGCCGCAATTGAGCAGGTAGTTAGAGAAACGCTGGCGCAGCTTGGCGTGAAGCAGGCCAACGTGGTGGTCGATGATAAAGGCGCGCTGGAGTGCGTACTGCGGGCCCGCGTACAGGCCGCGGCGCTGCGCGCGGCGCAACAGTCCCAATTACAATGGAGCCAGCTATGAAACCACGTCGCAGTATGCTGTTCATCCCTGGCGCTAATGCCGCCATGTTAAGCACTTCATTCGTTTACGGCGCCGATGCGGTGATGTTCGACCTTGAAGATGCCGTTTCGCTACGCGAAAAAGATACCGCCCGCCTGCTGGTGCATCAGGCGCTGCAGCATCCGCTGTATCAGGATATCGAAACCGTGGTGCGCATTAACCCACTGAATACGCCGTTCGGTCTCGCCGACCTTGAAGCGGTAGTCCGCGCGGGCGTGGATATGGTGCGTCTGCCGAAAACCGACAGCAAAGAAGATATCCATGAGCTGGAAGCGCATGTTGAGCGAATTGAACGCGAGTGCGGCCGGGAAGTGGGCAGCACCAAGTTAATGGCGGCGATCGAGTCGGCGCTGGGCGTGGTGAACGCGGTGGAGATCGCCCGCGCCAGCCCGCGTCTGGCGGCGATCGCGCTGGCGGCCTTCGATTACGTCATGGATATGGGCACCTCCCGCGGCGACGGTACTGAACTGTTCTACGCCCGCTGCGCTGTACTGCATGCCGCGCGCGTTGCCGGCATCGCCGCCTATGACGTGGTGTGGTCGGATATCAATAACGAAGAGGGCTTCCTGGCGGAAGCGAATCTGGCCAAAAACCTCGGTTTTAACGGCAAATCGTTGGTTAACCCACGACAAATTGAACTCCTGCATCAGGTCTATGCCCCGACGCGCAAAGAGGTCGATCACGCGCTGGAAGTGATTGCCGCGGCGGAAGAAGCCGAAACGCGAGGTCTTGGCGTGGTATCGCTGAACGGCAAGATGATCGATGGACCGATTATCGACCATGCTCGCAAAGTGGTGGCGCTCTCGGCTTCCGGTATTCGTGATTAAGGGGAATAAGATGAAAGAGACAGTAACAATGCTTAATCAGCAGTACGTGATGCCGGAAGGGTTAGCGCCTTATGCGGGCGTGACGGCGAAAAGCCCGTGGTTGGCGAGCGAAAGCGAAAAACGTCAGCGTAAAATCTGCGATTCGCTGGAAACGGCGATTCGTCGTTCCGGTTTGCAAAACGGCATGACCATTTCGTTCCACCACGCGTTTCGCGGCGGTGACAAAGTCGTCAATATGGTAGTGGCGAAGCTGGCGGAAATGGGTTTTCGCGATCTGACGCTGGCATCCAGTTCGCTGATCGACGCCCACTGGCCGCTGATCGAGCATATTAAAAATGGCGTGATCCGCCAGATCTACACCTCCGGCCTGCGCGGCAAGTTGGGCGAGGAGATCTCCGCCGGTTTGATGGAAAACCCGGTACAGATCCACTCCCACGGCGGTCGCGTACAGCTGATTCAAAGCGGCGAGCTGTCGATTGATGTCGCGTTTCTCGGCGTTCCTTGCTGTGATGAGTTTGGCAACGCCAACGGCTTTAGCGGTAAATCACGCTGCGGTTCGCTGGGTTACGCGCGCGTTGATGCGGAACATGCCAAATGCGTAGTGCTGCTGACCGAAGAGTGGGTGGATTATCCTAACTATCCGGCCAGTATCGCCCAGGATCAGGTCGATCTGATAGTCCAGGTGGACGAAGTCGGCGATCCGGAAAAAATCACCGCTGGCGCGATCCGTCTGACCAGCAACCCGCGTGAGCTGCTGATCGCCCGCCAGGCGGCGAAAGTCGTTGAGCATTCCGGGTACTTTAAAGACGGTTTCTCGCTGCAGACCGGTACCGGCGGCGCCTCGCTGGCGGTGAGCCGCTTCCTCGAAGATAAAATGCGCCGTAACGGTATTACCGCCAGCTTCGGCCTTGGCGGCATCACCGGGACGATGGTTGACCTGCACGAAAAAGGGTTGATTAAAACGCTGCTCGATACCCAATCGTTCGATGGCGACGCGGCGCGTTCATTGGCGCAGAACCCAAACCACGTTGAGATCTCCACCAACCAGTATGCCAGCCCGGGCTCTAAAGGCGCCTCCTGCGAGCGCTTAAACGTGGTGATGCTCAGCGCGCTGGAAATCGATACCGACTTTAACGTTAACGTGATGACCGGCTCTAACGGCGTGCTGCGCGGCGCGTCCGGCGGCCATAGCGATACCGCCGCCGGCGCGGATTTGACCATCATTACCGCGCCATTAGTTCGCGGCCGTATTCCCTGCGTCGTGGAAAAAGTGCTGACCCGCGTCACGCCGGGAGCCAGCGTAGATGTGCTGGTCACCGACCACGGCATAGCGGTAAACCCGGCGCGCCAGGATCTGATCGACAATTTGCGCAACGCGGGCATTCCGCTGATGACTATTGAGGAACTGCAGCAGCGTGCGGAACTGCTAACCGGCAAGCCGCAGCCGATCGAGTTTACCGATCGGGTGGTGGCGGTGGTGCGCTATCGCGATGGCTCCGTGCTTGATGTTATTCGTCAGGTGAAAAACAGCGACTAAATGCAGAGGGGGAAGGGCAATGAGCGAAGTGTTAATCAATCCGCAGCGTTCGCTGCGCGTGAAACCGCTGAACGCTGAAGAGGTGGTCAGCGCGGTAGAGCGAGCGCTGTTGACCGAAGTTCGCCTGACCCCAAAGCCCGGGTTGGTGGATATTCGTAACGCTGGCGCCCATCACGATATGGACCTGGCCTCGTTTGAGGCCAGTACCGCGGTGGTGGCGCCGTGGATGGAGAAATTTTTCATCATGGGCCACGATACCGCGGCGATCGTGCCGGAACAGGTGTTAATGATGCTGCGTCCAGTGGGAATGGCCTGTGAGAACGATATGCTGGAGGTCACCGGCGGGGTGAATACCCATCGCGGGGCGATCTTCGCTTTCGGTTTGCTGAGCGCGGCGGCGGGAAGGCTGGTATCGAAAGGCGAGCCGATTGAACAGCATCGGCTGTGCGACCAGGTGGCGCGATTCTGTCGCGGCATGGTTATGCAAGAACTCTCCGCTTCCAGCGGCGAACCGTTAAGCAAAGGCGAAGCCCATTTTCTACGTTATGGTCTCTCCGGCGCCCGCGGCGAGGCTGAGAGCGGCTTTCGTACCGTGCGTACCCAGGCGCTACCGGTGTTCAACCGCATGATGGAAGAGACTGGCGATAGCAACCTGGCGTTGCTGCAAACCTTGCTGCATCTGATGGCGTGGAATGATGACACCAATCTGGTCTCACGCGGCGGGCTTGCCGGCTTGAACTTTGTGCAGCAGGAGGCGCAGCGGCTGTTGTGGCAGGGCGGCGTCATGGCTGACGGCGGGCTGGAGGCGTTGCGTCAATTCGATGACGAACTGATTGCCCGCCACCTTAGCCCCGGCGGCAGCGCCGATTTGTTGGCGGTAACATGGTTTTTGTCCGCTTTTCCCGCCGGTGAGCTTTTCCCTCTTTGATTTAGTACAACAACGCCTTAGCCCGCACCGCGCGGGCGGGGCGCTACCGTACCCCCACCCGAATTCCACTACTTAAACGCCGAATCGCGGCACAATCATATAGTTTTTACTGATATCGACCGCCGTTTGTCATAAATTTCTAATTATCGGCGTTTTTGAGTAGCGGCTATGCAACGGGCTGGTTACTCTGAAAACAATTCACGTGAAGTTAACAAAAGAGAATAGCTATGCAAGATGCACAAATCCGCGTGGCCATCGCCGGCGCGGGAGGCCGGATGGGACGCCAGTTAATTCAGGCTGCGCTGCAGATGGAAGGCGTGGCGCTTGGCGCGGCGCTGGAGCGCGAAGGTTCAAGCCTGGTGGGCAGCGATGCGGGCGAGCTGGCAGGCGCAGGCAAATCAGGCGTTACGGTACAAAGTAGCCTGGCGGCGGTAAACGATGATTTCGATGTATTGATCGATTTTACTCGCCCGGAAGGCACGCTCAACCATTTGGCTTTCTGCCGTCAGCACGGCAAAGGGATGGTGATCGGCACCACCGGTTTTGATGATGCCGGAAAGCAGGCGATTAGCGATGCCGCGCAGGACATTGCCATCGTCTTTGCCGCTAACTTTAGCGTTGGCGTCAACGTGCTGTTAAAGCTGCTGGAGAAGGCGGCGAAGGTGATGGGCGATTATACCGATATCGAAATTATCGAAGCGCACCACAGGCATAAAGTGGATGCGCCATCAGGTACCGCGCTGGCGATGGGCGAGGCGATCGCCGGGGCATTGAACAAAGATCTGAAGGACTGCGCCGTCTACAGTCGTGAAGGTCATACCGGCGAACGCGTTCCGGGTACCATTGGCTTTGCTACCGTTCGCGCGGGCGACATCGTCGGCGAACATACGGCGATGTTCGCCGATATCGGGGAACGTATCGAAATTACCCACAAGGCTTCCAGTCGGATGACTTTTGCCAATGGCGCCGTTCGTTCTGCTTTGTGGTTGAAAGACAAAAAAAGTGGTCTCTTTGACATGAAAGATGTGCTTGATCTGAATGCTTTATAATGATTATTACCCATCGTGATGTGGTTATTGCATTCAATATGTGATTGATTGCAAAGGGCAATGTTTTATTGCCCTTTTTTATTTTTGCATCTTGAACTGTTTTTCTTTGTTAGTGTTTTAAAAATCTGACTTATCTAATTATTTATGGTTATTAGATTGTAAATTTTTACCATCTGGTCCACTTTTTTCCCCTCCGGTGAGTGATTTTACAGTTTTCCACGCCCGCAAGCGTTTTCTCAACCAGGTTAGTTGATCTTTTTACCGTAAAAATCGCCCGTTACGCGCCAGTGGCGTAAAATAAGGTTAAAAATATCTGCTTTAAGTTGACTTTTACCCGACATCTCTCCAGAATGCCGCCGTTTGCCAAAATTCTGCGGGCAAAAATTTGCATTGATTCAGATCTATGTCTGAATTAATATGCAAATAAAGTGAGTGAATATTCTCTGGAGGGTGTTTTGATTAAGTCAGCGCTTTTGGTTCTGGAAGACGGAACCCAGTTTCACGGTCGGGCCATCGGGGCAACCGGCACGGCGGTTGGGGAAGTCGTTTTCAATACTTCAATGACCGGTTATCAAGAAATCCTCACTGATCCTTCCTATTCCCGCCAAATCGTCACTCTTACTTATCCCCATATTGGAAATGTCGGCACCAACGCCGCCGATGAAGAATCTTCTCAGGTACATGCACAAGGTCTGGTCATTCGCGACCTGCCGCTGATTGCCAGCAACTTCCGCAATACCGAAGACCTTTCTTCTTACCTGAAGCGCCATAACATTGTGGCCATTGCCGATATCGATACCCGTAAGCTGACGCGTTTACTGCGTGAGAAAGGGGCGCAGAATGGCTGCATCATCGCCGGCGATAATCTTGATGCCCAACTGGCGCTGGAAAAAGCCCAGGCATTCCCTGGTCTGAACGGCATGGACCTGGCGAAAGAGGTCACGACCGCAGAGACTTACGCCTGGACCCAGGGGAGCTGGACACTGGCGGGCGACCTGCCGGAAGCGAAGGCGGAAAGCGATCTGCCGTTCCACGTCGTGGCTTATGACTTCGGCGCCAAGCGCAATATCCTGCGGATGCTGGTTGACCGCGGCTGCCGCCTGACTATCGTTCCGGCGCAAACGTCGGCAGAAGACGTGCTTAAGCTGAATCCGGACGGTATTTTCCTGTCTAACGGCCCTGGCGACCCGGCGCCGTGCGATTACGCCATCGCGGCGATTGAAAAATTCCTCACCACCGATATTCCGGTCTTTGGCATCTGTCTCGGCCATCAGCTGCTGGCGCTGGCGAGCGGCGCGAAGACCATTAAGATGAAATTCGGCCACCACGGCGGTAACCACCCGGTTAAAGATATCGATAACAATGTAGTGATGATTACCGCTCAGAACCACGGCTTTGCCGTTGACGAAGCGACGCTGCCTGCCAACCTGCGCGTGACCCACAAGTCACTGTTCGACGGCACCCTGCAGGGGATCCATCGTACCGACAAGCCGGCGTTTAGCTTCCAGGGGCACCCTGAAGCGAGCCCGGGCCCGCACGATGCCGCGCCGCTGTTCGACCACTTTATCGAGTTAATTGAGCAATACCGTCAGTCCGCGAAATAATCAGGAGTAAAAGAGCCATGCCAAAACGTACAGACATAAAAAGTATCCTGATTCTGGGCGCGGGCCCGATTGTTATCGGTCAGGCGTGTGAGTTTGACTACTCTGGCGCACAGGCCTGTAAAGCCCTGCGCGAAGAGGGTTACCGCGTTATTCTGGTGAACTCTAACCCGGCGACCATCATGACCGACCCGGAAATGGCCGATGCGACCTATATCGAGCCGATTCACTGGGAAGTGGTGCGTAAAATTATCGAAAAAGAGCGTCCGGACGCGGTGCTGCCGACCATGGGCGGCCAGACCGCGCTGAACTGCGCGCTGGAGCTGGAGCGTCAGGGCGTGCTGGCAGAGTTCGGCGTGACCATGATTGGTGCGACCGCCGATGCGATCGATAAAGCGGAAGACCGCCGTCGCTTCGACGTGGCGATGAAAAAAATCGGTCTCGACACCGCGCGTTCCGGCATTGCGCACACCATGGAAGAAGCGCTGGCGGTGGCCGCTGAAGTTGGCTTCCCATGCATCATCCGTCCGTCCTTTACTATGGGCGGCACCGGCGGCGGTATCGCCTATAACCGCGAAGAGTTCGAAGAAATCTGCGAACGCGGCCTGGATCTCTCTCCGACCAACGAACTGCTGATTGATGAATCGCTGATCGGCTGGAAAGAGTACGAGATGGAAGTGGTGCGCGATAAGAACGATAACTGCATCATCGTCTGCTCGATTGAAAACTTCGATGCCATGGGGATTCATACCGGCGACTCCATTACCGTCGCCCCGGCGCAGACCCTGACCGACAAAGAATACCAAATCATGCGTAACGCCTCGATGGCGGTACTGCGTGAAATCGGCGTGGAAACCGGCGGTTCTAACGTACAGTTCTCGGTGAACCCGAAAGATGGTCGCCTTATCGTTATCGAAATGAACCCGCGCGTCTCCCGCTCTTCGGCGCTGGCCTCGAAAGCGACCGGCTTCCCGATTGCCAAAGTCGCGGCGAAGCTGGCGGTAGGTTACACCCTCGATGAGCTGATGAACGACATTACCGGCGGCCGTACTCCGGCTTCCTTCGAACCGTCCATCGACTATGTTGTGACCAAAATTCCACGCTTTAACTTTGAAAAATTTGCTGGCGCTAACGACCGTCTGACCACGCAGATGAAATCCGTCGGCGAAGTGATGGCGATTGGTCGCACGCAGCAGGAATCTCTGCAGAAAGCGCTGCGCGGCCTGGAAGTGGGCGCCACCGGCTTCGACCCGAAAGTCAGCCTCGACGATCCGGAAGCGCTGACCAAAATCCGCCGCGAGCTGAAAGATGCGGGCGCCGAGCGTATCTGGTACATCGCTGATGCCTTCCGCGCCGGCCTCTCCGTCGACGGCGTCTTCAACCTGACCAATATCGACCGCTGGTTCCTGGTACAAATCGAAGAGCTGGTGCGCCTGGAAGAGAAAGTAGCGGCTGTGGGCATCAACGGCCTCGACGCTGACTTCCTGCGCCACCTGAAGCGTAAAGGCTTTGCCGATGCGCGTCTGGCGAAACTGGCGGGCGTGCGCGAAGCGGAAATCCGCAAGCTGCGCGATCACTACAACCTGCACCCGGTTTACAAGCGCGTGGATACCTGCGCGGCGGAATTCGCCACCGATACCGCCTACATGTACTCTACCTATGAAGACGAGTGCGAATCTAATCCGTCCGTTGACCGCGATAAAATCATGGTGCTCGGCGGCGGCCCGAACCGTATCGGCCAGGGTATCGAGTTTGACTACTGCTGCGTACACGCCTCGCTGGCGCTGCGCGAAGACGGTTACGAGACCATCATGGTCAACTGTAACCCGGAAACCGTTTCGACCGACTACGACACCTCCGACCGTCTGTACTTCGAGCCGGTAACGCTTGAGGACGTACTGGAAATCGTGCGTATCGAGAAGCCAAAAGGCGTTATCGTGCAGTACGGCGGCCAGACCCCGCTGAAGCTGGCGCGTGAACTGGAAGCCGCAGGCGTGCCGGTTATCGGCACCAGCCCGGACGCCATCGACCGCGCTGAAGACCGCGAGCGCTTCCAGCATGCGGTTGACCGCCTGAAACTGAAGCAGCCGGCGAACGCCACCGTGACCGCGATTGAGCAAGCGGTTGAGAAGGCAAAAGAGATCGGCTATCCGCTGGTGGTGCGCCCGTCTTACGTGCTCGGCGGCCGCGCGATGGAAATTGTTTATGACGAAGCTGACCTGCGCCGTTACTTCCTGACCGCGGTGAGCGTCTCCAACGATGCGCCGGTACTGCTGGACCGTTTCCTCGACGACGCGGTTGAAGTCGACGTCGACGCTATCTGCGATGGCGAAATGGTGCTGATTGGCGGTATCATGGAACATATCGAACAAGCGGGCGTGCACTCCGGCGACTCCGCCTGTTCTCTGCCAGCCTACACTCTGAGCAAAGAGATTCAGGATGTGATGCGTGAGCAGGTGCAGAAACTGGCCTTCGAACTGCAGGTTCGCGGCCTGATGAACGTACAGTTCGCGGTGAAAAACAACGAAGTGTACCTGATTGAAGTCAACCCACGCGCGGCGCGCACCGTACCGTTCGTGTCGAAAGCCACCGGCGTACCGCTGGCGAAAGTGGCGGCACGCGTAATGGCCGGTAAAACGCTGGCGCAGCAGGGCGTCACCAAAGAAATCATCCCGCCGTACTATTCGGTCAAAGAAGTGGTGCTGCCGTTCAACAAATTCCCGGGCGTTGACCCGCTGTTAGGGCCGGAAATGCGCTCTACCGGGGAAGTGATGGGCGTGGGCCGCACCTTCGCGGAAGCGTTCGCCAAAGCGCAACTGGGCAGCAACTCCACGATGAAGAAACAAGGCCGCGCGCTGCTCTCCGTTCGCGAAGGCGACAAAGAGCGCGTTGTCGACCTGGCGGCAAAACTGCTGAAACAGGGCTTCGAGCTGGATGCAACCCACGGTACCGCGATTGTTCTGGGTGAAGCCGGTATCAATCCGCGTCTGGTGAACAAGGTGCATGAAGGTCGTCCGCACATTCAGGACCGTATCAAGAATGGCGAATATACCTACATCATCAACACCACCGCAGGACGTCAGGCGATTGAAGACTCCAAGCTGATTCGCCGCAGCGCGCTGCAATACAAGGTGCATTACGACACCACCCTGAACGGCGGCTTCGCCACCGCGATGGCGCTGAATGCCGATGCGACCGAGAAGGTGATTTCGGTGCAGGAAATGCACGCGCAAATCACCAAATAAGCGTACCGGCCGGGCCGGATAGCGACACACAGGGGCTGACGATATCGTCGGCCCTTTTTTTTATGGCAATCATCTTCGGAGAGTTCTGCTTTTATCTGCCTGCCGGGTCAGGCTAACTATAGTTAGCACGATAACGATACCAATTGATGAAAAGACAGGAGGATACAATGCGGAACAAAATTCTGGTGGCATCCGCGCTGGCGGCAACGGCGATGGTATTTGTGGCAGGTTGCTCATCAAATCAGTCGCTCAAAACGACAGATGGCAAAACAATTGTGACCAGCGGTAAGCCGCAGGTCGATGATGATACAGGCCTTGTATCCTACAAAAATGCGGAAACCGGTCGCGTGGAGCAGATTAATCGCGACCAGGTGAAGTCAATGGACGAGCTGGATAACTAAAAAAAAAAGCAGTGGCTTCGGCCACTGCTTTTTACCTTTCAGGGTATAGCGATTACCAACGGTGATTCAGCAGAATGTGGCCGCCATACGCGGCGTAGCTGTTTTCACCCCATTCGCCGCTGGCGCGCAGCGAGAGAGTGGTGGTCTCGTTCACATTGCCGGTTATGCCCAGCTCTAACTGACCGCGATCGTCTGGCGTATCATTGCTGACTTTTTCGCCATTGAAGGCCAGATCGTTTTGACCCGCGCCTTTCAGCCAGTTCACGGCAACATAAGGCTGCCACGCTTTAACATCGTGTTGCTCGAAATAGCTGCTCTTCACGCCGAGACGGCCAAACAGGCTATTGTTATCCACGGTCGTTACCCGCACGCCATCCGGATCGGTATGATTTTCCTGATCGAGATAGCTGTAGATCATCTGCGCCTGAGGTTCAATCTTCCAGGTACGCGCATTGTCTGAAGGGATCACCCATGCATGGCCGACTTCGACAGAGGCGGCAAAGCCTTTGCTATCATACTTTTCATTGTTGCGATTGCTGGTGACCGTGTTGTTATACCAGCTGTAGGACGCCCAGGTATCGATGTAGCTGCCCAGACGTAATTTCGGATCTTCCTGCCAGGTCGCGTACAGGCCAACGTTGAAACCGTCGACTTTACCCTGCGCGTCACGCACGTTGTGTTTCGCATCCGAGTCTGTTTTCGCCTGGCCCGCGCCAAACATGCCGCCGGCACGCAGTATCCCTTTGTCCATCGGCTTGCTCATGAAATCACTGCCGACCTGAAGCACGGTGGTAGTGGTGTCATAGCTGACTTTATCGCCGCCGGCATCGTTCTCATGATAGCGGCCCTTAACGTACATCCAGGTGTTCAGATTGTCTTCGTTGCGGAACGTGAGCTGGTCGCGATCGTCACGTTTATGCAGGAACATACTCTGTGCAGCAAGGTAGTTACCCAGATAAGCGCCGACTTCCGGCGCCATCACTTCTGGCGCGGATTGACCGCCATTATCGGTATTGCTGCCGTTATCGCTGCCGCCATCAGTGCCGCTATCACCATCGTCAGTATCATCCGACGGATCGTCAGACGGGGTCGCTTTGGATTCCAGATACCAGTTGCCGTTGTCGTGTTGATACAGACCATACTCATAAGCCCCGGCGACAACCGGTTTGGATAAGGTTAGCTGGGCTTCGGAGCTGCCGCTGACGCTGACAATCTCCATACCATTAACGGTTTGCGCGCCCAGCCCGCCGATATTGGCGATGCTGACGCCAGACTGCCCGTAGCTGCTGCCGGTGATGGACAGATGGTCGGTCGGCGAGCTGTCTTCACCAAGTTGGCTGTTCATCACGATCTGGCTGCCGGCGGAACCGGTATAGTCGCCGTTAATGGTAAAATTGTTGCCAACGCTATTATCGGCGGCGCTGAGTAACAGCGTACCGCTGTTGGTCACATTGCCGTTAATCGTATCGACGCCGGATGTTCTTAGCGTTGCGTTACCTTCAACCGCATTCCACGCCGCGAGGATACCGCCGCTGAGGATATCAATGTTGTTATTCACTTCGCCGGCGCTGGCAAATTGCGCGCCATTTTCGATGGTGATGGTGGCGTCGCTGTCTGCTACACCGAGAGTGGCGCCTTCCGCGACCAGAGTAGTACCGTTTTTCAGAAGGGTATTACCGGTATAGCTATTGGTGCCGGTTAAGGTCAGGGTATTGGCATCGACTTTTTCCACATTGCCGCTACCGATGATGCTGGTGGCAAACGTAGAGTCGCTTCCCTGATTGAAGATCACTGTGCCGTTGTTGGTCATGCTGCCGGTGAGGGTTGCGGTTTTCTGCCCGTTGCCCAACTGTAGCGTGGCCGCTTCCGCGACC
Organism: Klebsiella sp. JN_Kp121; assembly: GCF_040062145.1. NCBI lineage: Bacteria > Pseudomonadati > Pseudomonadota > Gammaproteobacteria > Enterobacterales > Enterobacteriaceae > Klebsiella > Klebsiella sp. JN_Kp121. The sequence continues at coordinate 103,095 of NZ_JBEAHX010000008.1, forward strand.
AGCGTGTTGCCGCTATTAGCGACAGCGCCCGCCAGCGTTAACTGACCGCTATTAACCTGGAGGGAATCGCCGCTGCCGATGATGTCCAGGTTGCCGGTGAGCGTCCAGGCCTCGCCGTTCATTTTCACGGAGGCAAAACCGTCGCCGTCATTCAGGCCGACGAAGTTGCTGTCTTCTGTGCCAGAACCGACCAGCGAGAGTGTATTACCCGTTGAGCCCGTGGAGATGACATCGCCGATGAGGGAAGAGCCGGTATTGAGCACCAGGCTGTTATGTTTGCTGCTGGCAAACATGACGGCCGTACCGCCGCCGCCGAGTAAACCGCTGTTGATGATATCGGCTTTCGCGCTATCAACAACGTTGATCCCGTTCTCGCTGCCCTGCACGGTGCCGCTGTTGTTGATTTTGCTGTTGCCGTCGCTTAACGCAATACCATCGCCAGCGGTACCAGTGATGGCGCCGCTGTTATCTAACCCGACGCCAATTTGCGAACTCAGGCCGTTTTTGCCGCTGATCACGCCGGTATCGGTATTGGTGATATTAATTGCCGATGACTCTTCGCTAACGAAAATACCGTTGTTGGCGCCAGTAATGATTCCACTATTATTAAGGACACCCGCCATTGATTGCACGTTAACGGCATTATCAGTTGCAGATGAAATAATTGCATTTTCATTATTATTAATTTCGACTGATTGCGCATTGATATTAATATCCAGACCGATACCCGCTCCGGCAATATTACCTTCGTTGGTGACTTTTTCGACGTTTATCCCGCTAACGGATACCGCTGGGGTGTTATCTGCGGAGGAGACGGTAACGTCTCTATTAATAACGTATTCGCTATCAGCCGAGAAGTCTTGCGGCGTGGAGGTTGACTGGTCAATGGTTGCCGCGCCGACAACTATTGGCGTTAACATTAATAAGGCGGGAAATATCCTTGCCAGCGTTTTGGTTGTTCTGTTTAGTTCAAAGTGTTTATTGCTCATGTACACATCCATTTGAGTAAATAGCGGTCCGGGATATCGCTATAAATTAGTGTTTATATTTAGTGTAAAGAATGGGCTCAAAACGAAGAGCGTAAAATTATTGGATTTACTTTCTATGGTGTATAGGGTTATTTATTAAATAATGCTTTTAGGCCCTCTTAAAATATATGACGATTGTATTATTGCTAATCATTAATTCGTAGAGTGGATTATTTCGGCAGCAGGGTGGGTTTTTCTGGCAAACATGTCAGCACGACAGGAAAGCTTGCCAATAGCTGCGATTGACTTTTCCCTGGGCGTTCCCCCCTTTCAGTGAGCGAGTTAACTGTCTACACTCACTGCTACAAGAATACAAAAGACAGGCCCATTCATGATTCTGATAATTTACTCGCATCCTTATCCGCATCACTCGCATGCGAATAAACGGATGCTTGAGCAAGCAGGGACGCTTGATGGCGTAGAGATACGCTCCCTCTATGAGCTATATCCCGACTTCAATATCGATATCGCTGCCGAGCAGGCGGCGCTGGCGCGCGCCGATCTGGTTATCTGGCAGCATCCAATGCAGTGGTACAGCGTACCGCCGCTGCTAAAACTGTGGATGGATAAAGTGCTGTCTCACGGCTGGGCGTACGGCCACAATGGTATTGCGTTGCATGGTAAATCGCTGATGTGGGCGGTTACTACCGGCGGTGGCGAAAGCCATTTCGATATTGGTTCATTCCCCGGCTTTGACGTGCTGGCGCAGCCTCTGCAGGCGACGGCGCTGTACTGTGGCATGAAATGGCTGCCGCCGTTTGCCATGCACTGTACCTTTATCTGCGATGACGAAACGCTGCAGGCGCAGGCCCGTCATTATCGTCAACGCTTAATCGAATGGCAGGAGGCGCATAACAATGGATAGCCATACGCTAATACAGGCGCTGATCTACCTCGGATCCGCTGCGCTTATCGTGCCGATCGCCGTGCGTCTGGGGCTGGGGTCGGTACTGGGGTATTTGATCGCCGGCTGCGTTATCGGCCCGTGGGGGCTGCGCTTGGTCACTGACGCTGAGGCGATTCTGCATTTCGCCGAAATCGGCGTCGTACTGATGCTGTTTGTCATCGGTCTTGAGCTGGATCCGCAGCGCTTATGGAAGCTGCGCGCCTCGGTATTTGGCGGCGGCGCGCTGCAAATGGTGGTGTGCGGCGCGTTTATCGGGCTGTTCTGCATGCTGCTTGGATTGCGCTGGCAGGTTGCGGAGCTCATCGGGATGACGCTGGCGCTGTCGTCGACGGCGATTGCGATGCAGGCGATGAATGAACGTAACCTGACGGTGACGCAACTGGGGCGTAGCGCCTTTGCCGTGCTGTTGTTCCAGGATATCGCCGCTATTCCTTTGGTTGCGATGATCCCGTTGCTGGCGGCCAGCGGCGGCTCAACGACCCTGGCCGCGTTTGCGCTGTCGGCATTGAAAGTCGCCGGCGCGCTGGCGCTGGTGGTGCTATTAGGGCGCTATCTGACCCGGCCGGTGCTGCGCTTCGTTGCCCGCTCCGGTCTGCGCGAAGTATTCAGCGCCGTGGCTCTGTTCCTGGTCTTCGGCTTCGGATTGCTGCTGGAGGAAGTCGGGCTGTCGATGGCGATGGGCGCGTTTCTTGCCGGGGTGCTTCTGGCAAGTTCGGAATACCGCCATGCGCTGGAGAGCGATATCGAACCGTTTAAAGGGTTGCTGTTGGGGCTGTTCTTTATCGGCGTCGGCATGTCTATTGACTTCGGTACCCTCGTCACCCATCCGCTACGTATCCTGATTCTGCTGGTGGGTTTCCTGGCGATCAAAGCCCTGATGCTGTGGCTGATTGCTAAACCGCTGGGCGTACCGCGCGCGCAGCGCCGCTGGTTTGCCGTGCTGCTGGGGCAGGGGAGTGAGTTTGCTTTCGTGGTCTTCGGCGCCGCGCAGATGGCCGATGTGCTGGATAGTGAATGGGCGAAGGCGCTGACGCTGGCGGTGGCGTTATCCATGGCGGCAACGCCCATCCTGCTGGTGCTGCTGACGCGGATGGAGAAATCCGCCAGCGGCCAGGAGCGCGAAGCGGACGAGATTGACGAAGAGCAGCCGCGAGTGATTATCGCCGGTTTTGGCCGCTATGGGCAGATTGCCGGGCGCGTGCTGCTTTCCAGTGGCGTGAAAATGGTTATCCTCGATCACGATCCGGATCACGTTGATACCCTGCGCAAGTTCGATATGAAGGTGTTTTACGGTGATGCCACGCGAGTGGATCTGCTGGAATCGGCAGGGGCGGCAAAGGCAGAAGTGCTGATTAACGCCATCGACGACCCGCAGGCCAGCCTGCAGCTGGTGGAGCTGGCGAAAGAGCACTTCCCGCATCTGCAGATCATTTCGCGTGCCCGCGATGTCGATCACTACATTCAGCTGCGCCAGGCCGGTGTGGAAGCGCCGGAGCGTGAGACCTTCGAATCGGCGCTGAAAAGCGGTCGCATGACGCTGGAAGCCCTGGGCCTTGGCGCTTATGAGGCCCGCGAGCGCGCCGATCTGTTCCGTCGTTTCAACCAACAGATGGTAGAAGAGATGGTGGCGATGGCGGAAAATGATGCCGCCTCGCGGGTGGCGGTGTTTAAACGGACCAGCGATATGCTTACCGGCATTATCAACGAGGACCGTAATCATCTGTCGCTGGTGCAGCGCCACGGCTGGCAAGGTACTGAAGAAGGACGGCACACCGGAGACGTTCGCGATGAGCCGGAGAATAAGCCTTCAACCTGAGGTGGTAAGCAAATGTTGCGTTAACTTTACAGCTAACATTTTGTTTTCAATTTAGTTCCTGATCTGGCGGCTCATAAGGGTTACGTGGGCTCGCCAGCAAATCTAAAAATTTTCATGTTCTTTACTCTTCGTTCAGTCGACGAAGTATTACGCTTTCCGTATAGTGGCGGCAATTTTTTGCATTCGGGAAATTTTCAATGATTAGTCTGATTGCGGCGTTAGCTGTAGATCGCGTAATTGGCATGGAGAACGCTATGCCATGGGACTTGCCTGCCGATCTCGCCTGGTTTAAACGTAATACCTTAAACAAGCCGGTGGTTATGGGGCGTTTGACCTGGGAATCCATCGGTCGCCCGTTGCCAGGACGTAAAAATATCGTTATCAGTAGCAAGCCGGGTAGCGACGATCGCGTGCAGTGGGTGAAGTCTGTTGATGAAGCGATTGCCGCCTGCGGCGACGCGGAAGAGATTATGGTGATCGGCGGTGGCCGCGTTTACGAGCAGTTCTTGCCAAAAGCGCACAAACTCTACCTGACCCATATTGATGCGGAAGTGGAAGGGGATACCCATTTCCCGGATTACGATCCGGACGAATGGGAGTCGGTATTCAGCGAGTTCCACGATGCTGATGCGCAAAACTCCCATAGCTACTGCTTCGAGATCCTCGAGCGCCGTTAAGCGAAATCGCATGGATTAAAAAACCCCGGTCGCGTCAGGCGTGGCCGGGGTTTTGTTTTATCAGGAATATTCCGGCGACCATCCGGTACAGGCCGTAGGTCGGGTAAGGCGTAGCCGCCACCCGGTAAACAAACGGCGCCGTGGGTAGATACTGTTATCAGTTTGCAATGGTTTCGCTCCTGGAAAAGCGGTTGTTCTGTGCTGTTTCCGAACATATTGCGCTCCCAATATTTCTTCTGCGTTATGTCTCTCATGGCGCAGGGAGCGCACAGAGGGCGGCCAGTCGCCGCCGCCCTCTGTACTCCCGGGCTCTGGCCGCCAAAATCGCCACTTCGTGGTGCCTTCGACTTATCCCTGCAGGCTTCGGGTCGGGCCGAGGCAGCGTCCGTGCAAAACACGGCCCTCAGCCCGCATCCATGCGGGCTGCCCCGGCCTGCCGGGAACGTCTCAGCGATTTTGAGGCCACCAACACCGGCAGTTTCAGTAGCCATGGGGAGAGAGGTAGAGTTGAGAGCTTCAGCTCACAACGGTACAGGCCGTAGGTCGGGTAAGGTGTAGCCGCCACCCGGTAAACAAACGGCGCCGCGGGTAGCCCGGATAAGGCGCAGCGCGCCGCTATCCGGGAGCGACTCAGGAGGCGACTGCTTCGCCTTCGTCGAGGCTTTTCTGGCGGTTTGAACGCTGGGTGAAATACGTTTTATCTTCCCAGCGCAGGCAGGTCAGATCGCCCCCCCAGCAGCAGCCGGTATCCAGCGCGTAGATCCCTTCCGGCGTACCGCGGCCTTCCAACGACGCCCAGTGGCCAAAGGCAATACTGTACTCGCGAGCGACAGGGCCCGGAATGGCAAACCATGGTTTCAGCGGGGCAGGCGCGTCTTCCGGCGCCTCTTTGCTGTACATATCCAACTGGCCGTTCGGGAAGCAATAGCGCATGCGGGTGAAGGCGTTGGTGATAAAGCGCAGGCGCGCCAGGCCGCTGAGCTCATTGCTCCAGTGGTTCGGCATATCACCGTACATCGCGTCGAGGAAGAACGGATAGGAGTCGCTGGCCAGCACGGCTTCGACATCGCGCGCGCACTGTTTGGCGGTTTCCAGATCCCACTGCGGCGTGATGCCGGCATGAGCCATCACCAGCTTTTTCTCTTCGTCCACCTGCATCAACGGCTGGCGACGCAGCCAGTTAAGGAGTTCGTCAGCGTCGGGCGCTTCCAGCAGCGGCGTCAGGCGGTCTTTGGGTTTGTTGCGGCTGATGCCGGCAAATACCGCCAGCAGGTGCAGGTCATGGTTGCCTAATACGATGCGCACGCTATCGCCGAGCGTTTTCACAAACCGCAGCACTTCCAGAGAGCCGGGGCCGCGTGCGACCAGGTCGCCGGTGAGCCACAGCGTGTCCGTATCAGGGTTAAACTCCACCTGCTCCAGCAATGCGATCAGTTCATCGTAGCAACCATGAACGTCGCCAATAAGGTATGTAGCCATTGTTTTAATGTATAAGCGTTGGAACTGCGAGACGGAAGACAGGGATCTCGATATTGAACGGCACGCCGTTGCTATCAATCATCTCATAGTGACCCTGCATGGTACCCAGCGGCGTTTCGATAACCGCGCCGCTGGTATATTGATACTCTTCGCCGGCAGGGATGTGCGGCTGTTCGCCGACCACCCCTTCACCCTGGACTTCCGTCTCGCGACCGTGTCCATTGGTGATAAGCCAGTAGCGGCCGAGAAGCTGAACCTGACTCCGCCCCAGGTTGCGAATGGTGACGGTGTAAGCGAAGACGTAGCGCTCTTCTTCCGGAGAAGATTGCGATTCGATATAGACGCTTTGCACCTGGACGCAAACACGAGGCGAATTAATCATGGCTAGCTCTCCTTCGAAGGCAGATTGTGGGATAACCAGTTGGCCATCTTACAGTACTGCTCTACAGAAATATTTTCCGCACGTACTGCCGGGTCGACGCCCAGCTCCGTCAGCACTTCAACGCTAAACAGATTGCCGAGACTATTACGAATGGTCTTACGGCGCTGATTGAAGGCTTCAGTGGTGATACGGCTCAGCACGCGGACATCCTTCACCGGGTACGGCATGGTGCGGTGCGGCACCAGGCGCACGACGGCGGAATCCACTTTTGGCGGCGGCGTAAAGGCGGTCGGCGGAACTTCAAGTACCGGGATCACCTGGCAGTAGTACTGCGCCATTACGCTTAAACGACCATACGCTTTACTGTTCGGCCCGGCAACCAGACGATTAACCACTTCCTTCTGCAGCATAAAATGCATATCGGCAATGGCATCAGTATAGCTGAAGAGGTGGAACATCAGCGGCGTTGAGATGTTGTACGGCAGGTTGCCGAAGACGCGCAGCGGCTGGCCCATTTTCTCCGACAGTTCGCCGAAGTTCATGGTCATCGCATCCTGCTGGTAAATGGTCAGCTTAGGCCCGAGGAACGGATGCGTCTGCAGGCGGGCCGCCAGATCGCGGTCCAGCTCGATAACGGTTAATTGATCGAGGCGTTCGCCGACCGGTTCGGTCAGCGCGGCGAGACCCGGGCCAATTTCGACCATCGCCTGGCCTTTCTGTGGATTGATGGCCGAGACAATGCTATCGATCACGAACTGATCGTTGAGAAAGTTTTGCCCGAAGCGTTTACGGGCTAAATGGCCCTGATGGACTCGATTATTCATTGGGTATTAACAATCATTTTGATGGCGAGATTAAGCGCCGTGATAAAACTGCCGACGTCCGCTTTTCCCTGACCGGCTAATTCCAGCGCGGTACCGTGGTCAACGGAGGTACGAATAAAAGGTAAACCGAGCGTAATATTCACGCCACGGCCAAAGCCCTGGTATTTTAGCACGGGCAGGCCCTGATCGTGGTACATCGCGAGTACCGCATCGGCATTATCGAGATATTTTGGCTGAAAAAGGGTATCCGCAGGCAGTGGACCGCTAAGATTCATGCCTTTCGCCCGCATCTCTTCCAGCACCGGAATGATGGTATCGATCTCTTCCGTCCCCATGTGGCCACCTTCGCCGGCGTGGGGATTCAGGCCGCAAACCAGCACGTGCGGTTGAGCGATGCCAAATTTATGCCGCAGATCGGCATCCAGGATGGTAATCACTTCGCGCAGCAGCTCCGGCGTAATCGCCTCGCTTATTGCCTTTAGCGGAAGATGGGTCGTGGCCAGCGCGACCCGCAGCTCTTCGGTCGCCAGCATCATGACCACTTTACTGGCGTGAGCGCGCTCTTCGAAGAACTCGGTATGACCGGTAAAGGCGATACCGGCGTCGTTAATGTTGCCTTTGTGCACCGGCCCGGTAATCAGCGCCGCGAATTCGCCATTAAGGCAGCCATCGCAGGCGCGCGCCAGCGTTTCCACCACATAACTGCCATTCTCGACATTGAGCACGCCCGGCTGCACCGGCGCGTTGAGGGTGACGGGAAGCAGAGTGAGCGTGCCCGCCCGCTGAGGTTGCGGCAGACGTGAGGGATCGTAAGGGATAAGCGATAAAGGAAGATCGAGCTGGCGGGCTCGGTCAGTTAACAGGGCGCCATCGGCGCAGATAACCAGTTCAACCGGCCAGTCGCGCTGCGCAAGCTCGGCGACAAGATCGGGACCAATCCCCGCGGGCTCGCCGGGAGTGATAACAACACGTTGCATAGAAACGTTCCTTCGGGCCAGGGTGGCCCGGCTGCGCAGTCGACCCCAGCCGTTGCTGGGGCGACCGGTCTACCCTCCCGCTATGCCTTAAAGACATGGAGAGGGGAGAACTTTAGTTGCTCAGAATTTTGACGTAGGCGCTGGCGCGCTGTTCCTGCATCCAGGTTGCCGCTTCTTCAGAGAATTTGCGGTTCATCAGCATGCGGTAAGCGCGGTCTTTCTGCGCGGCGTCGGTTCTGTCGACGTTGCGGGTATCCATCAGTTGGATCAGGTGCCAGCCGAAGGAGGAGTGAACCGGGCCGCTGGTCTGGCCTTTGTTCAGACGCATCAGCGCATCGCGGAACGCGGGATCGAAGATATCCGGCGTCGCCCAGCCTAAGTCACCGCCCTGGTTGGCGGAGCCCGGGTCCTGAGAAAACTCTTTCGCTGCTTTATCGAAAGTCGTTTTACCGCTCTTAATGTCTGCCGCAATCTGCTCCAGCTTCGCCTGGGCCTGGGCGTCATTCATGATCGGCGACGGCTTCAGCAGGATGTGACGGGCATGAACTTCGGTGACGGAGATGTTCTGGCTGCCGCCGCGCATATCGTTAACTTTCAGGATATGGAAGCCGACGCCGGAACGAATCGGACCGACAACATCGCCTTTCTTCGCGGTACTCAGCGCCTGAGCGAAGATACCCGGCAGCTCCTGAATACGCCCCCAGCCCATCTGGCCGCCTTTCAGCGCCTGCTGGTCAGCAGAGTAGGTGATAGCCAGTTTGCCGAAGTTAGCGCCGTTACGGGCCTGTTCAACGACGGACTTCGCCTGCTCTTCCGCAGCCGCAACCTGATCGGAGGTCGGGTTCTCCGGCAGCGCGATCAGGATGTGGCTCAGGTTCAGCTCGGTGCTGGCATCGTTCTGATCGCCAATCTGCTTAGCCAGCGCTTCAACTTCCTGCGGCAGCACGGTGATACGGCGGCGCACTTCGTTGTTACGTACTTCCGAAATCAGCATCTCTTTACGGATCTGGTTACGGTAGGTGTTGTAGTTGATGCCTTCATAGGCCAGACGGCTACGCATCTGATCCATCGACATGTTGTTCTGTTTGGCTATGTTGGCGATGGCCTGGTCAAGCTGATCGTCGCTGACTTTCACGCCCATTTTCTGACCCATTTGCAGAACGATCTGGTCCATGATCAATCTTTCGAGGATCTGATGACGCAGGGTCGCGTCATCCGGCAGCTGCTGTCCCGCCTGACCAGCGTTGAGCTTCACCGACTGCATCAGACCATCGACGTCGCTTTCCAGAACAACGCCATTATTGACGACAGCCGCTACTTTATCGACCACCTGCGGGGCGGCGAAACTGGTATTCGCGATCATGGCGATACCGAGAAGCAGCGTTTTCCAGTTCTTCATACTTTTTCCATTTCAATTAACCGCAAATGCGGATTACGTTTTAAACCAGACGCCTTACAGGGAGCTCTGGTACGGCAAAATGTTCGAGCGCAGCATCTGCTGGGTGCCAAGTCCGTAGTTGGAGCTCAGACCACGCAGTTCGATGTTGATACCGAAGGTGTTATCGTATTTGCTCTCGCCGCCGTTGCTGTTGTTATCCCAGCCGTTGAGCTTACGTTCGTAGCCAAGGCGGATAGCGTAGCAGCAAGAGTTGTACTGCACCCCTAACATCTGGTTAGCCGCTTTTTTGGTATTGGTATCGAAGTAGTATGCGCCGACCACTGACCAACGATCGACAATCGGCCAGCTGGCGGTCATACCTACCTGAGAAATACCCTCTTTGTACTGCTGAGCGGTGGAATACGAAGGCAGCGTCGCCTGAATATATTCCGGACTCGCATAACGGTAGTTCAGTTGCACTAAGCGGTTTTCGTCGCGGCGGTATTCAATGGTTCCGTTGCCGGTTGCGACGTTATCCAGACGCGTATCATACTGGATCCCTCCGCGTAAACCCCAGTCATCGGAGATGCGCCAGTAAGTGTCGCCGGCCCACACCAGTGAACCCGTGGTGTCGTTATTCTCCCAGTTGATGTTGTCCGCACCGGTCCGAGACTCGGTGAAATAGTAGATTTGACCAACGGAAATATTAAAACGTTCAACGGCCGCGTCATCATATACGCGAGATGTGAGACCGGTGGTGACCTGGTTTGCCGAGGCAATACGGTCCAGACCGCTGTAGGAGCGGTCGCGGAACAGGCCGCTATAGTCGGACTGCAGCAGGGTCGAGTCGTAGACGCCGATGTGGCTCTGGTCGCGATACGGGATATACAGGTACTGCATGCGCGGTTCCAGGGTTTGGGTATAACCCTCCTGCATATCGCGCTCGAAGACCAATTTGCCGTCAATTTTGAACTCTGGCATCACGCGGTTAACGGAATCTTTGTAATCGGTACCGTTGGCCGCGTTGTACTTATCGAGATTGCTCTGCTGGTAATGCGTCGCCAGCAGCTTCGCCTCGGTGTTGATGCTTCCCCAGCCGTTAGACAGCGGCAGGTTGATCGTCGGCTCCATGTGCAGACGCGTTGCTTCCGGCATATCACCGTTGGTGTTGACGAAGTGCACCGCCTGCGCATACAGATGGGTGTCGAACGGGCCAACGTCATTCTGATAGGCGTTAACATCCAGCTGCGGTTCGGCGCCGTAGGAGTTGCTTGAGCTACGGTCGAAGACCTGGAACTGCTTAGTCGACACGGTGGCGTCAAAATGCTGGTTAACGTAACCGGCGCTGAATTTCTGCGTCGCGTAGCCGTCGGTACTGGAACCGTACTTGGAGCTGAAGTCGTTAAAATAATCCGGATCGCTGACTTTGGTGTAGTCGGCGTTCAGACGCCAGACCTGATCGATAACCGCGTTGTGGTTCCAGTAGAACATCCAGCGGCGGCTGTTGCTGTCGTTAGGATGATCGTCTTCGTACACTTTATCAGACGGCAGATAATCGAATTCAAATAAACCTGCGCCCGCCTGGGTCAGATAGCGGAATTCGTTTTCCCACATCACGCCGCCGCGTTTATTCATGTAGTGCGGCGTAATCGTGGCGTCGAAATTCGGTGCGATATTCCAGTAATAAGGCAGCGAGAACTCAACGCCATTTTTAGTACTGTATTTGGCGTTAGGGATCAGGAAACCGGAACGGCGCTTATCGCCGACAGGAAGCTGCAGATACGGGCTATAAAAAATAGGGACGGAACCAAGCTTAAAGCGCGCGTTCCAGATTTCGGCAACCTGCTCTTCGCGGTCATGGATAACTTCGCTGCCGACGACGCTCCAGGTATCAGAGCCCGGCAGACAGGAGGTGAAGCTGCCGTTTTCAAGTATGGTATAGCGGTTTTCGCCGCGCTGCTTCATCAGGTCGGCAGTACCGCGCCCCTGACGGCCAACCATCTGATAGTCGCCTTTCCAGACGTTGGTATCCTTGGTATTCAGGTTCGACCACGCCTTCGGGCCTTTCAGAATAACCTGGTTATCGTCGTAATGAACGTTGCCAAGCGCATCAACGGTACGCACCGGCTGCGGTTGTCCCGCTGGCTGCTGCTGATGCAACTGCACCTCGTCGGCCTGCAGGCGACTATTCCCCTGATTAATATCAACGTTGCCGGTAAATACGGCATTATCAGGGTAGTTGCCTTTCGCATGATCGGCGTTAATCGTCACCGGCTGATCGTTAGGCTTCCCTTCAACGAGAGGGCGATTATAGCTTGGCACGCCAAGCATACATTGCGTGGCGAGATCGGCGGCCATGCCCTGTTGGCTATACAAGGCGCTGGCGATCATGGTGGCCAGGAGGCTGGGGATACGTTTTTTCATACGTTTTATTTGTTGTTCCGTCATCTTGTGGCAGCGGCTTGCAAACGGTCAGAGCCTAACGTACTCATCTTAATCGCGCTAGTCTTAATCCGCTCGTTTCGTTTCTGAGCGTTAGGCACCGTGTAGAATGGCGAGTATGATAAAGCAAATTATAGGCGATGTCCCACATGACCGTGGCGTCAACGCTTGGTAACGTGCGGTCAGATATAGCTTAACTGGTAGCGGAAAGATTGGGGAGTCTATGCAGTATTTGGGTAAAGTGATTGGTGTAGCGGTTGCATTATTGATGGGTGGCGGCTTCTGGGGCGTGGTGCTTGGCTTTTTAGTCGGCCATATGTTTGACCGGGCCCGTAGCCGTCGCCTGAATTTATTTGCCAACCAGCAGGAGCGGCAGTCGCTGTTCTTTTCCACCACTTTTGAAGTGATGGGGCATCTGACCAAATCGAAAGGCCGCGTCACGGAAGCCGATATTCATGTGGCGAATGTGCTGATGGATCGAATGAACCTGCACGGCGAGTCGCGCACCGCGGCGCAGCAGGCTTTTCGCGCCGGTAAGGCCGATAATTATCCGCTGCGCGAGAAAATGCGTCAGCTGCGCAGCGTCTGCTTTGGTCGCTTCGATTTAATTAGGATGTTTCTGGAAATTCAGCTGCAGGCGGCCTTCGCCGACGGCGAATTACATCCCAATGAGCGCGAAGTATTGTTTGTTATCGCCGACGAGCTCGGTATCTCGCGCGCGCAGTTCGAGCAGTTCCTGCGTATGATGCAGGGCGGCGCGCAGTTCGGCGCGCAGTTCGGCGGCGGCTCGCAACAGCAATCCTATGGTCAGCGCGGCGGCAATGGCAGCTGGCAACAGGCGCAGCGCGGCCCGACCCTTGAAGACGCTTGTAACGTGCTCGGCGTGAAACCGACCGATGACGCCACAACCGTCAAGCGCGCCTATCGTAAATTAATGAGCGAACATCATCCGGACAAGCTGGTGGCCAAAGGGCTGCCGCCGGAGATGATGGAAATGGCGAAGCAGAAAGCGCAGGAGATCCAGAAAGCCTGGGAGCTCATCAAAGAGCAGCGCGGCTTCTGAAAACCGTGAGGCTTCTCCTGGGGGGAGAAGCCTTAGTTCGCGCCCCGCGCGCGGCGATACATCCGCCGCGGGTGGCCAATCTTACCGTACAGCATTTCCACTTCCAGAAAACTCACTTCTACGCAGTGCTCGAGATAACGACGGGCGGTGGTCTTGCTCAGTCCGGTTTCGCTGACCACTTCGTCCACTGAAAAGCAGTGCGTTTCGCGGCCATGAAATAAATTTTGCACCAGCGCCAGGGTCTTTTCCTCGATGCCCTTACTGCCGTTATCGGCGCGAAAATTTTTGGCCTGCAGCTGATACAGGGAATCAACGTTTTGCTGATCAACGATTTTCCATTCCCGCTGCTGGTCATAAAACTGAATAAAGCGCTCCAGCGACTGGCTCAACCGTTTCCATGAGACCGGCTTGAGAATGTAGTCGAAGGCGCCATTGCGTATCGCCTGGCTGCAGGTTTCCATATCGCTGGCGGCGGTGATGAAAATGACCGAACAATTGGCGTTGGCCAGAAGCGGGTCGGTCATCAGCGTAACGCCTTTGCCGTCCGGCAGATAATTATCCAGCAGGACCAACTGCGGCGGTCTGGCGTTCAGCATCTGCCGTGCCTGGGAAAGCGAGGCGGCCGTTCCCGCCAGCCGCATGCGCGGGTGTTTCTGAATGAGCTCGGCGTGCAGGCGGGCCAGCTCGTTTTCATCTTCGATGATCAGCACATCGACCAGATCATGATGCATCGTTGGTCTCCGGTTGCGGATGGGCTGGCGGGTCGGCGGGAATAAACAGAGTAAATATCGTTCCGCGCGGCGTATTATCGGCGACTTCAATCGTGCCGCCAGCCTGAGTCACATAATGTTCAATAAGATACAGACCAATACCGTGATCGCCACGGGTTTTCGTCGTCACTCCACGTTCAAAAATACGCTCGCGGATATCCGGGCGGATACCGACACCGCGGTCGGCCACCTCAATCATCAGCTCGCGGGCGTTGAGTTGAATCAGTACCTCGACCGGCTCGTGCGGTAGTTCGGCGCGTTGCGTGGCTTCAATGGCGTTATCCAGCAGATTGCCGATGATCGAAATAAGTTCAGACTCCATCAGCGACGGCAGCGGGCGATCGATACGGCAGGCCGGATCAAAGCTCAGTTCAACGCCTTTTTCATAGGCGCGGGTGGCTTTACCCAGCAGCAGGCCGCATAGCGTCGGCGATCGGAAACGCGAGGAGATGAAGTCCAGTAGCTCCTGAGCATGCTCCGATTGCGCCTGTATATAGCGAATAGCTTCGTCGTAGTGGCCCATATGCAGCAGGCCGGAGAGCGTGGTCATGCGGTTGAGCTGTTCGTGGCGCATAATGCGCAGGTTATCGACATAGCGTTTCACCTGGCTTAGCTGAGCGGTGAGGGCGTTAATTTCATCGCGGTCGCGGAAGGTGATCACCCAACCCTGCAGCGAGTTTTCCAGCATGATGCGCACCCGGCTGGCGAGTACCGTCAACTGATTAAAGCGACACAGTTCATCGTGAGTATCATTCGCCAGCATTGCGCCGCTGGCGAAGAACGGCTGAGGGGCGATCACGCTATCAATCGATTTGCCGCGCAGCAGATGCGCGGGCTGCTTAAGCCCCAGCAGGCTGCGGGCGGCGTGGTTAATCACCTCAATCCGTCGCTGGCTGTCGATAACGATAACCCCTTCGAAAATCGATTCCATCATCGCTTTTTGCTGGCGTACCAGCAGGCCAATTTCGCGCGGCTCCAGCGAAAAAATCTGTTTTTTAATACTGCGGGTAAAATACCAGGAGAAGATAAACAGGGCGATCAGCAACAGAATGGCGGCGACAAAAATATTCACCACCTTTTGCACGGTGATGCTGTCGAGATAGCTGGTCAGATAGCCGACGGAGACAATGCCAATCACCCGTCCGTTATCATCGACAATGGGCGTTTTACTGCGTAGCGAGACGCCTAAACCACCTTTACGGATGGTGGTGATAGTTTTGCCTTCCAGCACCGCCTGGTTATCGCCGCCCACTAAGCGCGTGCCGACCCATTCCGGGTGGACGGAATGAAACAGGTGAACGCCTTTATCATCACCGATGACGATAAAGCTGGCGTCGCTGTGGACGGCGATTTGCTTCATGAAAGCGCCGATAGCCTGCGGGTCGTGCAGGCTAACCTGCTGGCGCAGATTGGGCATCAACGCAATCTCTTCGGCCTGAATTTTCGCCCTGGCGCTCATTTCCTGATACAGCTGGCGGCTGGCGTCGAGATAATAATAAACGCCAAGCAAAGCGAATAAGATGGAGAAAAAGGCCACCAGGGAGATGAACAGCTTAAATTGAAATGAAACTTTCATAGTTATGCGCACAGTATTTGAGATGCGGCAACGATATCGTCAGCGGCCAGAGGGACAATTTATCTACTGGCACCTATTTATAAAGGGTAATTATCCGGTTATTAAAAAAACCATAAAAACCACGCTAAGAAATTAGATATATATCACTAGAGTCAATAGAAACCATAAAAACCATAATGACCATTAAAACTTCTTTTTTAATCTGCCTTTTCTCACATTAACGCCGTGCTCCCCCCTCTACCCTGAACAGGAATAATAACTACAGGGCTGAATTTATGAGCACCACAGACAACGCATTCTCTGCAACCCTTGAACCTATTAACAAACCGAAGGCCTCGCTGAAGCAGCGCTGGTGGCACGTGATGGATAGCTGGAAAGTGGGGATTATCCCGCTGCCGCTATTTTTGTTGGCCGGCGGTCTTATCGCGCTGGACTGCCTTGGCGGCAAGCTGCCGAGCGATATCGTGGTGATGGTGGCGACGCTGGCCTTCTTCGGTTTTGCCTGCGGCGAGTTCGGCAAGCGCCTGCCGGTACTTGGTAAGCTTGGCGCGGCGGCGATTTGCGCCACCTTTATTCCTTCCGCGCTGGTCCATTACGGCCTGCTGCCGGATGTGGTGGTTGAATCCACCACCAAATTCTATAAATCGACCAATATTCTTTATCTCTACATCTGCTGCATTATCGTTGGCAGCATTATGAGCATGAACCGCACCACGTTGATTCAGGGGTTCCTGAAGATCTTCCTGCCGATGCTGTGCGGCGAAGTTGTCGGTATGTTGGTCGGCGTGGGAGTTGGCAGTCTGTTGGGGATGGATCCGTTCCAGGTCTTCTTCTTTATCGTGCTGCCGATTATGGCCGGCGGCGTGGGCGAGGGGGCGATCCCGCTGTCGATTGGCTATGCGGCGCTGATGCATATGGATCAGGGCGTTGCGCTGGGACGCGTGCTGCCGATGGTGATGCTGGGCAGCCTGACGGCGATTGTCATCGCCGGCTGTCTGAACCAGCTTGGTAAACGCTTCCCGCATCTGACCGGCGAAGGCCAGCTAATGCCGAACCGCAGTAATGAAACCCGCAGCCTGAGCGAAAGCGAAGGATTTGGCGGTAAAACGGATGTGGCGACGCTGGCCTCTGGCGCGCTGCTGGCGGTGCTGCTGTATATGATGGGCATGCTGGGACACAAATTGATTGGCCTGCCGGCGCCGGTTGGCATGTTGTTCCTCGCGGTGCTGTTGAAGCTGGCGAATGTCGTTTCGCCGCGTCTGCAGGAGGGCTCGCAGGTGGTGTATAAATTCTTCCGTACCGCGGTGACTTACCCGATTCTGTTTGCCGTTGGCGTGGCGATTACCCCGTGGCAGGAGCTGGTAAACGCCTTCACGCTGACCAACCTGCTGGTCATTGTTTGCACCGTGTCGGCGCTGGTGGCCACCGGGTTCTTCGTCGGCAAAAAAATGGGGATGCATCCGGTCGACGTGGCGATTGTCTCCTGTTGCCAGAGCGGGCAGGGCGGCACCGGCGACGTCGCCATCCTGACTTCCGGCAACCGTATGAACCTGATGCCCTTCGCCCAGATAGCCACCCGTATCGGCGGCGCGATTAATGTGTCGTTAGGGCTGCTGTTCTTAAGTCATTTCTTATCGTGATTTAGTGCTGCGCTAATAGCAAAAACTGCCATTTCCCTCCGCAGGACGAAGAAAATTTCTTTGTCCTGCGCCCTAAATTCTGTGCAATTAGCGATACAATAGGCGGCGTTATCCGCGATAGCGACGGCAGCTCCGAGCTGCCTTTTTGATCATTAAAGGAGAGGAAAGAATGTCAGTGCATACTCCCGCCCGGGCGGGCGTCAGCATGGAAAATCTGCTGGCGGCGAAAGAGCAGCGCGCAGCCCGTCAACAAGACTGGCTCAACCATTATCAACAACCGGTCATTTCTCTCACCCTGGTAACGCCTGGGGCGGTAAAAGACAGTATTCGCTATCGCAATATGATGGGTGTTGCGCTGCAGGCCTGTGACCAACTTCTGTGGCAGCAGCGTTGGAAAACGCTCGACCGCCAGGTGTTGTGGCTGCCTACCGGCCCGGAAGCGATGTGGTGCGTTGAGCACTCCGCGGAAGAGATCAAAGCGCTATGCAGCGAACTGGAACAGAATCATCCGCTGGGTCGCCTGTGGGATATCGACGTCATTTGCCCGCAAGCGGGGCTGATTAGCCGCCAGGCGCAGGGCGAAGCGATGCGCCGCTGCCTGCTGTGCGATGAACCGGCCCACGCCTGCGCACGCAGCCGTCGTCACGACACCGGGCTGGTGGTCGCTCGCGTTGAACAGATGATTGATGCGTGGTTTGCCCGCGATTAATCGCGTTAGCGTTAGAGATTTCCCCGGCGGCGTAGCGCGACCGGGGCGTCCGGATAACGACTTAAAAGTCGATCGGCGCGCGGAAGGTCATCGCGTTGCCGTAGGCGGGATGGGTGATGGTTAACGTTTCTGCATGCAGTAGCAGGCGCGGGGCCATCGCCAGCGCCTCCGGCGTGGCGTAAAAGCGGTCGCCGAGGATCGGATGCCCTAACGCCAGCATATGCACGCGAAGCTGATGCGAGCGCCCGGTAATCGGCTTCAGGCGCACGCGGGCGGTGTTGTCCTCCGCGTACTCCAGCACTTCATATTCGGTTTGCGCCGCTTTGCCGGTTTCGTAACACACCTTCTGCTTTGGCCGGTTCGGCCAGTCGCAAATTAGCGGTAAATCCACCAGACCTTCCGCAGGCTGCGGATGACCCCAGACGCGGGCGACGTACTGCTTTTTCGGCTCGCGCTCGCGGAACTGACGCTTTAGTTCACGCTCGGCGGCCTTATTCAGCGCCACCACAATCACGCCGCTGGTAGCCATATCCAGGCGATGCACCGATTCGGCCTGCGGGAAATCGCGCTGGATACGCGTCATCACGCTATCCTTATGCTCCTCCAGCCTGCCGGGCACGGACAACAAGCCGCTCGGCTTGTTGACCACCATAATGTGCTCATCCTGATACAGAATCACCAGCCAGGGATCCTGCGGCGGATTGTAGTTTTCCATCGCCATTTTCGCGTTCCGTTACTGGTGAGTGACGACGATCAGACGCAGCGCGTCCAGACGCCACCCGGCCTGCGCCAGCGCATCCATCACCTGCTGGCGGTTGCTTTCGATCGCCGCCAGTTCGTCGTCACGGATGTTCGGGTTCACCGCTTTCAGCGCTTCGAGACGCGACAGTTCCGCCGTCAGTTTATCATCGGCTTCGTTACGCGCCGCGTCGATCAGCGCCTGCGCCGCTTTGGCTATCTGCGCTTCGCCCTGCTGCAGAATCGCGTGAACGTCCTGCTGCACCGCGTTGACCAGTTTGCTACCGGTATGGCGGTTGACCGCGCTCAGCTGGCGGTTGAAGCTTTCGAACTCCACCTGCGCGGCGAGGTTGTTGCCGTTTTTATCCAGCAGCATGCGAACCGGGGTCGCCGGCAGGAAGCGGTTAAGCTGTAATTGCTTCGGCGCCTGCGCTTCGACGACGTAGATTAGCTCCAGCAGCAGCGTGCCGACCGGCAGCGCCTTGTTCTTCAGCAGCGAAATGGTGCTGCTGCCGGTATCGCCGGAGAGGATCAGATCCAGACCGTTGCGAATCAGCGGGTGTTCCCAGGTGATGAACTGCGCGTCTTCACGCGACAGCGCCACGTCACGCTCGAAGGTAATGGTGCAGCCATCTTCCGGCAGGCCCGGGAAATCCGGCACCAGCATATGATCGGACGGGGTCAGGACGATCAGGTTTTCGCCGCGGTCATCCTGGTTGATGCCGACGATATCAAACAGGTTCATCGAGAAGGCGATCAGGCTGGTATCGTCATCCTGCTCTTCGATGCTCTCCGCCAGAGCCTGCGCTTTTTCACCGCCGTTGGAGTGGATCTCCAGCAGACGGTCGCGACCCTGTTCCAGCTGCGCTTTCAGCGCTTCATGCTGCTGGCGGCAGGATTTGATCAGATCGTCGAAGCCATCGGTGGATTCTGGCGCGGCAAGGTAGTTTATCAGCTCATCATGGACGCTGTCGTAGACGGTACGGCCGGTCGGGCAGGTATGTTCGAAGGCGTCGAGCCCTTCGTGATACCAGCGCACCAGCACCGACTGCGCGGTTTTTTCCAGATACGGCACGTGGATCTGGATATCGTGCGCCTGGCCGATACGGTCGAGACGGCCAATACGCTGCTCCAGCAGATCCGGGTTAAACGGTAGGTCGAACATCACCAGATTGCTGGCGAACTGGAAGTTACGCCCTTCGGAGCCGATTTCGGAACACAGCAGCACCTGCGCGCCGGTGTCTTCTTCGGCAAACCACGCCGCGGCACGGTCGCGTTCGATAATCGACATGCCTTCATGGAATACCGCGGCGCGGATACCTTCACGCTCGCGCAGTACCTGCTCCAGCTGCAGCGCGGTAGCGGCCTTGGCGCAAATCACCAGTACCTTCTGCGAACGGTGGCTGGTCAGGTAACCCATCAGCCATTCGACGCGCGGATCGAAGTTCCACCAGGTGCCGGTATCACCTTCAAACTCCTGATAGATCTGCTCCGGATAAAGCATATCGCGCGCGCGCTCTTCCGCGGTTTTGCGTGCGCCCATAATACCGGAGACCTTGATGGCCGTCTGGTACTGGGTCGGTAGCGGCAGGCGAATAGTGTGCAGCTCGCGTTTCGGGAAACCTTTCACGCCGTTACGGGTGTTACGGAACAGCACGCGGCTGGTGCCGTGGCGGTCCATCAGCATTGAAACCAGCTCCTGACGCGCGGCCTGAGCATCTTCACGATCGCTGTTGGCAGCCTGCAGCAGCGGCTCGATGTCCTGCTCGCCGATCAGATCGCCAAGAGTATTGAGTTCATTATCGTTCAGCTTGTTGCCCGCCAGCAGCAGGGCGACGGCGTCGGCGACCGGGCGATAGTTTTGCTGTTCTTCAACAAACTGTTCAAAATCGTGGAAGCGGTTTGGATCCAGCAGACGCAGGCGCGCAAAGTGGCTCTCCATGCCCAGCTGTTCCGGCGTCGCGGTCAACAACAGGATGCCCGGCACGCGTTCGGCCAGCTGTTCAATGGCCTGATATTCACGGCTCGGCGCCTCTTCGCTCCACACCAGGTGGTGCGCTTCATCGACCACCATCAGGTCCCACTCGGCGTCGCACAGGTGCTCCAGGCGCTGCTTGCTGCGGCGTACGAAGTCTAAGGAGCAGATCACCAGCTGTTCGGTTTCGAACGGGTTGTAGGCGTCGTGCTGCGCTTCGGCATAGCGTTCGTCGTCGAACAGCGAGAAGCGCAGGTTGAAGCGGCGCAGCATTTCCACCAGCCATTGGTGCTGGAGGGTTTCCGGGACCACGATCAGCACGCGCTCGGCGGCGCCGGAGAGCAGCTGCTGGTGGAGGATCATCCCGGCTTCGATGGTTTTACCTAAGCCCACTTCATCGGCCAGTAGAACGCGCGGCGCGTGACGACGGCCTACGTCGTGGGCAATGTTCAACTGATGCGGGATCAGGCTGGTGCGCTGGCCGCGCAGGCCGCTCCACGGCATGCGGTACTGTTCGCTCTGGAACTTACGCGCGCGGTAGCGCAGGGCAAAGCGGTCCATCCGGTCGATTTGCCCGGCGAACAGGCGGTCCTGCGGCTTGCTGAAGGCGAGCTTACTGTCGAGCAGGACTTCGCGCAGGGTAACATGTTCTTCTTGCGTATCCAGGCGGGTGCCGGTGTAGGACAGCAGCCCATTTTCTTCATTT
This sequence comes from Klebsiella sp. JN_Kp121, assembly GCF_040062145.1. Taxonomy (NCBI): domain Bacteria; kingdom Pseudomonadati; phylum Pseudomonadota; class Gammaproteobacteria; order Enterobacterales; family Enterobacteriaceae; genus Klebsiella; species Klebsiella sp. JN_Kp121. The sequence continues at coordinate 124,182 of NZ_JBEAHX010000008.1, forward strand.
ACTTCGTCAACGTGGAGCTGCCAGCCTTCGTGGCTGGTGATGGTATCACCCGGGTTAAACATCACGCGGGTAATCGGGGAATCGTTGCGAGAGTACAGACGGTTTTCGCCGATGGCGGGGAAAAGGAGAGTGACCATGCGCGCATCCAGCGCTACCACTGTCCCTAGTCCTAGTTCGCTCTCTGTATCGCTAATCCAGCGTTGACCAAGTGTAAAAGGCATATGTGTTCGGCTCTTTGTTCTTTAATTGCAGGCAATAGTGCATCCTCAGCATAGTTACGCTGAGGAATCAAAATTGGGTCCAGGAATGGAAAGGGCGCTATGGTACTGGATGCCGCGGTGTTAGTCACCTGTCAAAATAGCCCCAGTTGCCCTGTCACTATTGTAGCAAAGTCGTCGTTGACGAAGGGAAGGATTCCTTCCGCCACTGGCTGCAATTGCTTTGACAGATAGTGATCGTAATCGAGCGGCGACTGCTGGTAATCCACCGGCTCCGGGCCGCCGGTAGTCCAGACGTATTTAATGGTGCCGCGCTGCTGATACTGCTGCGCCCGCCCAAGCTTCACGTTGTGTTCATCCGCCAGTCTCGCGGCGCGCACGTGCGGCGGCACGTTACGTTGATACTCTGCCAGCGGTCGGCGCAGGCGCTTGCGATAAACCAGCTGCTCATCGAGCTCGCCGTTCATCAGCCTGGCGATAGTCTCCCGCACATAATCCTGATACGGCTGATGGCGGAAGATGCGTAGATACAGCTCCTGTTGAAACTGCTGGGCCAGCGGCGTCCAGTCGGTGCGTACCGTCTCCAGCCCCTTGAACACCATGCGCTGGGTATCGCCTTCCTGAATCATCCCGGCATAACGTTTTTTACTGCCGGTATCGGCGCCGCGGATCGTCGGCATTAAAAAGCGGCAAAAGTGGGTTTCATACTCCAGCTCCAGCGCGCTGGTCAGTTGGCTTTTACCCAGTTCCTGCGCCCACCAGTCGTTGACATAGGCAACCAGCTTGCGGCCGATTTCCGCCGCCTGCGCTTCGCTATGCGGGCGCTTGAGCCAGACGAAGGTGGAGTCGGTATCGCCGTAGATAACGTCATAGCCCTGGGCTTCAATCAGCGCTTTGGTCTGGCGCATGATCGCGTGGCCGCGCATGGTGATCGACGACGCCAGCCGTGGATCGAAAAAGCGGCAGGCGCTGGTCCCCAGCACGCCGTAAAAGGCGTTCATGATGATCTTCAGCGCCTGCGACAGCGGCTTATTATGCTGACGCTTGGCTTCATCGCGGCCGTGCCAGATCTGCCCGACGATGCCTGGCAGGCAGTGCTTTTCGCGCGAGAAGCGGGCGCCGAGAAATCCTTCGGTGCTGTGGCGGTCATCGGGCTGCGCCAGCCCTTCAACCAGGCCGACCGGATCGATTAAAAAGGTGCGGATGATCGACGGATACAGGCTTTTGTAGTCCAGCACCAGTACCGAGTCATACAGGCCGGGGCGGGAGTCCATGACGTAGCCGCCGGGACTGGCCTGCGGGGGAATTTCGCCGAGATTCGGCGCCACGTAGCCCAGCCGGTGCATGCGTGGGAAATAGAGATGGCTGAAGGCGGCGACCGATCCGCCGTGGCGATCGGCGGGCAGACCATTGACCGTCGCCCGTTCGAGCAGAAACGGCATGATCTCCGTTTTGTGGAAGATCCGCGTCACCAGCTCGCAATCCTGTAGGTTATAGGTCGCCAGCGCCGGTTTATCTTCATGAAAGCGGCGATCGATTTCGTCCATCCGATCCCACGGGTTGTCGATAGCTTTACCTTCGCCCAGCAGCTCGCGGGCGACGGCCTCGAGTGAAAATGAGGAGAAGTTCCAGAACGCCGATTTTAGCGCTTCGATGCCGTCGATAATCAGCCGGCCGTTGGCCTGGGCGAAAAAGACGCCGTTCTTAAAACCGTGCTCGCGCCACTCCAGCTCGCTATTGCCGCGGCCGAGCAGCAGCGGGATGCGGTAGCGCTCGGCGTGTTTTTGCAGGACCCGCAGATCGAACTGCACCACGTTCCAGCCGATCAGCACGTCGGGATCGTGTTCGGCAAACCAGGCGTTGAGCTTTTCCAACAGCAGCGGACGGCTGGCAACGTAGACCAGGCTGAAGCCCACATCCGGCGGCGTAGCGGGCTCGGGGCCCAGCATGTAGACCACCCGCTGGCCGCAGCCTTCCAGGCCGATGCAGTAGAGCTCGCCGTGGCGGCTGGTTTCGATATCCAGCGAGACCCATTTCAGCGGCGGGCGATAGTCCGGATGCGGTTTCATGCGCGCGTTAACCAGCTGTGAACCGCGCGTTTCGCCTTCTACCCAAACCGGAGCGGTGATAAAGCGCTCCATCAGGTAACGCTCCGGCGGGCGGATATCGCCTTCGTAAACGGTGACGCCGTTTTCACGTAGCTTTTTTTCCAGCCGCATCAGCTGGCGATGCGCGCGGCAGTACAGGCCGAAAACCGGCTGGCGGTGGAAATCTTTTAGCGCAAGCGGGGCCAGACGGTAGCCGTTTTCACCCTGCAACAGGCTTTCAGCCTGCCGCCGCTGCGTTTCGGGGATAAACGCCACGGATTCCTGCGGCGGCAGCGTGACCTGCAGCGGGCCGTTATCGGTCGCCAGCCAGAAGGCCAGTTCCGTTCCCTGCGGGGTATCCCGCCAGTGACGGGTGAGTAAAAATCCTGCTTGCGGCTGCGTCACGCGTGCTCTCAACGATAAAAAACCAGGCCTGATTATAGCCTGGTTTCACGATGGGTGCTGGGGTTTTATACAGGCATTCAGCGCCGCGGTTGCCCCGGATTTCTGCTTGCGCCTCATCCGGGCTACGCCCGGCATGTGATCTGTAGGGCCGCGCAAGCGCAGCGCCGCCGGGCAATATCCGTGGATCAGGTGCCGCTTTGCGCCGGATGGCGGCTGCGCCTTATCCGGCCTACGGTTCTATTCACCATGCTGGCTGAAACTGCCGGTGTTGGTGGCCTCAAAATCGCTGAGACGTTCCCGGAAGGCCGGGGCAGCCCGCATGGATGCGGGCTGAGGGCCGTGATTTGCAAGGACGCTGCCTCGGCCCGACCCGAAGCCTGCAGGGATAAGTCGAAGGCACCACGAAGTGGCGATTTTGGCGGCCAGAGCCCGGGAGTACAGAGGGCGGCGGCGACTGGCCGCCCTCTGTGCGCTCCCTGCGCCATGAGAGACATAACGCAGAAAAATTAACCGGGAGCGCAATGTGCTCTGAATTAACACAAAACACACGTTTTTCCCGGACCAAAACAGTTGTAAACCGACAACAGTTTCTACAACATGGCCCAACCAGCGGCCGTTATTGGCCGTAGTAGGCTTTGGCCCCGTGCTTACGCAGATAGTGCTTATCGAGCAGCGTCTGCTGCATATCCGGCAACTGCGGCGCCAGCTGGCGGCAGAAGATCCCCATATAGGCGATCTCCTCCAGCACGATGGCATTGTGTACCGCGTCTTCGGCGTTTTTACCCCAGGCAAACGGGCCGTGGGAATGCACCAGCACGCCGGGCATTTGCGCCGGATCGATTCCCTGCTGACGGAAGGTTTCGACAATCACATTGCCGGTTTCCCACTCATATTCGCCGTTGATCTCCGCATCGGTCATCAACCGGGTGCAGGGGACCGGGCCATAAAAATAGTCTGCGTGGGTGGTGCCGGTCGCCGGAATAGATTGTCCGGCCTGCGCCCAGATGGTGGCGTGGCGCGAATGGGTATGCACAATCCCGCCAAGCGTCGGAAACGCCTGATACAGCAGGCGATGGGTCGGCGTATCGGAAGAGGGCTTTTTGTTGCCTTCCACCACTTCACCGGTTTCCAGGCTGACGACGACCATGTCGTCAGCGGTCATCAGGCCGTAATCCACGCCGGAGGGTTTAATAACCAATACCCCTTTGTCACGATCGACGGCGCTGACGTTACCCCAGGTTAAGGTCACCAGATTATGCTGCGGTAGCGCTAAGTTGGCCTCCAGCACCTGGCGTTTGAGATCTTCTAACATCTTGTTCTCCCTGCCCGATGAGCGGATTGTCATCGGGCATTATGCTTGTGCGCTTAGCGTTTGCTACCGTAATAGACTTCATTCCAGCGCAGCGCGTCTTTGAACGACGGCAGGCGGGTGTCGTTGTCGATGACGGTCAGTTCAATATCCTGCAGCTCGGCAAACTGGCGCATATCGTCGAGGGTTAGCGCATGGCTGAAGACGGTATGGTGCGCGCCGCCGGCGATGATCCAGGCTTCCGAGGCGGTACGTAGATCCGGTTGCGCCTGCCACAACGCGTTGGCCACCGGCAGCTTCGGCAGATCGTGCGGCGTCGCGACGGTTTCGATGGTGTTGACCAGCAGGCGGAAGCGATCGCCTAAATCAATCAGGCTGGCGACGATCGCCGGGCCGGTTTGGGTGTTGAAGATCAGACGGGCCGGATCGGCCTTGCCGCCAATGCCCAGCGGCTGGACGTCGAGGATCGGCTTCTCGGCGGTAGCGATAGTTGGGCACACTTCCAGCATGTGCGAGCCCAGCACCAGATCGTTGCCGTTGTCGAAGTGATAGGTGTAATCCTCCATAAAAGAGGTGCCGCCCTGCAGACCGGTCGACATCACTTTCATGATGCGTAGCAGAGCGGCGGTTTTCCAGTCGCCTTCGCCGGCAAAGCCGTAGCCCTGTTGCATCAGGCGCTGTACGGCGAGACCCGGCAGCTGTTTCAGGCCGTGAAGGTCTTCAAAGGTGGTGGTAAAGGCGTGGAAACCGCCTTGCTCAAGGAAGCGTTTCATCCCCAGTTCGATGCGCGCGGCGTCCAGCACGTTCTGGCGCTTATCGCCGTGCACCTGCGCTGCTGGCGTCAGGCGGTAGCTGCTTTCGTATTCATCGACCAGCGCGTTGATATCGCCGTCGCTGATGCTATTCACCACCTGCACCAGATCGCCGACCGCCCAGGTGTTGACCGAGAAGCCGAACTTAATCTGCGCCGCCACTTTATCACCGTCGGTTACCGCCACTTCGCGCATGTTATCGCCAAAGCGGCACACTTTCAGATGACGGGTATCCTGCTTAGAAACCGCCTGGCGCATCCACGCGCCGATGCGCTGGTGCGCTTCTTTATCCTGCCAGTGGCCGGTGACGACGCTGTGCTGCTGACGCATGCGCGCGCCGATAAAGCCGAATTCGCGGCCGCCGTGCGCGGTCTGGTTGAGGTTCATAAAGTCCATATCAATGCTGTCCCATGGCAGGGAGGCGTTGAATTGGGTATGGAATTGCAGCAGCGGCTTGTTGAGGAGCGTCAGGCCGTTAATCCACATTTTCGCCGGCGAGAAGGTGTGCAGCCAGACCACTAATCCGGCGCATTTATCATCGTAGTTGGCGTCGCGGCAAATATGCGTGATTTCATCCGGCGTGGTGCCGAGCGGTTTCAGTACCAGCTTGCACGGCAGTTTTGCTTCCGCATTCAGGCTATTCACCACATGTTCGGCATGTTTCGTCACCTGGCGCAGGGTCTCCTGGCCATACAGGTGCTGGCTGCCAATTACGAACCATACTTCATAGTTATCAAAAATCGTCATTTTCGTATCCTTAATGGGTGAGCGCTGCCGGAGATTGCGGGGCGTTTTCCGCCTTTGCAGCCGAAGGGAGATAGTGTTGTTCCGCGCTAGCCGACCACTGCTGGTAGCGCTGATACAGTTGTTCGAAACGTTGCGCCTGTTGCGCGCGCGGCTGCAGGGTGTTTTCCACCTCGCTTGCCATGTTGCGCTGCGCGGCAGGGATATCCGGATAGACGCCCGCGGCGACGGCGGCGAAGATGGCGGCGCCCAACGCGCAGCATTGATCGGAGGCAACAATCTGCAGCGGGCGGTTCAGGACGTCGCAGCAGGCCTGCATGATGACCTGGTTCTTGCGCGCGATGCCGCCGAGCGCCATCACGTTATTCACCGGAATGCCCTGCCCGGTGAAGCACTCCATAATGGCGCGAGCGCCGAAGGCGGTGGCGGCAATCAATCCGCCGAACAATGCCGGGGCGTCGGTGGCCAGATTTAAATCGGTAATGACACCTTTCAGCCGCTGGTTGGCGTTTGGCGTGCGGCGGCCGTTGAACCAGTCCAGCACCACCGGCAGGTGATCGAGGGACGGATTATTGGTCCAGGCTTCGGTGAGCGCAGGCAGCAGCTGTTTTTGACTGGCTTTGATTGGCTCGCGCAATTCAGGGTGCTGTTGGGCCAGCTGTTCCAGCGGCCAGCCGAGAATGCGGCCAAACCAGGCATAGATATCGCCGAATGCCGACTGACCGGCCTCCATACCGATGAAATCCGGCACCACGCTGCCGTCCACCTGGCCGCAGATACCTTTCACCGTGCGGTTGCCCACGCTCTGTTTATCGGCGATCAGAATGTCGCAGGTGGAGGTGCCGATCACTTTAACCAACGCGTTAGGCTGCGCGCCGGCGCCGACCGCGCCCATATGGCAATCGAAGGCGCCGCCGGAAATTACCACCGTTTCCGGCAGACCGAGGCGCTGCGCCCATTCGGCGGTCAGGTTGCCGACGGGGAGATCCGCAGTCCAGGTGTCGCGGAACAGCGGCCAGGCAAGGTGGCGGTTAATAATCGGGTCGAGTTCGTCGAAGAAGCTGGCGGGCGGCAGTCCACCCCAGCTTTCGTGCCACAACGATTTGTGGCCGGCGCTACAGCGACCGCGACGGATATCCTGCGGACGGGTGGTGCCGGAAAGCAGGGCGGGTACCCAGTCACAAAGCTCAATCCACGACGCCGCGGCCTGCGCGACGGCGCTATCTTCGCGAGTGACGTGAAGGATCTTGGCCCAGAACCATTCGCTGGAGTAGATGCCGCCGATATAGCGCGAGTAGTCTTCTTTACCCGGCGCGTGGCACAGGCGGGTGATGGCCTCCGCCTCTTCCACCGCGGTGTGATCTTTCCACAGCACGAACATGGCGTTCGGGTTGTCAGCGAATTCTTCGCGCAGCGCCAGCACGTTTCCGTCTGCATCAATCGGCGCCGGGGTTGAGCCGGTGCTGTCGACGCCGATACCGACCACCGTCGCCCGTTGTTCAGCGCTTAATGCCGCCAGTACGCTTTTCAGCGCTGATTCCATGGATTCAATGTAATCACGCGGGTGATGGCGGAAGCGGTTATTCGGCCCATCGCAGAACAGCCCTTCCTGCCAGCGTGGATACCACTCTACGCTCGCGGCCAGTTCCGCGCCGGTAGCGCATTCCACCGCCAACGCGCGTACTGAGTCACTACCAAAATCGAGGCCAATCGCAATTGCCATCTTGTTACTCCATGCTGAAATCATTCATGCAGCAACAGTAGATATCCCCGGCCAAATCCGTCAGGCCGTATTCGCTAATCTTATGGATTATATTGCTGTCACCTTGCAAAGTGTGACGCCGTGCAAATATTCGATGTGGACTTTCCTGCCGTATTTATAGACACTTTTGTTATGCGCTGGATCAACGCGGAATGCGTGCTGGTAGCGCTTTTTTCGCTAGCCGTGCGGGTTTTTGTCTAAATTCCCACCGGTATCGCAGTCGAAACGGCGTGGATGGCGATAAAATGATGAATATGGACAATTGGTGTCAAAAAACTCGTGGAGAACGACGCTTATGGCCGAAACGCAAAACGATCCGCTGCTGCCGGGCTACTCCTTTAACGCCCATCTGGTCACTGGCCTGACGCCGATTGAGGCGCAGGGATATCTCGATTTCTTTATCGACCGCCCGCTGGGCATGAAAGGCTATATTCTCAACCTGACGATCCGCGGCGAGGGGGTGATCAACAACCACGGCGAACAGTTCGTCTGTCGCCCCGGCGATATGCTGCTGTTTCCGCCGGGGGAGATTCACCACTATGGCCGCCATCCCGACGCCAGCGAGTGGTATCACCAGTGGGTCTATTTTCGCCCACGCGCCTACTGGCATGAATGGCTCAACTGGCCAACGATCTTCGCCCATACCGGTTTCTTCCGCCCGGATGAGCAATGGCAGGCGCGGTTTGGCGAACTGTTCGGGCAGATCGTTGACGCCGGGCAGGGGGCGGGGCGCTATTCCGAACTGCTGGCGATTAACCTGCTGGAACAGTTGCTACTGCGGCGCATGGAGGCGATTAACGAATCGCTGCATCCGCCGCTGGATAACCGGGTGCGCGACGCCTGTCAGTACATCAGCGACCATCTGGCGGACAGCCATTTCGATATCGCCAGCGTCGCCCAGCACGTCTGTTTGTCGCCTTCTCGTTTGTCGCATCTGTTTCGCCAGCAGTTGGGGATAAGCGTACTTGGCTGGCGGGAAGACCAGCGAATTAGCCAGGCCAAACTGCTGTTGAGTACCACCCGGATGCCGATTGCCAGCGTCGGCCGCAACGTTGGCTTCGAAGATCAGCTCTATTTTTCGCGAGTCTTTAAAAAATGCACCGGCGCCAGCCCCAGTGAATTCCGCGCAGGATGTGAATAAAAAGTAAAGAAAGTGAAATGATGACCCGCTTAAATGTCACAGCCAGTAAACTATTAAGACAATTGGTGGCTTGACGACGACGTGACGGCTCCGGAGAATCCGGGCTTCGTTTTTTAACCGGGTACATTATGCAGGCATTGCTGGAACACTTTATCACCCAATCCACGGTCTACTCGTTGATAGCCGTGATGCTGGTGGCATTTCTTGAGTCGCTGGCGCTGGTGGGGCTTATCTTACCCGGCACGGTCATGATGGCTGGTCTGGGGGCGCTTATCGGCAGCGGCGAAGTTAACTTCTGGCAGGCGTGGCTGGCGGGGATTGTCGGCTGCCTGTTGGGAGACTGGATCTCATTCTGGCTCGGCTGGCGTTTTAAAAAGCCGTTACACCGCTGGTCGTTTATGAAAAAAAATCGCGCGCTGCTGGAGAAAACCGAACACGCGCTGCACCAGCACAGCATGGTGACGATTCTGATTGGCCGCTTTGTCGGGCCGACGCGGCCATTGGTGCCGATGGTCGCCGGGATGCTCGACCTGCCGGTAGCGAAGTTCGTGCTGCCGAATATTATTGGCTGCCTGCTCTGGCCGCCGCTCTATTTCCTCCCCGGCATTCTGGCGGGGGCGGCGATAGATATTCCTGCCGATGAAAACAGCGCCAGCTTCAAGTGGCTGCTACTGGGCGCGGCGCTGCTGGCGTGGCTGGCGGGCTGGCTGTGCTGGCGGCTGTGGCGGAGCGCAAAAACTTCCGGCGATCGTCTGACCCGTTGGTTACCGCGTGGACGCCTGCTGTGGCTGACGCCGTTGATGGTGACGCTGGCGGTAGCGGCGCTAACGTTTGTCTTCCGCCACCCCCTGATGCCGGTCTACCTTGAGATACTGCATAAGGTCATTTCGCGCTAATTCCCAACAGCGCCGAGGCGCTGCTGTTGCCGCTTAACAGGTCGTCAGTGGCGCCGTCCCAGGCAATGCGCCCTTCGGCGACCACGATGGAGCGAGGCGCAATGCGCGCCGCATCCTCCACGCTGTGCGATACCATCAACAGCGTCAACTGCTGCCGCTGACAGACATCGGCGACCAGCGTTAGCATCTCCTGGCGCAGTGCCGGATCAAGCGCCGAGAAGGGTTCATCAAGCAGCAGCACCGGCTGTTGGCGCACCAGACAGCGGGCCAGCGCCGCCCGCTGCCGCTGACCGCCGGAAAGCTCGCCCGGTAGACGATCCAGCAGCGTATCCATTCCCATCTGCCCGGCTATCGCCGTGACCTGCGCGTGCTGCTCGCGGTTCAGCTTCAGGCCGGGGTGGATGCCGAGGCCAATATTCTGCCGGACGGTAAGATGGTTAAACAGGTTGTGCTCCTGAAACAGCATGGAAACCGGACGCTGCGCCGGCGGCGTGGCGTTATGCTTCTCGCCGTCGATCAGCAGGCTGCCGCTGGCCGGCGGCAGAAAACCGGCGATCAGATTCAGCAGCGTGCTTTTGCCGGCGCCGCTGGGGCCCAGCACGGCGATGCGCTCTCCGCGCTCGACGCTGAGCGTAAAGCGCATCGGCAAATGCTGATACAGCCAGGTGACATCATTGAGTTTTAGCATCGCGTCCCGGTAGTTTCTCGATCAAGGTAAAAAGGATAAAGCACAGCAACAGTAGCAGGAGCGCGGTGACCGCGCCGTCCTGGCTGCGGTAGGAGCCTATTTGTTGATACAAATAGAAAGGCAGCGTGCGGAAGGATTCATTGCCGAACAGCGCCACCACGCCGAAGTCGCCGATAGACAGCACGCAGGCGAAAGCCAAAGCCTGCGCCAGCGGCCGTTTCAGCGCCCGCAGCTCCACCACCCGCAGCCGATTAAAACCCTGGAGCCCCAACGACTGACACAAAGCGCCATAGCGGGCGGCAATATCGCGCATTGGATTTTCCAGCACTTTCAGGGCATAGGGGATAGCCATCAGCGCGTTGGTAAAGATGACAATCCCGTCGGCGGATTCCGGCAGGCCGACGCTGTTATTGAGCAGCAAGAAGAAACCGGTCGCCAGCACAATCCCCGGCATGGCGAGGATGAGCATACCGCTGAGCTCCAGCGTCTGCCCGGCCAGCGGCAGGTTGCGGGCGCGCAGTTCGCGACTGCTCCACAGCAGCATCATGGTCAGAATGACGCTGAGCACACCGGCGGCGAGGGCGATACGCAGCGAGGTCCACAGCGCCTGCCATAGCGCGGCTTGGCCCAGCACCTTCGGCAGATTGACGTTGAGACCATCGACGATCACCGCCAGTAGCGGCGGAAGCAGCAGCAGCAGAGCGAGCGCGATTAGCGCGTAATCACACAGGCGACTATGCAGACGGTCGTCGGGGTCGCGCCAGCCTTGTAACTGACTGGCGCCGATAGCCACGGCTTTGCTCAGGCGCTGGCTCAGCAGCACCAGCCCAAGGCAGCAGATCATTTGAATAATCGCTAACAGCGCCGCCCGTGCCGGGTCGTAATCAAAGCTCAGCGCCTGATAGATAGCCAGCTCAATGGTGGTGGCCCGCGGCCCGCCGCCTAGTGACAGCACGGTGGCAAAACTTGCGAAGCACAGCATAAAGATCAGCGCGGCCACCGGTGGGATCTGTCGACGCAGCCACGGCCATTCCACAAGACGGAAGAAGACGAAACCGCGCATGCCGAGCTGAGCGGCGATTTGCCGCTGTTCGCCGGGGATGTTTTCCAGCGCCTGCAGCAGCAGGCGGGTCGCCATTGGCATATTAAAGAACACATGGGCCAGCAGGATGCCCTGTAAGCCATACGGCGAGAAATCCCACTGCCAGCCGAGCGCGTGGAACAGCGCGGCGAGCCACCCCTGGCGGCCATAGACGCTGAGGATGCCGAACACCGCCACCAGTACCGGCAGGATCAACGTCATCGCGCACAGGCGCAGCAGCAGCGTGCGCCCCGGAAAGCGGCGGCGATACAGGGCGCGGGCGAGGAATATCGCCGGCACTACCGAAAATAGCGCCGACAAAAACGCCTGCCAGAAAGAGAAGCGTACGACGTGCCAGAGATAGCTATCGCTGAGGATCGTCTGCCAGGGCGCCAGCGGCGCCTCCAGCCACAGCGCCAGAAACGCCGCCAGCGCTACGATGACCAGTAAGCAGGCCGCGGCGCCGCCGGGGATCAGCCAGCCGAAACTTAGCGGCTGACGGCGCGTTGCCATGAACCGATCCAGTTTTGACGTTCAGCGGCGACCTGCTGCGGGGTGAACTGCAGCGTGGTTTGCGGTTTGGTTAGCGTATTGAAGCCGGCCGGCAGCGCCACCTGGGTCACCGGGTACATCCAGTTGCCGGTGGGGATGGCGTTCTGGAAGCCTGGCGAGACCATAAATTTCAGGAACTTCTCAGCCAGTTCCGGCTGCTTGCTGGCGGCGGTACGCGCGGCGACTTCAACCTGCAGATAGTGGCCTTCGGTAAAGTCCGCCGCGGCATAATTATCTTTTTTCTCTTCGATGAGGTGATAAGCCGGCGAGGTGGTATAGCTCAACACCAGGTCGCTTTCGCCTTTCAGGAACAGGCCGTAGGCTTCGCTCCAGCCCTTGGTGACGGTGACGGTTTTGGCCGCCAGCTTCTGCCAGGCTTCCGGCGCCTTATCGCCATACACCTTTTGCATCCACAGCAGCAGGCCGAGCCCCGGCGTACTGGTGCGCGGGTCTTCGTAAATCACGCGCCATTTCTGCGGGCTCTCGACCAGCTCTTTCAGGCTTTTCGGCGGGTTTTTCAGTTTGTTTTTGTCATACACGAAGGCGAAGTAGCCGTAGTCGTAAGGCACGAAGGTGTCGTTATCCCAGCCGCCCGGTACGCTAAGCGCGCTGGCCGGCACGCCGCTTTTGGCAAACAGTTTGCTCTGCGCCGCCGCTGCCAGCAGATTGTTATCAAGGCCGAGCACGACATCGGCTTTGCTGTTTTTGCCTTCCATTCGCAGCCGGTTAAGCAGCGAGACGCCATCTTCGAGGGCGACATATTTCAGTTCGCAGCCGCAATCGGCCTCAAAGGCCTTTTTCACCGCCGGGCCAGGACCCCAGTCGGCGGAGAATGAATCGTAGGTGTATACGGTCAGGACCGGTTTAGCAAAGACCGGGGCGGCGACCAGCGCCAGCAGGGGAAGCAGTTTTTTCAACACTTTGCACCTCAGTATATGGGGAGGCAAAGGATTTTGAGTAGGCCTCAAATCCCTTCGCCGGCGTTATCCGGATCAGGTTCGACGGGTATTTTCTCAGCCCATACGCTTCATCCTTCAAGCCGCATCTGGGTTAGCTTCGCGCGTTCACCCCAGTCACATAGTTATCTATGCTCCAGGGGATTCACCCGCTTGCTGCCTTGATGCAACTTGAATGATATTGCGTATGTTTATTAGCACCCCGTTGAGAACGGCGATAGTGTAATGATTTTGTTAGATGACGCAAAGCATTCAGGGCTCCGGCGGGGCGAACCACGCCGATTTAAAGTCGAACCAGCCGAGGGTGTTCATGCGCACGCCGCGCATACTGCGCTGGCCCTGAATCATTAGCCAGTGGTGGATCAGCGGTACAATATGCTGCTTCTCCAGCAGTTGCTGGCTCCAGGTCGCCGGGTTGAACTCGCCTGCGCGCCAGCGGTTGGCGTCTGCCTCCCAGTCGATGGGAATGCAGTGATGCATCAGCGGCACTTCATATAAATAGGCGAACAGGGAAAAATCGATCGGCAACGTGAAATTGACGCTGTTGAGCCAGATATCGCTCACCGTTTCGCCGCGATGCCAGTCGTCGTACTCCAGCTCCTGAATGTTCAGCCTCACCTGATGTTCCGCCAGCAGCGCCCGCATGATCCCGCCAATGACCCGATGTTCCACATGATCGCGATAGTAGGTGAGGGTAACTGACTCCAGGCCGGCTGGTTTATCGCAGGCGTGACTGCGGGCGTGGTGCCAGCGCGGCAGCAAGCCGTAGGCCGGGAACCAGTTGCCTTGATAGTGCTCGCCGGCGTGATACAGCAGGTTGGCGGGCTGGAACAGATAACTTAACCAGCGGCGCACGTCATCATTACCGCCCAGCGGACTGCGACTATCAAAGAGCAGGTAATAGCACCCTTCTTCCAGGCGGCTCTCTACGGCTTTTTCGCTCTCGGTATTGCCCTGCAGGGTTAAGCCGCCGTTGGGTTCTTCGCTAATTTCCGGCAGCACCCAGACGTTAACCTCATCGATCAGCGCCCGATAGCCGAAGTACTCTTCGAAGGCATGGATTTTTAACTGGTTTTGATTATTGCGCGCGACCGCGTAAGGGCCGGTACCGATAGGCATACTGGAAAAGTTCTCCATCGTCCGCCATTCCTGCGGCAACGCCATCGCCGGGACCTGGCCTAACAGCCAGGGCAGCCAACGATCCGGCTGGCTGAGGTGAATATCCAGCGTCCAGGCGGTCGGCGAGACGATTTGCTCGATATGGGAAAATAGCGGCAGTTCGCTGCTGCGCTGTAGCGAGGAGATAACGTCGGCCATCTCCAGCTCCCGGCCATGATGGAAATGAATGCCGGGACGCAGAAAAAAGCGCCAGTGGTTAGGCGAAATTTGCTGCCAGTGGTGGGCGATATCGGCCTCCAGTTCCCCATTTTCCTCATTTACCCGCGTCAGCGCGCTAAAAATTTGCCGTGCGATGTGGGTCTCCGAACGGCGCAACGCGCTGCCGGGCAGCAGATTCTTCATCGGCCGATAGTAAAGCACGCGCAGGATGTGGCGCCCCTGGCGGAAGCTGCGGCCAAGATGGGAGATCAACATCTGTCTGACCGCGGTTTTATCGCCAACCAGTTGCACCAGCTGATCGATGCGATCCTGCTCCAGTAGATCCTCGGCGCGCTGCTGCTGTAGCGCCAGACCGGTATAAAGGAAGGTCAGTCGGGAACGCTTGCCGCGCCCGGCTTCGGATTCCCAGGCAAGCCAGCCGCGCGCTTCCATCAGATTAAGTAAGGTGCGCATATGGCGGCGCGAACAACTGAGCATTTCCGCCAGTTCGTTGAGGGTGGTCTGCTGCGACCTACCGTCGCAGCATTGCCACAGGCGGATGAACTGTTGTTGCAGACGACTGGAAGGCATAAAAGGGGAACTCCTGACGAAAACTCAGCAATTTATCAGTTCCTATATTAAGCCAATAATGGACCTCGATGAAGTAAGGAGATGAATATGACGAGGTCAACCACTAAGCAGTTCTATCAACGGTACTTTTCTGCGACGCAGGGAGCGTCCTGGCTGGCCCGCCAGTTAGCAGGTAGGCAGCAGAAAATGCTGGAGGAATTGATGCAGTGGGGAGTTACGTCGCCGACCTCCGATCGTTGACTTGCCGACATCATGTGTGACTGAGTATTGGTGTTATACTCGCCATCTTCAGGCTGCAAGCGCATTGGCTGCAACTCGAAATCCAGAGTATTGAATCACCCGCCAGCAGATTGCTTCTGCTGGCTTTTTTCGTTTACTTCGCGTGTGTTAAGGATATTTCATGCTGTGGTTGATGACGATGGGGCGACGGCTAAACGGCGTCTACGCCGCCTTTATGCTGGTGGCTTTTATGATGGGGGTGGCCGGGGCGCTGCAGGCGCCGACGCTTAGCCTGTTTCTCAGCCGTGAAGTCGGCGCGCAGCCGTTCTGGGTTGGCCTGTTTTATACGGTGAATGCGATTGCCGGTATCCTGGTGAGCCTGGCGCTGGCCAAACGATCCGATAGCCGCGGCGATCGTCGGCGGTTAATTATGTTCTGCTGCCTGATGGCAGTGGGTAACGCGCTGCTGTTCGCTTTCAACCGCCATTATCTGACGCTTATTACCTGCGGCGTCATGCTGGCTTCGGTCGCTAATGCGGCGATGCCGCAGCTGTTTGCCCTCGCCCGCGAATACGCCGATAGCTCTGCCCGCGAAGTGGTGATGTTCAGCTCGGTGATGCGCGCCCAGCTGTCGCTGGCGTGGGTCATTGGTCCACCGCTGGCTTTTATGCTGGCGTTGAATTATGGCTTTACGACCATGTTCTCCATTGCCGCCGGGATTTTTGTCATCAGCCTGGCGCTGATTGCCTTTAAGCTGCCTTCGGTGGCGCGAGTGACGCAACTGCAGGAAGGCAGCAGCCTGCCGGAGCTGGAAGGCGGCTGGCGCGATAAAAACGTGCGCATGCTGTTTATCGCTTCTACGCTGATGTGGACCTGCAACACAATGTATATCATCGATATGCCGTTGTGGATCAGTAGCGATCTTGGCCTGCCGGATAGCCTGGCGGGGATACTGATGGGCACGGCTGCCGGTCTTGAAATTCCGGCGATGATCCTGGCTGGCTACTACGTTAAGCGTTGGGGTAAACGCAAAATGATGGTGGCGGCAGTCGCCGCCGGCGTGCTGTTCTATGTGGGGCTGATTATGTTCCATGGCCGCACGGCGCTGCTGGCGCTGCAGCTATTCAATGCTATTTTCATCGGTATTATCGCCGGGATCGGCATGTTGTGGTTCCAGGATCTGATGCCGGGGCGCGCCGGGGCGGCGACCACGCTGTTTACCAATAGTATCTCCACCGGAGTTATTCTGGCCGGAGTGATTCAGGGAGCGCTGTCGCAAAGCTATGGTCACGGTAGTGTGTACTGGACAATCGCGGCGATTTCTCTGCTGACGCTGTTTTTGACCAGCCGGGTTAAAGATATTTAAGTCATCTCCCGCGCCGGCCATGCTGGCCCGGCGCGGGATAGCGTTACTTCAGTACGATTCGCTTGATGTCGCCGATAATAAAGATGTAGGCAATCACCCCGATCAGCGCGGTCACGCCAACGTAAATGAGGGCGTAAAAGAAGTTACCGGTGGCTGATATAATCACGCCAATGATGAGTGGCGCAATAATTGATGCCAGGTTGGCGCAGAAGTTAAATATACCGCCGGTCAATCCAGCCATATTATCCGGGGCAATATCAGATATTAACGTCCAGCCCAGACCGACCATTCCCTGACCAAAGAAAGCGATCGACATAATAATAATCACCGTCGAATTCGCGCTGACCCAATTGGCGGCGATAATGCAGCTGGAAAGGAGTAATCCAGAAATTATTGGAAGTTTTCGGCTTATATTTGCCGAGCCGGTACGCTTAAGTAGCCTGTCGGAAAGCCAGCCGCCGAAGATGATGCCAACCGCGGCGGCCAGGAAGGGCCAGGTGGCGAAAAAACCTACATGAAGCCACGGTAGATGGCGTTCGTTGGCCAGATAGGTTGGAAACCAGGTGAGGAAAAAGACCAGCGTGGTGTTACCGGCAAACTGCCCCAGGCTGGCGCCGATAATTTGTCGGCAGCACAGTAGCCGCCTGGCATCACGCCAGTTAAATGGAATGTTTTCACTCTTATTGGCAATCTGGTTGGCGCCAATATAATCCAGTTCTGCTTTATTTGCTGTTTTCGATTCATGTGGCTCATGATAAAAACGCCACCATACGAAAGTGAATAAAATTCCAAGCCCTCCGGTCAGAAAAAATAAGGTGCGCCAGCCGTGGTGTTCGAGGATTAAAAATAACAATGGCGAGAAGGCGGCTAACCCAATGTATTCACCAACCGTATAAGTTGCGGTAGCCCTGGCCCGTTCATGCTGGGGAAACCATTTGCTGACGATGCGGCTATTGGCCGGAAAGCAGGGGGCTTCACTGACGCCCAGGCCCAGACGCAAAAGGAGCAAAGATTTCAGCCCCAGAGAGAAGCTTTGCAGCAGCGTAAACAGAGACCAAAAGAAGATGGAGAGGGCGTAGGTCAATTTATTACCGAATCGGTCTAAAAACATGCCGCCAGGAATTTGCGCCAGCGCATAAGTCCAGGCAAAAGCGGAAAAAACAATGCCCATCATCGCCGGATCAATATGGATTTCAGTGGTTAATTTTGGAGCAACGATTCCAAGAATGGTACGATCGAGATAATTAATCATCGTACCCAGCGATAACAGCGATAAAATAAAAATACGCGTTCTGCTTCTTTTTAGCGTGCCGGGCGATGATGCCAGACTCCCTTGAGCGTCAGGTATGCACATAAAGATTTCCTTTAAAGTTTAAAATATTTTTGCATGTATTTATGCATGCAGAAATACTCTAAGGATTCATAGACTGGGTCTATGAATGGCAATGCTTTGTTACGCACAAAAGGAAATATCAAATAATATTTGATGTGAATCTGATATTGACTCGTTGTAGCGTATTATCAACCTGCCGCATGGTATATTAAACGCAGTGGTCTTATTCTTATATTATACGGACAAAAATAATGAACCTGAAGCAACTTTATTATTTTAAGCGATTGAGCGAGACGGAGCATTACACCGAGGCAGCATCCAGTCTGTTCATTACTCAACCCTCGCTAAGCCACGCCATATCTGAGCTGGAGAAGGAACTTGGCGTGGCGCTGTTTGCCAGAAAAGGACGCAACGTCAAAATTACGCAAAACGGTAAACGTTTTTTGCCCTATGTGGAGGATGCGCTCGCTTCTCTGGAGAACGGGCGTCTGACGCTGCAAAACAATGATAGTGAAAAGAAAGAGAATATTCGTATCGCCTTTATTTATACGATGGGTGAATCTGTTGTTCCGCAGTTAATTAATAAATACACTAATTCACCTTCCAGTCACAAGGTGACTTTTTCCTTTACGCAAGGCACTTCGCTTTCGTTATTACAGGCGTTAAAGGCAGGAAAAACCGATCTGGCGATTTGTTCATATATTGCCGATGAACCCGAAATCGACTTTATTCCTATTATTCAGCAGGAGTTGGTGGTGGTGACCGCGAAAGATCATCCGCTTGCCCGGCTGTATGATAATGAGGTCGATTTGGTAGAGACGGTTCACTATCCCTATATCTATTTTTCAGAGAACAGCGGTCTGCGGCCTTTTATTGATAATGTCTTTATGCAACAAAAACTGGTACCGGATATCGCCTGCTACGTCGATGAAGATACTGCGATGGCAGGGCTGGTTAGCATCGACTATGGCATTGCGATTATGCCGAGAATCTCCGCACTGGCAAATTATAACGTGCGCATTCTGAAGATTAAAAATGCGATCCCACCTCGTTATATTTACCTCGCAACAATGAAGGAAAGGGTACTTTCCTCAGCGATTCAATCGTTTAAAAACGTCATCATTAACGATAGCCAGAGAATCAACTGAGCAAGCGCCCGGAGACTGGCTCCGGGCAGCCTGTTTATCAGGACAAAATGTCCATTAGTTCGCGCAGCTTAGCGATGGCTATTTGGCCCGGCGCGGAGGCCTGGCCGACGGTGCCAAAGGTCATCGCTGAACCGAACAAGCGACCGGTTACCCGGCTAACGCCGCCGGATTTGCCCATCGACATGGTGATCAGCGGGCGCGTCGCATACTTCTCTTTCATGGTCAGCGTGGCGGAAAGCAGAGTGAGAACGTCCTGAGGCGTCTGCGGCATCACCGCGATCTTCGGCAGATCGGCACCCAGATCCTGCATTCGACGCAGTCGATAGATGATATCTTCCTGCGCCGGTGTTTTATGGAAATCATGGTTGCTCATGATCACTTTTACGCCGGCCTGATGGGCGTCGTTCACCAGCGCGCGAATTTGCGCTTCATCGTTAAACAACTCGATGTCGATAACATCGACTAATCCGCTTAGCGCCGCCTGGCGGTTAAGTTCAAAATACGCTTCGTCGCTGATTTCCGTTTCGCCGCCTTCTTTCTTACTGCGGAAGGTGAACAGCAGCGGGAGTGCTTTCAGGGTATGACGGATTTCCGCCAGTGCGGCCAGCACCTGGGGGATTTCCCGGACGTGAGTAAAATGGTCAACGCGCCATTCGATAATATCAGCGCCCGCGTCAACCAGGCCTTGAGCATTAGTCAGCAGTTCATCCAGCGTTTTTCCGATCAGCGGTACGCAAATTAAGGTTTCGCCTTCCTTGAAGGTGATGTTCTTTACGGTTACTGCAGTTGTCATGTAGGTATCCATTATTGTTGTCGTTGAACCTCAGGCGGTGACGGTGGTGCGAGACACTCTTTGCGCCGCGCGAGCCTGAAGTTGACGATAGCCGATGTACAGGGCGATCACAAAGCCGATGACGGCGATCAGGAAATCAAACCACATAATGCTGGCAATGCTAATCTGCGAAAGCTTTGCGGTGATAAGCGGGATCGTGAAGCTCGCGATGCTGCCTGCGGTGTAGAAGATCCCCGTTGCCTTGCCTTTGCCATTCGGAAAGCTCATTGCCATGATGGTTGCCCCCAGCTGCAGTACCCCGCCGGCGGCGGCAAAGCCGATGACGAAGGCAAAACCGGTAACCATCACCGGTGTCGGGAATAAGCACACTAACAGCAGTGAGACCATCGACAGACAGGTGTAGATGATCATGGCTACCGCGGAACTGAACACCTCTTTGACGAAGGCGGCGGTCACGAAGACGCAGACCAGTGAACCGACGGTATAGATACTCAGCAGCTTGATCGCCGAGGCATAAGGCATACCGACCACGAACTGGCCATATTGCGCCAGCCACTGGCTTACCAGGTAAAAGGTCGCCATGCCGATATAGCCGTACAGGGTAAAGATTACCATGTCCAGTTTGTTGGCTTGCGGTTTAGCGGAAGCCGCTGCCTGCGCCGCGGGGATCTCTTCTTTTTTGGCCGCCTGGCTATCGGGGAACGGCATCTTGAGCAGATAGATTGCGCTCAAGATAAACAGAGCCGCCGCAATCACAAACGACCAGCCAAACCACAGATTTGCCCATATCAGCAGGCTGATAATGAACGGCAGCAGGAACTGCCCTGCGGAAACGAAGGCTTTGATGAGCACGTTAGCGCGGCTGGCGGAGTGCGGGAAAGACTCCATCAGCGCCGGATAGGTTCCGGAGTCGAGGAAGCTGTTCGCCAGACCAGCCATGATGCCGAACACGTAGGCCAGATAGATATTTTTGGTCAGCAGAATGCCGACGAAGAAGATCAGATAACTCAGGATCCCTAGATAGATAAAAGGCTTACGACCAAAGCGATCCGACAAAAAGCCGGTCACGATCGTCGCCAGCTTACCGATACCTAATGAGGAGATAACGATCGATACGCCGGCAGCGTCTGTTCCCCACTGTTCCTGAAGATGGGCCATGTTGAGGGTGATTAACAGCACCCCCATGCCATGGATCAGGTAGTTGAGATACAGCCCTGCCGCAGTAGGGATGTATTTATTTTTCATCTCTGGCCTCTTAGAACAGAATGCTCTTGACGTATTCAACCGGCATCTCTTTGCCCGTCCAGATTTCGAACGCGCGCGCGCCTTGCCACAGCATCATTCCCAGGCCGTTGAGGGTCCGGCAGCCTTTTTTCTCCGCCACTTCCAGCAGATAGGTTTTACGCGGGTTATAGACGACGTCGGAGACAATCAGGTCCGGGCGCAGGAAGCTGTCGTTTGGCAGCAGCATTTGGCCTTCGAAAGGCTTCATACCGACGCCGGTGGCGTTGGTGAGGATCACGCTGCTGTCGATTTCGGCGCGCAGCTTGTCATGATCGTCGAGATCGAAAAGGTGGATCTCGCAGTCGGTGTTATCGCGGATCTTGGCCACGGTCTGCTCGGCATTGGCGAAGAACTTGTCTTTGCGGTTGAAGATCGAGATGGCCTTCACGCCGTCGAGCGCGGCCTGTACGCTGATGGCGGTAGCCGCGCCGCCTGCGCCGAGGATGGTCATCTTTTTGCCGATGATATCGATACCAGCCTCCGACAGCGCGCGCATATAGCCGGTGCCGTCGGTAATGTGGCCGGTTAACACGCCATTATCGTTGACCACGGTATTGACCGCACCGACCAGCTGCGCCGCCGGCGAGAGCTTATCGAGATACTGGCAAATTTCGGTTTTATTCGGCATTGAGACGTTGTAACCGCGCAGCTTCAGCGCGCGGAAACCCTGTACGACATCTTTTAGCTCCTGGTTATCGACTTCGAACGCCAGGTAGGCGTAATCCAGGCCAAGATGCGCAAAGGCTTCGTTGTGCATAGTCGGCGACATGCTATGACGAATCGGGGTAGCGATTAAGCCAATCAGTTCGGTATGACCGGTAAGACGTTCTGCCATGATAAATATCCTCAATATGTTAAAAATGGAATCTGTTGCGCTTCGCGATTGCCGAGTACGCCCATGTCTTCGAGTATCTCCAGCACGTTGCGGCCTTCGCGCACGCCGTCGATAATTCGCCGGGCCGACAGGCTGTCACCGATATTCATGATTTTTACGTTGTTGGCGGCGGCCCACTGGGCGATGTCGTCGAGACCAGCACGGTTGGCGCGCATTCCCAGGCAGACAAAGCCGTAGTCGAAGGGAATATCGAACGTGCCGCTGGCGGTACTCACGGTGAAATGGTCTGGCGCTACGGCGGTTAATCGGGTCCGCATGTGTTGTTCCACCTGGTGTTCTTCCAGCATGGTCAACATCGCGTTTTTGGTAATAATGTCGAGGTCCTGTCCCGGCGCGTCTTGCATTTCAATTAGCACCGTCTCGGCGCCGCGCGCGGAGAAGTATTCAATGACGTCCAGGCCGACGGCGCCGCCGCCAACCACCACGATGCGTTTACCTGCGGCATCGGCAAAGGTGTCCAGATGGTTAATCATTCCGGTTATCGAGAACAGGCGACCACCTTCGGCGTCAATGTTCTCGCGCAGGCCGTCGATAGGCGGCAGCAGAGGAACCGAGCCGGTGGCATTGACGATGAGCTGTGGATGCAGCGCGGCGACTGAAGCGACATCGGCGCGTTTACCGACCTGCAGCATCAGATTGCTTAGCCCGGAAAGGCGGTTTTTCATAAACTGCGGGAAATCAGCGATCCGTTTTTTCTCCGGCAGCAGCGCAATGGTGCTGGCCAGGCCGCCGACGTGGCTTTTCTCTTCCAGCAGCCAGGTGTTGCAGCCGACTTCCGCGGCGGTACAGGCGGCTTCCATTCCGGCCGTGCCGGCGCCGATCACCACGACGTTGGTTTCTCGTGAGACACGCTGCTGCTTGTAAGCGTCGCCGTGGATAATGTCCGGATTGATCGAGCAGCGCAGCGGGCGAGAGCGGGCGATACGGTGATCCGCACAGCCGATATTGCAGGAGATGCATTTGCGCATCAGACGCTCATTGCCGCTTTGTACTTTCTGCACCCATTCTGGCTCGGCAATCAACCCACGACCAATGGCGATCAGATCGGCATCGCCGGTAGCGAGGATATCTTCGGCGATTTTTGGCGAACGAATGTTGCCGGCGATGACCGTCGGCTTATGGAATTTGTCGCGTACCGCGCGAGAGAGGTAGCGCTTCCAGCCGTCTTCCAGCGACATCTGGTCGATTTGCAGGTTCAGGTTATCGTTCTGCGCGGCAGAGACGTTAATGATGTCGACTTTGTCCTGGCACAGTTCGAGGATGCGCAGCGAATCTTCCAGCGTGTTGCCGCCCTTTAAGAAATCGTCGGCGCTGATGCGCAGGCTGATTGGGAAACGCGGCCCGACGCAGGCGCGAACCTTATCGATAATCAGGCTTAATATGCGGGTGCGGTTTTCGATACTGCCGCCAAATTCGTCGGTACGTTTATTAAATAACGGTGACAAAAACTGGCTAATTAAATAGGAATGGCCGCCATGAATTTCTACACAGTCAAATCCGGCGCGGCGCACGCGCTCCGCGGCGTCGCCGAATTTGTCCACCGCGTGATAAATTTCCTCATGGGTCATTGGCCGCGGAATATTACCGTGCTTTTTCGACGGCGTGCTGGAAGCGGATAACGGCGTCTGTCCATTCAGGCGATAAGCATAAGCCGAAGCGCCCGCGTGGTTCAGCTGAATCGCTACGCAAGCGCCGTGTTTATGAAGGGTTTCGGTTAATTTAAACAGGCGTGGGATATATTGATCGTTATCGATGCGTAACTGCGTTGTACCATTGGAGGCGAAGGGAAAATCGATGCAGATATTTTCCACGGTAATGAGCCCGGTGCCGCCTTTCGCCCGCAGCTCGTAGTATTCAAGCTGTTCCTGCGAGACCTCGCCGTTGAGGGTAGCCATATTGGTGCCCATCGGCGGCATAATAATACGGTTTTTTATGGTCATCCCGTTGATGGTCAGCGGGCTGAATAGGTGAGGATAGTGGCTCATTTAGGCTCTCCACAAGAACGCCCGGCGGCCCACGAGGTGATGTAGGCGGCGTGGCGTATCTAAAGTTAATATTTCTCTGTCTGGAAAGATAACGAGCCGGGGAGGGGAAAAATAATGCTTTTTTTTGCGCTGAGCTATAGGGGTTTTCTATGGAGTTAACCGTTAATTCACATATTGCTCGGTTTGTTTTAAATACTTCCGTTGATTATTTACTTGTCATTGTGGATATATACAAAAATAGCCTGCTAATGCCGGTATAAATGCACGATGAGGGATGGGAAGGATAAAATTATCTATTAATTATAGGTATTAATATGCGCCTGAGAGGGGCAAAAAGAGAAAGCCCGGCTTGTTCACCGGGCTTGAAGATTAGTTCATAAAGGCGGGCTGTTGGCGTTCGTAGGCGGAAATCGCCTCTTCATGCTGCAGCGTCAGGCCGATGCTATCCAGGCCGTTGAGCATACAGTGGCGGCGGAAGTCGTCGATTTTAAAGCTGTAGGTTTTATCCCCGGCTTTAACCACCTGCGCTTCAAGGTCTACTTCAAAGCTGATGCCCGGGTTCGCCTGTACCAGCTTGAACAGCTCGTCCACCTGCTCATCGCTGAGCGTCACCGGCAGCAGTTGGTTATTAAAGCTGTTGCCGTAAAAGATATCGGCAAAGCTTGGCGCAATCACCACTTTGAAACCGTAATCGGTCAACGCCCACGGCGCGTGCTCGCGCGAGGAGCCGCAGCCGAAGTTTTCACGCGCCAGCAGGATAGACGCCCCTTTATATTGCGGGAAGTTCAGCACGAACTCCGGGTTCGGTTGCTGCCCCTGGTCGTCGAGGAAACGCCAGTCGTTAAACAGGTGCGCGCCAAAGCCGGTACGCGTCACTTTCTGCAGGAACTGCTTAGGAATGATCGCATCGGTATCGATGTTTGCGGCATCCAGCGGAACCACCAGGCCAGTATGTTGGGTAAATTTCTCTGCCATGATGGTCTCCTTATTTCAAGTTACGGATATCGGCGAAATGGCCGGTAACCGCTGCTGCCGCGGCCATCGCCGGGCTGACTAAATGGGTGCGGCCGCCGCGGCCTTGACGGCCTTCAAAGTTACGGTTGCTGGTAGAGGCGCAACGTTCGCCGGGATTCAGGCGGTCGTTGTTCATCGCCAGGCACATGGAGCAGCCTGGTAAGCGCCACTCAAAACCGGCGTCGATGAAAATCTTATCCAAACCTTCGGCTTCCGCCTGCGCTTTCACCGGGCCGGAGCCGGGAACGACCAGCGCCTGTACGCCCGGCGCCACTTTACGTCCTTTGGCGATTTCCGCCGCCGCGCGTAAATCTTCGATTCGCGAGTTAGTACAGGAACCGATAAAGACTTTGTCGATCGCGACCTCGGTCAACGGTACGCCAGATTTCAGACCCATATAGGCCAGCGCTTTTTCGGCGCTGGCGCGCTCGACCGGATCGCTGAACGACGCCGGATCCGGGATAATATCGGTAACCGAGATGACCTGGCCTGGATTGGTGCCCCAGGTGACCTGCGGCGCAATCTCTTCCGCCTGCAGCGTCACCACGGTATCGAAGGTGGCGTCATCATCGGTTTTCAGCGTTTTCCAGTATTCCACCGCGTCGGCGAAATCCTGGCCCTTCGGCGCGTGCAGGCGGCCCTGCACGTAATTGAATGTCGTCTCGTCAGGCGCGACCAGACCCGCTTTGGCGCCCATTTCGATTGCCATATTGCACAGAGTCATACGGCCTTCCATGCTCAGATCGCGAATGGCTTCGCCGCAGAATTCGACGACATGGCCGGTACCGCCGGCGCTACCGGTTTTACCAATGATTGCCAGCACAATGTCTTTCGCGGTAATGCCCGGCGCCGCTTTGCCACGGACTTCGATTTTCATGGTCTTCGCGCGCCCCTGTTTCAGGGTCTGAGTCGCCAGCACATGTTCAACTTCAGAGGTGCCGATACCGAATGCCAGCGCGCCGAATGCGCCATGGGTCGCGGTATGGGAATCGCCGCACACGATGGTCATCCCCGGCAGGGTGACGCCCTGTTCCGGGCCCATCACGTGTACGATGCCCTGGAACGGGTGATTTAAGTCATACAGCTCAACGCCAAATTCTTTGCAGTTCTTAATCAGTTCCTGCATCTGGATGCGGGCCATTTCGCCGGAGGCGTTGATATCTTTGGTCTGCGTCGAGACGTTGTGATCCATGGTGGCGAATGTTTTACCCGGCTGACGCACCTGGCGGCCATGGGCGCGCAGCCCGTCAAACGCCTGCGGAGAGGTGACTTCGTGCACCAGATGGCGGTCGATATACAGCAGCGGGGTTTCGTTCTGCGCTTCGTACACCACGTGCGCATCAAACAATTTTTCGTATAACGTCTTCGCCATGATTACACCCCTTCCGCGACATAGCGGGCAATGATATCGCCCATTTCATCTGTACTGACCGCTGCCGTACCGCGCGCTAAGTCGCCGGTACGAATGCCTTCTTCTAACGCGCGGTTGATAGCGCGTTCAATGGCGCTCGCCGCGTCGCCCGCATCCAGGCTGTAGCGCAGCAGCAGCGCCAGCGACAGGATTTGCGCAATCGGGTTGGCGATATTTTTGCCCGCGATGTCTGGCGCCGAGCCGCCCGCTGGTTCATACAGTCCAAAACCTTGCTCGTTGAGGCTGGCGGACGGCAACATGCCCATAGAGCCGGTGATCATCGCGCACTCGTCGGACAGGATGTCGCCAAACAGGTTGGAGCACAGCAGTACGTCGAACTGCGACGGATCTTTGATAAGCTGCATGGTGGCATTATCGATATACATATGCGCCAGCTCGACATCCGGATACTCTTTGCCAATCTCGTTGACGATTTCGCGCCACAAGATAGAAGACTGCAGGACGTTGGCTTTATCGATTGACGTCACTTTATGACGACGCTTGCGCGCCGATTCAAAGGCAATACGCGCGATACGCTCGATTTCAAAGCGGTGGTATACCTCAGTATCGAAAGCTTTTTCATGCTGGCCGCTGCCTTCACGACCTTTCGGCTGACCGAAGTAGATGCCGCCGGTCAGTTCGCGCACGCACAGAATGTCGAAGCCATTGGCGGCGATATCGGCGCGCAGCGGGCAGAATGCTTCCAGCCCCTGATACAGTTTAGCCGGGCGCAGGTTGCTGAATAATTTGAAGTGCTTACGCAGCGGCAGCAGCGCGCCGCGCTCCGGCTGATCGGCCGGCGGCAGATGTTCCCACTTCGGGCCGCCGACGGATCCGAACAGAATCGCGTCAGCCTGCTCGCAGCCATCAACGGTGGCTTGCGGCAGCGGCATGCCCTGACGGTCGATGGCGATGCCGCCCACGTCGTACTGGCTGGTGGTGATACGCATTGAAAAACGGTTACGAACGGCTTCCAGTACTTTCATCGCCTGGTTCATCACTTCCGGGCCAATTCCATCACCCGGCAAAACGGCAATATGATAATTCTTCGACATTACACGGTTTCCTTGTTGTTCTCTTTATTCTGAGCCTGGCGTTGCAATTCTTTTTCGACTTCGGCGGCGCGCCAGATGTTGTTAAGCACATGTACCATCGCTTTTGCTGAAGATTCGACGATATCGGTCGCGAGGCCGACGCCGTGGAAGCGGCGACCGTTGTATTCCACGACAATATCCACCTGACCCAGCGCATCTTTGCCGTGGCCTTTGGCGCTTAAGCCATACTTCACTAAGTCGATGTTGTAGTCTGTCACACGGTTGATTGCCTGGTAGATAGCGTCAACCGGGCCGTTGCCGTTGGCGGCTTCGGTTTTGATGTCATCACCGCAGGCCAGCTTGATAGAGGCGGTAGCGATATCGCTGGAGCCAGACTGGACGCTGAAGTAGTCCAGACGGAAATGCTCTGGCTCTTCCTGCTGTTTATTGATAAATGCCAGCGCTTCCAGGTCGTAGTCGAAGACCTGGCCTTTTTTATCCGCCAGCTTCAGGAACGCGTCATACAGATGATCCAGGTTGTAGTCGCTCTCTTTGTAGCCCATCTCTTCCATACGGTGTTTCACCGCCGCGCGACCGGAGCGTGAAGTCAGGTTCAGCTGTACCTGGTTCAGGCCGATGGATTCCGGGGTCATGATTTCGTAGTTTTCGCGGTTCTTCAGCACGCCATCCTGATGAATACCGGAAGAGTGGGCGAAGGCGCCGGTACCGACGATAGCTTTGTTAGCCGGGATCGGCATATTGCAGATTTGGCTGACGGTCTGGCTGGTACGCCAGATTTCATGGTGATTGATGTTGGTGTGCACGTTCATGATGTCTTTGCGCACCTTGATCGCCATGATGACTTCTTCCAGCGCGCAGTTACCGGCGCGTTCGCCGATACCGTTCATCGCGCCTTCTACCTGACGAGCGCCAGCGTGGACGGCGGCGAGGGCGTTGCCGACGGCGATACCTAAATCATCATGGGTGTGGACTGAAATAATTGCTTTATCAATGTTTGGTACGCGTTCATACAGGCCGCTGATGATGTTGGCGTATTCGAATGGCATGGTGTAGCCGACGGTATCCGGGATATTAATGGTCGTGGCGCCGGCGCGGATAGCCGCTTCAACGACGCGAGCCAGATCGTCGATCGGCGTACGGCCTGCGTCTTCACAGGAGAATTCCACGTCGTCGGTATAGTTACGCGCACGTTTCACCATATAAATAGCGCGTTCGATGACTTCATCCAGCGTGCTGCGCAGCTTGGTGGCGATATGCATCGGAGACGTGGCGATGAAGGTGTGGATGCGGAACGCTTCCGCCACTTTTAAGGATTCCGCCGCCACGTCGATATCCTTCTCAACGCAGCGCGCCAGCGCGCAAACGCGGCTATTTTTGATGGTGCGAGCGATGGTCTGTACCGATTCAAAATCGCCCGGGGAAGAAACCGGGAAACCGACTTCCATTACATCGACGCCCATACGCTCGAGGGCCATGGCGATCTGCAGCTTCTCTTTCACGCTCAGGCTGGCCTGTAACGCTTGTTCCCCATCACGTAAGGTCGTATCGAAAATAATGACTTGCTGGCTCATGGTTGAGATCCTTAATCTGTTGCCTGGCGCCTTGCTTCGAGCATAAAAAAACCCGCGCAATGGCGCGGGTTTAGTGTCTTGCTGGAAGATGACTTAACGCTGAACGTCGCCCAACAGCCTACCGCGCACAATGGATGCGTTTAGTAGTAGTAGGCTGGTGAAGCGAGTGGTGCGAATCATGCGTCATACTCCAGTTGAAATCGATATGCTTTTAGAGTTACTGGATAGCGGTTTTGATGTCAACCCCAGGCAAGATAAAAACTGTTTTTTACCTGTCAGGTGAATTAGCTAATTGTGCTGGATTATCCCTCATTTCGCCGACGATCCTATTTGAGACATTCATCGACTGCTGGAAAAATAAAACAATTAGAAAAAATAATTTTCATTCAAGGACTCAATGTCAATGGGGGATGCCTGGTTGATAAGGTAATGAAACATAAAGTGTTATATGCCTTTTACCTTTATGCGCTGCCGCATTGAGTCGTTCGAAAGGATAACGAAGTGTTAATTTTAATCAGGTAAAAAATAGATAGTTAATTAATACTTAAATTGCAATTAACTATTGGTGGTGTTGTTTATTCCTGTGATCTATGGGTACACTTTATATCATCAAGTAAATGATATGTTTTAGGCGGGTTCCGGTGATATCCAGTGAGGTTTTTCGTCGCTACTCATAACCTTGATATATTCCTAAAATTCCATTTTGCCCTTTTGCAGATTTAATATGCATGATAAATGATATTGTCTTAATTAATTACTGCACTTTGGTAAAAGGAATTTAGCGTGACGGTGGAGTTAGATATGTTAATTGAAAATACTGAATATAAATCAGCCCCGGGACAGGAAGTCGTCAAACCACAACTGCGGATGGTGGATCTCAACCTGCTGACCGTCTTTGATGCGGTGATGCAGGAACAAAATATTACCCGTGCGGCCCACACTCTCGGCATGTCCCAACCGGCGGTGAGTAACGCGGTATCTCGTCTCAAGGTGATGTTTAATGATGAACTGTTTGTTCGCTATGGGCGTGGCATTCAGCCAACGGCGCGGGCCTATCAGCTGTTCGGCTCAGTACGCCAGGCATTGCAACTGGTGCAAAATGAGTTGCCGGGTTCCGGTTTTGAACCGCTGAGCAGTGAGCGCGTATTTAACCTCTGCGTTTGTAGCCCATTGGATAATTACTTAACCTCGCTAATATTTAATAAAGTTGGTGAAATCGCGCCAAATATTCATCTGGTCTTTAAATCAGCGCTACATCAAAACACCGAACATCAGCTGCGTTATCAGGAAATTGAATTCGTTATCGGTTATGAAGAGTTCCGTCGCCCGGAGTTTGCCTGCATACCTTTATTCAAAGATGAAATGGTTCTGGTGGCCAACCGTAAACATCCGCGTATTTCCGGGCCGCTAACGGAAGCGGATATTTATCAGGAAGAGCACGCGGTCGTCGCATTGGATCGTTATGCGTCATTTAGCCAGCCGTGGTATGACTCCGTGGATAAACAATCCTGTATTGCTTATCAGGGTAATGCCATGGTTAGCGTATTAAACGTGGTGTCGCAAACCCACATGGTGGCAATAGCGCCACGTTGGTTGGCCAATGAATTCGCTGATAAATTAGATTTGCAGATCTTACCGTTGCCGCTGAAGGTCAACAGCCGTACCTGCTTCCTCTCCTGGCACGAAGCGGCCGGTCGTGATAAAGGCCATCAATGGATGGAAGAGTTATTGGCGAATATCTGTCAGCGCTAATCGACGTTATCGACCAACGGCGGCGAAAGCGCCAGCTTATCTGAGTAAACTTTAAAAAAGCAGAATATTATTCTGTTTATCACCGCGGGTTCTCGCAACCCGACGGTGAAAAATGGATGATTTTCTGCCGTAAGCCGTTTCTCCCGAGTATTGGCTATCTCATTTTGTTATTCCTGAAGCAATCCTCCATATATTTCTCCAGATGCTTTCTTTTCTGCTTTTAAGAGGCGCGCTATACGCTCTCAGGCGAATTGCCTGCCTGTTGGCGAGCAGTTATGTTAATGCACAGCAAGTCGTTCACCTCAATGCGCTGTCTTGACGGCGCATCATACGACGCGCGCGGAAAATGACTTCCGCCGTCGTGAAAACAATAAGCCTGGAGGCAAACCATGGAGATGTTGTCAGGAGCCGAGATGGTCGTCCAATCGCTTGTCGATCAGGGCGTCAAGCAAGTATTCGGCTATCCCGGAGGCGCGGTCCTCGATATCTATGATGCATTACATACCCTCGGCGGCATTGACCATGTGCTGGTCCGCCATGAGCAGGCGGCGGTGCATATGGCCGACGGACTGGCGCGCGCAACCGGCGAAGTCGGGGTGGTGCTGGTGACCTCCGGCCCGGGAGCGACTAACGCTATTACCGGTATCGCCACGGCTTACATGGATTCTATTCCGCTGGTCATTCTTTCCGGGCAGGTCGCCACCTCGCTGATTGGCTACGATGCCTTCCAGGAGTGCGATATGGTCGGTATCTCGCGCCCGGTGGTTAAACACAGCTTCCTCGTGAAACAGACTGAAGATATTCCCGGTATTTTAAAGAAAGCCTTCTGGCTGGCGGCCAGCGGCCGACCGGGGCCGGTAGTGGTCGATTTGCCGAAGGATATTCTCAATCCGGCGAAAAAGCTGCCTTATGTTTGGCCGGATGCGGTCAGCATGCGTTCCTATAACCCGACAACCAGCGGTCATAAAGGGCAGATCAAACGTGCGTTGCAAACGCTGGTGGCGGCGAAAAAACCGGTCGTATACGTTGGCGGTGGGGCAATCAATTCGCAGTGTGAAGCACAGCTGCGTACGCTGGTCGAAAAGCTGAAGCTACCGGTGGTCTCTTCATTAATGGGTTTAGGCGCTTTTCCGGCGACTCATCAGCAGGCGCTGGGGATGTTGGGGATGCACGGTACCTATGAAGCCAACATGACCATGCATCATTCCGACGTTATTTTTGCAGTCGGCGTCCGCTTTGACGATCGTACCACCAACAATTTGGCTAAGTACTGCCCGAACGCCACGGTGCTGCATATTGATATCGATCCCACGTCGATCTCCAAGACCGTCCCGGCGGATGTGCCGATCGTCGGCGACGCGCGCCAGGTGCTTGACCAGATGTTTGATCTGCTTGAGCAGGAAGAGAGCCAGCAGCCGCTGGATGAGATCCGCGACTGGTGGCAGCAGATCGAACAGTGGCGTTCCCGTCACTGTCTGCAATACGACACGCAAAGCGGCAAGATCAAACCACAGGCGGTAATCGAGGCTATCTGGCGCCTGACCAACGGTGATGCTTACGTGACTTCCGACGTTGGACAGCATCAGATGTTCGCCGCGCTCTATTATCCATTCGATAAACCACGGCGTTGGATTAACTCCGGCGGCCTCGGCACGATGGGCTTTGGCCTGCCAGCGGCACTGGGCGTGAAGATGGCGCTACCGCAAGAAACCGTTATCTGCGTGACCGGCGATGGCAGCATCCAGATGAACATTCAGGAGCTTTCCACCGCCCTGCAGTATGAACTGCCGGTGCTGGTGCTGAACCTGAATAACCGCTACCTCGGAATGGTAAAGCAGTGGCAGGATATGCTCTATTCTGGCCGCCATTCGCAGTCCTATATGGAATCGCTGCCGGACTTCGTTCGCGTCGCCGAGGCTTATGGCCACGTTGGTATTCGTATCAGCGAGCCGCAAGAGCTTGAAGCGAAGCTGGCGGAAGCCCTGGAGCAGGTGCGTAATAATCGTCTGGTGTTCGTTGATGTTACGGTTGATGGTAGCGAGCATGTTTATCCCATGCAGATCCGCGGCGGCGGCATGGACGAAATGTGGTTGAGCAAAACGGAGAGAACCTGATTATGCGCCGGATATTATCTGTATTACTGGAGAACGAATCGGGAGCGTTATCCCGGGTGATCGGCCTCTTTTCGCAGCGCGGCTACAATATTGAAAGCCTGACGGTAGCGCCAACCGACGATCCGACGTTGTCCCGCATGACCATCCAGACGGTGGGCGACGAAAAAGCCATTGAGCAGATTGAAAAGCAATTACATAAGCTGGTGGACGTGCTGCGGGTCAGCGAACTGGGTCAGGGCTCCCACGTCGAACGTGAAATCATGCTGGTGAAAGTGCAGGCCAGCGGTTATGGCCGCGAAGAGGTGAAACGCAACACCGAGATCTTCCGCGGGCAGATCATTGACGTCACGCCATCTATTTATACCGTGCAGTTGGCCGGAACCAGCGATAAGCTGGATGCGTTCCTGGCTTCTTTACGCGATGTCGCGCGCATTGTTGAAGTGGCGCGATCCGGAGTAGTCGGCCTGTCGCGCGGCGATAAAATCATGCGCTAACCCCTGACAAACTGACGTAAAAACAGCCCGACACGAACTGTCGGGTTATTTTTTTGCGAATTCCGTAGGAACTGTGGACGAAAGCGGTTGCCGCGCTATCTATTCTGCGTTTAGATGTTATAAAAATGGAACTCTATACTCTAATGAGTATGTCTATTTAATGGTTGTTTTTTGTACTTCTTACCCAAGGGGCAATTGTGAAACTGGATGAAATCGCCCGGCTGGCCGGTGTTTCAAGAACCACCGCGAGCTATGTGATTAATGGCAAAGCGAAGCAGTATCGCGTCAGCGATAAAACGGTCGAGAAGGTGATGGCGGTGGTGCGCGAGCACAACTACCACCCGAATGCGGTCGCTGCTGGCCTGCGCGCAGGACGCACGCGTTCAATCGGTCTGGTGATCCCGGATCTCGAAAATACCAGTTATACCCGTATTGCGAACTATCTGGAGCGCCAGGCGCGTCAGCGCGGCTACCAGTTGCTGATCGCCTGCTCGGAAGATCAGCCGGATAACGAAATGCGCTGTATTGAGCATCTGCTGCAGCGTCAGGTGGATGCAATTATCGTTTCGACTTCGCTGCCGCCGGAGCACCCGTTCTATCAGCGCTGGGCGAACGATCCTTTCCCGATTGTCGCGCTCGACCGCGCGCTCGATCGTGAACACTTTACCAGCGTCGTCGGCGCCGATCAGGACGACGCTGAGATGCTTGCCGCCGAGCTGCGCAAATTCCCCGGTGACCGAGTGCTCTATCTGGGAGCGCTGCCGGAGCTGTCGGTGAGCTTCCTGCGCGAGCAGGGGTTCCGTTCAGCCTGGAAAGACGACCCGCGCGAGGTGAACTTCCTCTATGCCAACAGCTATGAACGCGAAGCCGCGGCCCAGCTGTTTGAAAAGTGGCTGGAAACGCATCCGATGCCGCAACTGCTGTTCACCACCTCTTTCCCGCTGCTGCAGGGGGTGATGGATGTCACGCTGCGCCGTGAGGGCAAACTGCCATCTGAGCTGGCCATCGCCACCTTCGGTGATAACGAACTGCTCGACTTCCTGCAGTGCCCGGTGCTGGCGGTCGCGCAGCGTCATCGCGACGTTGCCGAGCGCGTTTTAGAGATTGTACTGGCAAGCCTGGATGAACCACGTAAGCCGAAACCGGGCTTAAGTCGTATACGTCGTAACCTCTATCATCGCGGAAGTTTGAATCGTCGCTGATTCATTTGCGAAAAAAGGTTAAGATTCTTCGTAGGTTATTCGCCAGATGGATCAGCATCTGGCGATATTCCATACAATTTACGTAGAGATTCGTAAATCTATTCGCTTTCAGACAAATCCCTAAACTTCTTTACGCCTTATTTTGTTTTATTCTGGAGCAGGCTTTTTTTGTATCCAAATGGTGCAAGAAAAAGCGCAGCGGCATTAATTTGAATTGTTTTGTTACATTCTTCGTAATAATTGCTGAATTAACAATCGCTTTATCCCACCTTCCCCGCCGCTGAGAGCGTCAGGCCGCGGCACAAGTGCTTCTCCGTCCACAACCGGCACTGTTAACGGACATCAGAATGACCTAAAATGCCGCTCGCGTCGCAAACTGACACTTTATATTTTCCCGTTGAAGATATTTTGTCGTTTTTAACTGTTACGGGTTTGTTGGTTATTTTCTTACACGTATTCATAACGTTAATTTGCCTCGTTTGTTGGTGATTTATTCATCAGGGCTAATATCGGCTGTAAATAATGGGTTTTTGCGCTCTGTTGGCATTAGTGCTGGCTTGACAAGCTTTTCCTCCGCTCCGTAAACTCCTTTAGGTGGGAATTTGTGGGGTAAAGTGGCGAAAAGGGGTGAGGCTGGCATGTTCCGTGGAGCAACGTTAGTCAATCTCGACAGTAAAGGCCGTTTGGCCGTACCGACGCGCTACCGCGACGGGCTGATCGAGGATGCTTCTGGTCAAATGGTATGCACCATTGACATTCATCACCCGTGCCTGCTGCTTTATCCTTTGCCTGAATGGGAAATCATCGAGCAAAAATTGTCGCGTTTGTCGAGCATGAATCCCGTTGAGCGGCGCGTACAGCGCCTGCTTTTGGGGCATGCCAGCGAATGTCAGATGGATAGCGCCGGACGATTGCTAATCGCGCCGGTGCTGCGGCAACATGCCGGGCTGACAAAAGAAGTGATGCTGGTCGGACAGTTTAATAAATTTGAACTGTGGGATGAAACGACCTGGTATCAACGGGTCAAGGAAGATATCGACGCTGAGCAGTCCGCTACCGGTGAACTGTCGGAGCGCCTGCAGGATTTGTCTTTATAAAATGATGGAAAATTTTAAACATACTACGGTACTTCTGGATGAAGCCGTTAACGGCCTGAATATTCGTCCAAATGGTATCTACATTGATGGAACCTTTGGCCGCGGTGGTCACTCGCGTCTGATCCTCTCCCAACTGGGGGCGGAAGGGCGCCTGCTGGCAATCGATCGCGACCCGACGGCTATTGCCGTTGCGCAAACCATCGATGACCCACGCTTTTCCATCGTACATGGTCCTTTCTCGCAGCTGGCTGACTACGTCGCCGAGCGCAATCTTACCGGCAAGATCGACGGTATTCTTCTCGATCTTGGCGTTTCTTCACCGCAGTTGGACGACGCGGAACGCGGGTTCTCCTTTATGCGCGATGGTCCGCTGGACATGCGCATGGATCCGACTCGCGGTCAGTCCGCCGCCGAATGGTTACAGACCGCCGAAGAAGCCGACATCGCCTGGGTAATCAAAACCTTTGGCGAGGAGCGTTTCGGTAAACGTATCGCGCGCGCGATCGTTGAGCGTAACCGCATTGAGCCGATGACCCGTACCAAAGAGCTGGCGGAAGTTATCGCGGCGGCAACGCCGGTGAAAGATAAGCACAAACATCCCGCGACCCGTACCTTCCAGGCGGTGCGCATTTGGGTGAACAGTGAACTGGAGGAGATAGAGCAGGCGCTAAAAAGCTCGCTCGGCGTGCTGGCCCCCGGCGGTCGGCTGTCGATTATCAGTTTCCATTCGCTGGAAGACCGCATTGTGAAGCGCTTTATGCGTGAGCAAAGCCGCGGTCCGCAGGTTCCAGCAGGGATCCCGATGACTGAAGAGCAGCTCAGGAAACTGGGCGGCCGTCAGTTGCGAGCACTAGGCAAGTTGATGCCGGGCGAAGAAGAGGTGGCAGAGAATCCACGCGCCCGTAGTTCAGTGCTGCGTATCGCAGAGAGGACGAACGCATGATCGGCAGAGTGACAGTAGCCTTAAGCAAAGTTAAAGGATCGTTAGGAAGCAACGAGCGCCATGCCTTGCCTGGCGTTATCGGGGACGATCTTCTGCGGTTTGGGAAGCTGCCACTCTGCCTGTTCATTTGCATCATCATAACGGCAGTGACCGTGGTGACGACGGCGCACCATACCCGTCTGTTAACCGCGCAGCGTGAACAATTGGTTCTGGAGCGTGACGCTCTGGATATTGAATGGCGCAACCTGATCCTCGAAGAGAATGCCCTTGGTGATCACAGTCGGGTTGAGCGGATCGCGACAGAGAAGTTGCAGATGCAACACGTTGATCCATCACAAGAAAATATAGTGGTACAGAAATAAGGATTATTGCGACGCATGAAAGCAGCGCCGAAAACGCCAAAAGCAAAACGTCAGGAAGAACAGGCCAACTTTATTAGTTGGCGTTTTGCGTTGCTGTGCGGATGTATTTTAATCGCTCTCGCCTTCCTGCTTGGCCGCGTCGCGTGGCTGCAGGTGGTGAGCCCGGACATGCTGGTGCGTCAGGGAGATATGCGTTCCCTGCGTGTGCAGGAAGTGTCAACCGCGCGCGGCATGATTACCGACCGCTCCGGCCGCCCGCTGGCGGTCAGTGTGCCGGTAAAAGCCATCTGGGCCGACCCGAAAGAGTTGCATGATGCCGGAGGCGTGACGCTCGATAACCGCTGGAAAGCGTTAGCCGATGCGCTGAACATGCCGCTGGACCAGCTGGCATCGCGCATCAACAGCAACCCGCGGATGCGTTTTATCTATCTGGCGCGTCAGGTGAACCCTGACATGGCTGACTACATCAAAAAACTGAAGCTGCCGGGGATTCATCTGCGTGAGGAGTCTCGCCGTTACTATCCGTCAGGCGAAGTAACCGCTCACCTCATTGGCTTCACCAACGTCGATAGCCAGGGGATTGAAGGGGTTGAGAAAAGCTTTGATAAGTGGCTGACCGGCCAGCCGGGCGAGCGTATCGTGCGTAAAGACCGCTATGGTCGCGTGATCGAAGACATTTCTTCCACCGACAGCCAGGCGGCGCATAACCTCGCGCTGAGCATCGACGAGCGCCTGCAGGCGCTGGTTTATCGCGAACTGAATAATGCGGTGGCGTTCAACAAAGCGGAATCAGGCACCGCCGTTTTGGTCGACGTCAACACCGGTGAAGTGCTGGCGATGGCGAATAGCCCGTCGTACAACCCGAATAATTTCGCGGGTACGTCCAAAGATACCATGCGTAACCGCGCCATCACCGACGTATTCGAACCGGGTTCAACGGTCAAACCGATGGTGGTGATGACGGCGCTGCAGCGCGGCATCGTCAATGAAAATACCGTGCTGAACACCATTCCATATCGAATTAACGGCCACGAAATCAAAGACGTGGCGCGCTATAGCGAATTAACCCTGACCGGGGTGCTACAGAAGTCGAGTAACGTCGGCGTTTCTAAGCTGGCGTTAGCGATGCCGTCCTCAGCGTTAGTAGATACTTACTCACGTTTTGGGCTTGGAAAGGCGACCAATTTGGGGTTGGTCGGAGAACGCAGTGGCTTATATCCTCAAAAACAACGGTGGTCTGACATAGAGAGGGCCACCTTTTCTTTCGGCTACGGGCTAATGGTAACTCCGTTACAGTTAGCGCGAGTCTACGCAACGATTGGCAGCTACGGCATCTATCGCCCGCTGTCGATTACCAAAGTTGATCCACCGGTTCCGGGTGAGCGCGTGTTCCCGGAATCACTGGTTCGTACCGTCGTTCATATGATGGAAAGCGTGGCGCTGCCCGGCGGCGGCGGCGTGAAAGCGGCGATCAAAGGCTATCGCATCGCGATTAAAACCGGTACGGCGAAAAAAGTGGGGCCGGATGGCCGCTACATCAACAAATATATTGCTTACACCGCAGGCGTTGCGCCCGCCAGCCACCCGCGTTTCGCGCTGGTGGTGGTGATCAACGACCCGCAGGCAGGTAAATACTACGGTGGCGCCGTTTCCGCGCCGGTATTCGGTGCCATCATGGGCGGCGTATTGCGCACCATGAACGTCGAACCGGATGCGCTGGCAACGGGCGAAAAAAGTGAATTTGTGATTAATCAAGGCGAGGGAACAGGTGGCAGATCGTAATTTGCGCGACCTTCTCGCTCCGTGGGTGCCAAATGCGCCGGAGCGAATTCTGCGAGAGATGACGCTGGACAGCCGCGTGGCGGCGTCCGGCGACCTCTTTGTCGCGGTACAGGGTCATCAGGCGGACGGGCGTCGTTATATCCCGCAGGCGATAGCGCAAGGTGTTGCTGCCATTATTGCTGAGGCGCAGGGCGAGGCCGCAGACGGCGAAGTTCGCGAGATGCACGGCGTGCCGGTCATCTACCTGAGCCAACTGAACGAGCGGTTATCCGCGCTGGCCGGGCGTTTTTACCAACAACCTTCGCAGCAGATGCGTCTGGTGGGCGTCACCGGTACTAACGGTAAAACCACGACTACGCAGCTGTTGGCGCAGTGGGCAAAGCTGCTCGGCGAAACCAGCGCGGTGATGGGTACCGTCGGTAATGGCCTGCTGGATAAAGTGGTGCCGACCGAAAACACCACCGGCTCTGCGGTCGATGTTCAGCACGTGCTTTCCGGCCTGGTAGGGCAGGGGGCGACTTTCGGCGCGATGGAAGTCTCTTCTCACGGGCTGGTTCAGCATCGCGTGGCGGCGCTGCAGTTTGCCGCCTCGGTGTTTACCAATCTGAGCCGTGACCACCTCGACTACCATGGCGACATGGAACATTACGAAGCGGCGAAATGGCTGCTCTATTCCACCCACCATTGCGGCCAGGCCATTGTTAACGCTGACGATGAAGTCGGGCGTCGCTGGCTGGCGAAACTGCCGGATGCGGTGGCGGTGTCGATGGAAGATCATATCAATCCGAACTGCCACGGCCGCTGGCTGAAGGCGACCGCGGTCAACTATCACGACAGCGGTGCGACCATTCAGTTTGACTCGAGCTGGGGCAAGGGCGAAATCGAAAGCCGCCTGATGGGCGCCTTTAACGTCAGCAACCTGCTGCTGGCGCTGGCGACGCTGCTGGCGCTGGGCTATCCGTTGGCGGATCTGCTGAAAACCTCTTCGCGTTTACAGCCGGTGTGTGGCCGTATGGAAGTGTTCAGCGCGCCGGGCAAACCGACCGTGGTGGTTGATTACGCCCATACGCCTGACGCGCTGGAAAAAGCGCTGCAGGCCGCGCGTCTGCACTGCAGCGGCAAGCTGTGGTGCGTCTTCGGCTGCGGCGGCGACCGCGACAAAGGTAAACGCCCGCTGATGGGCGCTATCGCGGAAGAGTTTGCCGATATCGTGGTCGTGACTGACGATAACCCACGTACCGAAGAACCGCGGGCGATTATCAATGACATTCTGGCTGGCATGCTTGATGCTGGGCAGGTGAAGGTGATGGAAGGCCGCGCGGAAGCGGTGACCGGCGCGGTGATGCAGGCGAAAGCGAACGACGTTGTGCTGGTAGCGGGCAAAGGCCACGAAGACTATCAGATCGTCGGTAACCGCCGTCTGGATTATTCCGACCGCGTTACCGTTGCGCGTCTGCTGGGAGCGGTAGCATGATTCGCTTTACATTAAGCCAGCTCGCCGAGATCGCCCGCGGCGAACTGCAGGGTCGCGATATCGCTATCGATGACGTGACGTCCGATACCCGCAAAGTCACGGCAGGTTGCCTGTTTGTGGCGCTGAAGGGCGAGCGATTCGACGCGCATGATTTTGCCGAACAAGCGAAAGCGGCGGGCGCAGGCGCGCTGCTGGTTAGCCGCCCGCTGGCCTGCGATTTACCGCAGGTGGTGGTGAAAGATACCCGTCTGGCTTTCGGCGAGTTAGCGGCCTGGGTGCGTCAGCAGGTGCCGACCCGCGTCGTTGCGCTCACCGGTTCGTCCGGTAAGACCTCGGTGAAAGAGATGACCGCGGCGATCCTCAGTCAGTGCGGCAACACGCTGTATACCGCCGGTAATCTGAACAACGATATCGGGGTTCCGATGACGTTGCTGCGTCTGAATAAAGATCACCAGTATGCGGTGATTGAACTCGGCGCCAACCATCAGGGCGAAATCGCCTGGACCGTCAGCCTGACGCGTCCGGAAGCAGCGCTGGTCAACAACCTCGCCGCCGCGCACCTCGAAGGGTTCGGCTCGCTGGCGGGCGTGGCGAAAGCGAAGGGCGAAATCTTTACCGGCCTGCCGCAAAACGGCACCGCGATTTTGAATGCCGACAATAACGACTGGCTGAACTGGC
The DNA here is from genome assembly GCF_040062145.1 of Klebsiella sp. JN_Kp121. Taxonomy (NCBI): domain Bacteria; kingdom Pseudomonadati; phylum Pseudomonadota; class Gammaproteobacteria; order Enterobacterales; family Enterobacteriaceae; genus Klebsiella; species Klebsiella sp. JN_Kp121. The sequence goes on from NZ_JBEAHX010000008.1 coordinate 164,713, forward strand.
AGAGCGTGATCGGCGATCGCAAAGTGTGGCGCTTCTCGCCGAACGCGGCAAACAGCGACTTCACGGCGACCAACGTTCATATCACTAGTCATGGTACCGAATTTACGCTGCAAACTCCGTTCGGGAATGTCGACGTACTGCTGCCGCTGCCGGGGCGCCATAACATCGCTAACGCGCTGGCGGCGACATCGCTGGCCATGGCGGTCGGCGCCGATCTTGCCGCGGTGAAAGTTGGACTGGCGCAGCTGAAAGCGGTACCGGGACGTTTGTTCCCTATTCAGCTTGCCGCAAATCAGCTGCTGCTGGATGACTCCTACAACGCCAACGTCGGTTCGATGACCGCCGCGGTACAGGTACTGGCGGAAATGCCGGGCTTCCGGGCGATGGTAGTCGGCGATATGGCTGAACTCGGCGCGGAAAGCGCGGCCTGTCATCGCGAAGTGGGCGAAGCGGCGAAAGCGGCGGGGCTGGATTGCGTCCTCAGCGTCGGTTCCCTGAGCGCGGATATCAGCAGCGCCAGCGGCGTGGGCGAACATTTTAACGATAAAGCCGCCGTGGTAGCTCGCCTGCGCGAGCTGCTGGCAGAGCATAAAATCATGACCATTTTAGTGAAGGGTTCACGTAGTGCCGCTATGGAAGAGGTAGTACGCGCATTACAGGAGATTGCGACATGTTAGTATGGCTGGCCGAACATCTGGTCAAATATTATTCCGGCTTTAACGTCTTTTCCTATCTGACGTTTCGCGCCATCGTCAGCCTGCTGACCGCGCTGTTCATCTCTCTGTGGATGGGCCCGCGCATGATCGCCCGTCTGCAAAAACTGTCCTTTGGTCAGGTCGTTCGTAACGACGGCCCGGAGTCCCACTTCAGCAAACGCGGTACCCCAACCATGGGCGGGATCATGATCCTTACCGCGATTACCGTTTCCGTCCTGCTGTGGGCCTATCCATCCAACCCGTACGTCTGGTGCGTGCTGACGGTATTAATCGGCTACGGCATCATCGGGTTTGTCGATGATTACCGTAAAGTCGTGCGCAAAGACACCAAGGGCCTGATTGCCCGCTGGAAGTATTTCTGGATGTCGGTGATTGCGCTGGGCGTAGCGTTCGCGCTGTATCTGGCGGGGAAAGACACCCCGGCGACCGAGCTGGTAGTGCCATTTTTTAAAGACGTGATGCCGCAGCTGGGACTGTTTTACATCCTGCTGGCTTACTTCGTCATCGTCGGTACCGGCAATGCGGTCAACCTGACCGACGGCCTCGACGGCCTGGCGATTATGCCGACCGTCTTCGTCGCCGCCGGCTTCGCGCTGGTGGCGTGGGCCACCGGGAACATGAACTTCGCCAACTACCTGCATATTCCTTATCTGCGTCACGCCGGCGAGCTGGTTATCGTCTGTACGGCGATTGTCGGCGCGGGCCTGGGTTTCCTGTGGTTCAACACCTACCCGGCGCAGGTCTTTATGGGCGATGTCGGTTCGCTGGCGCTCGGCGGCGCGCTGGGCATTATCGCCGTACTGCTGCGCCAGGAATTCCTGCTGGTGATTATGGGCGGCGTTTTCGTCGTGGAAACCCTGTCGGTTATCCTGCAGGTCGGTTCGTTCAAGCTGCGCGGCCAGCGCATCTTCCGTATGGCGCCGATTCACCACCACTATGAACTGAAAGGCTGGCCGGAACCGCGCGTTATCGTGCGCTTCTGGATTATTTCGCTGATGCTGGTGCTGATTGGCCTGGCGACGCTGAAGGTACGTTAATCATGGCAGATTATCAGGGTAAAAAAGTCGTCATTATTGGGCTGGGCATGACCGGCCTGTCATGCGTGGACTTTTTCATGGCGCGCGGCGTAACCCCGCGCGTGATGGATACCCGCGTCGCCCCAGCCGGGCTTGATAAGCTGCCGGAAGCCGTTGAGCGCCACGTGGGCGGTCTTAACGACGACTGGCTGCTGGCGGCGGATCTGATTGTCGCAAGTCCGGGGATTGCCCTTGCGCACCCTTCACTGAGCGCCGCGGCCGACGCTGGCGTGGAAATCGTCGGCGATATCGAGCTGTTTTGCCGCGAGGCGCAGGCGCCGATTATCGCCATTACCGGCTCTAACGGAAAAAGCACCGTCACTACCCTGGTGGGCGAGATGGCGAAGGCGGCGGGCGTGAACGTCGGCGTTGGCGGCAATATCGGCCTGCCGGCGCTGATGCTGCTGGATCCGGCGCGCGAACTGTACGTGCTTGAACTTTCCAGCTTCCAGCTGGAGACGACCTCCAGCCTGAAAGCCGTCGCGGCAACCATCCTCAACGTGACTGAGGACCATATGGACCGCTATCCGCTGGGGCTGCAGCAGTATCGCGCGGCGAAACTGCGGGTCTATGAAAATGCTAAAACCTGCGTGGTGAATGCCGATGACGCGCTGACCATGCCGGTACGCGGCGCTGACGAACGCTGCGTCAGCTTCGGCGTCGATGTTGGCGACTATCACCTTAACCGCCAGCAGGGCGAAACCTGGCTGCGGGTGAAGGGTGAGAAAGTGCTGAACGTGAAGGAAATGACCATCAGCGGCCAGCACAACTACAGCAATGCCCTGGCGGCGCTGGCGCTGGCGGATGCCGCGGGCTTGCCGCGCGCCAGTAGCCTGAAGGCGCTGACCACCTTCACCGGCCTGGCGCACCGTTTCCAGCTGGCGCTGGAGCATAACGGCGTGCGTTGGATCAATGACTCCAAGGCGACCAACGTCGGCAGTACCGAGGCGGCGCTGAACGGCCTGCATCTCGACGGCACGCTGTATCTGCTGTTGGGCGGCGACGGTAAATCCGCCGACTTCACGCCGCTGAAACGCTATCTTGGCGGCGATAACGTTCGTCTGTACTGCTTCGGCCGCGACGGCGCTCAACTGGCGGCGCTGCGTCCGGAAATCGCGGTGCAAACCGAAACCATGGAACAGGCGATGCGGCAGATCGCTTCGCAGGTCAAATCAGGCGATATGGTCTTACTGTCGCCAGCCTGCGCGAGCCTGGACCAGTTTAAAAACTTTGAACAACGGGGTGATGTCTTTACCCGTCTGGCGAAGGAGTTAGGTTGATGCGTTTCTCTCTCCCACGCCTGAAAATGCCACAGCTGGGCCTGCCCCGGTTGAAGCTGCCGCGACTGCCGGGGATGTTTATTTTTGCCTGGCTGTTCGCCGCGCTGAAAGGTTGGGTGATGGGCTCGCGCCCGAAAGATAACGATAGCCTGGTCATGTATGACCGGATGCTGCTGTGGCTGACCTTCGGCCTGGCGGCGATCGGTTTTATCATGGTGACCTCGGCATCAATGCCGGTCGGACAGCGTCTGGCGAACGATCCGTTCCTGTTTGCTAAGCGTGATGGTCTGTACATTGTGCTGGCCTTCGCGCTGGCGATGATTACGCTCCGTCTGCCGATGGAGTTCTGGCAGCGCCACAGTACCGCGATGCTGATCGCCTCGATTGTGATGCTGCTGATCGTACTGGTGGTGGGGAGCTCAGTTAACGGCGCCTCGCGTTGGATCGCGCTCGGGCCGCTGCGTATTCAGCCGGCGGAGTTCACCAAACTGTCGCTGTTTTGCTACATCGCCAACTATCTGGTACGTAAAGCGGATGAGGTGCGTAACAACCTGCGCGGCTTCTTAAAACCGATGGGCGTGATTTTCGTACTGGCGATTCTGCTGCTGGCGCAGCCTGACCTCGGTACGGTTGTCGTACTGTTCGTGACCACGCTGGCGATGTTGTTCCTGGCCGGCGCGAAGCTCTGGCAGTTTATCGCCATTATCGGCATGGGGATCTCGGCGGTGGTGCTGCTGATCCTCGCCGAACCGTATCGTATTCGCCGCGTCACTTCCTTCTGGAACCCGTGGGAAGACCCGTTTGGCAGCGGCTATCAGCTGACCCAATCGCTGATGGCCTTTGGTCGCGGCGAGATGTGGGGACAGGGCCTCGGCAACTCGGTGCAGAAACTGGAGTATTTACCGGAAGCGCACACCGACTTCATCTTCGCCATTATCGGCGAAGAACTCGGTTATATCGGTGTGGTACTCGCGCTTTTAATGGTATTCTTCGTCGCCTTTCGCGCCATGTCGATTGGTCGCAAAGCGCTGGAGATTGACCACCGCTTCTCCGGCTTCCTGGCCTGTGCAATCGGCGTGTGGTTTAGCTTCCAGGCGTTGGTTAACGTCGGGGCGGCGGCGGGGATGCTGCCGACCAAAGGTCTGACCCTGCCATTGATTAGTTATGGTGGTTCCAGTCTGCTGATTATGTCGACGGCCATTATGTTTTTATTGCGAATTGATTATGAAACGCGCCTCGAGAAAGCGCAGGCGTTTACACGGGGTGTTCGATGAGCGGTCAGGAAAAGCGGTTAATGGTGATGGCGGGCGGCACTGGCGGACACGTGTTCCCGGGGCTGGCGGTCGCGCACCATTTAATGGACCAGGGCTGGCAGGTTCGCTGGCTGGGCACCGCCGATCGTATGGAAGCGGATTTAGTGCCGAAACACGGCATTGATATCGATTTTATCCGCATCTCCGGCCTGCGTGGCAAAGGGCTAAAAGCGCAACTGTTAGCGCCGGTGCGGATCTTCAACGCCTGGCGGCAGGCGCGGGCGATCATGAAACGTTTCCAGCCGGATGTGGTGCTGGGCATGGGCGGTTATGTTTCCGGGCCTGGCGGCCTGGCGGCATGGTCGCTCGGGATCCCTGTGGTGCTGCATGAACAAAACGGGATTGCCGGCCTGACTAATAAATGGCTGGCAAAGATTGCGAAGAAAGTGATGCAGGCGTTTCCCGGCGCCTTCCCGCATGCAGATGTCGTCGGGAATCCGGTGCGTACTGACGTTCTCGCGCTACCGCTGCCGGGACAGCGTCTGGTGGGGCGGCAGGGGCCGATTCGCGTGCTGGTGGTTGGCGGCTCCCAAGGCGCGCGCGTACTGAACCAGACTATGCCGCAGGTGGCCGCGAAGCTTGGCGATGCGGTGACTATCTGGCATCAGAGCGGAAAAGGCGGCATGGATACCGTGCGCCAGGCGTATGCCGCCGCCGGTCAGCCGCAGCATAAAGTGACTGAGTTTATTGATGATATGGCGGCAGCCTATGCCTGGGCCGATGTGGTTGTTTGTCGTTCCGGCGCGCTGACGGTCAGCGAAATCGCTGCCGCAGGTTTACCGGCATTGTTCGTCCCGTTCCAGCACAAAGATCGTCAGCAGTACTGGAATGCGCTGCCGCTGGAAAAAGCCGGCGCGGCGAAAATTCTCGAACAACCCGAGTTCACGGCGGATGCTGTGGCGGCCACCCTGGCCGGTTGGGATCGGGAAACCCTGATGGATATGGCGGAACGAGCGCGTGGCGCTTCGATTCCGGATGCTACCGAGCGGGTAGCGGAAGAGGTCAGCGCCGTAGCTTTGGCGCGCTAATCGCGGTGATTTTCACCGCCCGAATAAAGAAGTTGATGGCGTAAAGAATGAATACACAAGATTTGGCAAAACTGCGTTCCATAGTGCCCGAGATGCGTCGCGTCCGGCACATTCACTTTGTCGGCATCGGCGGTGCCGGTATGGGCGGTATTGCCGAAGTGTTGGCGAATGAAGGCTACCAGATTAGCGGCTCCGATCTCGCGCCGAATCCGGTGACTCAGCAATTGTCGCAGCTTGGCGCCACCATTTATTTCAACCATCGCCCGGAAAACGTGCGCGATGCCAGCGTTGTCGTGGTGTCCAGCGCGATCTCCGCGGATAACCCGGAAATCGTCGCCGCGCACGAAGCGCGCATTCCGGTGATCCGCCGCGCGGAAATGCTGGCGGAACTCATGCGTTTCCGTCACGGGATTGCGATTGCCGGTACGCACGGCAAAACCACGACCACCGCGATGGTATCCAGCATTTACGCCGAAGCCGGCCTCGATCCGACCTTCGTCAACGGCGGGCTGGTGAAGGCGGCGGGCGTACATGCCCGTCTTGGCCATAGCCGCTACCTGATTGCGGAAGCGGATGAGAGCGATGCGTCGTTCCTGCATCTGCAGCCGATGGTCGCCATTGTGACCAACATCGAAGCTGACCATATGGATACCTATCATGGCGACTTCGAGAACCTGAAGCAGACCTTTATTAACTTCCTGCACAATCTGCCGTTCTACGGGCGCGCGGTGATGTGCGTGGATGACCCGGTGATTCGTGAACTGCTGCCGCGCGTCGGCCGCCAAATCACCACCTATGGTTTTAGCGATGACGCCGACGTACGCATTGAAGAGTATCGTCAGGTGGGCGCGCAGGGCCATTTCCGCCTGGTACGCCAGGATAAAGAGGTCATGCAGGTGACGCTGAACGCGCCGGGTCGCCACAACGCGCTCAACGCTGCCGCGGCCGTTGCCGTCGCGACGGAAGAGGGTATTGAAGACGAGGCGATTCTGCGCGCGCTGGAGAGTTTCCAGGGCACCGGCCGCCGTTTCGACTTCCTTGGCGAATATCCGCTGGCGGAAGTCAACGGCAAGAGCGGTAGCGCGATGCTAATTGACGATTACGGCCATCATCCGACGGAAGTTGACGCCACTATCAAAGCGGCGCGTGCCGGCTGGCCGGATAAAAATCTGGTGATGGTATTCCAGCCGCACCGTTATACCCGTACTCGCGATCTGTACGATGATTTTGCCAACGTGCTGACCCAGGTTGATGCGCTGCTGATGCTGGATGTGTATCCGGCGGGCGAAGCGCCGATCCCAGGCGCCGATAGCCGCTCGCTGTGCCGCACGATCCGCGGTCGCGGCAAAGTTGACCCGATTCTGGTTTCCGATCCGGCGCAGGCCGCGGAGATGCTGGCATCGGTATTGACCGGCGACGATCTGGTGCTGGTGCAGGGCGCCGGCAACATAGGAAAAATCGCACGTCACCTGGCTGAAATCAAACTGGTACCGCAAAAAACGGAGGAGGACCGACATGGCTGATAAAATCGCGGTTCTCTTCGGCGGAACCTCCGCTGAACGTGAAGTCTCGCTGAATTCAGGCGCTGCGGTGTTGGCCGGGCTGCGTGAAGGCGGGGTGGATGCTCACCCGGTCGATCCGCGCGACGTTGATATCACCCAGTTGAAGAACATGGGCTTTAAGAAAGCGTTTATTGCCCTGCACGGGCGCGGCGGCGAAGATGGCACGCTGCAAGGCCTTCTTGAGCTCATTCAACTGCCGTACACCGGCAGCGGCGTAATGGCTTCCGCTATTTCTATGGATAAGCTGCGCAGTAAATTACTGTGGCAGGGAGCGGGATTACCGGTCGCGCCGTGGGTTGCATTGACCCGCGCGCAGTTCAACGCAGGACTTTCTGCTGGCGTTTCTGAGCAGATTGCGGCGCTGGGGCTGCCGGTTATTATCAAGCCGAGCCGCGAAGGGTCCAGCGTCGGCATGTCGAAAGTTAGCGAAAGTTGTGCAATGCAGGATGCATTGGCGCTGGCTTTTCAGCATGATGATGAAGTTCTGATTGAGAAATGGCTCAGTGGCCCGGAATTTACCGTCGCTATCGTCGGTGAAGAAATTTTACCGTCAATTCGTATCCAGACGGCTGGAACCTTCTATGATTATGAGGCGAAGTATCTCTCTGATGAGACGCAATATTTCTGCCCTGGTTTTGAGGAACCCGCCCGCGAGTCAGAAATCCAGAGCCTGGTGCTTAAAGCCTGGAATGTTCTGGGTTGCAAAGGATGGGGACGTATTGATGTGATGCTGGACAGCGATGGCCAGTTTTATCTGCTGGAAGCGAACACCTCACCGGGGATGACCAGCCATAGTCTGGTGCCGATGGCGGCCCGTCAGGCGGGGATGAGCTTCTCGCAGCTTGTTGTACGAATTCTGGACCTGGCGGGGTGATATGTCGCAGGCGGCGCTGAATACGCGGAACCAGGAAGAAGAATCGATTGCTTCTTCGCGTCGGAATAATGGAACCCGGCTGGCAGGGATCGTTTTCCTGCTGGCGGTGTTGTGTACCGTGTTGGTCAGCGGATGGATGGTTCTTGGTTGGATGGAAGATGCGCAACGTCTGCCGTTGTCGAAAATGGTCGTCACCGGCGAACGTCACTACACGCGTAACGATGATATCCGTCAGGCTATTCTGGCGTTGGGCTCGCCGGGCACCTTTATGACTCAGGATGTCAACATCATCCAGAGCCAAATTGAGCGCCTGCCGTGGATTAAACAGGCGAGCGTAAGAAAACAATGGCCCGATGAATTGAAGATTCATCTGGTTGAATATGTGCCGATTGCGCGCTGGAATGATCAACATATGGTAGACGTCGAAGGAAATTCTTTCAGCGTGCCGGCGGATCGTACCAGCAAACAGAACTTACCGATGTTATACGGCCCGGAAGGCAGCGAAAATGAAGTGCTTCAGGGATACCGCGACATGGGACAGGTGCTGGCAAAGAATAAGTTCACGTTGAAAGTGGCGGCAATGACCGCGCGTCGCTCCTGGCAGTTGACGCTTAATAACGATATTAAGCTCAACCTTGGCCGCGGCGACACCATGAAACGGCTTCAGCGCTTTATGGAACTCTACCCGGTTCTTCAGCAGCAGGCACAGACCGACGGCAAACGGATAAGCTACGTTGATTTGCGCTATGACTCGGGTGCGGCGGTAGGTTGGGTACCTGCTCCCGTAGAGGAAAATAATCAACAACAGAATCAGGCACAGGCAGAACAACGATGATCAAGGCGACGGACAGAAAACTGGTAGTTGGACTGGAGATTGGCACCGCGAAGGTTGCCGCTTTAGTAGGGGAAGTTCTGCCCGACGGTATGATTAATATCATTGGCGTGGGCAGTTGCCCATCGCGCGGCATGGATAAAGGCGGGGTGAATGACCTCGAGTCGGTAGTGAAATGCGTACAGCGCGCTATCGACCAGGCTGAACTAATGGCCGATTGCCAGATCTCATCAGTGTATCTGGCGCTTTCAGGTAAGCATATTAGCTGTCAAAATGAGATTGGCATGGTGCCTATCTCCGAAGAAGAGGTGACGCAGGATGACGTGGAAAACGTCGTTCATACCGCGAAATCGGTACGCGTACGCGACGAACATCGCGTTCTGCACGTCATCCCGCAGGAATACGCCATCGACTACCAGGAAGGCATTAAAAATCCGGTAGGGTTATCCGGCGTGCGTATGCAGGCGAAGGTACATCTGATTACCTGCCATAACGATATGGCGAAAAACATTGTTAAAGCGGTTGAACGTTGTGGTCTGAAAGTTGACCAACTTATTTTCGCCGGTTTAGCGGCCAGTTATTCCGTATTAACGGAAGACGAACGTGAGCTGGGTGTCTGCGTCGTGGACATCGGCGGTGGTACAATGGATATCGCCGTGTATACCGGCGGCGCGCTGCGTCACACCAAAGTGATCCCTTACGCGGGCAACGTGGTGACCAGCGATATCGCCTATGCCTTCGGTACGCCGCCGAGCGACGCCGAAGCCATCAAGGTTCGTCACGGTTGCGCATTAGGTTCAATCGTCGGTAAAGACGAAAACGTGGAAGTACCGAGCGTGGGCGGACGTCCGCCGCGCAGCCTGCAGCGTCAGACGCTGGCAGAGGTGATTGAACCGCGTTATACCGAACTGCTCAATCTGGTTAACGAAGAAATCCTGCAGCTGCAGGAACAGCTCCGTCAGCAAGGGGTCAAACACCATCTGGCGGCGGGGATTGTATTAACCGGCGGCGCCGCGCAAATTGAAGGCCTGGCGGCCTGCGCGCAGCGCGTGTTCCATACGCAGGTGCGCATTGGCGCGCCTCTGAACATCACCGGTTTAACGGATTACGCTCAGGAGCCGTACTATTCGACGGCGGTTGGGCTGCTGCACTACGGAAAAGAGTCACATCTCAGTGGTGAAGCAGAAGTAGAAAAACGCGTGACGGCGTCAGTGGGCTCGTGGATTAAGCGACTCAACAGCTGGCTGCGAAAAGAGTTTTAATTTTTTAAGAGAACGCAGACAATTAGCGTTCTCAGGCGACAGGCACAAGACGGAGAGAAACTATGTTTGAACCTATGGAACTGACCAACGACGCGGTGATTAAAGTCATCGGCGTCGGTGGCGGCGGCGGTAATGCCGTTGAACACATGGTGCGCGAGCGCATTGAGGGTGTTGAATTCTTCGCGGTGAACACCGATGCGCAGGCGCTGCGTAAAACGGCTGTTGGCCAGACTATCCAGATCGGTAGCGGTATTACCAAAGGTCTGGGTGCAGGCGCGAACCCGGAAGTGGGCCGTAATGCGGCTGACGAAGACCGTGAAGCGCTGCGCGCTGCGCTTGATGGCGCGGACATGGTCTTTATCGCGGCGGGTATGGGCGGCGGTACCGGTACCGGTGCGGCGCCAGTGGTCGCGGAAGTGGCGAAGGATCTGGGTATCCTGACCGTTGCGGTCGTCACTAAGCCATTTAATTTCGAAGGCAAGAAGCGCATGGCGTTTGCTGAGCAGGGGATCACCGAGCTGTCCAAGCACGTTGACTCACTGATCACCATCCCGAACGACAAGCTGCTGAAAGTACTGGGCCGCGGTATCTCTCTGCTCGACGCTTTCGGCGCGGCAAACGACGTACTGAAAGGTGCGGTGCAGGGTATTGCCGAACTGATTACCCGTCCGGGTCTGATGAACGTCGACTTCGCGGACGTCCGTACCGTGATGTCGGAAATGGGCTACGCGATGATGGGCTCCGGCGTGGCGAGCGGTGAAGACCGTGCGGAAGAAGCGGCTGAAATGGCTATCTCTTCTCCGCTGCTGGAAGACATCGATCTGTCCGGCGCGCGCGGCGTTCTGGTCAACATCACCGCTGGCTTCGACCTGCGTCTGGATGAGTTCGAAACCGTTGGTAACACTATCCGCGCCTTTGCTTCGGATAACGCGACCGTGGTTATCGGTACCTCTCTGGACCCGGATATGAACGACGAGCTGCGCGTAACCGTTGTTGCCACCGGTATCGGTATGGACAAGCGTCCGGAAATTACCCTGGTGACCAACAAACAGGTACAGCAGCCGGTAATGGATCGCTACCAGCAGCACGGTATGGCTCCATTAACGCAAGAGCAGAAACCGGTGGCGAAAGTGGTGAACGACAATACGCCGCAAACCGCGAAAGAGCCGGATTATCTGGATATTCCAGCTTTCCTGCGTAAGCAAGCCGATTAAGAATTGGCTGGAAGTTGGGCATCTGCGCTCTTTGTGCTAAACTGCCCTGCCGAATGTATAGTACACTTCGGTTGGATAGGTAACTTGGCGAGATTATACGATGATCAAACAAAGGACTCTTAAACGTATTGTTCAGGCGACTGGTGTCGGTTTGCATACCGGCAAGAAAGTCACGCTGACTTTACGCCCTGCGCCGGCAAATACCGGGGTCATCTATCGTCGCACCGACTTGAATCCACCGGTTGATTTTCCGGCTGATGCCAAATCTGTGCGTGATACCATGCTCTGTACTTGCCTGGTGAACGAGCATGACGTGCGGATTTCTACAGTCGAGCACTTAAATGCCGCACTGGCTGGCCTGGGCATCGACAACATTATTGTTGAAGTCGATGCGCCGGAAATCCCGATTATGGACGGTAGCGCCGCTCCGTTCGTTTATCTGTTGCTGGATGCCGGCATCGATGAACTGAACAGCGCCAAGAAATTTGTGCGTATCAAAGAGACGGTTCGCGTTGAAGATGGCGACAAATGGGCTGAGTTTAAGCCGTATAATGGTTTTTCGTTGGACTTTACCATCGACTTTAACCATCCGGCGATCGACTCCAGCACCCAACGCTATGCGCTGAACTTCTCGGCCGATGCGTTCATGCGTCAGATTAGCCGTGCTCGTACTTTCGGTTTCATGCGTGATATCGAATATCTGCAGTCCCGTGGCCTGTGCCTGGGCGGCAGCTTCGATTGTGCCATCGTTGTTGACGATTATCGCGTACTGAACGAAGACGGTCTGCGCTTTGAAGATGAATTTGTTCGCCACAAAATGCTGGATGCGATCGGTGACCTGTTTATGTGTGGTCACAACATTATCGGCGCATTCACGGCGTTCAAATCCGGTCACGCGTTAAATAACAAACTGCTACAGGCTGTTCTGGCAAAACAGGAAGCTTGGGAGTATGTGACCTTCGAAGACGACGCAAAACTGCCGCTGGCATTCCGCGCACCGTCAATGGTTCTGGCGTAAGCCTGACCATTCAGTAAATTCGACTGGTAACCTGGTACTCTCTCCGTCCAGGGAACCAGTCGTTTTTCTTTTTAGCCTCCCCAAACCGCTTTTCACTGTGTTTCGCCGGCAATAATATGTGCGCGTTCGCTGCTTTATTAAGCGTTTTCCCGCAGCATTAGCGTTCATTCCTGCTGTCTCGGCGCGGTATTAATGTTAGTATTTGGGCGCAAAATTTTTCTCTGGGTTGCTTTATCCTGTCGATTTCAGGCTGTACTGCGAAGACCGCCAATAAAATGGACCGCCTGAAAGGACGCAGGAATACCAACTAAAGGTAAAGAAAGTGAGTGGATTGCTGACGCGTTGGCGACAGTTTGGCAGACGGTATTTTTGGCCGCATCTCCTGTTGGGGATGGTCGCGGCTAGCCTCGGCCTGCCTGCGCTTAACAACAGCCACGAAACCACTACGCCGGCGAAAGCCACGGCCAGCAACCATAATCCGAATAAAGTTAACTTCTCCCAGCTGGCGCTGCTGGAGGCCAATCGTCGGCCGAACTTTACCGTCGACTACTGGCATCAGCATGCGATTCGCACCGTCATTCGCCATCTGTCGTTTGCGATGGCGCCGCAGGCTTTGCCGGTGGCGGAAGAATCATCGCCGCTGCAGGCCCAGCATCTGGCCCTGCTCGATACGCTCAGCGCGCTGCTGACCCAGGACAGCAAACCGCCGGTGGTTATCCGCCAGGCGGCTTATATCCCTTCTTCTTATTCTGCCTTCCGCGTCAGCGCCTGGATAAGCCAGGTAGCGGGGATCCGCGCAGGGCCTCAACGTCTCAGCTGAAAATAAACACGGACCATCCTATTTTTTTGACTCCGCACCGCGGGGCGTTTGAGATTTTATTATGCTAATTAAAATGTTAACTAAAGTGTTCGGTAGCCGTAACGACCGTACGCTGCGTCGTATGCGCAAAGTCGTCAACATCATCAATGGTATGGAACCGGCGATGGAAAAGCTCTCTGATGACGAGCTGAAAGCCAAAACCGGGGAATTCCGCGCGCGTCTGGAGAAAGGTGAAAGCCTGGAAAGCCTGATCCCGGAAGCGTTTGCCGTGGTGCGTGAAGCGAGTAAACGCGTCTTCGGCATGCGCCACTTCGACGTGCAGCTGCTGGGCGGTATGGTACTGAACGACCGCTGCATCGCGGAAATGCGTACCGGTGAAGGTAAAACCCTGACCGCGACGTTACCGGCGTATCTTAACGCGCTGACCGGTAAAGGCGTTCACGTCGTTACCGTCAACGACTATCTGGCGCAGCGTGATGCCGAAAACAACCGTCCGCTGTTTGAATTCCTTGGTATGAGCGTGGGCATCAATATGTCCGGCCTGCCTGCGCCGGCGAAGCGTGAAGCCTACGCGGCCGACATCACTTACGGCACCAACAACGAATACGGCTTCGACTACCTGCGCGATAACATGGCGTTCAGCCCGGAAGAGCGCGTACAGCGTAAACTGCACTATGCGCTGGTGGATGAGGTGGACTCCATCCTGATCGACGAAGCGCGTACCCCGCTTATCATTTCCGGCCCGGCTGAAGACAGCTCCGAAATGTATCGCAAGGTGAACAAAATTATTCCGCACCTGATCCGCCAGGAAAAGGAAGACTCCGACACCTTTACCGGTGAAGGCCACTTCTCCGTGGATGAGAAAGCTCGCCAGGTTAACCTGACCGAACGCGGTCTGGTACTGATCGAAGAGCTGCTGGTGCAGGAAGGCATCATGGAGGAAGGCGAATCGCTGTATTCTCCGACCAACATTATGCTGATGCACCATGTTACCGCCGCGCTGCGCGCCCACGCGCTGTTTACCCGCGACGTTGACTACATCGTGAAAGATGGCGAAGTCATCATCGTCGATGAACACACCGGCCGTACGATGCAGGGGCGTCGCTGGTCCGATGGCCTGCACCAGGCGGTAGAAGCCAAAGAAGGCGTGGAGATCCAGAACGAGAACCAGACTCTGGCATCCATCACCTTCCAGAACTACTTCCGTCTGTACGAGAAGCTGGCGGGGATGACCGGTACCGCGGATACCGAAGCCTTTGAATTCAGCTCCATCTATAAACTGGATACCGTTGTCGTCCCGACTAACCGTCCGATGATCCGTAAGGATATGGCGGATCTGGTCTATATGACCGAAGCGGAAAAAATTCAGGCGATTATCGAAGATATTAAAGATCGTACCGCCGCCGGTCAGCCGGTGCTGGTCGGTACTATCTCAATCGAAAAATCTGAAGTGGTTTCCCGCGAACTGACGAAAGCCGGCATCAAGCACAACGTCCTGAACGCCAAGTTCCACGCCAGCGAAGCGGATATCGTCGCCCAGGCGGGTTATCCGGCTGCGGTCACCATCGCTACCAACATGGCGGGTCGTGGTACCGATATTATGCTCGGCGGTAGCTGGCAGGCAGAAGTCGCCGCGCTGGAAAATCCAACGCCGGAGCAGATTGAAAAAATCAAAGCTGACTGGCAGGTGCGCCACGATGCGGTACTGGCCGCAGGCGGTCTGCACATCATCGGTACCGAGCGTCATGAATCCCGCCGTATCGATAACCAGCTGCGTGGCCGTGCTGGCCGTCAGGGTGATGCCGGTTCTTCCCGCTTCTACCTGTCGATGGAAGATGCCCTGATGCGTATCTTCGCCTCCGATCGCGTATCCGGCATGATGCGTAAACTGGGGATGAAGCCGGGCGAAGCTATCGAGCACCCGTGGGTGACCAAAGCGATTGCCAACGCTCAGCGTAAAGTGGAAAGCCGCAACTTCGATATCCGTAAACAGCTGCTGGAATATGATGACGTCGCCAACGATCAGCGTCGCGCTATCTATACCCAGCGTAACGAGCTGCTGGATATCTCCGACGTGAGCGAAACCATCAACAGCATCCGCGAAGACGTCTTCAAAGCCACTATTGATGCGCATATTCCGCCACAGTCGCTGGAAGAGATGTGGGATATTGAAGGCCTGCAGGAACGTCTGAAAAACGACTTCGACCTTGAGCTGCCAATCAAAGAGTGGCTGGATAAAGAGCCGGAGCTGCACGAAGAGACCCTGCGTGAACGTATTCTGCAGAGCGCGGTAGAAACCTACCAGCGTAAAGAAGAAGTGGTCGGCGCCGAAATGATGCGTCACTTCGAGAAAGGCGTCATGCTGCAAACGCTGGATTCCCTGTGGAAAGAGCACCTGGCGGCGATGGACTACCTGCGCCAGGGTATCCATCTGCGCGGCTACGCGCAGAAAGATCCGAAGCAGGAGTACAAGCGCGAATCCTTCTCGATGTTTGCCGCTATGCTCGAATCGCTGAAGTATGAAGTTATCAGCACGCTGAGCAAGGTACAGGTGCGGATGCCGGAAGAAGTCGAAGAGATGGAACAGCAACGTCGCGAAGAGGCAGAGCGTCTCGCGCAGATGCAGCAGCTGAGCCATCAGGATGACGATACACTGGCTGCCGCCTCGCTGGCTGAACAGACCGGCGACCGTAAAGTCGGGCGTAACGATCCGTGCCCGTGCGGTTCCGGTAAAAAATACAAACAGTGCCACGGCCGTCTGAGCTAAGGGCTGATAAAAAGCAAACCAGGGCGCAGATTTCTGCGCCTTTTTTATGGAGCTGTTTCAATGAAAAAACTGCAAATCGCCGTCGGGATAATTCGCAATCCGCAAGGCGAAATTTTTATTACCCAGCGTGCTGCAGACGCGCATATGGCCAATAAACTGGAATTCCCCGGCGGAAAAATAGAATCAGGTGAGACGCCGGAACAGGCGCTGGTACGTGAACTGCAGGAAGAGGTCGGGATTACGGTGACGACGTCCACGTTGTTCGACAAACTGGAGTATCAATTCCCGGACCGCCATATCACGCTATGGTTCTTCCTGGTGGAAAACTGGCAAGGTGAGCCGTGGGGCAAAGAAGGACAACCGGGGCAATGGATGGCGCAGCAGGCGTTGGATCCGCAGGCATTTCCGCCGGCGAACGAGCCGATAATTAATAAACTTATTACGCTTGCCTGAGCGCCGGGCAACCCGGCGCAGGCCTGAAACGCTAATCCGGAACGTCCCGGATTAGCGATGGGAAAGGTTACTGCTGCGGCTCGCTCCAGTCATCGCTGTCTGATAAGTCGCCGGAACTGGGGATACGTTTCTCTTCCGCCGCCCACTCGCCAAGATCGATCAGCTGGCAGCGCTTCGAGCAAAAAGGGCGAAACGGGCTTTGCTCGCTCCAGACGACGTTTTTACCGCAGGTTGGGCAGTTAACGATAGTCTCTTCTGACATAGTGTCTCCTTAGCAACAAGCCAGTTCAAAATCAAAGCGTTCCGGCACGATACCATGCTCGCTGTCCAGCGGCAGGAAGCGGATGGCGAAGCGGCTTTTATGGCCGGAAATTTGCGGGTACAGCTGGCTGGTGAGATCCAGGCGCAGGCGCAGCAGATCGGCATCGTCGCCATTATCCTGATAAAAGCCATTGAGGCTGGTCTGCTTACGGAAAGGCGCGGAGTTACGAATCAAATCAAGGATCAGCTCCAGCGACTGCATCAGCGGCGTCAGGCTCGCTAACCATTTTGCCACCTGCTCATCGCGATACTCTTGCGGCATATGCAGCCAGATATGCAGAGTTGGCAAATCAAAGCCGCAACAGCCGCCAGGGATGCTCAGACGCTGGCGCACCAGGCCAATCAGCCGATCTTCACGAAGAAACTGGCCAATACGCGGAGCGGAGATCAAGGTGCTGCCGGACAGTTTGAGCTGCTGACGTAGGGCTTCAATACGCTGCTGATCGACGCCGGGCACTTCGGCCCAGGTTTGTAATTTCCGCTGTTGTCGCTCCAGCTCTTTCAGCAAATCGGTACGCACTTCGCCACGTTCCAGCACGTCCAGTAGATCGCCGGTATTGCGGAAAAAATGGAGAGCGTCCGCGTAGCTGGCAATGGCCGGGCGGGAAGAGAGCTGCTGAAATAAAAATTCAATGCGCAGCCAGGTGCGCATTTTCTCATTGAGCGGATGTTCGAAGAGAACAGGGGTATGCATTACGGTTTTTCCTGTGAGGCGGCCTGCGATGCCAGCATTAAATACTTATCGTGCAGGCGGGCGACGTGGGATGCGACGGCATCCGCGGAGCCCATGTTTTCAATAACATCATCCGCTGCGGCAAGACGCTGTTCGCGCGTCGCCTGGGCGGCAAGAATATGTTCAGCGTGTTCACGACTGACCCCATCGCGGCGTATGGTGCGCTCGATTTGCGTCTCTTTTGGCACATCGACAACCAGTATGCGATCGGCTTTATCGGTCAGGCGGTTTTCGACCAGCAAGGGTACGACCCAGAGGAGATAAGGTGAGGTTGAGGCCTGCATCTGACGGCGCGTTTCTTGCTGAATCAGCGGATGCAGCAGCGCGTTAAGCCAGGCCTTGTCCTCGCTATGAGCAAAAATGCGTTCGCGTAAGCGGCGGCGATTCAGACTGCCATCGTCGTTGATCATCTGTGGACCAAACCTTTCAGCGATAGCAAGCAGGGCGGGAGTACCGGGCTCTACAACCTGACGCGCAATAATATCGGCGTCGATGACGGTTACGCCCAGGTGAGCAAATTCGTCGGCGACGGTACTTTTACCGCTACCGATGCCGCCTGTTAACGCTACCGTATACCCCATACACTTCAATCCCGATGTCACATTATTGTTCAAAACCCTGGCGATTCACCGCGCCATTCAGACCCAGAGGATAGCTTAATCAAGATTTTGTTAAATCGAAAAAGTATCCATAATGTGAATTGTGATTCACTTTATATATAAAAAACAATTGGTTAAAAATGACGCAATGGTAAGGAAAGCACACGAACGTGTTTTTCGCTATTCACCAGGTAAATTTTAACGATTGTAGCTTAAAAAAAGTGAAAATCGCAGTCTTGCGCGGCTATGATTCGTGCGTATGATAGCGTCACTGGAGTTGTGCTCTCACATTAATGCAATTAACCCCAGGAATTCGCACATGCGTATTGAAGAAGATCTGAAGCTAGGTTTTAAAGACGTTCTTATCCGCCCGAAACGCTCTACCCTCAAAAGCCGTTCTGATGTTCAACTGGAACGAGAATTCACCTTTAAGCATTCAGGCCAGACCTGGTCCGGCGTACCGATTATCGCTGCTAACATGGATACCGTCGGTACCTTCAGCATGGCGAAAGCCTTGTCCGCTTTTGGAATTCTGACCGCCGTGCACAAACACTACAGCGTTGAAGAATGGCAGGCGTTTGTGCAGAGCGAGTCCGCAGAAGTGCTGCAGCATGTGATGGTTTCCACCGGTACCTCTGACGCGGACTTTGAAAAAACTCAGCAGATCCTGACCCAGAATCCACAGCTGAACTTCGTCTGCATAGACGTGGCTAACGGCTACTCTGAACACTTCGTTCAGTTTGTGGCGAAAGCGCGCGCCGCCTGGCCACAAAAAACCATTATCGCCGGCAACGTGGTGACCGGTGAAATGTGTGAAGAACTGATTCTCTCCGGCGCTGATATCGTTAAAGTGGGCATTGGCCCTGGCTCCGTCTGTACTACCCGCGTGAAAACCGGCGTTGGCTACCCGCAGCTGTCTGCGGTGATTGAATGTGCCGATGCCGCGCACGGTCTCGGCGGCCAGATCATCAGCGACGGCGGCTGCACCATGCCGGGTGATGTTGCGAAAGCTTTTGGCGGCGGTGCCGATTTTGTCATGCTCGGCGGGATGCTGGCGGGTCACGAAGAGAGCGGCGGTACCGTGGTGGAAGAGAACGGTGAAAAATTCATGCTGTTTTACGGTATGAGCTCTGAATCGGCGATGACTCGCCACGTCGGCGGCGTCGCGAAATATCGTGCCGCGGAAGGTAAAACCGTTAAGTTGCCGCTGCGCGGCCCGGTTGATAATACCGCGCGTGATATCCTCGGTGGCCTGCGTTCAGCATGCACCTATGTTGGCGCTTCCCGCCTGAAAGAGCTGACCAAACGTACAACCTTTATCCGCGTACAGGAACAAGAGAACCGCGTGTTCAACAGCCTGTAATGACGATGGCTGGCGCTCTGGCGCCAGCCATTAACTCCCCATTGTGCCCAGCGCGTCCCCCAGATGAAAAACAGGTAGGTACATCGCTACCACCAGCACACCGACGATCGTTCCGGTCACCACCAGCAGTATTGGCTCCAGCAGCGTCGCCAGATTATCCGCCTGCTGATGAGTTTGCTCGCTATGATGGCGCGCCAGGTTATCGAGCATCGTATCCAGCGCTCCTGATGCCTCGCCGGTACGAATGAGCTGCAGGCACAGCGAGGTAAATCCGCCACAATTCGTCAGCGCCTGCCAGATTGGTTGGCCATGGATAATCTCTGCGCGCGCCTGTGCAATCCGCTGCCGCCACAGCGGGCAGCCCACGGTTTCCTCGACGCTCTCCAGCCCCTGGACAAAGCTTATACCCGCGCTTTGTGTCAGTGAAAGAATGGTAAATATCTGGCTCAGTTGCTGACCGTTGATCAGCCGACCCGCTATTGGAATCGCGTGAAATAATCTTTGCCTTAACAGCAGCCAGCGTGGCCGACGCCGGGCTAGCCGGTTGAGAAAAAGTAGAATAGCAAAAAGAGGCGGCAGCAACGGCCAGTAGCGGGCCAACGCATCGCCAAGGTGAATGACCATTTGCGTCAGCAAGGGGAGCGGCGTGTTGAAGGTCCGATAGGTGGCGGTAAATTCGGGCAGAACGAAAAACAGCATCGCCACGACCAGCGCCAGCGCTAATGTCAGGATAACGATCGGATAGCGCAGCGCCTTCTTTACCTTTTCTGTCAGACGCTGTTGTTCTTGCTGCTGTTGCGCGAGTTGAAAGCAGCAGCGTTCCAGCTTACCGGTGAGCTCGCCGGTGCGGATCATCGCCAGATAGAGCGGGGGGAAGACCTGCGGCCATTGCGCCAGGCCGCTGGAGAGAGAAACGCCATTTGCCAGTTCCTGCGCCAGCACTCGTAGCAACGCCTGCCACTGTTTGTGCGGCTGTTGTTGGGCCAGCAGCTCCAGCCCTTCAGCCAGCGGTAAACCAGCCTGCAGCAGCGTGGCAAGCTGGCGGATAACCTCACCGCTGTAGCGCGGGCGCCACAGCGAATTCTGTACCGTTTTACGCCGCAGCTCCAGCGGCAGGATCCGCTGCTGTTCCAGTGATGCCAGCGCCTGCGCGCGCGTCTCGTGCCACAGGACGCCCTCACACTGCATTCCTTGCTTATCTATCCCCCGCCACTGCCAAAGCTGCTTAGTCGCCATGCTGGATCCCCAGCACTCGGATAATCTCTTCAAGAGTGGTTAATCCACGCTCCACCGCTTCACAGCCGCTTTCAAACAGCGTCATCATGCCGGCTTCGCGGGCCAGCGTTTCGATTTCCGCCGCGCTGAGATCGCGATTAATGGCCTGACGCAGCGCGCTATCCACCGGCAGCAGTTCGAATAAGGCCAGGCGGCCGTAGTAACCGTGGTAGCACTGTGGGCAGCCAACCGCCAGCCAGCCGGGTAATGGGCGTGGCCAAAGACTGTGCGGCACCTCGGTAGGGCGGCCGCCATCGCGCCGGCAGTGGGGACACAGTTTTCGCACCAGCCGCTGGGCGACCACCAGCGATAGCGCCGAGGAGATCATCCAGCGCGCTACGCCCATTTGTTGCAGGCGAATTAACGTTTCGCTGGTGGAGTTAGTATGCAATGTAGAGAGCACCAGATGCCCGGTTTGTGCGGCTTTAATGGCGATTTCCGCGGTTTCGGCATCGCGAATTTCTCCGACCATGACGATATCCGGATCCTGACGCAGCAGCGCCCGCAGGACGCTCTGGAAGGTAAGCCCGGATCGCGGGTTGATCTGCGTTTGGTTGAGCCCGGTAAGCGGGATCTCCAGCGGATCTTCCACGCTGCAGATATTGACCTCTTCGCGGTTTCGCGCCTGCAGCGCGCTGTACAGGGTGACGGTTTTGCCACTCCCCGTAGGCCCGGTAACCAGTAGCAACCCCTGCGGCTGGTTCAATGCGGCGCGGAAAAAAGCAAGCTGACGAGAGGAGAGCCCCAGAGCTTCCAGATCCAGCGCCTGCTCCACCTGGTGTAATAAACGCAGGACGATTTTCTCCCCGCCGCGGCAGGGGAGGGTTGCAATGCGAAAGGAGACCGTGCGCCCGGTAAGCGTCAGAGTGAACTGTCCATCCTGCGGTAGACGATGCTCGGCAATATCGAGGTTGCCCAGCACCTTAAGCCGTGCGGCTATTGGCGCAGCCAGCGCGGCCTCAAGTAACGGTAGAGCATGCAACACGCCATCGACACGCAGGCGTATCCGCAGCTGATTTTCCGCCGGCTCAATATGGATATCAGAGGCTCGCTGGCGCAGCGCCTGCTCCAGAATTTGATTCAGTAGATCGGTTACGCCCTGGGGGTTACCCGTGGCGGAGTCTGCTGCTGACCGCGGTGCCTCATGCTGATGCTTATCCATCCGCTCCTGGCTCCAGCATTCAATATCGATGCGCTTTTGGGTAGCGAAGCGCAGCGCTTCCATCAGTTCTGGCGACGGCGTATCCACAACGGCGATAACAATGGTCTGCTCGTCGCTCTTCAACAACAGTGCGTGATGGCGCTGACAGAGTGAGAGTAGCTGTTCGGTTTTCATGGCTGTCACCTCAGTTAAAGCGGAAGACATCTTCGCAGGCCTGCTTTAACGCGCTGTCATCGCCGATGGCGCAGACGCGCTGCCAACCGGTGATACCGTTGGCGTTATCCCAGGAAGGGGTCAGGGTGACGGCCAGGCCGTTAAGGCTCTCCTGCCCGGTCAGCGTGACCATCCCCTGGGCGACGCTCATCGCCGATACATAGCGGGTAGTCGACGGTGAAGGGATTCCGTTACTGCCGCCATCGCAGCTGGTTAGTCCGCCGTGGTCCAACGCGCACAGCTCTATTGCCGTGCGGTAGGGCACAAAGGTTTGCAGCATATCGGTGAGGGCGGCTTTGCGTAGGTAGTTTTGGTAGGCAGGGATGCCGATGGCGCTGAGGATGGCGATAATGCCGATAACCACCATTAATTCGATCAGGGTAAAACCACGTTGCTTATCCATAAGTCACTCCTTGTTGGTTGTGGGGTGACTTTGGCGCGATTACGTCGCGGCGGCGAGGAGGAAAAATACGCTTAGGATGCAGGCATCCAGCTTTTCGGTAGCGCTTTCAAAGATGCACGGGAAGCGTGCGAGGCGTCTCGCAAAAATAACCCCGATACCCGGCGGATATCGGGGAGAGAATTAACGAAAACGCATGGACAGGTCGAGGGCCCGTACGTGCTTGGTGAGTGCGCCGACGGAAATATAGTCAACGCCGGTTTCCGCGAATTCGCGAATGGTATCGAAGGTAACGTTGCCGGAGACTTCCAGCGCCGCCTGGCCATTGGTACGTTTTACCGCCTCGCGCATCAGGTCGGTGGTGAAATTGTCGAGCATGATGATATCAGCGCCGGCTTTTAACGCTTCGTCCAGCTCATCCAGGGTTTCGACTTCGACTTCCACCGGTACATCCGGGTGCAGCCAGAAGGCTTTTTCCACCGCCTGGCGTACCGAACCGGAGGCGATGATGTGGTTTTCTTTGATCAGGAAAGCGTCGAAGAGGCCCAGACGGTGGTTCGCGCCGCCGCCGCACAGCACCGCATACTTCAACGCGGTGCGCAGGCCTGGTAACGTTTTACGCGTATCAAGCAGTTGCGTTTTGGTGCCTTTGAGCAGGTCGACGTAGCGGCGTACTTCGCTTGCTACCCCGGAGAGGGTCTGCACGAAATTCAGCGCGGTGCGTTCGCCGGTCAGCAGCACCCGCGACGGCCCGTCCAGTTCGAACAGCGGCTGATCGGCTTTTACCGTATCGCCGTCAGCCACGTGCCAGGTGATGCGGACATCGTCGGCGGCAAGCTGAATGAAAACTTCTTCTACCCAACGCTTACCGCAGAATACCCCATCTTCGCGGGTGATAACGACGGCGTGAGAGCGCGCGTCCGATGGCAATAATTGCGCGCTAATATCGTTGTTAGCGTCAACTTCGCCGCCCAGATCTTCGCGTAGTGATTGCGCGACGGCGTCGGTAATATCGAGATTAATACGTTCCAGCAGCGCGTCACGGCGGCGGTCGGGGCTGTAGCGACGAGGCGTCATGATAAAGCTCCAGATAGATAAGATTCAGAAGTGGGAAACATGCTAACCTGAACCACGTTTCTGTACCACTCATACCCAATGGATTTCGCGTCGCCTGTGGGGCCGCCGGGATCCACGTTTGCGAAAGGAGATTCCCCATGCAGTTGAATGGCGGATGGCTGGTGGGCGCGCGTCGGGTGCCTTCGCCGCATCACGATTGCCGCCCGGACGATGAAAACCCTTCTTTACTGGTGGTACATAATATCAGCCTGCCGCCGGGGGAGTTTGGCGGCCCGTGGATTGACGCGCTATTTACCGGTACATTGGATGCCGACGCGCATCCTTACTTCGCCGGGATTGCTCATCTGCGCGTTTCGGCGCATTGTCTGATTCGCCGCGATGGCGAGATAGTCCAGTATGTACCCTTTGATAAGCGCGCATGGCATGCGGGCGTCTCCAGCTATCACGGCCGTGAGCGCTGCAATGATTTTTCGATCGGCATTGAGCTGGAAGGGACGGATACTCAGGCCTACACCGAGGCGCAGTACCAGCAGTTAGTGGTGATTACCCAGGCGCTCATCCAGCGTTATCCTGGTATTGCTGATAATATTACCGGCCATTGCGATATCGCGCCGATACGTAAAACGGATCCCGGCCCGGCCTTTGATTGGGCAAAATACCGCGGTATGTTGGCCGCATCGTCACATAAGGAGATACCATGACGTTGTTTACTACGCTGCTGGTTCTCATCGCCGAGCGTCTGTTCAAGCTTGGCGAGCACTGGCAGCTCGATCATCGCCTGGAGGTACTGTTCCGCCGCGTGAGGCATTTCTCGCTGTTCGGCACCGTGCTGATGACCGTCGTCGCGGTGGCGGTGGTGTACGTTATTCAACGCCTGCTACAGGGGCAGCTATTTAACGTACCGCTGCTGGTGTTCTGGATTTTGCTTGGCCTGCTGTGCATTGGCGCGGGCAAGGTGCGCCTGCATTATCATGCCTATCTGAAGGCGGCGGCGAACAACGATAGCCACGCCTGCGATTCTATGGCCAGCGAACTAACGCTTATTCACGGCGTGCCGCCGGGCTGCGATCGTCAGGAGTATCTCCGCGAGCTGCAAAACGCACTGCTATGGATCAACTATCGCTACTATCTCGCGCCGCTGTTCTGGCTGGTGGTCGGCGGCCCGTGGGGGCTGTTGACGCTAACCGCTTATAGCGTCCTGCGCGCCTGGCAGACCTGGCTTGCGCGCTATCAGACGCCGCGCCATCGTTTACAGTCCGGCATTGACGGTATTCTGCATATTGTCGATTGGGTGCCGGTGCGCCTGGTTGGCGTGGTATACGCGCTGCTGGGGCACGGCGAAAAAGCGCTGCCTGCGTGGTTTGCCTCGCTAGGCGATCGTCACTCTTCACAGTATCAGGTATTAACTCGTCTGGCCCAGTTCTCATTGGCCCGCGAGCCGCACGTCGATGCGGTTGAGACGCCAAAAGCGGCGGTTTCCATGGCGAAGAAAACCTCGCTGGTGGTGGTGGTGATTATGGCGCTGCTGACCATCTACGGAACGTTGATTTAACGGCCCGAAGCCTGGCGCTGCTAGGCTTGGCGCACTCATGTCGCCGGATGGCGCTGCGCTTATCCGGCCTACGGTCCGCGGCCCGGTAAGCGCAGAAGTGGTAGCCCTGCTAAGCGCAGCGCAAGCAGGGAAAATCCCAGTGGTGGCGTTGGATCCCGGACGGCTCGCTGTTCACTCGCTACAGCGTATCAGCAGGGGGGATGCCGAAGTCGGGCATCCCGTTTTCTTGCCAGCGCACTAACTTCAGCCGGGTGTGACGGTTAGGATCGTACAGCGGGTCGCCTTCGATTTCGGTGTAGTTGCGCGCGTGGTACACCAGCACATCTTCCCCCTCCGGCGTTTGCGTAAAGCTATTGTGGCCGGGACCATACTGGCGGTTTTCGTAGCTGGTGCGAAATACCGGCTGCGGGGATTTGTGCCAGTTAGCCGGCTGTAGCGGATCGGCCTGAATATCTATCCATAATAATCCCATGCAGTAGTTTTCATCGGTCGCGCTGGCGGAATAGCTGATAAACAGCTTATCGCCGTGTACCAGCACCGCAGGCCCCTCATTGACCATAAATCCCCGGCATTCCCAGGCAAACTCCGGCTTACTCAGCATGATCGGCGCGCCTTTTAGCGTCCACGGGTTTTCCAGCTCCGCCAGATAGAGATTGGTATTGCCGGCGATCTGCGGGTCTTTCTGCGCCCATAAATACCAGCGTTTCCCTTGATGGCAGAAAGTGGTGGCATCGAGGGCGAAGGTATCGAACGGGGTGATAATTTGCCCTTTTTCCTGCCAGCGGCCGCTGAGCGGATCGCTGTCGGTACACTCAAGGGCGAACATCCGGTGCTGGAACATCCCCTGGGCGTCGAGGTCATGGGTCGGGGCGGCGGCGAAATAGATATACCACTTGCCGTCGATGTGGTGGAGCTCCGGCGCCCAAATCAGCTGGCTCATCGGACCGCTTTGCGGCTTGCGCCAGACGGTCACCGGCTCGGCTTCACGCAGGCCTTCCAGCGTGGCGGCACGGCGAATCTCCAGCCGATCGTATTCCGGCACGGAGGCAATAAAATAGTAGCTGTCGTGATGGCGCAGGATAAAAGGGTCCGCGCGTTGTTCAATAAAGGGATTCGGCCAGTTGTTCATCAGGCTTTCCTTACGTGTTCACTGGTTTTCAATTCCTGGAGTTCATTCAGTTCGCTGTAGTTACTGCGGCGTTTTTCCAGATCGCTCTGGATTTGGCGCATCAGATCACGGTCAACTTTCAACAGGCGTACGACGCCTGCGGTAATCAGGTAGCCAACGCCGGGGATCACTGAGAACAGCAGTACGATACCGTTTAGCGCCGAGGCGCTTTGCTGCTTCGCGCCGGCATCGTAGCCGTACCACGACAGCAGGAAACCCACCATGGCCCCGGCGACCGCCAGCCCCACTTTCAGGAAGAACAGGTTACCGGAGAAGCTGATGCCGGTGATCCGTTTACCGGTTTTCCACTCGCCGTAGTCATCAACGTCGGACATCAGCGACCAGTGCAGCGGCGACGGGATTTGATGCAGGATATTGAGCAGGAAGTAGAGCACCAGAATCAGCGTTGTAGCATGCGGATTAAAGAAGTAGAACGCGCAGGAGAAGACAGCCAGTACAATGTTGGTCCAGAAAAAGACCTGCAGTTTACACCAGCGGTCGGTCAGCACTTTCGCCAGCATGCTGCCGATCATCATGCCGACCACGCCAAGGCTGATAAACAGGGTGGCGAAGTGGGTGCTTTGCCCCATCACCCAGGTGACGTAGTACATGGTGGCGGCCATGCGGATAAAGCCGGGGCAAACGTTGCACAGGGTTAAGAGCAAAATGCGAACCCACTGGTCGTTTTTCCACACGTCCTTGAGATCTTTTTTCAGCTCATCGTTGGTTTGGACCGCCGGGCGGATGCGCTCGCGTACTGTGGCGAAGCAGAACAAAAACATACACATGCCGATGAACGCCAATACGGTCATCGCCATTTGATAACCTTTGGCTTTATCAGCGCCGCCGAACCACTCCGCCATAGGCAGCAGAGTCAGCGAGAGCAGAAGCGTCGCGATACCGACCAGCACAAAGCGGTATGACTGGCAGGCGACACGTTCTTGCGGGTCGGATGTCATCACCGTCCCCAAAGAGCAGTAGGGGATGTTAATCGCGGTATAGGTTATCGACAGCAGGAAGTAAGTGACGAAGGCATAGATAACCTTGCTGTTGTAGGTCCATTCCGGGGTGGTGAACATCAGCACGCTGAACAGGGCGTAGGGGAAGGCCATCCACAGCAGCCATGGGCGAAAGCGGCCATATTTACTGCGAGTGCGGTCGGCCATCGCCCCCATGATCGGGTCGGTGACGGCGTCGATGACGCGCACCGAAAGCAGCAACACCCCAACCAGCGCCGGGGCAAGACCAAAAATATCCGTATAAAAATAGTTAACGAACAACATGATGGCGCCAAAGATAATGTTACATCCGGCATCGCCCATCCCGTAGCCAATCTTTTCTTTCAGCGAAAGTTTATTGCCTGTCATCCTGGAACTCTCCATTGCAGTCTGGAGAGAATTATTGGTCTTAGCGTCGGGAATTACGTTGCAGTAATCCGTCATCGATATGGATAAAACTGTTACAGGAAGGAAAGTGTGAAGCAGATAACAATGCGCCGTGCCCGTCGCTAAAGGACGGACACGGCGTGACGAGATGTATTATTGTGCTTTTACGACGCCGGCGCTTTTCTGTTTAAACAGATAGCCAACGCCGAGAACGGCAATCCATACCGGTATCAGCCACACCGAAATCGCCATCCCCGGGGTCATCAGCATGATGGCCAGTACCGCGACCATAAACAGCAGGCATACCCAGTTACCCAACGGGTAGAACAGCGCCGGGAAACGTGTTTTCACGCCTTCCTGCTGCTTGGCGCGACGGAATTTGATGTGCGCGAGGCTAATCATCGCCCAGTTAATCACTAGCGCGGAGACAACCAGCGCCATCAGCAGTCCGAACGCCGATTCCGGCGCCAGGTAGTTGATCAGCACGCACAGCGCGGTGACTACGGCGGATACCATAATGGTGTTGACCGGTACGCCGCGTTTATCGAGGGTCAGCAGCGCTTTCGGCGCATTACCCTGCTGCGCCAGGCCGAACAGCATACGGCTGTTACAGTATACGCAGCTGTTGTAAACCGAGAGCGCGGCGGTCAGCACTACGATGTTGAGGGCGTTTGCCACCAGCGTGTCGCCGAGTTCGTGGAAGATCAGGACGAACGGGCTGGTATCGGCGGTGACGCGCGTCCACGGCAGCAGTGAGAGCAGCACGGCCAGGGAGCCTACATAGAAAATAAGGATACGGTAGATAACCTGGTTAGTGGCTTTCGGGATGCTCTTTTCCGGGTTGTCCGCTTCCGCCGCGGTGATACCCACCAGTTCCAGGCCGCCGAAGGAGAACATAATGATCGCCATCATCATTACCAGCCCGGTGAAGCCGTGCGGCAGGAAACCGCCCTGATCCCACAGGTTACTGACCGTCGCCTGCGGGCCGCCGTTGCCGCTGAACAACAACCAGGCGCCGAACAGAATCATGGCCACTACCGCGACGACTTTAATAATCGCGAACCAGAACTCCATTTCGCCGAACACTTTTACGTTGGTCAGGTTAATGGCGTTAATGGCGATGAAGAAGACCGCCGCGGAGGCCCAGGTAGGGATTTCCGGCCACCAGAACTGGATATATTTGCCCACGGCGGTCAGCTCCGCCATGGCGACAAGCACATACAGCACCCAATAGTTCCAGCCGGAGGCAAAGCCGGCAAAGCCGCCCCAGTATTTATAAGCAAAATGGCTGAATGAACCGGCCACCGGTTCTTCGACGACCATCTCG
Organism: Klebsiella sp. JN_Kp121; assembly: GCF_040062145.1. NCBI lineage: Bacteria > Pseudomonadati > Pseudomonadota > Gammaproteobacteria > Enterobacterales > Enterobacteriaceae > Klebsiella > Klebsiella sp. JN_Kp121. The sequence goes on from NZ_JBEAHX010000008.1 coordinate 193,503, forward strand.
CCGAGTTGACGCATGATCAGGAAGGCGATAAACCCGGCGATAGCGTAGCCGAGAATAATACCAGGACCTGCAGATTGAATCACTGACGCACTACCCAGGAATAAGCCCGTACCAATAGCGCCTCCTAGCGCAATGAGCTGTATATGGCGGTTCTTCAAGCCGCGCTTGAGTCGATCGCCATGCTGTTGACCTTCCATCATGAAACCTCGTGTGTGGTTATTATGTTTATACGCTTCATCCTTCAGGTTGCTGCTTTGCTGTCCGTCTCTGCCAAATAGCATAGTTAGCTAATTTCAAGGTGTTTGAGGCCAGTTTTTACCCGAGTGACGCAACGCACACATTGTTGTGTTTGTGTAATTATGAAATTCCATTTTTGTATTGATTTCTTTACGGAAAGCAAAGCGGAAATTCCCTCAAAGACCTTTCGCCTGATGCAGAATAATGGTAAGGGCGTGCGAATGCACCTGCTTTATGAAGGGATGATGACGGAACGAACAAAAAGACACCGTTTGTCATTTTTTCTTACCACCGCCACCGCTACCCTTTATTGGTTATCTATTCACTTTATTGGTTTATAAATGCACTTTTTCGCTTCTTGAATCGGTTCAGAAAGCGTAATTTTTCGTTTATATAAAGTTAATGCTACCCCTTGCTGGGTAAATGTAAGTTTTGTGCAAGGTTACATTTCTGAAACGTTATTTCTGTAAGGTTGTTAAAAAAGGCCAGGTTTACTGATTTCAATCAAAACCTGTATGGACAGGAGGTGAATACTTTGTTACTTTAGCGCTACGAACTTTAAATTGGTAAGACCAATTGACTCCGGGCGAATGGCAGAGACAGGGAATATGGCCTACAGCAAGATCCGCCAACCAAAACTTTCTGATGTGATAGAGCAGCAGCTGGAGTTTCTGATTCTTGAGGGGACGTTGCGCCCCGGTGAAAAACTCCCGCCTGAACGCGAACTGGCAAAACAGTTCGACGTTTCCCGTCCCTCGCTCCGTGAGGCGATTCAACGCCTCGAAGCCAAGGGCCTGTTGCTTCGTCGCCAGGGCGGTGGAACCTTTGTACAAAGCAGCCTGTGGCAGAGCTTTAGCGACCCGTTGGTCGAGCTCCTGTCCGACCACCCTGAATCCCAATTCGATTTGCTGGAAACCCGTCACGCGCTGGAAGGCATCGCGGCTTATTACGCGGCGCTGCGCAGCAATGATGAAGATCGCGACCGTATTCGCGAGCTGCATCAAGCCATTGAGCGGGCCCAACAGTCCGGCGATCTCGACGCCGAATCCGGCGCTGTCGTCCAGTACCAAATCGCCGTCACCGAAGCGGCGCACAATGTGGTGTTGCTCCATCTGCTAAGGTGTATGGAGCCGATGCTGGCACAAAACGTTCGTCAGAACTTTGAATTGCTGTATGCCCGCCGGGAAATGCTCCCGTTGGTCAGCAACCATCGTACTCGCATTTTCGAGGCGATAATGGCCGGGGAGCCGGAGCAGGCGCGTGAGGCGTCGCACCGTCACCTGGCGTTCATTGAGGAAATTTTGCTGGATCGTAGCCGTGAACAGAGTCGTAGAGAACGTTCACTGCGTCGTTTACAGCAACGAAAGGACGAGAACTCCGGTTCTTAAGCGCCATTTTTTAGAGCGCGGCAACTAAACGCAGAACCTGTCTTATTGAATTCTTGGTTGTTCATCAGAGTGAAACGCTAAAGAGTTCAATGGGACAGGTTCCAGTTAAATCAACGATTAGATAGATAAGGAATACCCCCATGTCAGAACGTTTCCAGAATGACGTGGATCCGATCGAAACTCGCGACTGGCAACAGGCGATCGAATCGGTCATCCGTGAAGAAGGTGTTGAGCGTGCTCAGTATCTGATCGACCAGCTTCTTTCTGAGGCCCGCAAAGGCGGCGTGAAAGTAGCGGCCGGTGCGGCAGCGCATAATTACGTCAACACTATTGCCGTTGAAGATGAACCGGAATACCCGGGCAATCTGGAGCTGGAACGCCGTATTCGTTCAGCGATCCGTTGGAACGCCATCATGACCGTTCTGCGCGCATCGAAGAAAGATCTGGAGCTGGGTGGCCACATGGCATCCTACCAGTCTTCCGCTACCTTCTACGAAGTTTGCTTCAACCACTTCTTCCGTGCGCGCACTGAGAAAGACGGCGGCGATCTGGTTTACTTCCAGGGCCACATCTCTCCGGGCGTATATGCACGTGCCTTCCTGGAAGGTCGTCTGACTGAAGAGCAGATGAACAACTTCCGTCAGGAAGTTCACGGTAATGGTCTGTCCTCTTATCCGCACCCGAAACTGATGCCGGAATTCTGGCAGTTCCCGACCGTATCAATGGGTCTGGGGCCGTTGGGCGCAATCTATCAGGCTAAATTCCTGAAATATCTGGAACACCGTGGTCTGAAAGACACCTCTGCGCAAACCGTTTACGCCTTCCTGGGCGATGGCGAGATGGATGAGCCGGAATCTAAAGGCGCTATCACCATCGCGACCCGTGAAAAACTGGATAACCTGGTCTTCGTCATCAACTGCAACCTGCAGCGTCTGGACGGCCCGGTCACCGGTAACGGTAAAATCATTAACGAACTGGAAGGCATCTTCGGTGGTGCTGGCTGGAACGTTATCAAGGTTATCTGGGGCGGTCGTTGGGATGAGCTGCTGCGTAAAGACACCAGCGGTAAGCTGATTCAGCTGATGAACGAAACCGTTGACGGCGACTACCAGACCTTCAAATCCAAAGACGGCGCCTACGTTCGTGAGCACTTCTTCGGTAAATATCCGGAAACCGCCGCGCTGGTTGCCGACTGGACTGACGAGCAGATCTGGGCCCTGAACCGTGGCGGTCACGATCCGAAGAAAGTCTACGCTGCACTGAAAAAAGCGCAGGAAACCAAAGGCCAGCCGACTGTGATTCTGGCGCATACCATTAAAGGTTATGGTATGGGCGACACCGCGGAAGGTAAAAACATCGCGCACCAGGTTAAGAAAATGAACATGGACGGCGTTCGCTACGTCCGCGATCGTTTCAACGTGCCGGTGGCTGATGCCGATATCGAAAAACTGCCGTACGTGACCTTCCCGGAAGGTTCCGAAGAGCACACTTACCTGCACGCTCAACGTGAAAAGCTGAACGGCTACCTGCCGACTCGTCAGCCGAAATTCACTGAGAAACTGGAGCTGCCGACTCTGGCCGACTTCAGCGCGCTGCTGGAAGAGCAAAACAAAGAAATCTCTACCACTATCGCTTTCGTTCGTGCCCTGAACGTGATGCTGAAGAACAAGTCGATCAAAGATCGTCTGGTGCCGATCATCGCCGATGAAGCGCGTACTTTCGGTATGGAAGGTCTGTTCCGTCAGATCGGTATCTACAGCCCGAACGGCCAGCAGTACACCCCGCAGGACCGTGAGCAGGTTGCATACTACAAAGAAGACGAGAAAGGCCAGATTCTGCAGGAAGGTATTAACGAGCTGGGCGCAGGCGCATCCTGGCTGGCTGCTGCGACCTCCTACAGCACCAACGACCTGCCGATGATTCCGTTCTACATCTACTACTCGATGTTCGGCTTCCAGCGTATCGGCGATCTGTGCTGGGCGGCTGGCGATCAGCAGGCTCGCGGCTTCCTGATTGGCGGTACTTCCGGTCGTACTACGCTGAACGGCGAAGGTCTGCAGCACGAAGATGGTCACAGCCACATTCAGTCGCTGACTATCCCGAACTGTATCTCCTACGACCCGTCTTACGCGTACGAAGTCGCTGTCATCATGCATGACGGTCTGGTACGTATGTACGGCGAAGCGCAAGAGAACGTTTACTACTACATCACTACACTGAACGAAAACTACCACATGCCGGCCATGCCGGAAGGCGCCGAGGAAGGTATCCGTAAAGGTATCTACAAACTCGAAACCCTCGAAGGTAGCAAAGGTAAAGTTCAGCTGCTGGGCTCCGGTTCTATCCTGCGTCACGTTCGTGAAGCAGCGCAGATCCTGGCGAAAGATTACGGCGTAGGTTCTGACGTGTATAGCGTCACCTCCTTCACCGAACTGGCGCGTGATGGCCAGGATTGCGAACGCTGGAACATGCTGCACCCGCTGGAAACTCCGCGCGTACCGTACATCGCTCAGGTGATGAACGACGCTCCGGCTGTAGCATCCACTGACTATATGAAACTGTTCGCCGAGCAGGTTCGTACTTACGTACCGGCTGATGATTACCGCGTACTGGGTACCGATGGCTTCGGTCGTTCCGACAGCCGTGAAAACCTGCGTCACCACTTCGAAGTTGATGCTTCCTACGTGGTCGTTGCGGCGCTGGGCGAACTGGCTAAACGTGGTGAAATCGATAAGAAAGTTGTGGCTGACGCCATTGCTAAATTCGACATCGATGCAGAAAAAGTTAACCCGCGTCTGGCGTAAGAGGTAAGAGAATAATGGCTATCGAAATCAAAGTACCGGACATCGGGGCTGATGAAGTTGAAATCACCGAGATCCTGGTCAAAGTTGGCGACAAAGTTGAAGCTGAACAGTCGCTGATCACCGTAGAAGGCGACAAGGCCTCTATGGAAGTTCCGTCTCCGCAGGCTGGCGTCGTGAAAGAGATTAAAGTCTCCGTCGGCGACAAAACCGAGACTGGCAAACTGATCATGATTTTCGATTCCGCCGAAGGTGCAGCAGCCGCTGCACCTGCGCAGGAAGAGAAAGCGGCTGCTCCGGCACCGGCAGCAGCGCCGGCGGCAAGCGCAGCGAAAGAAGTTCACGTACCGGATATCGGCGGCGATGAAGTTGAAGTCACCGAGATCATGGTTAAAGTGGGCGACACTATTGCCGCTGAGCAATCCCTGATCACCGTCGAAGGCGACAAAGCTTCTATGGAAGTTCCGGCGCCGTTCGCGGGTACCGTTAAAGAGATCAAAATCAACACCGGCGACAAAGTGTCCACCGGCTCCCTGATCATGATCTTCGAAGTGGCGGGCGCTGCGCCTGCAGCCGCTCCGGCACAGGCTGCCGCTCCGGCTGCCGCGGCACCAGCTGCAGCGGCTGGCGTGAAAGACGTTAACGTACCGGATATCGGCGGCGACGAAGTTGAAGTTACCGAAGTGATGGTAAAAGTTGGCGATAAAGTGGCTGCTGAGCAGTCACTGATCACCGTCGAAGGCGACAAAGCTTCTATGGAAGTTCCGGCGCCGTTCGCGGGTACCGTTAAAGAGATCAAAATCAGCACCGGCGACAAAGTATCCACCGGCTCTCTGATCATGGTCTTCGAAGTGGAAGGCGCCGCGCCTGCTGCTGCTCCGGCTCAGGCCGCGGCACCGGCACCGGCTGCTGCACCTGCACCGGCTCAGAAAGCTGCCGCGCCGGCTGCGAAAGCAGAAGGTAAAACCGAATTCGCTGAAAACGAAGCTTACGTTCACGCGACTCCGCTGATTCGCCGCCTGGCGCGCGAGTTCGGCGTAAACCTGGCGAAAGTGAAAGGGACCGGCCGTAAAGGTCGTATCCTGCGCGAAGACGTTCAGGCTTACGTGAAAGAAGCGGTTAAACGCGCTGAATCCGCACCGGCTGCTGCCGCAGGCGGCGGTCTGCCGGGCATGCTGCCATGGCCGAAAGTTGACTTCAGCAAGTTTGGCGAAATCGAAGAAGTGGAACTGGGTCGTATCCAGAAAATCTCTGGCGCTAACCTGAGCCGTAACTGGGTGATGATCCCGCACGTTACGCACTTCGACAAAACCGATATCACCGATCTGGAAGCGTTCCGCAAGCAGCAGAATGCCGAAGCTGAGAAGCGCAAACTGGACGTGAAATTCACCCCAGTGGTCTTCATCATGAAAGCCGTTGCCGCTGCGCTTGAGCAGATGCCGCGCTTCAACAGCTCGCTGTCCGAAGACGGTCAGCGCCTGACGCTGAAGAAATACATCAACATCGGTGTGGCGGTTGATACTCCGAACGGTCTGGTGGTTCCGGTCTTTAAAGACGTGAACAAGAAGAGCATCACCGAGCTGTCTCGCGAGCTGACCACCATCTCGAAGAAAGCGCGCGATGGCAAGCTGACTGCTGGCGAAATGCAGGGCGGTTGCTTCACCATCTCCAGCATCGGCGGCCTGGGTACTACCCACTTCGCGCCGATTGTTAACGCGCCGGAAGTGGCCATCCTGGGCGTGTCTAAGTCCGCGATGGAGCCGGTATGGAATGGTAAAGAGTTCGTTCCGCGTCTGATGCTGCCGATCTCTCTGTCCTTCGACCACCGCGTCATCGACGGTGCTGATGGTGCCCGCTTCATTACCATCATTAACAACACCTTGAGCGACATTCGCCGCCTGGTGATGTAAGCGAAAAAGCCGGCCTGACGGCCGGCTTTTTTCTGATAACCTCAGGCTGTTGAGGATTATCAGCAACAAAGGACAAAATCGTTTGCCGTTTGTTGTTTAAAAATTGTTAACAATTTTGTAAAATACACGCGGATAGAACGTCCCGGTGGACTTGGGCGTAATAATAAAAGCGTCAGACCCGCCGGATATAAATTACAGAGGTCATGATGAGTACTGAAATCAAAACTCAGGTCGTGGTACTTGGGGCAGGTCCTGCAGGCTACTCTGCAGCCTTCCGTTGCGCTGATTTAGGTCTGGAAACCGTCATCGTAGAACGTTACAGCTCCCTGGGCGGTGTTTGCCTGAACGTGGGTTGTATCCCTTCTAAAGCACTGCTGCACGTTGCTAAAGTTATCGAAGAAGCGAAAGCGCTGGCCGAACACGGCATCGTTTTCGGCGAACCGAAAACCGACATTGACAAGATCCGCACCTGGAAAGAAAAAGTTATCACTCAGCTGACCGGTGGTCTGGCTGGCATGGCCAAAGGTCGTAAAGTGAAGGTGGTTAACGGTCTGGGTAAATTCACCGGCGCTAACACCCTGGAAGTTGAAGGCGAAAACGGCAAAACCGTGATTAACTTCGACAATGCGATCATCGCGGCGGGCTCCCGTCCGATTCAACTGCCGTTTATCCCGCATGAAGATCCGCGCGTTTGGGATTCCACCGACGCTCTGGAACTGAAATCTGTACCGAAACGCATGCTGGTTATGGGCGGCGGTATCATCGGTCTGGAAATGGGTACCGTATACCATGCGCTGGGTTCAGAGATTGACGTGGTTGAAATGTTCGACCAGGTTATCCCGGCTGCCGACAAAGACGTGGTTAAAGTCTTCACCAAGCGTATCAGCAAGAAATTCAACCTGATGCTGGAAACCAAAGTGACTGCCGTTGAAGCAAAAGAAGACGGTATTTACGTTTCCATGGAAGGCAAAAAAGCCCCGGCGGAAGCGCAGCGTTACGACGCGGTGCTGGTAGCTATCGGCCGCGTGCCGAATGGTAAAAACCTCGACGCAGGCAAAGCCGGCGTGGAAGTTGACGATCGCGGCTTCATTCGCGTTGACAAACAAATGCGCACCAACGTGCCGCACATCTTTGCTATCGGCGATATCGTCGGTCAGCCGATGCTGGCGCACAAAGGCGTACACGAAGGTCACGTTGCCGCAGAAGTTATCTCCGGCCTGAAACACTACTTCGATCCGAAAGTGATCCCGTCCATCGCCTACACCGAGCCAGAAGTGGCATGGGTTGGCCTGACTGAGAAAGAAGCGAAAGAGAAAGGCATCAGCTACGAAACCGCCACCTTCCCGTGGGCTGCTTCCGGCCGTGCTATCGCTTCCGACTGCGCAGACGGTATGACCAAACTGATCTTCGACAAAGAGACCCACCGTGTTATCGGCGGCGCGATTGTCGGCACCAACGGCGGCGAGCTGCTGGGTGAAATCGGTCTGGCTATCGAAATGGGCTGCGACGCTGAAGACATCGCGCTGACTATCCACGCTCACCCGACTCTGCATGAGTCCGTTGGCCTGGCGGCAGAAGTCTTCGAAGGTAGCATTACCGACCTGCCAAACGCGAAAGCGAAGAAAAAGTAACTTTTTCTTTCAGCTAAAATGCATAAGCGGCTCTAAGAGCCGCTTTTTTTATCGCTAATGTTTAGAACTATGTCCCTGTTCACAAACCGCTACACCTCATACATACTTTGAAAATAGTCACCTAGTAAACTAATAGGTAGTTAATTATGTATCTGAGGTGTGAGATGAAACGCTTATTGACCACGGCGCTGTTAGCCACGATGTTCGTATCCGGTATGGCCTGCGCGGCTGATGTAACCATTCCATGGGCGGCGAACAGCGGCGGTACCGAAAGTACCCATATTGCGGCGATGGGCCAGGATCTGAATGCGCAGCATCAATTGGTGACGAAGACGAATGAAGGGGTGTGGGCGGCAAATTCCGGGAGCATCAGCTCGGATGAAGCGGCGCTGACCAGTCAGAAACCTGCTTTTGCCGGTTATCCGGAGCTGATGCCGCACCAGGGCTAAGCATAAGAGAGTGCCCGGTTGCTATCGCGCAACCGGGCATTTTTTTATTGATTGATCGGCTGCCATCCCGCTGCTGAATCGGGGGCAAAATGCGTAATTGCCTGCGCTTTCGTCGCGCTCTCTTCGCCCAGGTTCGCCTGCCAGACTTGATCATTCTGATCGATCATGAAGCTCATCACCCCGGTTTCTCCCCATTCCACCGGCCAGGCCAGTAAGGCGACGCCTTGGTTATCGTTATCGGCGATAATGCGGAAGCGGTAGCCATGATAACCGGCGCCGGGCTCAGCCGGGCTAAAGGCCGGCCCCAGCGGGCTGGGCGTTTCGCCCGGTGAGGTTGGCCAGTACAGGCCATCTTTTTTGCCTTCGCTGCTGATGATTTTTTGCGCCCAGCGATGATTCATTTGATAGTAATCCTGCTGGGCATCAACGTAGGCGTGCATGGCGGCAATTGCCGACAATTCATTGCGGCCGATGGCGCGTGTGAGAATTTCATCTTCTCCGGCCGCCATATCAAAACGCCAGCCCTGTTCATCTTTGACAATGGGAATCGGCAACCGCCACGCTTCACTACCGACATCAAGCCAGGCGCTATTACCCTGCTGGACAATGACGTGTTTCACCTGCCAGTCGCGCTGAAAGCGGTCGACGGCATTGGGATCAATACCATCGGTGGGTAAAAACTGCTGCCAGTTATCGCCGAGCAGATTATTGAGCGCGGCTTTATCACGATGATTGAGCGCATCGGCCAGCGCGCTTGCGGCTTTCTCCGGCGTGGGGAACGGTTGCTGGGCGAAGGCGGCGAGCGGCGACAGCATTAGCGATAATAGGGCGATCTGTAATGGTTTTCTCATCTGCTCATCCTCAGCGACGACGCAATTCATGATGTTCGGAAAGACGCTCTCTGGCGGCGCCGCGCTGTTCGCTGCTCAAGCCGGAAATATTACGGCTTTGCAGCCCGCGCGCCTGCTGTGATTGCCAGGAGGGGGAGCGACTTTCGTTGCCGCTTAAGGCATTGGCGCGTACCGTGCTCACCGCTTGCTGACGTTGGGCCGGCGTCGCGGAGTGAATCTGCTGACGGCGCTGTTGTTGCTGAGGCGTTGGATTCTGCACGTGGCTCTTCACGGCCTCGCGATGCTGTTGCTGCTGTGGCGTTGGGTGTTGCAGCTGCGTTTTCGCCGCTTCGCGACGCTGCTGTTTGGCAGGCGTCGGCGTGCTGTCGTAGCCACGGTAGCTGCTGCGCTGGGTGGCCTGCTTCAATTGTTGAGAGGCTGCCTGACGCTGCGCATCGCGCGAGGCGCTAGTGGCCGCCAGTTTGCCTGCGCTGGCGGCAGGGGCGTTGGGATGCTGGAGCTGCGTCATCGCCGCTTGCCGTTGAGCATTGCGATCGACCGGCGCATGCTGGGTTGCGCTGAGTCCGCCGGGCACATTGGTCTGATGATAGCGCTGGGCGACATTATTATTCGGATAAGGCACGTTGCCGCGATAGGCGGGGTTGTGCTGCCAGTTAACATGGTTACCCGGCAGATTCTGCCCGGTAATGCGGTTGAAATTATTCACATTAATATTGATGTTATCGCCATTGTGCTGGTAACCGCCGTGATGGTAATCATCGTCATCATCCCAGTCGATGCTGCTGAAGAGCGCCCAGGTGGTGGCGACGCCAAGGCTGTAACCAAAACCTTTGACGAAGCTATCGGTGAACTGCTCTCCAGGAGGCGGCGGCAGATAGACCGGGGGATAGGCGCTATTCGGCCAACTGCCGTAGACGGTCGAAGGGTTATAGCTTGGAACGTATACCACCTGCGGATTGGTCGGTTCAATTTTGATGATCTGCGAAGGCGATGGCGTTGAGGTTGTTGAGGTTGATACCGTGCTGCTATTCGATGACCTCGAAGAGGCCGGCGCGGCGGCCGTGACGGTCACCTTTTGTTGCGGTGTGGATTTTAATGTTCCGGTTTGTTGGGCAATAGCGCGCAGGCGCTGTACGGAATCCATCACGTCGTGCGGCTGGGCTAAAAATGCATCGCCAAGGTTTTCTACCCACGGCGGGTTTTCGCCCATCATTGCCAGCAGGGCGGGAAAAGCGACGAGGGATTTAACGCTCGGATCCCACGGCTGGTTGGCAACGGCCTGCACGGCAGCGTCGCCTTTCATCGACGGGTTATCCTGCGACCACTGCACCGCCTGCATGACGTTGTCCGGATAGGTGGAGGCCATCAGTACCTGCGAGAGTAAACTGTCCGGGTAGAGCGCGATTGGCGCGACCCATTGGTCGATTTGCGCCTGGGTATAGGTGGCGGCGACAGGTTGCGCTGGCGCAGTCGCTGGTGCTGACGTTGGCACAGGCTGCGCCGTCACCGGCGCTTCAGCGATAGTCTCTGGGGTACGACTTTTAACATATAGCGTTCCCGCCGCCGCGAGTAAGCCGGCGCTGCAGAGCAGGGCGATAATATGGGGTTTGAACGGTAGTGACATGGAAGCTCCTGACACAGAAATGTTACCCATCTCGCTCAAGTATCGGCGAAAACGGTACGTTACGGGAGTATATGAAGACGATATTGTTTTTTTTGATTTTTGTTGGGATCCTGACATTAAATCTGTAACAGAAATAAATTTATCTACCAGCATTTGAACAGAAAGCCTGCAATATCCTGCCCTTAACGATTCAGCTAAATTTTAATGTTGCTTTTTTGTAAACAGATTAACACCCTTCAAAAATCCTGCTATGCTGCCCTCGCGGTATCGGGCATTTACCCTACAAACTGCTGTCTCACAGGAGCGTGAAGAAAATCGCCTACCGCATTTTACAATGAGAGCGAGGAGAACCGTCGTGCTAGAAGAATACCGTAAGCACGTAGCTGAGCGTGCCGCCATGGGGATTGTTGCCAAACCCTTAGACGCAACCCAAATGGCCGCGCTGGTAGAACTGCTGAAAAACCCGCCAGCGGGTGAAGATGAATTCCTGTTAGATCTGCTTACCAACCGTGTACCGCCGGGCGTCGATGAAGCCGCCTATGTTAAAGCCGGATTCCTTGCCGCTATCGCCAAAGGCGAAGCGACCTCCCCACTGGTTACCCCTGAAAAAGCCGTTGAACTGCTGGGCACCATGCAGGGCGGTTACAATATTCATCCCCTGATTGAAGCGCTGGACGATGCCAAACTGGCACCGATTGCGGCGAAAGCGCTGTCCCATACCCTGCTGATGTTCGATAACTTCTATGACGTAGAAGAGAAAGCCAAAGCGGGTAATGAATACGCTAAACAGGTTATGCAATCCTGGGCTGACGCCGAGTGGTTCCTGAACCGTCCGCAACTGGCGGAAAAAATTACCGTTACCGTCTTCAAAGTTACCGGCGAAACCAATACCGATGACTTGTCTCCGGCGCCTGATGCCTGGTCCCGTCCGGATATCCCACTGCACGCTCTGGCGATGCTGAAAAACGCGCGTGAAGGTATTGAGCCGGATCAGCCGGGCGCAGTCGGTCCGATTAAACAAATTGAAGCGCTGCAGCAGAAAGGCTTCCCGCTGGCCTACGTTGGCGACGTTGTCGGTACCGGTTCTTCGCGTAAATCCGCCACCAACTCGGTGCTGTGGTTCATGGGCGACGATATCCCGAACGTACCGAACAAGCGCGGCGGCGGCCTGTGCCTGGGCGGCAAAATTGCGCCTATCTTCTTCAATACCATGGAAGATGCGGGCGCGCTGCCTATTGAAGTGGACGTGAGCAACCTGAACATGGGCGACGTCATTGACGTTTACCCGTTCAAAGGCGAAGTGCGTAACCACGAAACCAACGAGCTGTTGGCAAGCTTCGAACTGAAAACCGATGTACTGATCGACGAAGTGCGCGCCGGTGGCCGTATTCCGCTGATCATCGGTCGCGGCCTGACGACCAAAGCGCGCGAAGCGCTGGGTCTGCCGCACAGCGACGTCTTCCGTCATGCGAAAGATGTGGCGGAAAGCAACCGCGGCTTCTCTCTGGCGCAGAAAATGGTTGGCCGCGCCTGCGGCGTTGCCGGTATTCGTCCGGGCGCTTATTGCGAGCCGAAAATGACCTCCGTCGGTTCTCAGGACACCACCGGTCCAATGACCCGCGATGAGCTGAAAGACCTGGCGTGCCTGGGCTTCTCCGCTGACCTGGTGATGCAGTCCTTCTGTCACACTGCAGCCTATCCGAAGCCGGTTGACGTCACCACGCACCACACTCTGCCGGACTTCATCATGAACCGCGGCGGTGTTTCACTGCGTCCGGGCGATGGCGTTATCCACTCCTGGCTGAACCGTATGCTGCTGCCTGATACCGTAGGTACCGGCGGCGACTCCCATACCCGTTTCCCGATTGGTATCTCCTTCCCGGCGGGCTCAGGTCTGGTGGCCTTCGCCGCCGCGACCGGCGTGATGCCGCTGGATATGCCGGAATCAGTACTGGTGCGCTTCAAAGGTAAAATGCAGCCGGGCATTACCCTGCGCGACCTGGTTCACGCCATCCCGCTGTATGCTATCAAGCAGGGCCTGCTGACCGTTGAGAAGAAAGGGAAGAAAAACATCTTCTCTGGCCGCATCCTTGAAATCGAAGGTCTGCCGGATCTGAAAGTCGAGCAGGCATTTGAACTGACCGATGCTTCCGCCGAGCGTTCTGCTGCTGGTTGTACCATCAAGCTGAACAAAGAGCCGATCGTCGAGTATCTGAACTCCAACATCGTCCTGCTGAAGTGGATGATCGCGGAAGGTTACGGCGATCGCCGTACGCTGGAGCGCCGTATCCAGGGCATGGAAAAATGGCTGGCGGATCCGCAACTGCTGGAAGCCGACGCTGATGCGGAATACGCGGCAGTGATCGACATCGATCTGGCGGATATCAAAGAGCCTATTCTGTGCGCTCCGAACGATCCGGACGATGCGCGTCTGCTGTCAGACGTGCAGGGCGAGAAGATCGACGAAGTGTTTATCGGTTCCTGCATGACCAACATTGGCCACTTCCGTGCTGCCGGTAAACTGCTGGACAGCCACAAAGGCCAACTGCCGACTCGCCTGTGGGTGGCGCCGCCAACCCGTATGGATGCCGCGCAGTTGACTGAAGAAGGCTACTACAGCGTGTTTGGTAAGAGCGGCGCGCGTATCGAAATCCCTGGCTGTTCCCTGTGTATGGGCAACCAGGCGCGCGTGGCTGACGGCGCGACGGTCGTGTCGACCTCTACCCGTAACTTCCCGAACCGTTTAGGTACCGGCGCCAACGTCTATCTGGCCTCTGCCGAACTGGCGGCGGTCGCTTCTCTGCTGGGCAAACTGCCGACGCCGGAAGAGTATCAGACCTTCGTCGCTCAGGTTGATAAGACGGCGGAAGATACCTATCGCTACCTGAACTTTAACCAGCTGGATCAGTACACTGAAAAAGCTGACGGCGTGATCTTCCAGACCGCCGTGTAATCCGTTCGGTCAGCCCGGCTGACCGTTTGGCTACAAACTCTCCAATGCCCGCTGAACATTGCATCAGCGGGCATTTTTATTTTTAAACCTCCCACCCGTTGCGCTTTTTTTCTTCCTTTCTGCTGCGATAATTAGGTTATGGGTACAGTGCAGCGGTGACGCATTGCCCTTGCAGAGGAAAAGATTATGGATTACGAATTTCTGCGCGATATTACCGGTGTGGTAAAGGTGCGAATGTCGATGGACCACGAGGCGATTGGTCACTGGTTCAACGAAGAGGTGAAAGATAACCTGGCCCTTCTGGATGAAGTGGAACAGGCAGCGCGCACCGTGAAAGGCAGTGAACGTTCCTGGCAGCGGGCCGGCCATGAATATACGTTGTGGCTGGATGGCGAAGAAGTGATGATCCGCGCCAACCAACTGGAATTTTCCGGCGATGAAATGGAAGAGGGGATGAATTACTACGACGAAGAGAGCCTCTCTCTTTGCGGCGTGGAGGATTTCCTGCAGGTGGTTGCCGCATACCGTGAATTTATGCAGCAGCGTTAATGATTCGTTCGGTGCCGGGCGGCGCGGAACCCCGTAGGCCCGGCAAGCAAAAGCGCCGCCGGGCATTTCAGTCATTACACCGCAGGGATATTGCGGGCGTAATAAATTTCCCGCATCTCTTTCCACAGCAGGTCGGTAATCACCTTGCGCTCTTGTTCGCTTAACTCTTCCGGTTTGGTGTGGAACATGTAGTGTTTCAGATCGAACTCTTTCAGCATCATTTTGGTATGGAACATATTTTCCTGATAGACGTTCACGTCCACCATGTCATAGAGCGACTTCATATCTTCTGACATGAAGTTCTGAATAGAGTTGATTTCATGATCGATAAAATGCTTCATGCCGTTGATATCACGGGTGAAACCACGCACGCGATAATCAATGGTTACGATATCGGATTCCAGCTGGTGAATCAGGTAGTTCAGCGCCTTCAGCGGTGAAATCACTCCACAGGTGGAGACTTCAATATCGGCGCGGAAGGTGCACAGACCGCCTTCCGGATGGCTTTCCGGATAGGTATGCACGCAGATGTGGCTTTTATCGAGATGTGCGACCACGGTCTCAGGCAGCGGGCCCGGATGCTCGCTCTGATCGATAAGCTGCGGATCGATAGGCTCTTCGCTAACCAAAATGGTGACGCTTGCGCCCTGCGGTTCATAATCCTGGCGTGCGATGTTGAGTATGTTGGCGCCAATGATTGAACAGGTCTCGGAGAGGATTTCCGTCAGGCGGTTGGCATTATAGAGTTCATCGATATAGGCGATATAGCCATCGCGCTCTTCGGCGGTTTTAGCGTAGCAGATATCGTAAATACAAAAACTCAGGCTTTTAGTCAGGTTGTTGAAGCCGTGCAGCTTAAGCTTTTTCAATTTGGTTCACCTCCTCGTTTCAGGTTAGCTGGCGGTCAGCGCGTCCAGCAGGTATTGCGGTAGCGCGAAAGCCGCGGTATGAATTGCCGGGTTGTAATAACGGCATTGCAGCCCGGCGCTATGGAAGCGGGCCTGAATAATTTCCGTCGACAAATGACGCAGGGCTTCATTATCGGTCGCCCAGGCAAAGGTCATGATACCGCCATAGTAGGTCGGGATCGCCGCCTGGTAGAAGCTGACATCGGTGAAATAGTGGCTGAGTTTGCGATGGCTGCCTACCGCTTCATCCTGCTGCAGGAAGCTTACGCCGTTCTGGGCAACGAAAATTCCGCCGGGGTTCAGGCAACGTTTACAGCCAGCATAAAACGCCGAGGTAAACAGGCTCTCACCGGGGCCGATCGGGTCAGTACAGTCGGAGATAATGACATCAAAAGTTTGTGACGTTTGGTTGACGAAGTTCACGCCGTCATCAATCACCAGCGTAAAGCGCGGGTCGTCATAGGCGCCGGCGTTATGGTTTGGAAGGTACTGACGGCAGAACGATACCACTCCGGCGTCGATTTCCACCATGGTAATGGTTTCGATATGTTGGTGGCGGGAGACTTCACGCAGCATCGCGCCATCGCCGCCGCCGATGATCAGCACGTGCTTTGCGTGACCATGGGCCAGCAGCGGAACGTGGGTCATCATTTCATGGTAAATAAACTCATCGCGCTCGGTGGTTTGCACCACGCCATCAAGCGCCATCACGCGGCCAAATGCCGCATTTTCGAAGATGATTAAATCCTGATGATCGGTCTTCTCATGGTACAGCACGTTATCAACGGTAAAATATTGACCAAAATGGTCGTGCAGCGTCTCATGCCACTGATTACTCTCGGCCATGGCTTACTCCTCCTTTGTTAACTTCTGTGGTGCCCACAAAGCGGGCACCCCATCATAGCCAACTATAGATAGAGATTGATATGGCGAATAGTGAACCTTCTACTGTTTGGCTGAACTCTCGCTAGCGTGAGGTTTTCGGCGCAGGTGTTTTGGGTTGTTGATCGCTATTGGGCCTGACGTCAACAATTCGGACGGTATACACCATCGTCGCGCCCGGCGGAATTTTTCCAGGGATCCCTTTGCTGCCGTAAGCCCGCTCCGGTGGAACCACGATAGTGATGGCGCCATGGTTATTCAGGCGTTTAAGCGGTTCACGGAAGGTCGGGGGATACTGACTTAGCGCCTGTGACCAGACCTTATCTTCGGCTTCCATATCGTTTATCACGGTACCGTCGATCAAGCTTTCTTTGATAACGACGGTGACGATATCGTTATCATCAATTTCACCTTTGCCGGGGTAGTCAATGCGGCTATAGATCCCGCCTTTGAGTAGAACGCCTTTCTGCGCGGCAAATTGCTGCTGATACTCTTTACCTTCGCGGAGGGTTTGCTGCTCAATTTTATCAATGTTTTTGTATAACCGCTGCGACACGTCGAAAAGCGCCTTATTGCGCGCTTGTTCATCCAGCGCCAGCTTACCGGCAAAAACATCGTTAATGCCCTTAATAACGGTCTCCTGTTGCAGATTTAACCCTTTCGCTGCCTGGCTGGACAGCGTTTTAAGCGCATCTTGCCCTATTGATACACCGACGGAGTATGCCTGCTGCTGTGGGGCATTACTGAGGTTTAGCGCGGATGATTTGGTTGCCGCGGTGGTGGTTTTTACTGCGGCGAGTTCGGCGCTCAGTTTCTGTTTCTCCGCCATTGCCGCAGCCAGCTTGTCGCTCAGGGCCTGCTTGTCTCTCTCCAGCGCGTTGAGCTTTACCGTTTGCGCCTGCAGAGAGGCGGCAGAGCGTTTGAGATTATCTGCGCCCTCGGCTTTTTCCTGCTGGAAGGTGCGGGCTTGCTGAACAAGCCGCTTGTTTTCCGTGTCCAGCGCGGTTATCCGGCCCTGAAGCTGTGCGATGGTGTTATTCAACGCTGAATTATCTACCGGCGCTGGCGTGACGGCGGGAGGTTGTGATTTTAGCTGTGCCTGCAGCTGGCGGATGGTCTTATCTTTGTCGGCGATGAGACTTTTTTGCGCGGCCAGTTTTTTTTGCAGTGCTGCCGTATTGTTGTCGCGAGCCCTGGCGGGTTTACTGACCTCCGGTGCCGGAGGTATCTCTTTCTTCTCTTTGTTCTCTTTTTTCTCCTGCTGCTGGACATAGTTGAGAAACGCAGGCGCGCCGTCATCCGCTTGCGCATGACCAATAAAAAAGGACGCCAGCAAAATGAAGGCCAGCGTCAATATATTAAGGCGAATTATCATAGCGCCTGTCACTTCACCGCATTATCGCCGCGCATGACCAGACTATCGATCAGCGACTTTTCAATATCGGCGCAAAGCTTAATGGATTTAAATTGATACATGGAATCGATGCCCTGACGGGTGGGATCGGCGACTTTCGTTCGCACTGAATTATATTGCGACGCCGCACCTATCAGGGCGGTGAATTCACTACCCAGTCTTGAGGCTTCTTTCGGATTAACTTCTTTTAACGAATCCAACGCCTGGCGGCAGGCATTAAGCCGCTCCTGCTCAGCGGCCAGTCGCAGCTTTTCATTCTGTTGCGCATCGGTGGCGATGACGATTGGCGGCGTTATGGGAGCGTTAGCCTGACGATGTGCCTGGCAACCCGCTAACATGATAATAGCGAAGGGAAATAAGCGAAAAATAGGTGAGATATTCAAAATGTCATTCCATGGCAATAAGAGAGGTTGCAGGCGATTTTAATTGTCCTGTTGGTCTTTGCAATAAATGAGGAGTTGAATTATTTACTCTCGAATGTGATTTTTACGGATAAATTAAACTTTTGGTTAGTTAATAAAAATAAAGAAAAATAGGGGCGTGAAATAAAAAATATCGGTTAATGAATTCATATTTCGTCAATGCTGGTGGAGAGGGTGAGGCGTGAATACACAGATGCAGCCGCATCGCCGCGGCTGCAGATAGGCTTACTTCACATAGGCCAGCAGGCTGAGGGAGTCTCGGGCCAGAGCTTTGCATTTTTTGGCTGTTGGGATTTTGATACCGCTGAGATCGCGATAGCTGTCCTCACCTAATGCTTTCATATTAAAGCTGTCGTAGTTGCTGAGGTCCCATTGGTTTTGCTGGGCAAAAAAGACCAACGCGCGGCGAATTTGCGTATTTGGCAAATTTTGATAGCCGCAATCGTTTTTCAGGAATACAAATACCGCCGTTAAATCAGCCATATCTTCCGCTTCGGATTCACTTAATGCATAGCTATTGGCGGAGAGGGCGAGCAGGCTGCCAAACAGCATTGTTCTGAAAAACGTCTTCATTTTTTCTACCATTGAAACACGGACAATCAAAGTTAGCATACTTCTTTACACCACGCAGAGCTTTATTCACAAGCTTCTGCTTGACCTTCCCGTTGCGGGAGGGTTTAAGCTTAAATATTCACCAGCAGAATAAAAGGATGTGAAAATGCAACGTCGTGAGTTTATCAAATTAAGCGCCGCGCTTGGCGCGGTCAGCGCCTTACCGCTCTGGAGCCGTTCGGTATTCGCTGCTGGCCGTCCGGCTTTGCCGGTCCCGGATTTATTGACCGCCGACGCGCGCAATCGCATTACGCTGACGATTCAAGCCGGAAAGACACAGTTTGGCCCGCATCTTGCGACGACCTGGGGTTATAACGGCAACCTCCTCGGGCCTGCGTTGAAGCTGAAGCAAGGTGAAGCGGTGACGGTAGATATTCATAACCGCCTGGCGGAGGAGACCACGGTCCACTGGCATGGGCTGGAAGTGCCTGGCGAAGTCG
This sequence comes from Klebsiella sp. JN_Kp121, assembly GCF_040062145.1. Taxonomy (NCBI): domain Bacteria; kingdom Pseudomonadati; phylum Pseudomonadota; class Gammaproteobacteria; order Enterobacterales; family Enterobacteriaceae; genus Klebsiella; species Klebsiella sp. JN_Kp121. Next base: position 212,574 of record NZ_JBEAHX010000008.1, read on the forward strand.
ATGGCGGCCCGCAGGGCGTCATCGCCGCAGGAGCCTCAAGGACGGTGAGTTTTACGCCGACGCAGCGAGCGGCGACCTGCTGGTTCCATCCCCATCAGCATGGTAAAACCGGCCGTCAGGTCGCGATGGGGCTGGCGGGTTTGGTGCTGATTGAAGATGTCGAGAGCGGGCAATTACTGCTGCCGAAGCAGTGGGGAATTGATGATGTTCCGGTGATCGTGCAGGACAAAAGATTCAATGCCAATGGAGAAATAGATTACCAGCTCGATATCATGAGCGCCGCCGTTGGCTGGTTTGGCGATACCCTGTTGACTAACGGCGCGCTGTATCCCGAACACGCTCCGCCGCGCGGTTGGCTGCGCCTGCGTCTGCTTAATGGTTGTAATGCCCGCTCGCTGAATTTCGCTACCAGCGATCGCCGCCCAATGTATGTAGTAGCAAGCGACGGCGGCCTGTTAGCGGAACCGGTCAAAGTGAGCGAACTGCCGGTACTAATGGGCGAGCGCTTTGAGGTATTGATTGATACCCGCGACGGAAAGGCATTTGATCTCCTGACGCTGCCGGTGAGCCAGATGGGGATGGCGATTGCGCCATTTGATAAGCCGCAGCCGGTGCTCCGTATACAGCCGCTATTGATCCCGGCATCCGGTAAGCTACCCGATACTTTGGCGGCGATGCCCGCGCTGCCGTCACTGGAGGGGCTGACGCAGCGCACGCTGCAGCTGTCGATGGATCCGATGCTCGATATGATGGGAATGCAGGCGCTGATGAAGAAATATGGCGACCAGGCGATGTCCGGTATGAACCATGGGATGATGATGGATCATGGCGACATGGGCAATATGAATCACGGTCAGATGAAGAATATGAACCATGGTGGCGGAATGGGACATGGCGCTTCATCTGATAAGGGCTTCGATTTCCATAACGCCAACCGTATCAACGGTAAAGCCTTTGATATGAATGTGCCGATGTTCGCCGCGGCCAGGGGGCAGTACGAGCGCTGGCTGATCTCCGGCAAGGGCGACATGATGCTGCATCCTTTCCATATTCATGGCACGCAATTCCGTATTCTGAGTGAAAATGGCCAGGCGCCAGCGGCGCATCGTCGCGGCTGGAAGGATACGGTAAGAGTGGAGGGCGGGGTGAGTGAAGTGCTGGTGAAGTTCGATCATCAGGCGCCCAAGGAGTTTGCCTATATGGCGCACTGTCATCTACTGGAGCATGAAGACACCGGGATGATGTTGGGGTTCACCGTTTAGGAGTGTGCGGCCTGCCGCCCTCTCCCATAGGGGAGGGGGCAAACAAAAAAACGGCAACTTTCGTTGCCGTTTTGCGTTTTATTTCGCGTCATCCGGTAACGCATAGGCAACGATGTAGTCGCCCATTTTAGTACCGAACGAGCCATGACCGCCGGCAGAGATGACAACGTACTGCTTGCCATTCACTTCATAGGTCATCGGCGTCGCCTGGCCACCTGCAGGCAGACGCGCCTGCCACAGTTTTTCACCATTACTCATGTTGTAAGCGCGCAGGTAGTTATCGGCGGTGGCGGCGATAAACAGCACGTTACCGGCGGTTGAGATCGGTCCGCCCAGCATCGGCATACCCATATTGAATGGCAGTGGAACAGGCAGCGGGAACGGCAGACTATCCTGCGGCGTACCGATGCGTTTTTTCCACACCACTTCGTTGGTCTTCAGATCCAGCGCCGAGATATAACCCCATGCCGGTTGTTTACACGGCAGGCCAAACGGCGACAGGAATGGGTTCAGCGTGACGCCGAACGGGACGCCATACTGCGGCTGAACGCCGGACTCGGTACCAGAGCCTTTCGCGTCTTTTGGCGGTTCCATCGGGTTGCCCGGGCCGCGTGGGATCAGTTTAGAGACGAACGGCAGCGCCATCGGGTTGGCGATAGCCACCTGACGGTTTGGATCGACGGAGATACCGCCCCATTCAAACATCCCCAGGTTCCCCGGGAAGACCAGCGTGCCCTGTTCAGACGGCGGAGTGAAGATACCTTCATAGCGCATCTGATGGAAGATAACGCGGCACACCAGTTGGTCAAACATGGTGGCGCCCCACATATCTGCGCCGGTCAGGTCTTTCTTCGGACGGAAGCTCAGCTCGGAGAACGGCTGGGTTTTAGCAACATAATCGCCTTTCGCCGCACCTTGCGGAACCGGTTTTTCCGGCGCCGGGACCACCAGCTCGCCATTACGGCGATCCAGCACGAAGATGTTGCCGGTTTTGGCCGGAGCGTAAATCACCGGTACGGTTTTACCGTTCACATCAATGTCGGCCAGCGTCGGCTGCGACGGCATATCCATATCCCACAGATCGTGGTGTACGGTTTGGTAGCTCCATGCCAGTTTCCCGGTGGTTGCGTTCAGCGCTACGATAGAGCTGGCGTAACGTTCCTGTTCCGGCGTGCGATTGCCGCCCCAGATATCCGGCGTGGTAACGCCCATCGGCAGATAGACTAAATCCAGCTTCGCGTCATAGGCGGCAGGCGCCCAGGAGTTAGGTGAATTGAGTGTGAAGTGATGCTCATCGCTCGGGATCGCATTAGGGTCTTTCGCACCCGGGTCGAAGGCCCACAGCAGTTTACCGGTATTCACATCAAAGCCGCGGATCACGCCTGATGGCTCGCGGGTTGAGAAGTTATCGGTTACCGCGCCGGCAATGACGATAGTCTTATCGGTGATAATCGGCGGCGACGTCGGTTCATACATACCCGGCGTGGTTACCGGCATATTGGTTTGCAGGTTGAGAATGCCTTTGTTGGCAAAGGTTTCGCACAGCTTACCGTTGTCGGCGTTCACCGCGAACAGACGGCCATCGTTGACCGGCAGAATAATACGGCGCGGGCAGTCGGCGACGACGTCGGCAGGCGCGTTATCTGCTTTGGCTTCATGATAGGAAACGCCACGGCAGGTCACGTGCTGGAACGACGGATCGGCGTTCAGCTGCGGGTCAAAATGCCACTTCTCTTTACCGGTGGCCGCGTCAAGCGCGAACAGACGCTGGTGGGCGGTACACAGATACAGCATGTCGCCAACTTTAATCGGCGTCACTTCGTTAGTGATTTCACCCGGATCGTTCGGCTGCTTCAGGTCGCCGGTGCGGAATACCCAGGCTTCCTTCAGGTTCTTCACGTTATCGGTATTAATTTGCTTCAGCGGTGAATAACGCTGGCCTTCCTGGTTGCGGCCATAAGCCGGCCAGTCGCTATCGGCGACGGTAGAAATCGGCGCGGCCGGCGTCGCGTCAGCACTCAGCGTACCGTTCACTTCCTGCGGATCGTTGAAACCGGCCCAGGTCAGGATCCCGCCGCTAATCAGCAGGGCGATAACCAGACCGCCAACGGCGCCGGCGGAAGGGACCGGCAGACGACGCCAGACAAATGGCAGAATCAGCCAGATGCCGAAGAAGACCAGGATGTCGCTACGCGGCGTCAGCGCCCAGAAGTCGAAACCGACTTCCCATACCCCCCAAATCATGGTTGCCAGCAGCAGGGCGGCGTACAGCCACAGCGCAGCGCGCTTGCCGCGGAACAGCATAACGGTGACGGCCAGCATCACCAGGCCTGCGATAGGGTAGTACCAGGAACCGCCGATAGCGGCCAGCCATACCCCACCGATTAACAGATACAGGCCACAGAAGGCGGCAAACAGCGCCGTCAGCGTGACAAGTAACCGTGATTGTTGAGATTTTGTTTCTGCCATAGAAAGACACTCTTCAGTTGTTAATTTTTTAACTGCAATTAATTATAGGATTTAACAACTGTGATCGGAATCACAAATATGGCTTTATTATTCACTGCACCGAAGATTTCGTTTTGCTGGTATACTGTATCGCTTGCCGGTCAACGTCGATGTGAAAGCAACGGCTTTGAAGATTTATCCTAAGAATCAAATGGTTAGTTTAATGAAACATACTGTAGAAGTGATGATCCCGGAAGCCGAGATCAAAGCGCGTATCGCCGAACTGGGTCGTCAAATTAATGAACGCTACAAAGACAGCGGCAGTGAAATGGTGCTGGTGGGTCTGCTGCGCGGTTCATTTATGTTTATGGCTGACCTGTGCCGTGAGGTTCAGGTGCCGCATGAAGTCGACTTTATGACCGCCTCCAGCTATGGCAGCGGCATGTCCACCACCCGCGATGTCAAAATCCTTAAAGACCTGGATGAAGATATTCGCGGTAAAGACGTATTGATCGTCGAAGACATCATCGATTCCGGCAACACCCTGTCTAAAGTGCGCGAAATCCTCAGCCTGCGCGAGCCGAAATCGCTGGCTATCTGTACGCTGCTGGATAAACCAAGCCGTCGTGAAGTGAACGTCCCGGTGGAGTTTGTCGGTTTTGCGATTCCGGATGAGTTCGTGGTGGGCTACGGTATCGACTACGCTCAGCGCTATCGTCATCTGCCGTACGTCGGCAAAGTGATCCTGCTGGACGAGTAATTATTGTTGCGGTCCCGGATAAGGCGAGCGCTTTATCCGGGGCGGTGAGGGCGGCGGCTATTTATGGTTGGCGTGCTTGCTCTTGAGATTGGAAATCCCGTGGCGATAGCGCTGCTCGAGGGTTTCCCGGCTGACGGCGGTGACATCAAGATCGCGCAGTAGTCCGTCGTGAATACCATAAGCCCAACCGTGGATCGTCACTTTTTGTCCACGTTTCCACGCCGACTGCATGATCGTCGAGTGTCCCAGGTTGTATACCTGCTCCATCACGTTCAGTTCGCAAAGTGTATCCAGACGCCGCTCTTCCGGCATTTCACCGAGCAGCGAACTGTGTTTAAACCAGATATCGCGAATGTGTAGCAGCCAGTTATCAATAAGCCCCAATTCCGGGTTTTCGACCGCCGCTTGTACACCGCCGCAGCCGTAGTGGCCGCAGATAATAATGTGTTCGACTTCCAGCACGTCAACGGCGTATTGCACCACCGACAGACAGTTCAGGTCGGTGTGGATCACCAGATTGGCAACGTTACGGTGCACGAACAACTCACCGGGTTCCAGGCCGGTTAAGCGCTCTGCGGGGACGCGGCTATCGGAACAGCCAATCCACAGAAAACGCGGTTTCTGCGCCTGCGACAATTTCGCAAAGAAGCCGGGGTCCTCTTCCACCAGCATTTTTGACCATAGTGCATTATTGCTGATGAGTGTATCTATATCATTCATGGACGTTTACGGCCTGTAACCAAGTAAGTGCGTTGCGCTAATATAGGGTAAGCTCACCTTTTTGAAAACAATCTTTACCCGTCATACTTCATGCTGCAGGTGCGTTGGCTGCACTCGTTCACCCCAGTCACTTACTTATGTAAGCTCCTGGGGATTCGCTCATTTGCCGCCTTCCTGCAACATGAATTATTTGGGTAAATTAGATGTGAAGACACGAGAAGAGATATTTAATGACCATTGCTCTGGAATTAAAACAGCTCAAGAAAACCTATCCCGGCGGGGTTCAGGCGCTGAAAGGCATTGACCTGCAGGTTGAAGCCGGCGACTTTTATGCGCTGCTGGGCCCGAACGGCGCGGGGAAATCCACGACTATCGGCATCATTAGTTCGCTGGTCAATAAAACCTCCGGTCAGGTTAATGTATTTGGTTACGACCTGGAAAAAGATGTTGTGAACGCCAAACGCCAGCTCGGGCTGGTGCCGCAGGAGTTCAACTTCAACCCGTTCGAAACCGTACAGCAGATCGTGGTTAACCAGGCGGGTTACTATGGCGTTGAGCGTAAAGAAGCTATCTTGCGTAGCGAAAAGTATCTGAAACAGCTCGATCTGTGGGAAAAGCGCAATGAACGCGCGCGTATGCTCTCCGGCGGGATGAAGCGCCGCCTGATGATTGCCCGCGCGCTGATGCATGAGCCGAAGCTGCTCATTCTTGATGAACCCACCGCTGGCGTTGATATCGAACTACGTCGCTCGATGTGGGGGTTCCTCAAAGATCTCAACGATAAAGGCACCACCATTATCCTCACGACCCACTATCTGGAAGAAGCGGAAATGTTGTGCCGCAATATCGGCATTATCCAGAGCGGCGAGCTGGTGGAAAACACCTCAATGAAGGCGCTGCTGGCAAAGCTGAAATCGGAAACCTTTATCCTCGATCTGGCGCCGAAAAGCCCGCTGCCGACCCTCGATGGATATCAATACCGGCTGGTTGATACCTCGACGCTGGAAGTTGAAGTCCTGCGCGAGCAGGGGATTAACAGCGTTTTCGCCCAGCTAAGTGCCCAGGGCGTGCAGGTATTAAGTATGCGTAACAAGGCCAACCGTCTGGAAGAGCTGTTTGTCACGCTGGTGCACGACAAAAAAGGAGAATCAGCATGATGCAGCTTTACTGGGTCGCGCTGAAAAGCATCTGGACCAAAGAGATCCACCGGTTTATGCGTATCTGGGTTCAGACGCTGGTGCCGCCGGTGATCACCATGACCCTCTATTTCGTCATCTTTGGCAATCTGATCGGCTCACGGATCGGCGAGATGCACGGTTTTACCTACATGCAGTTTATCGTGCCGGGGCTGATTATGATGGCGGTGATCACCAATGCCTACGCCAACGTCGCCTCGTCGTTCTTCAGCGCCAAGTTTCAGCGCAACATTGAGGAACTGCTGGTGGCGCCGGTGCCAACCCACGTGGTGATCGCCGGTTACGTCGGCGGCGGGGTGGCGCGCGGGCTGTGCGTCGGGATTCTGGTTACGGCTATCTCGCTGTTCTTCGTCCCGTTCCAGGTTCATTCCTGGCTGTTCGTCGCCCTGACGCTGATTTTGACGGCAATCCTGTTCTCGCTGGCGGGCCTGCTCAATGCGGTATTTGCGAAAACCTTCGACGACATCAGCCTGATCCCGACTTTCGTGCTGACGCCGCTGACCTATCTTGGCGGGGTGTTCTATTCGCTGACGCTGTTGCCGCCGTTCTGGCAGGCGCTGTCGCATCTCAACCCGATCGTCTACATGATTAGCGGCTTCCGTTTTGGCTTCCTCGGCATTCATGACGTCCCGCTGGCGACCACCTTTGGCGTACTGGTGGTGTTTATCGTGGCCTTCTATATTCTGTGCTGGTATCTGATCCAGCGCGGGCGCGGCCTGCGTAGCTAATCCTCTCTGTTAGCGCCCCCGCTAATTTCACTGTGGCGGGGCGCTAAGCGGTAATTTTTGATACCCATCACCCCATCTCAACGCTTGCCCTGCTAAATTGTTTGCCTGCTAAGGAGGTAGGCGATGTTAGGTTGGGTAATTACCTGTCATGATGAGCTGGCGCAGGAGATGCTGGATCGTCTGGAGAAAAAGTTTGGCCCGCTGGCGCAATGCCGGGCGGTGAATTACTGGCGTAATCTGAGCGTCAATATGCTGAGCCGCATGATGTGCGACGCGCTGCATGCCACCGACTGCGGCGATGGGGTGATTTTTCTCACCGATAAAACCGGCGCCGCGCCGTATCGCGCCGCTGCGCTGATGAGTCACAAACATACCCACTGTGAAGTCATTTCCGGCATTCGCTATCCATTGCTGGAGGAAATGTATTTACAGCGCTATACCCTCAGCAGTGACGCCTTCCGTAATGCTATCGTTAGCGCCGGAGGCCCCACGGTGAGCAGCCTGTGGCATCAGCAGCAAAAGAACCCGCCTTTTCGTCTCCTGCATGATACGTTCGGAAATTAGGCATTAGCATTGATGCCGCTTTTGTTACAATGGCGGCATTCAGGTTTACCGGTTCGATGCGCATGTTTGCCCGAGTCATTACATTGTTCCTTTTTCTGGCATCTGCCAGCGTTTCCGCCAGTCTGCTCAGCCAGCAGGGCGTTCCCGCACGCTATATGCAAGTCACGGAAGATGCCGATATCTGGGCGCAGGTCGGCAACCATGTGGTGAGCGTCGGCAACGTTCGCGCCGGGCAGATCCTTGCCGTGGTGCCGACCACGGCAGACTATTATGAATTCAATTTCGGCTTCGGTACCGGTTTTATTGATAAAGGACATCTGGGGGCGGTGCAGGGCGCAAAACGGGTTGAGGATAGCCTGGGCGATTTACGCCAGCCATTGAGCAACCAGAACCTGCTGACCTGGAAAGATACGCCGGTATACGATGCGCCATCAGTGGGCAGCCCGCCGTTTGGTACATTAGCGAATAACCTGCGCTATCCCATTATCAGCAAGCTGAAAGATCGCCTTAATCAGACCTGGTATCAGATTCGTATCGGCAACCGGCTGGCGTGGGTGAGTAGTCTGGATGCGCAGGAGGATAACGGCATTCCGCTACTGACTTATCACCATATTCTGCGTGATGAAGAAAATAGCCGTTTTCGCCATACCTCCACCACCACTTCGGTGCGCGCTTTCAGTAACCAGATGACCTGGTTGCGTGACCAGGGTTATACCACCCTGACGATGTATCAACTGGAAGGGTATCTGCGTAACAAGGTTAATCTGCCTGCACGCTCGGTGGTGATTACCTTTGATGATGGCCTCAAGTCGGTGAATCGCTACGCTTATCCAATCCTCAAGCAGTACGGCTTCCACGCGACGGCGTTTATTATCTCGTCGCGGATCAAACGTCATCCGCAAAAGTGGGATCCGAAATCGCTGCAGTTTATGAGTATCTCTGAGCTCAGGCAGATTCAGGACGTGTTTGATGTGCAGTCGCATACCCATTTTCTGCACCGGGTCGATGCCGCCCGTCACCCGATATTGCTCAGCCGGAATTATCACAACATTCTCTTTGATTTCGAGCGTTCCCGGCGGGCGCTGAGTCAGTTTAATCCGCACGTGCTGTATCTTTCGTATCCGTTTGGCGGCTATAACGCCACGGCGGTCAAGGCGGCGAACGATGCCGGTTTTCATCTGGCGGTAACGACGGTGAGAGGGAAGGTGAAACCGGGGGATAATCCGTTCCTGCTGAAGCGGTTGTATATCTTACGTACCGATTCGCTGGAGACGATGTCGCGGCTTATCAGCAATCAGCCGCAAGGGTAAACTGGCGCTGCGGCTGAGCGCAGCGCCGTAAGAATCAGGCGACCTGCACCGGAATAGCTTTCGCCTGGCGCTTCATTTCGTTATCGCCTTCGAAATAGGCGACTTTCGGCTGCCAGGTGCGGGCTTCTTCGTCAGACATGGTCACGAAGCTGGCGATAATGAGGATATCGCCGACGCTTGCGCAGTGCGCCGCAGCGCCGTTGACGGAGATAATCTTCGAACCACGCTCGGCGGCGATCGCATAAGTTGAGAAACGGTTACCGTTGGTCACGTTCCACAGATGAATGGCTTCATTTTCCAGAATACCGGCCGCTTCGAGGAAATCCTGGTCAATGGCGCAGGAACCTTCGTAATGCAGGTCAGCCTGCGTGACTTTAACGCGATGGAGCTTGCCCTGCAGCATATTACGCATCATAACTTCTACCTTCCAACCTTTATGTAGCAAAGCGGACACGGCATCCGCTTTGAGAAAATAACCCGATTTTTCGTTCCAGGCTACTGGCCCAGCTCGACGATTTTGTTATCAATCAGGCGCGCCTGGCCCAGCCATGCCGCCATCAGGATCACCGCGCGTTTGCTGGCTTCTGTTAGCTCCAGCAGAGTGTCGGCATCACGGATCTGCATATCGTCGGCACGAAAACCTGATTCATTTAGCTCCTGCTCGGCGATGGCAATGATTTCCTCAAGGTTACGCTCGCCTGCGGCAAGTTTGCCCGCTACCGTACTCAGCACTTTGTACAGACCGGGGGCGATTTTACGCTGCTCGGCGGTCAGATAACCGTTACGCGAGCTCAGCGCCAGGCCGTCTTTAGCGCGGATGATCGGCACGCCGACGATCTCAATGTCGTAGCCCATATCGGCGACCATTTTGCGGATCAGCGCCAGCTGCTGGAAATCTTTCTCGCCGAAGCAGGCGACATCCGGCTGCACCAGGTTGAACAGTTTGCTGACAATGGTCGAGACGCCGCGGAAGTGGCCAGGGCGGCTGGCGCCTTCCAGCATGGTCGACAGGCCAGGAACGTCAACGAAAGTCTGTCCTTCAGTACCCTGCGGATAAATTTCCGCCGGCGCCGGAGCAAAGACAAAGTCGACCTTGCGCTTGTTCAGCTTTTCGCAATCCTCCTGCAGGGTGCGCGGATAGCGCGCCAGATCGTCCGGGCGGTCAAATTGCATCGGATTCACGAAGATACTGACCACCACGACATCCGCGCAGGCTTTGGCTTCATCGACCAGCTTCATATGGCCATCGTGCAGGTTGCCCATGGTGGGAACCAGCGCAATGCGCTTGCCTTCCTGGCGTAAACGACGGATATGCTGGCGCAGCAGCGGCAGGGTTTCAATTATCAGCACAACAAGACTCCTTAATGGAAACTATGTTCTTCGCCCGGATAGGCCCCGGATTCGACTTCGGCAATATACTGCCGTACCGCGGCGCGGATGTCGCCCGCTTCTGCGAGGAAATTCTTCGCGAATTTAGGAATATGGCCGCCGGTGATCCCGAAAGCGTCATGCATTACCAGAATTTGCCCGTCGGTCACGTTGCCTGCGCCGATGCCGATAACCGGGATCGTCAGCGCTTCGGTGATGCGTTTTGCCAGCTCTACCGGCACGCACTCCAGCACCAGCAGCTGCGCGCCGGCCGCTTCCAGGGCTAACGCGTCATCAAACAGCGCCTGCGCCGCATCGCCGCGGCCCTGAACTTTATAGCCGCCGAACACGTTCACCGACTGCGGCGTCAGGCCGAGGTGACCGCAAACCGGTACCGCGCGCTCCGCCAGCATCCTGACGGTATCAGCCAGCCAGGCGCCGCCTTCAAGTTTGACCATATTGGCGCCGGCGCGCATCACTACAGCGGCATTTTCGAAGGTTTGCTCCGGCGTGGCGTAGGCCATGAACGGCAGGTCGGCGAGCAGCAGGCTGTTCGGCGCGCCGCGGCGCACAGCACGGGTATGGTAAGCGATATCGTCAACGGTCACCGGCAGCGTGGAATCGTGTCCCTGTACCGTCATCCCCAGCGAATCGCCCACCAGCAGGACGTTAATGCCTTCGTCGGCAAAAAGCTTAGCGAAACTGTAGTCGTAGGCGGTGATAGTGGCGAAGCGCTTTTTCTCCTGTTTGCATTTCTGCAGCAGGGCAATGGTGGTCGGTTTCATAACGTTTCCTGATGATGAAAGTCATATTAACCGGCATTCTAACAGCAGCATTCAGGGGGGCAATGATTTTGGGCAACCGATTACCACTATCGCCGTAAATGCTAAAAAAGGGAGTAGGGGTTACCAGATGGCAGGCTTTTCGGCGCCCAGATTTTCCAGCGCGGCGCGAAGGGCGAGGCCATCGGGGAAGTGGAGCTGCGGGGCGATTTCAAACAGCGGCCAGAGCATAAAACCGCGATTTTTCATATCGTAGTGCGGCACCGTCAGGCGCTCGCTGTTAATGATTGCGTCGCCAAACAGCATGATGTCGAGGTCCAGCGTACGCGGCCCCCAGCGTTCGGCTTTGCGCACCCGCCCCTGCTGCAGTTCGATGCGCTGAGTGTGATCGAGCAGCGCTTCTGGCGCGAGCGAGGTTTCAAGCGCGACGGCGGCATTGAGATAGTCAGGCTGATCCTGTGGCCCCAGCGGTGGTGTACGGTACAGTGAAGATACGCTCACCACGCGGCTGTCCGGAATGTCGGCCAGCGCGCGGATAGCCGCATTCACTTGTTCGAGCGGCGAGGCGAGATTACTGCCAATGGCGATATAGACCAGGGTCATGCGTTACCCTGACGAGGCGCGCGTTTACGCGGGCGGCGATGGCGGCGGCGCGGAGCCGGATCGTCGCCGAGGTCGTTGAGCATATCTTTCTGTTCCGGCGGCGCGGCCACCTGGAACTCGCCCCACCATTTGGCCAGGCGCTGCAGTTCGTGGTTGTTCTCGGCGCCTGCGCGCAGTTCAAGCAGGTCATAGGCGGCGCGGAACTTCGGATGCTCCATGAGTTTCCACGCGCGTTTGCCCTGACGGCGGGACATACGAAGCTGCAACTGCCAGATGTCGCGCACCAGGGTGGTGATGCGTTTAGGGATCGCCAGCGTCCGGCAGGCTTCATCCAGCACGTCATTCATTGCCAGCGCGAAGGCGTCGTAATAGGCCAGCCCGCTCTCCTGCGCGATTTTCTGCGCCATTTCCAGCAGCGGATACCAGAACATGACCGCGAACAGGAATGCCGGGTTAACGCGCATATCGTTATGCAGGCGGTTATCGGTGTTCTTCAGCACCTGAATGATGATGCGTTCCATCGGGCTATCGCCGCGCTCGGTGAAGTAGCGGGTGATCGTCGGGAACAGCGGCTGGAACAGGCTGTATTCGCGCAGCAGCTGGTAGGTTTCATAACCATAACCCGCCTGCAGCAGTTTCAGCACTTCTTCAAACAGACGCGCCGGCGGTACGTCGTGCAGCAGGGTAGCCAGACGTGGGATTGGCTCGGCGCTTTCGGCGCTGATGCGCATATGCAGTTTGGCGGCGAAACGAACCGCGCGCAGCATGCGCACCGGATCCTCACGGTAACGGGTTTCCGGGTCGCCAATCAGGCGTATCACCCCTTCCTGCAGATCGCGCATTCCACCAACGTAGTCGCGTACGGTGAAGTCCGCCACGCTGTAATAAAGGCTATTGATGGTGAAGTCGCGGCGCTGGGCATCCTCTTCGATAGAGCCGAAGATGTTATCGCGCAGCAGCATGCCGTTCTGGCCGCGCTGGGAGGTGACGCGGTCGTTGGTGTGGCCTTCGTGATGGCCGCGGAAGGTGGCGACCTCAATGATTTCCGGCCCGAACATCACGTGCGCCAGGCGGAAGCGACGGCCCACCAGGCGGCAGTTGCGGAACAGTTTACGTACCTGGTCCGGGGTCGCGCTGGTGGTGACGTCAAAATCTTTTGGTTTCTTGCCCAGCAGCAGGTCGCGAACGCCGCCGCCGACCAGGTAAGCTTCGTAGCCCGCCTTGTTCAGTCGATAGAGCACCTTGAGCGCGTTTTCACTGATATCTTTGCGGGAAATTGCATGCTGTTCACGCGGGATCACCGTCATATGCGTTTGTTCGACGGCGGCAGCCTCTGCCTCGCGCTCTTCACGGCTTAGCACCTTGCGGCAAAAATTAGCGACTCGGGTAAAAATGGTGCACCTCGTAGTGTCAGACGAACTTCGGATAAAACATTACTCTATGGGCTTCAGGTTGCATTTAAACGGCAAATTCAGGGGCAACCTGAAGGGCGACGAGCAAAAATAGCGGCTAATCATAGCTCAGCGGGAGCCATTTGAGAATGCTGGATTTTTGCTGGCTGCCAGTTGGCTATCGCTTGTTTGAGTAAATCGTCAATACTCAGGGCTTGCCAATCCTCAACGACATCCTGATTCAAAAATGTTAATGCCCGCACAATTTCCGGGCGCGGATCGCCCTCCGGCAGGGCCGGGGCGTGGTTCTGTTTTGAGAGCTTATTACCTTCGGCATTCAGCGCCAGCGGCAGGTGTACGTAATCTGGTACAGGCCAGCCAAAGTGTTGATACAGCGAAATTTGTCGTACCGTTGGCTCGATGAGATCGGCGCCGCGGACGATTTCGCTGACCCCCTGAAAATGGTCGTCAACCACTACCGCCAGGTTATAGGCGAACAGCCCATCGCGACGATGGATGATGAAATCTTCCCTCGCCAGCGGTTCGTCGGCGACGAGGGTCCCGCGCAACTGGTCATAAAATTCCAGTACCGGACGGGTCTGGCGCAGGCGCAGCGCGGCGTTTTCGGCGCCAAGGCGCAAATCGCGACAGTGACCGTCGTAGATCCCGCCGACGCTGTGAATGCGCGCGCGGGTGCAGGTGCAGTAGTAGCAGAGATCCCGATCGCGCAGCCAGGCGAGGCGCTCGCGATAGGCATCGTGCCGCTGGGATTGCCACAGTACCTCGCCGTCCCAGTGCAGACCGTAGCGATCGAGCTGTCGCAAAATGGTGTCGGCGGCGCCGGGAACTTCCCGCGGCGGGTCAATATCTTCAATGCGTACGCGCCAGATACCGCCTTTCGCCCGCGCCTGTAGATAGCTGCCAAGGGCGGCGATTAATGAGCCGAAGTGGAGTTCGCCGGAAGGTGAGGGAGCAAAGCGCCCTATATAGTCTGAATCGGTCATGTTAAACACAAGGGGAATCAGGCGGGAGAAACTCCCGCCAGAGAGTGAGGTAGCTGGGAATTAACCCGCCATCTGTTTTTCGCGAATTTCCGCCAGCGTCTTGCAGTCGATGCACAGGTCAGCTGTTGGACGCGCTTCCAGACGGCGAATGCCAATCTCCACGCCACAGGATTCGCAGAAGCCGAAGTCTTCGTCTTCGACTTTTTTCAGTGTTTTCTCAATCTTCTTGATGAGTTTACGTTCGCGGTCGCGGTTACGCAGCTCCAGGCTGAACTCTTCTTCCTGCGCGGCACGGTCGACCGGGTCCGGGAAGTTAGCAGCTTCATCCTGCATATGCGTTACGGTGCGATCCACTTCATCCCTGAGTTGATTACGCCATGCTTCAAGAATGCGCTTGAAGTGCGCCAGCTGGGCTTCGTTCATATACTCTTCGCCCGGCTTCTCTTGGTACGGCTCCACCCCAGCGATGGCGAGAATACTCAGGGACGATGTTTTACGGTTTTGCCCTTCTTGCATGTTGCTTCTCCTTAACACGCACTATCGATCCCCATGTGGGGGAAAAATCAGGCCGCTATAAATAGCAGATGCTTTTCCGGATAGCAATTATCTAAACGTTACACTTGACAACGCTGTGAAGAAAAGCGTATTTGCGCTCGCGAACCGGACACAATTTAGCCTTTTAATTACCGGGGGTTAACGCCACGGCGATCGGCTTATTCAGAGTCATCATTTTGGTAGAAAGTTCCGCTTTCCAGGCGAGAATTTCTACCCCCTTTTCCTGCGCCTCTATCAACAGCTGTGCGTATTTGGCATCAATATGATGCGCGGGTGAGAAACGGTCTATCGCCGAATGCAGCACGGCGAATAAAATCACGGCCCGATGGCCCGCGGCAGCGACGCTCATGAGTTCCCGCAGGTGCTTCTGACCGCGTGCGGTAACGGCATCGGGAAAATAACCGTACTCTTTTTCCGCCAACGTAACCGATTTCACTTCAATATAGCAGTTACGGCGGTCTTCTGCCTGTAACATAAGGTCGATTCGGCTATTTTCTTCACCATATTTTACTTCGCTTTTCAGAATGTTATACCCGGCAAGCTCAGGGATATTTCCGGCGAGTACCGCTTCCTTCGCCAGGGTATTTGCCCGCAAGGTGTTAACGCATATGACGGCCCCCTGCCGGGTTTCAGTTAATTCCCAGGTATGCGCATATTTACGTTTAGGATTATCGGAAGTGGAATACCAGACGGTATCTCCCGGCGCGGCGCAGCCGGTCATGGCGCCGGTATTCGGGCAGTGCAGCGTCAGCGCCTGGCCCTCCGGCGTGATGACATCGGCCAGAAACCGTTTGTAACGTTTAATTAAAGTGGCGGACTGCAAAGGCGGAGTGAACAGCATCAGAGTTCCCTGGTAAATGGATAACGTTCCAGCGCGTTGTAGCGGGTGCGCCCGCGGATAAAGCTGGACTCATAAAGCACGAATTCGTTGACCGGCACCTGCCAGCAAAAACCCGGCGGCGGGATCGGCACCGCGTGGCGGGCGTCGCGCAGGAGGGTGATATGCGGATGAAACGGCTGCGGGCTTTGATAGCAGCCGCTGCGCGCTGCCTGAGCGCGCAGCATATTTGCCAGCTGCAGCATGCCGCGCGGCGGCTGGCGGGTACCGAGCCACACTACGCGCGAACGCAGCCACTGGCCGGCGTCGTCGAGCGTCAGGGTAAATGGCGGTTGTTGAATGCGTCCGGCCATTGCCGACAGCGCGCGCTGTTTTTCAGCGCTGACGTCGCCGAGAAACGCCAGCGTCAGATGTAGGTTATCGGCGGCGACCGGCCTTCCGGCATCGTCGGCAAAATGGGCGGCGCGCCAGTGAATAATCTGTTTCTGTATCGCTTTCGGCAGTTCAAGAGCGAAAAACAGCCGTTTCGGCTCGGACATGATAGAGACTCGGTAATGAATTACGGGGATGCTACAATGCTTGCCCTCGAATGTTAACCTCCGGAGCCTTTCGTGTCCTCATTGCCGGTTGCCGCAATTCTTCCCGAACTTCTTTCCGCCCTGCAGCAGGCGCCGCAGGTGCTGCTTAACGCGCCTACCGGCGCGGGTAAATCAACCTGGCTGCCGCTACAGATCCTCGCCGATGGCAACATTGATGGCCGGATTATTCTGCTGGAGCCGCGGCGGCTGGCGGCGCGTAACGTCGCTCAGCGTCTGGCGGAGCTGCTGGGAGAAAAACCGGGAGAAACGGTAGGCTACCGGATGCGCGCCGAAAGCTGCGTTGGGCCAAATACCCGTCTGGAAGTGGTCACCGAAGGGATCTTAACCCGTACTTTGCAGCACGATCCGGAACTTTCCGACGTGGGACTGGTGATCCTCGATGAATTTCATGAACGTAGCCTGCAGGCCGATCTGGCGCTGGCGTTGTTGTTGGACGTTCAGCAGGGGCTGCGTGACGATCTCAAGTTATTGATCATGTCGGCGACGTTGGATAACGATCGTCTGCAGCGCCTGTTGCCGGAAGCGCCGGTGGTAGTTTCCGAAGGGCGTGCATTCCCGGTTGAACGTCGCTTTACGCCGCTGGCGAGCCATCAGCGTTTTGCCGAAGCGGTAGCGATCGCCGCCGCGGATCTGCTGCGTGAGGAGCAGGGCTCGATGCTGTTATTCCTGCCGGGCGTTGGCGAAATTCAGCGCGTACAGGAACAATTGAGCGAGCGTGTAGCCAGCGATGTGCTGTTATGCCCGTTATACGGCGCGCTGCCGCTGAGCGAACAGCGCAAAGCGATTCTCCCGGCGCCTGCCGGGATGCGCAAAGTGGTGCTGGCGACTAATATCGCTGAAACCAGTTTGACGATCGAAGGCATTCGCCTGGTGGTCGACAGCGCTCAGGAACGGGTCGCGCGTTTCGATCCGCGCACCGGCCTGACCCGGCTAATCACCCAGCGGATAAGCCAGGCGTCAATGACCCAGCGCGCTGGTCGTGCCGGGCGTCTGGAGCCGGGGATCTGCCTGCATCTGCTGGCGAAAGAGCAGGCGGAGCGCGCGGCGGCGCAGAGCGATCCGGAAATTCTGCAAAGCGATCTGTCGGGGCTGCTGCTGGAGTTGCTGCAGTGGGGCTGCCGCGACCCGGCCGAGCTTCGCTGGCTGGATCTACCGCCGGCGATCAATCTGGCGGCGGCGCGGCGTCTGTTGACGGCGTTATCGGCGCTGGAGGGCGAACGCCTTTCGGCTCACGGGCGCCAAATGGCGGCGCTGGGTAACGACCCGCGTCTGGCGGCCATGCTGACAGCGGCCGATTCCGCGGATGACGCGGCGACGGCGGCGAAACTCGCCGCTATTCTTGAGGAGCCGCCGCGCGGCGGCAGCAGCGATTTAGGCGCCGCGTTTGCGCGCCAGAAGGGCAACTGGCAGCAGCGGACGCAGCAGTTATTGAAGCGGCTGGCCAGTCGCGGCGGTCAGCCAGACGCTGCGCGGATGGCGGCGTTGCTGGCTCCAGCCTTTGCCGACCGGATCGCCCGTCGACGCGGCCAGGAAGGGCGCTATCAGCTGGCTAACGGTATGGGCGCGATGCTGGATGCCGATGACGCGCTCGGGCGTCACGAATGGCTAATTGCGCCGCTGCTACTACAGGGCAGTTCGGCGCCCGATGCGCGAATTTTGCTGGCGCTGCCGCTGGATATTGATCAACTGGTGGCGCAGCGTCCTGAGCTGATACAGCGCTCCGATACCGTGGAGTGGGATGAAGCGCAGGGGACGCTAAAAGCCTGGCGGCGTAGCTGCATTGGCCAGCTGGTGATAAAAACTCAGCCGTTGGCGAAACCGTCGGAAGCGGAGCTGCATCAGGCAATGCTCAACGGTATTCGCGATAAGGGGCTCGGGATATTGAACTGGACGCCGGAGGCTGAACAACTGCGCCTGCGGCTGCACTGCGCCGCGCAGTGGCTGCCGGAAGCGGACTGGCCCGCCGTTGATGACGCATCGCTGTTAGCTTCGCTGGAGGCGTGGCTGTTGCCGCAGATGACCGGGGTGCATTCGCTTCGGGCGCTCAAGGCGGTGGACCTGCGGCAGGCGCTGCAAAACTGGCTGCCGTGGACGTTACGCCAGAAGCTGGATAGCGAGCTGCCGACCCATTACACGGTGCCGACCGGCACCCGTATCGCTATTCGTTATCATGAAGATAACCCGCCGGCGCTGGCGGTACGGATGCAGGAGATGTTCGGCGAGGCGGCGACGCCGCGCATTGCCGAAGGACGGGTTCCCCTGGTGCTGGAGTTACTCTCGCCGGCGCAGCGACCATTACAAATTACCCGGGATTTAAGCGCCTTCTGGCAGGGGGCATACCGCGAGGTGCAAAAAGAGATGAAAGGGCGCTATCCGAAACATGTCTGGCCGGATGACCCGGCGAATACCGCGCCGACCCGGCGGACGAAAAAATACTCCTGAGGCGCCGCGCCCTTGCTGTGGGCGTGGTTCCGAAAATCGCTGGCCGCAGTCACGCGGCGCAACATTTATGTTATTAAAAAACATCATATTTTACCGTTTATCGCGTTTTACGGTTGTAAAATGCTGGTTAAGAATGTCGCGGATTAGTGCTATTCTCTGTGGCCTGGACAATTCGTGCTATGTCCGGAGATATTCTTCAGCTTAAACAGATAATTATATGATTTGTTTAATGAATTATTCTTCGAAGATGATATGAAAGACGTCGGCCGCGGCAGCGCGGCGGGTGTGAAATTGAGAGATATCTTCTTCCTCCTGCAGGGGGAAGTATTGAGAATCAGGCCTTTACGCCTGAAAGTTGCGGAGAAAAAGCATGGCGGGAGATGACCGCGAGCCTATCGGACGTAAAGGGAGACCTTCACGCCCGGCAAAACAAAAAGTCACCCGTCGCCGGGTCCGGGAAGAGGACTACGACGATGATTACGATGACGATTATGAGGATGAACGACCAATGCCGAAGAAAGGAAAGGGCAAAGGCAACAAGCCTCGTCGTAAGCGCAGCTGGCTGTGGCTGCTGGTTAAGCTGGGGATTGTCTTTGCGGTAATTATTGCCGCCTATGGCGTCTACCTCGACCAGAAAATTCGCAGCCGTATTGACGGTAAAGTCTGGGAACTGCCGGCGGCAGTGTATGGCCGGATGGTCAACCTTGAGCCGGATATGCAGATCAGCAAAAACGAGATGGTGCGCCTGCTTAATGCGACCCAGTACCGTCAGGTCAGCGCAATGACGCGTCCTGGCGAATACACCGTACAGGCTAACAGTATCGAGATGATCCGCCGTCCGTTCGATTTCCCGGATAGCAAAGAGGGGCAGGTGCGCGCGCGTCTGACCTTCGATGGCGATCATCTGGATACCATCGAGAATATGGATAACAACCGTCAGTTCGGTTTCTTCCGTCTCGACCCGCGCCTGATCACCATGCTGCAGTCGGCGAACGGCGAGCAGCGCCTGTTCGTGAAGCGCAGCGGTTTCCCGGATCTGCTGGTGGATACGCTGCTGGCGACCGAAGACCGCCACTTCTATGAGCATGACGGCATCAGCCTGTACTCAATGGGCCGCGCGGTGCTGGCGAACCTGACGGCGGGGCGTACGGTGCAGGGGGCGAGTACCCTGACCCAGCAGCTGGTGAAGAACCTGTTCCTGTCCAGCGAGCGCTCCTACTGGCGTAAGGCCAACGAAGCCTATATGGCGCTGATTGTTGACGCCCGTTACAGCAAGGATCGTATCCTTGAGCTGTATATGAACGAGGTGTACCTCGGTCAGAGCGGCGATAATGAAATCCGCGGCTTCCCGCTGGCGAGCCTGTACTACTTTGGCCGTCCGGTAGAAGAGCTGAGCCTCGATCAGCAGGCGCTGCTGGTCGGGATGGTCAAAGGGGCGTCAATCTATAACCCGTGGCGTAACCCGAAACTGGCGCTGGAGCGGCGTAACCTGGTGCTGCGTCTGCTGCAGCAGCAGAATATTATCGACCAGGAGCTGTACGATATGCTGAGCGCGCGTCCGCTGGGCGTGCAGCCGCGCGGCGGAGTGATTTCACCGCAGCCGGCGTTCATGCAGATGGTGCGCCAGGAGCTGCAGGCGAAACTGGGCGATAAAGTGAAAGATCTCTCCGGCGTGAAGATCTTTACCACCTTTGACCCGGTGGCTCAGGATGCGGCGGAAAAAGCGGCCATTGAAGGGATCCCGGTGCTGAAGAAACAGCGTAAGCTGCCGGATCTGGAAACCGCCATGGTGGTGGTCGATCGCTTTACCGGTGAAGTCCGGGCGATGGTCGGCGGCGCGGAGCCGCAATTTGCCGGCTACAACCGCGCGATGCAGGCGCGTCGTTCGATTGGTTCGTTGGCAAAACCGGCCACTTATCTGACCGCGCTGAGCCAGCCGAACCAGTATCGCCTGAATACGTGGATTGCCGATGCGCCGGTGACGATTCGCTTGTCGAACGGCCAGACCTGGTCGCCGCAGAACGACGATCGCCGCTTTAGCGGTCAGGTGATGCTGGTGGATGCCCTGACCCGTTCGATGAACGTGCCGACGGTTAACCTCGGGATGTCGCTGGGGCTGCCGGCGATCACCGATACCTGGCAGAAGCTGGGCGTGCCGAAAGACCAGTTGAATGCGGTACCGGCGATGATCCTCGGCGCCCTTAACCTGACGCCAATCGAAGTGGCGCAGGCATTCCAGACCATCGCCAGCGGCGGTAACCGCGCGACGCTGTCGGCGCTGCGTTCCGTGATTGCTGAAGATGGTACGGTGCTGTACCAGAGCTACCCGCAGGCGGAACGCGCCGTTCCGGCGCAGGCGGCCTATATGACCCTGTGGACCATGCAGCAGGTGGTGCAGCGCGGTACCGGCCGTCAGCTTGGTGCCAAATATCCTGGCCTGCATCTGGCGGGTAAAACCGGGACCACCAACAACAACGTGGATACCTGGTTTGCCGGTATCGATGGCAGCCAGGTGACGATTACCTGGGTTGGCCGCGATAACAACCAGCCGACCAAGCTGTACGGGGCCAGCGGCGCGATGTCGATTTATCAGCGCTACCTGGCTAACCAGACCCCGACGCCGCTGGCGCTGACGCCGCCGGAAGACGTGGTGGATATGGGCGTGGACAGCAATGGTTACTTCCAGTGCAGCGGCGGTATGCGTACGCTGCCGGTGTGGACCACCTCGCCGGATGCGCTGTGCCGTCAGGGCGAAGCCCTGCAGCAACAGCAGCAGCAACAACAGGAAGCCAATAACCCGTTCAACCAGTCCGGGCAGCAGCAGCCTGCTAACCAACCGCAGCAGCAACAGCAGCAACCTGCGAAGCAGGAGAAGAGCGATGGCGTTGCCGGTTGGATTAAAGATATGTTTGGCGGCAACTAAAACCGTTTAAGCCGAACGTCTGAACAGCCCCTTAATACGAAGGTATTAGGGGGCTTTTTTATTGCAGGCATCTGCGTAACACCGTGATAACTCCTTAATAACCGTCTGGTTATTTATTAATCCCTTGGCGCTTCCTGCCCGGCATAGCGCTTGCCTTAGATTCCGCGTTTCGCCTATTATGTCACCCGTCATAATAATAATTCTCGTTTACGTTATCATTCACTTTCATCAGAGATATACCAATGGCGCGTCTTAAAACTGCTCAGCCAAATCACTCGCTGCGTAAAATCGCAGTCGTAGTAGCCACGGCGGTTAGCGGCATGTCTGTTTATGCACAGGCTGCGGAACAACCGAAAGAAGAAACCCTCGTCGTTACCGCGGCGCCCGCCAGCCAGGAAAGCGCCTGGGGGCCGGCCCCGACTATCGCGGCGAAGCGTTCCGCCACGGCGACCAAAACCGATACTCCCATTGAAAAAACGCCGCAATCTATCTCCGTGGTGACAAATGAAGAGATGCAAATGCATCAATTCCAATCCGTTAAGGAAGCACTTGGATATACGCCTGGGGTGACGGTTAGCAGCCGGGGTGCATCGAACACTTATGATTTTGTTATCATCCGGGGGTTCTCGTCAGTAGGCTTGAACCAGAATAACTATCTAGACGGGTTGAAGTTACAAGGCGATTTTTACAACGATGCTGTCGTTGATCCGTACATGCTGGAGCGCGTTGAGGTAATGCGCGGGCCAACATCGGTACTTTATGGGAAAAGTAATCCCGGTGGCATTGTCAGTATGGTTAGTAAACGGCCTACGACTGAGCCACTAAAAGAAGTTCAGTTTAAGATGGGAACAGATAACCTGTTCCAGACAGGTTTTGATTTTAGTGACGCACTGGATGAGGATGGTGTGTTTTCGTACCGTTTGACGGGGGTTGCTCGCTCTAATAATGAACAGCAACAGAATGCGGAGCAGCAGCGCTATGCGATAGCGCCTTCTTTTTCATGGCGTCCTGACGATAAGACGAACTTTACTTTCTTATCCTATTTCCAAAATGAGCCGGAAACGGGTTATTACGGTTGGTTGCCGAAAGAAGGTACTGTTCAGCCACTCCCTAATGGCGGCCATCTACCAACCAGCTTTAACGAAGGCGCGACTAATAATACCTATTCACGTAATCAAAAGATGGTGGGTTATAGTTTCGAGCATGGTTTTAACGATACCTTCACAGTACGCCAGAATTTACGTTTCTCTGAAATGAAGGTTGCGCAGAAAAGCGCCTATGGTACCGGGCTGTGCAACAACAGTATGAATGCCTTCAACTCCTATTGCCAATCACTGACTCCAGAGCAGCAGGCTCATTATTTAGGACGAGGTACAGTCGTTGATAACGAGCGTTTACAGAATTTTAGTGTTGATACCCAGCTGCAAAGCAATTTTTCAACAGGGAACGTCGATCATATTTTGCTGACTGGTGTCGACTATATGCGTATGCGTAACGATATTAGTGCCCTGTTTGGTAATGCACCGTCACTTGATCTTAATAATTTACCGTCTATGAGCAGCGTTGATTTTGGTGATGCTGTTCCTTATCAAATGAATGAAAGTAAGCAGACAGGGATTTATCTTCAGGACCAAGCCGAGTGGAATAAATGGGTTTTGACGTTGGGCGGGCGCTACGATTGGTCTAAACAAGCGACCACCGTACGTAGTGACAATGGTTATATTGAGCGTAATGACCACCAATTTACCTGGCGTGGGGGAATCAACTATCTGTTTGATAACGGAATATCGCCGTACGTTAGTTACAGCCAGTCCTTCGAACCGAATGCTTTTAGCTTGTATAGTACTCCACGTGTTGCCTATGAGCCTTCTAAAGGTGAGCAGTACGAAGCGGGGGTGAAATATGTGCCGAAAGATATGCCCGTTGTTGTTACTGGTGCCGTTTACCAGCTAACTAAGTCAGATACATTGATGGCGGATCCTAACAATGCACTTAATCAGGTTCCGGCAGGTGAAATTCGTTCTCGGGGTGTTGAGCTAGAGGCGAAAGCGGCTTTGAATGCCAATATCAATATGACCGCTTCATATACCTACACGGATGCTATCTATACCAAAGATACTAATCTGAAAGGAAATACGGTTGTTCAAGTACCTAAACACATGGCTTCGTTGTGGGGGGATTACACCTTCTACGATGGGCCCTTGTCTGGCTTAACCCTTGGTACTGGTGGTCGTTTTATCGGCTCCAGTTATGGAGATCCAGCAAATACCTTTAAGGTAGGAAGTGCTGCGGTGATGGATGCTGTTGTCAAATATGATCTGGCGCGCTTTGGTATGGCTGGTTCAAATATCGCGGTGAACGTTAATAATTTGCTCGATCGTGAATATGTTGCCAGCTGCTTTGAAACATATGGTTGTTTCTGGGGCGCAGAACGTCAGGTTGTTGCTACCGCAACCTTCCGCTTCTAACTACTTACGGGCGCGGTTCGCCGCGCCCAATATCAGGTTGTTGCTATGCAGGAACAGACTCCGTACTCTGAAACGACGTTTGCGTTAAATCGCGTGACCTTTCGCGTGCCTGGCCGCACGCTGCTTCATCCCCTTTCGTTAACCTTCCCGGCAGGAAAAGTCACTGGCCTGATAGGCCATAACGGTTCCGGCAAATCCACGTTACTGAAAATGCTTGGCCGCCATCAGCCGCCTTCCGAGGGCGATGTGCTGCTTGACGGCCAGCCGCTGGACAGCTGGAGCAACAAGGCGTTTGCCCGCAAAGTGGCCTATCTGCCGCAGCAACTGCCGGCGGCGGAAGGGATGACGGTGCGCGAACTGGTGGCGATTGGTCGCTATCCGTGGCACGGCGCGCTGGGGCGCTTCGGCGCGGCGGATCGCGAAAAAGTAGAAGAGGCCATTGCGCTGGTGGGGCTGAAACCGCTGGCGCATCGGCTGGTGGACAGTCTTTCCGGCGGCGAACGCCAGCGCGCGTGGATCGCCATGCTGGTGGCGCAGGATAGCCGCTGTTTGCTGCTCGATGAACCGACGTCGGCGCTGGATATCGCCCATCAGGTCGATGTGCTGGCGCTGGTGCATCGTCTCAGCCAGCAGCGTGGCCTGACGGTGATCGCGGTCCTGCACGATATTAATATGGCCGCCCGCTATTGCGATTATCTGGTGGCGCTGCGCGGCGGCGAAATGATCGCCCAGGGGACGCCGGCGGAACTGATGCGCAGCGAAACGCTGGAACAAATCTACGGCATCCCGATGGGGATCCTGCCGCACCCGGCGGGTGCAGCGCCGGTAAGTTTTGTCTATTGATGGAAAATTCGAACTTCTTCTCACGCCGACGCCTGTTGACGGCAATGGCGCTGTCGCCGCTGCTGTGGCAGATGCGCGGCGCGCAGGCGGCGAACGTTGATCCGCAGCGCGTCGTCGCGCTGGAGTGGCTGCCGGCCGAACTGCTGCTGGCGCTCGGCGTTACGCCCTACGGCGTGGCCGACATTCCCAACTATAACCTGTGGGTGAATGAACCGGCGTTACCCGCCTCGGTGATTGATGTCGGCCTGCGCACTGAACCCAATCTTGAATTACTGACGCAGATGAAACCGTCGTTTATCGTCTGGTCAGCAGGCTATGGCCCGTCGCCGGAAAAGCTGGCGCGTATCGCGCCCGGTCGCGGTTTCACCTTCAGCGACGGCAAACGGCCGCTGGCGATGGCCCAGCGTTCGCTGCAGGAAATGGCCGACCTGCTGGGTAAGCAACAGCAGGCGAAGCGCCATCTGGCGGAGTTCGACGCGTTGATGGAAAGCCTGCGTCCACGATTTGTCGACCGTGACGATCGTCCGCTGCTGATGATTTCGCTACTTGATGCTCGCCATGTACTGGTATTCGGCGAGAACTGCCTGTTCCAGGAAGTGCTCGATCGCTTTGGCATCAAAAACGCCTGGCACGGCGAAGCGGCATTCTGGGGCAGTATCACCGTAGGCATCGATCGGCTGGCGGAATTTAAAGAAGCCGATGTCATCTGTTTCGATCATGGTAACGATCGGGAGATGGCCCAACTGATGGCGACCCCGCTGTGGCAGGCGATGCCTTTCGTGCGTGCGGGGCGTTTCCAGCGTCTTCCGGCGGTGTGGTTCTATGGCGCGACGCTGTCGGCGATGCATTTCGCTCGCGTACTGGCTGATACGCAGGGGAGGGCAGTATGAACGCACGTTTCTCGCCGTTAGCTATGATCCTGCTGGCCGTACTGCTGGTTGCCGCTTTCGCGCTGAGCATCGTTAACCTTCAGGTGGCTTTACCTTACGCGCAGTGGCGTCAGGCGCTGTGGCAGCCGGATAGCGATAATATCGCCCAGATGCTGTTCCATTACAGCCTGCTGCCGAGGCTGGCTGTATCGCTGCTGGTCGGCGCCGGACTGGGGCTCGTTGGCGTACTGTTCCAGCAGGTACTGCGTAACCCGCTGGCGGAGCCGACCACGCTCGGCGTCGCCACCGGCGCGCAGCTCGGAATGACGGTGACGACGCTATGGGCGATCCCCGGTGTGCTGGCGTCGCAGTTTGCCGCGCTGGCTGGCGCTTGCCTGGTCGGCGCGCTGGTGTTCGGCGTCTCGTGGGGCAAACGTCTATCGCCGGTGACGCTGATTCTGGCCGGTCTGGTGGTGAGTCTCTATTGCGGCGCGGTCAATCAACTGATGGTGATTTTCCATCACGACCAGCTGCAAAGCATGTTCCTGTGGAGTACCGGTACGCTGACGCAGACCGACTGGAGCGTGGCGCAGCGCCTGTGGCCGCAGCTGCTTGGCGGCGCGATGTTGACGCTGCTGTTGTTACGCCCGTTAACGTTGATGGGGCTGGATGATGGCGTGGCGCGGAATCTCGGGCTGGCGCTCTCTCTGGCGCGCCTTGGCGTCTTGACCCTGGCGATAGTAATAAGCGCGCTGCTGGTCAACGCGGTCGGTATTATCGGCTTTATCGGTCTGTTCGCGCCGCTACTGGCGAAAATGCTCGGCGCCCGCCGCCTGCTATCGCGGCTGGTGCTGGCGGCGCTGCTTGGCGCGCTGATCCTGTGGCTTTCCGACCAAATTATTCTCTGGCTCAGCCGGATATGGCGAGAAGTGTCTACCGGGTCAGTCACCGCGCTGATTGGCGCGCCTTTATTACTGTGGCTGCTGCCGCGGCTGCGTAGCATCAGCGCGCCGGTGATGAATGGCGGCGATAAAGCGCTGATTGAGCGCCGCAACGTGCAGTGGTTCGCGCTGGGCGGACTGGCGCTGATGTTGTTGGCGGTAACCGCCGCGCTGACCTTTGGCCGCGATGCGCAGGGGTGGCAATGGGCCAGCGGCGATCTGCTGGAACAATTGATGCCCTGGCGCTGGCCGCGGGTGTTCTCGGCGCTGTTCGCCGGGGTGATGCTTGCCGTCGCGGGTTGTATTATTCAACGCCTGACCGGTAACCCGATGGCCAGCCCGGAAGTGCTGGGTATCAGCTCCGGCGCGGCGTTCGGCGTGGTGTTGATGCTGTTCTTCGTGCCGGGCAACGCTTTTGTCTGGCTGCTGCCAGCCGGCAGTCTTGGCGCGGCGGCGACGCTGCTGGTCATCCTGGTCGCCGCCGGGCGCGGCGGATTCTCGCCGCACCGGATGCTGCTGGCGGGGATGGCGCTAAGTACCGCCTTCACCATGCTATTGATGATGCTACAGGCCAGCGGCGATCCGCGCATGGCGCAGATCCTGACGTGGATGTCCGGTTCGACCTATAGCGCGACGCCTGAGATGGTGCTGCGTAGCGGCGTGGTAATGCTGGCGCTATTGGCGCTGGCGCCGCTCTGTCGCCGCTGGCTGACCATCCTGCCGCTCGGCGGCGAGGCGGCGCGAGCGGTAGGGATGGCATTGACGCCATCGCGTATTGGGTTGCTGCTGCTGGCGGCGAGCCTGACGGCAACGGCGACGCTAACCATTGGGCCGTTAAGTTTTGTTGGCCTGATGGCGCCGCACATTGCGAGGATGATGGGCTTTCGCCGGACGATGCCGCATATGGTCATTTCCGGGCTGATTGGCGGGATGCTGCTGGTGTTCGCCGACTGGTGCGGGCGAATGATCATGTTCCCCTACCAAATCCCGGCAGGGCTGTTATCGACGTTTATCGGCGCGCCGTATTTTATCTATTTATTAAGAAAGCAGAGCCGCTAACGATCCCGATGGCCTCAACATCCCCGGTAGCGCTAGCGCTTACCGGGGCTACAGCGTTGTGCGATTTGGTAGCCCGGACAAGGCGCAATGCGCCGCCTCCGGGAAAATCCCCGGTGGCGCTAGTGCTTACCGGGGCTACAGCGCTGTGCGATTTGGTAGCCCGGATAAGGCGCAATGCGCCGCCTCCGGGAAAATCCCTGCGCCACCAGGCATTCAAGTACCTTACAGTTTGGCAAACACCCGACGCGCGGCATCGATAGTGTTGTTGATATCCGCTTCGCTATGGGCGATGGACATAAAGCCGGCTTCAAACGCCGACGGGGCGAGGTAAACCCCTTCTTCCAGCATCAGGTGGAAGAAACGCTTGAAACGTTCAACATCGCACTTCACCACATCCTGATAGCAGGTGACGGTTTCGGCTTCGGTAAAGAAGATACCGAACATGCCGCCGACATTATTCACCACCAGCGGGATCCCGGTTTCGCGCGCCGCGTTCAGTAGGCCATCCGCCAGTTGATTGGTCAGCTCGGTCAGGGTTTCATGCACGCCCGGCTGCGCCACTTCGCTTAAGCAGGCGAAGCCTGCGGCCATGGCGATAGGGTTGCCTGACAGCGTACCGGCCTGGTATACCGGACCGGTCGGCGCCAGCGCGTCCATGACCTCGCGGCGACCGCCGAAAGCGCCCACCGGCATACCGCCGCCGATGATTTTACCCAGACAGGTCAGATCCGGCTCCACGCCGTAATAAGACTGGGCGCCCGCCAGCGCGACGCGGAAGCCGGTCATCACTTCGTCAATAATCAGCAACGCGCCAAACTCGTCGCACAGTGCGCGCAGGCCCGGCAGGAACTCCGGCTGCGGCGGAATGCAGTTCATATTACCGGCCACCGGTTCGACGATGATACAGGCGATATCCTGCGGATACTGCTCAAACGCCGCGCGTACCGAGGCAAGATCGTTATAGGTGCAGGTCAGGGTATGCTTCGCAAAATCCGCCGGTACGCCCGGCGAGTTCGGCTGGCCGAGAGTCAGTGCGCCGGAGCCGGCTTTCACCAGCAGGCAGTCGGCGTGACCGTGGTAGCATCCTTCGAACTTGATGATTTTGTCGCGGCCGGTGAAGCCGCGTGCCAGGCGAATGGCGCTCATGGTGGCTTCGGTGCCGGAGTTTACCATGCGCACCATATCCATGGTCGGCACCAGTTCAGTAACCAGTTCCGCCATTTTGACTTCCATTTCGGTTGGCGCGCCGAAGCTTAACCCGCGCTCTGCCGCTTCAATCACCGCGTTACGAATGGCCGGATGGTTGTGACCCAGCACCATTGGGCCCCAGGAACCGACATAATCGATATAAGCTTTACCATCGACATCGTACAGGTAGGCGCCATCCGCACGTTCAATAAACAGCGGGGTGCCGCCGACGCCAGTAAAGGCGCGGACCGGCGAGTTGACGCCGCCGGGGATAAGTTCGCGGGCGGCGTTATACAGATTTTCAGATTTGCTCATGGCCAGGATCCTGGTTCGTGAATAAAGTTATCGGGCTATTCTAAGTTATTCCATGAAGGTTATGAAAGTTTTGCCCAATTGAAACATTAAGCGGACGAAACAATTTTTTGGCGACGCGCGGCGCGGAGGCGGCTAGAATGCCTCTCTTCTCATTTGTATTACCAATAAATGATAATGGCATGAAAGCAGAAACTCCCTCTTTTGAAGCACATCAGTTTGTTCGCGTGCGCCGTAGTGATGCGGTCCGCCGTTTGATTCAACGCGACAAAACGCCGTTGGCGGTATTGTTGATGGCGGCGGTGGTCGGCACGCTGGCCGGGCTGGTGGGCGTGGCGTTTGAAAAGAGCGTGAACTGGGTGCAGAACCAGCGAATTGGCGCCCTGGTGCAGGTGGCGGACCACTGGTACCTCGTCTGGCCGCTGGCCTTCATTCTGTCGGGGCTGCTGGCGATGGTTGGCTATTTTCTGGTGCGCCGCTTTGCGCCGGAGGCCGGCGGTTCCGGGATCCCGGAAATCGAAGGCGCGCTGGAAGAGTTGCGCCCGGTACGCTGGTGGCGCGTGCTACCGGTAAAATTCATCGGTGGTATGGGGACGCTGGGCGCCGGGATGGTGCTGGGGCGCGAAGGGCCGATGGTGCAGCTTGGCGGCAATATCGGGCGCATGGTGGTGGATGTGTTTCGTCTGCGCAGCCCGGAAACGCGGCACACGCTGTTGGCCACCGGCGCGGCATCAGGCCTCTCCGCGGCCTTCAACGCGCCGCTGGCGGGCATCCTGTTTATCATCGAAGAGATGCGCCCGCAGTTCCGCTACAATCTGATTTCGATTAAAGCCGTATTTACCGGCGTGATCATGTCGAGCATCGTGTTTCGTATTTTTAACGGCGAAGGGGCGATTATCGAAGTCGGCAAGTTAAGCAATGCGCCGGTGAATACCCTGTGGCTGTATCTGGTGCTGGGCATGATCTTTGGCTGTTTCGGGCCATTGTTTAATGCTCTGGTGCTGCGGACGCAGGATATGTTCCAGCGCTTCCACGGCGGCAATATCAAAAAATGGGTGTTGATTGGCGGGCTTATCGGCGGTCTTTGCGGCCTGCTGGGCCTGATGCAGCCCACGGCGGTAGGCGGCGGCTTTAATCTGATCCCCATCGCTGCTGCCGGTAACTTCTCGGTTGGGCTGCTGCTGTTCATCTTTATTGCTCGCGTCATTACCACGCTGCTGTGCTTCTCTTCCGGCGCGCCGGGGGGGATTTTCGCCCCGATGCTGGCGCTGGGGACGCTGCTGGGAACGGCATTCGGCATGGCTGCCATCCCGCTGTTTCCCTCCTATCATCTGGATGCTGGTACCTTCGCTATCGCCGGGATGGGGGCGTTGCTGGCGGCTTCGGTACGCGCGCCGCTCACCGGAATTGTGCTGGTGCTGGAGATGACCGATAACTATCAGCTCATTTTGCCAATGATTATTACCTGCCTTGGGGCAACACTATTGGCGCAGTTCCTCGGAGGTAAGCCTTTGTATTCGACCATTCTGCAGCGTACCCTGGCGAAACAGAAGGCCGAAGAGGCGGCGAAAGCGCAGCAGGTACCCCGGGAGAATACTTGAACGATTTACCAGGGTATTAGATAATGGCTCAAAAGGCCCGGTTATTCTTTAATCGGCCGGAAGTATCAATGGGAGCAAAAAATGAGTGATGACGTAGCGTTGCCGCTGGAGTTCACCGAAGCCGCAGCGAACAAAGTAAAACATCTGATTGCGGATGAAGATAATCCGAACCTGAAACTGCGCGTGTACATCACCGGCGGCGGTTGCAGCGGTTTCCAGTATGGCTTCACCTTTGACGATCAGATCAACGAAGGCGATATGACCATCGAGAAACAGGGCGTCGGCCTGGTGGTTGACCCGATGAGCCTGCAGTATCTGGTTGGCGGCGCCGTCGACTATACCGAAGGCCTGGAAGGTTCACGTTTCATCGTGACTAACCCGAACGCGAAAAGCACCTGCGGCTGCGGCTCCTCGTTCAGCGTTTAAAGATAGTCATACCAGCCCTCTGCCACAGAGAGCAACGAACACGAAAAACGGTAACCTCAAGGTTACCGTTTTGCTTTTATGAACGTCCGTTATCATCCAACGCAAAGGTCGGTAGCTTCAGGTGCCAGCGAATCGCCGCCAGGCGTATTACCAGCGTCACCATCATGCCTAACATCGCCGAGTTTTCCAGCGACAGCTGAAAGGTATAGTGCGCCGTCGCGTGTACGATACCGCCGACAATGCAGGCAGTGGCGTAGATTTCGGTGCGCAGAATCATCGGAACTTCTCGCGCCAGCACGTCGCGGATAATCCCGCCGCCGACGCCGGTGACCACGCCCATGCAGATTGCTACCAGCGGGCCGGTATGGGCAATAAAGGCTTTATTCACGCCGATGCCGACAAACACCGCCAGGCCGACGGCATCCAGCACCGGCAGTACCCATTTCGGCATGCGCCGCGGCTGGCGGACCAGTAGAATCGTTAACATACTGGTGACCATCGCTACCACCAGATCGGTAGGATCCTTAACCCAGAACACCGGGCCATTGGCCAGCGCCATATCGCGGATGGTCCCGCCGCCCACGGCGGTAACCACGCCTAATACCAGCACCCCGAAAGGGTCCATGCGTAATTTTCCTGCCAGCAATACGCCGGAGATAGCAAATACGGCTGTGCCAATAATATCCAGCCAATAGACAAGCATCGTCAGTTCCCGCTAAAAGCCTGCTGCCAGGCGGTTATTTTACCTGCTCAAGCGCAGTACAGAGTTGTTTTGCGGCAAGGATAATACGTGGGCCCGCGCGTTCAAACCAGTCGCTATGTAAGGCGATGAGCGAAATTGTGAGCTGATTTTGCCAATAGCGGTCCACGGCGGGAATTTTACTGGCGTCGCCGGTGATGACGATCGCCTGCGGATGCCGTGACAGCACCTGTTCGCGGCTGACCTGCGGCCAGGGAACGCGGCTGGCGGCAAAAATATTTTCCCCACCGCACAGGCTCAATACTTGATTCTGGATCGAGGCGCTGTTGCTGGTGAACAGCGGGTTGGCGCCAAACTGCAGAAATACGCGTTTTTTCGGCGCGTTGGCATAGCGGGCTTTTAGCGCAAGGTAATCGTCTTGCATCTTCTGGGCAGCCTGACGAGCTGTTT
This sequence comes from Klebsiella sp. JN_Kp121, assembly GCF_040062145.1. Taxonomy (NCBI): domain Bacteria; kingdom Pseudomonadati; phylum Pseudomonadota; class Gammaproteobacteria; order Enterobacterales; family Enterobacteriaceae; genus Klebsiella; species Klebsiella sp. JN_Kp121. The sequence goes on from NZ_JBEAHX010000008.1 coordinate 244,924, forward strand.
CCGGCTGTGGGCTCCACGGCGCTAGCATCTGCAGAGCGCTGATGATTTGCTCAATCGAACCGGTTTCAACCCAGATAACTTTGATTCCCAGCGAACTGAGCTGATTCACCTGGCGTTCGGCATTGCCGCCGCGCCACGCCAGCACCAGATCGGGCTTCAGAGCGACAATACGTTCAAGGTTCATTCCCTGCCAACTGGCGACTTGTTCGATTTTCGCCGCGGCGGGAGGGTAGTCGGAATAACTGCTGACGCCGACCGGCGTAATGCCGGCAGCAAAAGCCAATTCGGTGTTGGCCGGGGAGAGCGTCACCACCCGCGGCGCGGCGAAAAGCCACGCCGGGGCGAGTAACAGCAGGGCGGTTAACGCTTTCTGTAGCGACTTAGCCACGCGCCAGGTTCTGCACCAGGTTTTCCACCATCAGGGTGGACTGCTTGGCGGCGACGGCGAGGAACTCGTCGAAGCTGAGATGCGACTGCTGGTCAGCGACGTCAGAGATTGCGCGCACCACCACAAAGGGAATGCTGAAGTTATGGCAGACGTGGGCGATGGCGGTCGCTTCCATCTCTACGGCAACGGCCTGCGGGAAGTTGTGGCGGATTTTCGCCAGCCCTACCGAGCCGTTGATGAATGCGTCGCCGCTGACGATCAGCCCACGAACGGCGTTGAGATTCAGCGCCTTAATGCAGGTTTCCGCGGCGGCAATCAGTTTGTCATCAGCTTTGAAACCCGCCGGACAGCCAGGTAGTTGGCCGTATTCGTAGCCGAACGCGGTGACGTCGGCATCATGATAACGCGCTTCGTCAGAGACCACGATGTCGCCGACTTTCAGCGTCGGCGCCAGACCGCCCGCGGAACCGGTATTGATAATCACATCCGGCTTGCAGCGCTCCAGCAACAGGGTGGCGCCCATGGCGGCTGCCACTTTACCAATGCCGGATTTCAGCAGAGCAACCTCGGTACCGTGAAGTTGGCCGGTATAGATTTCGCTACCGCCGATAGAGATAGTCTGGCGGTTCTCGATTTTGTCGCGCAGAAGGGTAACTTCTTCTTCCATGGCGCCAATAATGCCAATTTTCATAGATTTACTCGCGATGTGTCAGGATTAGCTGCATAGTCTATCATGCGCTTAAGGGGAAGCGTATTGCTCGCGCGGGAGAGGCTATGGCAAATATTGATTTTCGCAACAAGATTCACTGGCGTCGGCGCTACCGTTCGCCGCAGGGTGTAGAGACGGAACGCGAGATCCTGCGGGTGTTTGAAAGCGATCGCGGGCGCATTATCAATTCACCGGCCATCCGCCGCCTGCAGCAAAAAACCCAGGTCTTTCCACTTGAGCGTAACGCGGCGGTCCGCACCCGACTCACCCATTCGCTCGAAGTCCAGCAGGTCGGGCGCTACATCGCCAAAGAGGTGCTAAGCCGCCTGAAAGAGCAAAAGCTGCTGGAATGCTACGGTCTGGATGAACTGAGCGGCCCGTTTGAAAGCGTGGTGGAGATGGCCTGTCTGATGCACGATATCGGCAATCCGCCATTTGGCCATTTTGGCGAGGCGGCAATTAACGATTGGTTCAGAAAACGGCTGGCGCCGAAAGATGCCGCCAGCCAGCCGTTAAGCCAGGATCGCTGCCAGGTTGACGCGCTGCGTCTGCACGACGGCGAAGGGGTGCTCAACGAACTGCGGCGTAAAGTGCGTCAGGATTTGTGCTGCTTTGAAGGCAATGCTCAGGGCATCCGTCTGGTGCATACGCTGATGCGTATGAACCTGACCTGGACCCAGGTCGGCTGCATTCTGAAATATACGCGGCCGGCGTGGTGGCGGGGAGAGACGCTTGCCAGCCATAGCTACTTAATGAAAAAACCTGGTTATTATTTAGCCGAAGAAGAGTATATCGCGCGGCTGCGTAAAGAATTGGATCTGGCGCCTTACAATCGTTTTCCATTAACGTGGATTATGGAAGCTGCCGATGATATCTCATATTGCGTTGCTGACCTCGAAGATGCGGTAGAAAAACGAATATTCAGCGCGGAGCAATTGTATCAACATCTCTATGACGCGTGGGGCACTCATGAAAAAGGATCCTTGTTCGCCCAAGTTGTAGAAAACGCGTGGGAGAAATCGCGCGCAAATTCACTGAGCCGCAGCACTGAAGATCAGTTCTTTATGTATTTACGGGTTAATACGTTGAATAAACTGGTGCCTTATGCGGCGCATCGGTTTATCGAAAACTTACCGGCTATTTTTAACGGCGATTTTAATCATGCGCTGTTAGAGGACGACAGCGATTGTAGTCAGCTACTTGAACTTTATAAAAACGTCGCCATAAAACAGGTGTTTAGTCATCCTGATGTTGAACAGCTGGAATTACAGGGCTACCGGGTTATCAGCGGTCTGCTGGATATCTACGAGCCGCTACTGAAATTATCGCTGGAGGAGTTCAGCCAATTGGTGGAACAAGATCGGGTACGCAGTTTGCCTATTGCTTCGAGGTTGTTCCAGAAACTCTCGACCCGACATCGGTTGGCTTATGTGGAGGCGGTAAATAAGCTTTCGCGCGATACCGAAGAATATCCCGTGCTGGAGTATTATTACCGCTGTCGATTGATTCAGGACTATATCAGCGGAATGACGGATTTGTATGCGTGGGATGAATATCGCCGTCTGATGGCGGTGGAATAAGTCTGAGTTTTGTAAAGACGGACAATAAATTTTTACTTTTACCGAAACTTAACTCTGGAACTTCGCGCTATAAAATGACTCTGAGAGTGCGTACACAGCAACTTTTTCGTTATCCGAAATTTGAAATTGAGATTGAAACCTATGAAAAAAACCACGTTAGCAATGAGTGCTCTGGCTCTGAGTTTAGGTCTGGCGTTGTCCCCGCTCTCTGCGAGCGCGGCTGAAACGGCTTCCTCGGCGACCACTGCGCAGCAGATGCCGAGCCTGGCGCCGATGCTGGAAAAAGTGATGCCGTCTGTGGTGAGCATCAACGTTGAGGGCAGCACGACTGTTAACACGCCGCGGATGCCGCGTAACTTCCAGCAATTCTTCGGTGACAACTCGCCGTTCTGCCAGGATGGTTCGCCATTCCAGAGCTCTCCATTCTGTCAGGGCGGCGGCCAGGGCGCCCCTGGCGATAACGCGCAGCAGCAGAAATTTATGGCGCTCGGTTCCGGGGTAATTATTGATGCGGCCAAAGGCTACGTGGTGACCAATAACCACGTGGTCGATAATGCCACCACCATTAAAGTTCAGCTGAGCGATGGCCGTAAGTTCGATGCGAAAGTCGTCGGTAAAGACCCGCGCTCCGACATCGCGCTGATTCAAATTCAGGATCCGAAAAACCTGACGGCGATTAAGCTTGCCGACTCTGACGCGCTGCGCGTCGGCGACTACACCGTGGCGATCGGTAACCCGTTCGGCCTCGGCGAAACCGTGACTTCCGGTATCGTCTCCGCATTGGGCCGCAGCGGCCTGAACGTGGAAAACTATGAAAACTTTATCCAGACCGATGCGGCTATTAACCGCGGTAACTCCGGCGGCGCGCTGGTGAATCTCAACGGTGAACTGATCGGTATCAACACCGCAATCCTTGCTCCGGACGGCGGCAACATCGGTATCGGCTTTGCTATTCCGAGCAACATGGTGAAAAACCTGACCGAGCAGATGGTCAAGTTTGGCCAGGTGAAACGCGGCGAACTGGGGATCATGGGTACCGAGCTGAACTCCGAGCTGGCGAAGGCAATGAAAGTTGATGCCCAGCGCGGCGCGTTTGTAAGCCAGGTGATGCCGGGCTCTGCGGCGGCGAAAGCGGGTATTAAAGCTGGCGACGTGATTACCACCCTGAACGGCAAGCCGATCAGCAGTTTCGCTGCGCTGCGTGCGCAGGTCGGTACGATGCCTATCGGCAGCAAAGTCGAGCTTGGCCTGCTGCGCGACGGCAAGCCGGTCAACGTTACCGTTGAACTGCAGCAGAGCAATCAGAACCAGGTTGACTCCAGCAGCATCTTTAACGGCATTCAAGGCGCGGAAATGAGCAACAAGGGCCAGGACAAAGGTGTGGTGGTGAGCAACGTGAAAGCGGGCACGCCGGCGGCGCAGATTGGTCTGAAGAAAGGCGACATCATTGTCGGCGCTAACCAGCAGCCGGTGAAAAACATCGCTGACCTGCGCAAAATCTTCGATGCAAAACCGTCCGTACTGGCGCTGAATATTCAGCGTGGTGATACCTCTATCTACCTGCTGATGCAATAATCTATCAGCGCGCATAAGCCCCTTTCCCGTGCCGGGAAAGGGGCTTTTTTATTCTGCCCGCAAGTTCTGTGATTCCCCCCACAACTCCATACTTCTCTGTCACGCTTTGTGCATATGCACAGTGCGTAGTTTCAGACACTCTTTTATGCTGATGCCCTGCTCAGGGGAGGGTTACATGGCTGGCTGGCATCTTGATACCAAAATGGCGCAGGATATCGTGGCGCGCACGATGCGCATCATTGATACCAATATTAACGTAATGGATGCCCGCGGGCGCATTATTGGCAGCGGCGATCGTGAGCGTATTGGTGAATTGCACGAAGGCGCGCTGCTGGTGTTGTCGCAGGGGCGGGTAGTTGATATCGATGATGCGGTCGCTCGCCATCTGCACGGCGTGCGTCAGGGGATTAACCTGCCGCTGCGTCTTGAAGGGGAAATCGTCGGCGTTATCGGATTAACCGGCGAGCCCGAATCACTGCGTAAGTATGGTGAGCTGGTGTGTATGACCGCGGAGATGATGCTCGAACAGTCGCGGCTGATGCATCTGCTGGCGCAGGACAGCCGCCTGCGTGAAGAACTGGTCATGAACCTGATTCAGGCGGAAGAAAATACCCCGGCGCTCAACGAATGGGCGCAGAGACTGGGCATCGACCTCAATCAACCACGGGTGGTGGCGATGATTGAAGTTGATAGCGGCCAGCTTGGCGTCGATAGCGCGATGGCGGAACTACAGCAGTTGCAGACAGCGCTGACCACGCCGGATCGCAACAACCTGGTGGCGATTGTCTCGTTGACCGAGATGGTGGTATTGAAACCCGCGTTAAATGCCTTTGGCCGCTGGGACGCCGACGACCACTGCAAGCGCGTTGAGCAACTGATTGCCCGTATGAAAGAGAACGGCCAACTGCAGTTCCGCGTTGCGTTAGGTAATTTCTTTACTGGTCCGGGCAGTATCGCACGCTCTTATCGGACCGCGCGTACGACGATGATGGTAGGGAAGCAGCGGATGCCGGAAAGCCGCAGCTACTTTTATCAGGATCTGATGCTGCCGGTGCTGCTGGATAGCCTGCGCGGCGGCTGGCAGGCCAATGAGCTGGCGCGCCCGCTGACGCGGCTGAAGGCGATGGATAACAACGGCCTGTTGCGCCGCACCTTGCAGGCATGGTTTCGTCATAACGTGCAGCCGTTGGCCACCTCAAAGGCGCTGTTTATTCATCGTAATACCCTGGAGTATCGGCTCAATCGGATTTCGGAACTAACCGGATTGGACCTGGGAAGTTTTGACGACCGTCTGCTACTGTACATTGCATTGCAGCTGGATGAGCAACGCTGACACACTCCCGCCTCAGGCGGGAGTGGAAATGACGGATTACAGGCGCTGCAGCCCGCGGGGGGTCACTTGCCAGGTGACGGTATTGGGTTGTTGCCAGCTATTGCCATTGAGTGGATTAATAATAACGGAACGATTTCCCGCTTCGGCATGGAAGACTTCAATGGTATAGCCCTCATCCAGGATGGCGGTATCTACATAGTCGCCAAGCTGCGACGATCCTTTAATCGACTGGCGATACACCACCGAACCACGCGTATTGTAGACATTGACCGTGGCGTAAGTGGTCGTAAAGTGCTTATTTGGTACCACCGCATTGGCGCTAAAGGTCAACGCGCCGCTGCCAATATCCATCTCCATCCCGGCAAAGCAAACATCATCATCGCCAAGCAGTTGCCAACTGAAGCGATCGCCATACAGTGCGGTGGTCTCCTGAGTTTCCTCTTCTGTACTAGTGGCTTCCTCATCCGGTTCATCAGGCGCGAGCGCATAGACTTCGAGGCCCGTTTTCACTACGCGCCAGCGGTTATGCTGTTTCAGCGTGACGGCGTTTTGGGTCGTGCCATTAGTGGCGCTGGAGCGGTATGGTTCATCATGGAAAATCTCGATGATCATCCCTTCCGCGAGGGCGATGGTTTCGCTGTTTGCCAGATTGTTGGTAGCACCGGCGTAGCTGCGTTGATAAACAACCGTATCGTCCTCGGCAGTAACCGTAATGCTGGCATAGGTATGGGTGGTGTAATACGAGTGCGGTGTGCCGGCCCGTGTCGCGACCGTCATTGCGCGTTGTTTATTATCGATAACGACCTGGCAAAACTCGTTATTGCCCTGGCCGCGGAGATTGAGCGTCACGCTTTTGCCCGTTAGCTCGCCCGGAGCGTTATTATCCTGAGGCAGGACATCGGCATACGCTTTAAGCAGTTCACTGCGCCGGGGCTCTTCAATATGGGGGAGCATCAGCCAAAGATCGTTTTTACAGACGCACTCTTCCTGCGCTACCAGCGAGGGCTGAGTACGGATAGCCTGAGCGTTATGCTCGAAAATCGCCTCTAAGTCATCCGCCGGACTATTGCCGAGAATAAAGTTATACAGACCATTATCATCAATGCGCATCAGTTGGTATTTCTCACGCGCAACCAGCGTTAAATATCCCGGTGAGGTTTTCAGCCGTCCCGGCTCCATGTGGGTGATATATAAGTGATAGTGAGGGCTGAATGGAATAATCACTTTACCCGTCGCGCAGTTGGTGCCGGTCATCTTACGCTCAAACACTTTTTCACCGTTGGCGGAGAGTACACTGACTGCGGCATACAATGTCCCGGGGTAGTAGCTGTGCGGGTTGGCGCTGGTCACATTGAGAATAAGCTGCTGGTTTTCGTAATCAACATCCAGGTGGGCAAAAGGCGCATCGCTATAACCTAAAAAGGAGATCGTCACGTTACGTTCGCTGGTATCGTTTTGCTGAACGTAGTTGACGGTGACCGTATTGGCGCCTTCTTTTACGGTGATATAGCTGATATCCGGGCGATATTTTTGCGAGCGGCCTTTAGGCAGTTCGATCTGATACACGCCGATTGGCATGTCCTTCAGGGTCAGGACGTCACTATTAATCACCAGTGAATAATGGTTGCCGCAATTATCCTTGATAGCCAGCGTCTGACCGTAAATTTGCTCCGGGCGATCGATATTCAGCGTCAGGGTCAGCGCCCCCGTTTTGCCTAATATTGCCAGTTCGCTGTTATCCACCAGCCAGAAGAAGGAATCCAGCCCTAACTGTTGGCGCGCGCTATCCCATTCGCTTTGCGGTAGAAAACGATACAGCGGATAGAGCGGTTTTGTCGCCAGCGAGACGATATTTTCCCGGGTGGCGTTTTTCAGCGTTAAACCGCAGAGCTCGATAAACGGCGTCACATCATATCCCGCGGAGGTAGCGATGGCGGTTGCCAGCATATCGGCAAGCTGATGATCCGACTGCTGGAAGCTCTCGCTATTGGCAAGTTGGCGATAGTTCTGATTAAAGGTGCGGAAGGATGCGATACCTGCTTTGAATAACATCAGCATCAGGAATTGCAGGCGAGAACGCAAACCCCAACTGGTGACCGGCGTCTTGTCGGTAATATAGTTAACCAACTGTGCTTCCTGCGCGGCCAGCTTACCGTAGTTGTATAGCCAGCCATCGGTATACAGATGATTATCCTGACTCAGCGTGAGCTGTTGATAGAAGGAAGCGTAAATATTGTTCCACACTTCGCTGACGGAAAGCGTGGGATCCTGCATAAATTTACCCTGATAGCCGTGGCCGATTTCATGCAGGATAACCCACTGCGTGGCGACGTTATCCAGCCAGCCTTCGCCAACCGTGGCGGCGGTCTGCGCGCACCAGTTGGTATTATAATAAGCCGAACCGACGCCATGTTTATCCGCCCGCAAAAAGTAGCGGTTGGCAACGTTCTGATTCCATTGCGAATCGGGATTTTCGCTTAGTCCGGCCCAATCGTTATAGCTGGTGAAAAGGTGGTTATAAAAACGGTGTAACGACGCTAATCCCGCTTTCATCGCGTTGTCGCGGTCGGCGTAGGGCAACAGCAGATTGATAACATCCAGATCCACCAGCGCGAAAGACGATTTATTATTCTCCCAATCCAGGAAAAACGTCTCTTCAGACTGTCCTGATTTCCAGCTGGGGAGCGGTTTCGTCGCCGCGGGTTGTTGGTAAATCACGGAGAACTCGCAGGGGCTGTCGGTAAACAACGTATCGACAAACGGCACAGAATCGACGGTGGTGCTAATCGTTGTCCAGTTGGTGGTCAAAGCGCTGGATTTTTCCACAGCGCTATCATCACACATCAGGCGCAGGGTCGAGATGCCGTTGCTGAGATCGGTTTGCCGAATTTTCAGCACCGTATTGGCGGGCAGAATAAAGCCCAGCGCCTGACGATCGTGTTTTCGTCCTTTTTCAAAACCTGCGTTATCCAGCCAGCTGGCGGATTGTAGGGTATAACATTTTTGTTCAATTTCCTGTGTCATAGCTTGATCTCCTTTTAGGTGGAAATTGAACATAAATGAAATGGAAAAATTAAGTAATTCATATAGATATGGTTGTGATGTGAAATGATGTTAGTGAGGTATAACTGAGTTTTGCTGTTAGCGAAGATGATCTACGGGTGACAAAATTGAGGATGGAGTCGGGGAAGAGGGCCAGTAGCTGGCCCGTAGCAGGCGGATTTATTTGCGCGTCAGTTTTTCCAGATCGGCTTCAATTTCACTGATCTTATTGGTGACGACGCTTTCCAGATGGCGTAAATCGTCAAGGATCTTACGCTTGAGGTCGATTTCAGTACGATCGCGCTGGCAGAGCTGATCCAGTTCGTCGATGACATAACGCAGGTTCGGACTAATCTCCTGCACTTCTTTGTAGCCCTGACCGACGCCGTCGGCGACCACAGTTTTACGCTGGCGTGGGTATTTAAACTTCACGCTTTTAGCGAAGAATTCGCCTTTATCTTTCTGGAAATAGATCTTCAGGATGTCGTTGTTAGCTTCCTGGCGCAGGCTATAGCGATCGATTTCATCAGGATTGGTAATGCCAAGACTTTTCAGATTATCGTACATAACGGTACCTTTGATATCATCATAACCATTGAATAATTAACGAAAAAATTCATCTTCGCCAGCGTCAGATATAAAAAAAGCGGGATATCTCCCGCTTTTTGTTCTGCTTAGTCGATGGTACGCAGCAGTTCGTTGATACCGACCTTACCGCGGGTCTTCGCATCAACCTTTTTCACGATCACCGCACAGTACAGGCTGTATTTACCATCTTTCGACGGCAGGTTGCCGGAAACGACAACCGAGCCCGCCGGCACGCGGCCGTAATGGACTTCGCCGGTTTCGCGATCGTAGATTTTGGTGCTCTGGCCGATGTACACGCCCATGGAGATCACCGCGCCTTCTTCAACGATAACGCCTTCAACGATTTCAGAGCGCGCGCCGATGAAGCAGTTATCTTCGATGATGGTCGGGTTAGCCTGCAGCGGCTCGAGAACGCCGCCGATGCCTACGCCACCGGACAGGTGAACGTTTTTGCCGATCTGCGCGCAAGAGCCGACGGTGGCCCAGGTATCAACCATGGTGCCTTCATCAACATAAGCGCCGATGTTGACGTAGGACGGCATCAGCACGGTATTGCGCGCGATGAACGCGCCCTGGCGGACTGCCGCCGGCGGCACTACGCGGAAGCCTTCTTTCTGGAAGCGTGCTTCATCGTAGTCGGCGAATTTCATTGGAACTTTATCGAAGTAGCGGCTTTCCGCACCATCGATAACCTGGTTATCGTTAATACGGAAAGAGAGCAGTACCGCTTTCTTCAGCCATTGATGCGTCACCCACTGACCGTCGATCTTCTCAGCGACGCGCAGCGCGCCGGAATCCAGCAGGGCAATAACCTGGTTCACCGCTTCGCGGGTGACGGTATCCACATTTGCCGGCGTGATGTCGGCGCGACGCTCAAAGGCGGACTCAATAACGTTCTGTAACTGCTGCATTGTTTCTTTCCATTCACTTAAAAAAAATACGTTACCCTTTATCGTTTGGATTGAGGGCCTCTGTCAACCGTTGTTGCACTTCTTGTTGCAGCTCATTATTAAGGGCACGCCGGTCGGCGGTGGCGATTATAAATAAATCTTCTACTCGCTCGCCAATTGTCGTAATTCGGGCTCCGTGAAGCGATATTCCGAGGTCGGCGAACACCTGGCCGACGCGGGCGAGCAGCCCTGGCTGATCGAGCGCAATGAGCTCAAGAAATGATTTCCGGTCGGTATGGGTCGGCAGAAAATTCACCTCAGTGGCGACGGAAAAATGACGTAGTTTAGCCGCCTGGCGACGCGGGGCCGGCGGCTCCCAGCTGCGTTGAGTTATTGTCTGCTCAAGACCGTGGCGAATCGCCTCGTGGCGATCGGCGGAAAGCGGGCTGCCGTCGGGTTCAAGTACGATAAAGGTATCCATCGCCATGCCATCGCGGGTAGTGAAGATCTGCGCATCGTGAACGCTGAGGTTGCGCCGATCCAGTTCGCCGCAGACGGCGGCGAACAGGTAAGGGCGGTCCGGGCTCCAGATGAAGATCTCGGTGCCGCCGCGGGTGGCCCGCGAACTCAGCAGGATCATCGGCTTACTGAGATCGTGCTTCAGCAGGTTGCGGGCGTGCCAGGCGAGCTGGTTCGGCGTATGCCGCACAAAGTAGTTCGCCCGGCAGCGGTTCCAAATCTGGTGCAGCGCCTCTTCATTGATATTGTCCATGCGCAGCAGCGCCAGCGCCTGCAGCTGATGGTGGCGTACCCGTTCGCGCATATCCGGCGTGCTCTGCATACCGCGACGCAGCTGTTTTTCAGTGGCGAAATAGAGCTCGCGCAGCAGGCTTTGCTTCCAGCTGTTCCACAGCGTTTCGTTGGTGGCGCAGATATCGGCGACGGTCAGGCATACCAGATAGCGCAGGCGATTTTCGGTCTGTACCTCTTCGGCGAACTGTTTAATCACCTCCGGGTCCTGAATGTCGCGGCGCTGGGCGGTTACCGACATCAATAGATGCTGGCGTACCAGCCAGGCGACCAGCTGCGTCTCCCGCGAATTGAGCCCGTGGAGCTCGGCGAATTTCAGCACGTCTTCGGCGCCGAGAATCGAGTGATCGCCGCCGCGGCCCTTGGCGATATCGTGAAACAGGGCGGCGATGAGGATAAGTTCAGGATGGGCCAGCCGCGGCCACAGCTCAACGCACAGCGGATGGCGGCTGCGGGTCTCTTCTTTCGCGAAGCTTTCCAGCTTTAACAAGACGCGTATGGTGTGTTCGTCGACGGTATAGGCGTGAAACAGGTCGAACTGCATCTGACCGACAATATGCGACCACTGCGGCATATAGGCCCACAGCACGCTGTGGCGATGCATCGGCAGCAGGCCGCGACTCACCGCGCCCTGATGGCGCAGCATGCTGAGGAAGAGAGTTCGCGCCTCCGGGATATAGCACAGCGGCTGCGTCAGGTGGCGGCGCGCGTGGCGCAGATGACGCAGAGTAGTGGAGTAAATGCCGGTGATGCTGCTGTTGCGCACCATAATAAAGAACATCCGCAGAATCGCCTGCGGCTCGCGCATAAACAGGGTGTCGTCACGCAGGTCTATCAGGGTGCCGCGCAGTTGGAAATCATCATCAATAGGCCGCGGCTTTTCGTTCTCGGTTAGCGCGAGGATCGCCTCGTCAAACAACTGCAGTAGCATGTTATTGAGTTCACTCACCCGACGCGTGACGCGGAAGAAATCTTTCATCATGTGTTCGATCGGCTGATTACCTTCGCCTTCATAGCCGAGGCGGTGGGCGACATTCAGCTGACGATCGAAAAGCAGGCGGTTATCGTAGCGATTAACTTCAAGGTGCAAAGCAAAACGGATGCGCCAGAGCTGGTGCAGGCACTCGTTAAGCTCGTTGCGTTCGGCTTCGGTGAGGAAGCCGAAGCCGACCATTTCATCAAGCGAGGTGGCGCCGAAGTGGCGGCGGGCCACCCACTGCAGGGTATGTATATCGCGCAGGCCGCCGGGGCTGCTTTTGACGTCCGGCTCCAGGTTGTAACTGGTGCCATGGTAGCGCTGGTGGCGAACATTCTGCTCTTCAACCTTGGCGGCGAAGAACTTTTCCGACGGCCAGAAGCCGTCGCTGAAAATATGTTTTTGCAGTTCAAGAAACAGCGCGACATCGCCGATGAGTAGGCGGGATTCAATTAAGTTGGTGGCGACGGTAAGATCTGAAAGCCCTTCGAGCAAACACTCTTCGAGGGTACGCACGCTGTGGCCGACTTCGAGCTTAACGTCCCACAGCAGGGTCAGGAGCTCGCCGACCTTTTGCGCCTGCTCGTCCGGCAGCTTTTTACGGCTCAGAATCAGCAGGTCGACGTCGGAGAGCGGGTGCAGCTCGCCGCGGCCATAGCCGCCAACGGCCACTAGCGCCAGGTCGCAGACGGATTCAAAACCATAGTCGACCCACAGCCGCTGCAGCAGCTGGTCGATAAACTCGGTGCGCGCCGCGATGAGCTGCTCTGCGGCGATGCCGTTATCAAATGCCTCTCCGAGCCAGTGCTGGAAGGTATCGATGTGCGCCTTGATTGCGGCACAGTTCAGATCGCCCTGCGGCCAGTTCACCGGATGTTCCGGCGGGATGGGCAGAAGAGGGGAGGCTGTGTCAGGTAAAGAGTTGCTCATCGCGTCACCATAAGAAAAAACTATCTAATAAAAAAGCCGGCGGGCGCCGGCTTTTCATTATTCGTCGTGCGAGATTATCGCCGGGATGGTGTCATCCTTGCGTAGCGTCAGAATTTCGCAGCCGTTATCGGTTACCACAATAGTATGCTCGTACTGCGCAGACAAGCTACGGTCTTTGGTTTTCACCGTCCAGCCGTCCTTCATGCTGCGGATCTCTTTCTTACCGGCGTTGACCATCGGTTCGATGGTGAAGGTCATACCAGGCTTGAGCACCACGTCGGTTTCCGGCGAATCATAGTGCAGTACCTGCGGTTCTTCGTGGAAGCCGCGGCCGATACCGTGCCCGCAGTACTCGCGCACCACGGAAAAACCTTCCGCTTCAACGAATTTCTGGATCGCCGCGCCGATCGCGCGCAGGTTGATCCCCGGTTTAACCATCTTCAGCGCCAGATAGAGGCTTTCCTGGGTGATGCGGCACAGGCGCTCGCCGAGGATAGTCGGTTTACCGACGATGAACATTTTTGAGGTATCGCCGTGGAACTCATCTTTAATCACGGTCACGTCGATATTGACGATGTCGCCGTCTTTCAGCAGTTTGCCGTCATCCGGGATGCCGTGGCACACCACTTCATTAATAGAGATACAGACCGATTTCGGGAAGCCGTGATAGCCGAGGCAGGCGGAGACCGCTTTCTGTTCATTAACAATGTAGTCGTTGCAGATGCGATCCAGCTCGCCGGTGCTGACGCCCGGTTTGACGTAGGGTTCGATCATTTCCAGCACTTCGGCGGCCAGGCGGCCGGCAACGCGCATTTTTTCGATATCTTCAGATGTCTTGATAGAGATAGCCATGGAATATGTCCAGCAGTGTCGATTTTTTCGACAATAATAGATTAAGTCCTGTCAATGGTAACAGTCCGGGTACGCTGGTGCCAAATTGAGAATCATTAACAGCACGAGACGTCAACAAGAGTTGGTGTCTGGCCAGGTTTTGTGGTATAAAGCGCGCCGGACTTCCGTTCCATCTCAGATACACAAGGATGGGCGTAAGCGACATACTCATATTGTGTAAATAACACACACGTATCGGCACATATTCCGGGGTGCCCTTTGGGGTCGGTAATATGGGATACGTGGAGGCATAACCCCAATTTAATCTATAGAGGTTTTAAACATGGCAACTGTTTCCATGCGCGACATGCTCAAGGCTGGTGTTCACTTCGGTCACCAGACCCGTTACTGGAACCCGAAAATGAAGCCTTTCATCTTCGGCGCGCGTAACAAAGTTCACATCATCAACCTTGAGAAAACTGTACCGATGTTCAACGAAGCTCTGGCTGAGCTGAACAAAATCTCTGCCCGTAAAGGCAAGATCCTGTTCGTTGGTACTAAGCGCGCTGCAAGCGAAGCGGTAAAAGAAGCTGCTAACAGCTGCGACCAGTTCTTCGTGAACCATCGCTGGCTGGGCGGTATGCTGACTAACTGGAAAACCGTTCGTCAGTCCATCAAACGTCTGAAAGACCTGGAAACTCAGTCCCAGGACGGTACTTTCGAGAAGCTGACCAAGAAAGAAGCGCTGATGCGCACTCGTGAGCTGGACAAGCTGGAAAACAGCCTGGGCGGTATCAAAGACATGGGCGGCCTGCCGGACGCACTGTTCGTTATCGACGCTGACCACGAGCACATCGCTATCAAAGAAGCAAACAACTTGGGTATCCCGGTATTTGCTATCGTTGATACCAACTCTGATCCGGACGGCGTAGACTTCGTTATCCCGGGTAACGACGATGCAATCCGCGCAGTTAGCCTGTACCTGGGCGCTGTTGCAGCTACCGTTCGTGAAGGTCGCTCTCAGGACCTGGCTTCTCAGGCGGAAGAAAGCTTCGTAGAAGCTGAATAATAAGGTTTAAGCCCTTATTAGTACCGTGTATGAATAGGGGCCAATTTTAGGCCCCTTTTTTCAATTTATGCTGTTTGGCCGCAGGCCGGGCAGTTTCCACATCTCCCGAGGATTTTAGAATGGCTGAAATTACCGCTTCCCTGGTAAAAGAGCTGCGCGAACGTACTGGCGCAGGCATGATGGATTGCAAAAAAGCACTGACTGAAGCTAATGGCGACATCGAGCTGGCAATCGAAAACATGCGTAAATCCGGCGCGATCAAAGCGGCGAAAAAAGCAGGCAACGTTGCTGCTGACGGCGTGATCAAAACCAAAATCGACGGCAACTACGGTTACATTCTGGAAGTTAACTGCCAGACTGACTTCGTTGCTAAAGATGGTGGTTTCCAGGCATTTGCTGACAAAGTACTGGACGCCGCTGTTGCTGGTAAAATCTCCGACGTTGAAGTTCTGAAAGCACAGTTCGAAGAAGAACGTGTTGCCCTGGTTGCTAAAATCGGTGAGAACATCAACATCCGTCGTATCGCTATCCTGGAAGGCGACGTTCTGGGCAGCTACCAGCACGGTGCGCGCATTGGCGTTCTGGTTGCCGCTAAAGGCGCTGACGAAGAGCTGGTTAAGCAGCTGGCAATGCACGTTGCTGCAAGCAAGCCGGAATTCGTTAAGCCGGAAGACGTTTCTGCTGAAGTAGTAGAAAAAGAGTACCAGGTTCAGCTGGACATCGCGATGCAGTCCGGTAAGCCGAAAGAAATCGCAGAGAAAATGGTTGAAGGCCGTATGAAGAAATTCACCGGCGAAGTTTCTCTGACTGGTCAGCCTTTCGTTATGGAACCGAGCAAATCTGTTGGTCAGCTGCTGAAAGAGCACAACGCCGACGTTACTGGCTTCATCCGCTTTGAAGTGGGCGAAGGCATCGAGAAAGTTGAGACTGACTTTGCAGCAGAAGTTGCTGCGATGTCCAAGCAGTCTTAATTTTTAAAAAAAGGAGCCGCCTGAGGGCGGCTTCTTTTTGCGCCTCTCTTGTAAAATCAGCCAATCGCTTATAGTGACTGCGCTGAACGATGACATACAATGTCGTCAGAATTAACTCATCTCAATCGTTGACAGTCTCAGGAAAGAAACATGGCTACCAATGCAAAACCCGTCTACAAACGTATTCTGCTGAAGTTAAGTGGCGAAGCTCTGCAGGGTTCAGAAGGCTTCGGTATTGATGCAAGCATACTTGACCGTATGGCTCAGGAAATCAAAGAACTGGTTGAACTGGGTATTCAGGTTGGCGTAGTGATTGGTGGCGGTAACCTGTTCCGTGGTGCTGGTCTGGCGAAAGCGGGTATGAACCGCGTTGTGGGCGACCACATGGGCATGCTGGCAACGGTCATGAACGGCCTGGCAATGCGTGATGCGCTCCATCGCGCCTATGTGAACGCTCGCCTGATGTCCGCAATCCCGCTGAACGGCGTGTGTGACAACTACAGCTGGGCGGAAGCGATTAGCCTGCTGCGTAACAATCGCGTGGTGATCCTCTCCGCAGGTACCGGCAACCCATTCTTTACTACCGACTCCGCAGCCTGCCTGCGCGGTATTGAAATCGAAGCCGACGTGGTACTGAAAGCGACCAAGGTTGACGGCGTGTTTACCGCTGACCCGGCGAAAGATCCTTCCGCCACCATGTATGATCAGCTGACCTACAGCGAAGTGCTGGATAAAGAGCTGAAAGTGATGGATCTTGCCGCCTTTACCCTGGCGCGCGACCACAAACTGCCGATTCGCGTATTTAACATGAACAAGCCTGGCGCGCTGCGTCGTGTGGTGATGGGCGAAAAAGAAGGCACATTGATTACGGAATAATTCCCGTCGGCGCTAATTCCGGGTAATATTCCGCTTTACTTTAGCGGGGAAGTTGCCCGGTTAATTGAATTAATCCGGACTATACTTAGCTCACTTTTGCGGTGAGCGACCGTGTGGTCTGTCTGAGACAAGTTTTCAAGGATTCGTAACGTGATTAGCGATATCAGAAAAGATGCTGAAGTACGCATGGAAAAATGCGTTGAAGCATTCAAAAACCAAATCAGCAAAATTCGCACGGGTCGTGCTTCTCCAAGCCTGCTGGATGGCATCATTGTAGAATACTACGGCACGCCGACTCCGCTGCGTCAGCTGGCAAGCGTTACGGTAGAAGATTCCCGTACGCTGAAAATCAACGTCTTCGACCGCTCTATGAGCCCGGCCGTTGAAAAAGCGATTATGGCGTCTGACCTGGGTCTGAACCCAAGCTCTGCGGGTAGCGATATCCGCGTTCCGCTGCCGCCGCTGACAGAAGAACGTCGTAAAGATCTGACCAAGATCGTGCGTGGCGAAGCTGAGCAGGCGCGTGTCGCCGTGCGTAACGTTCGCCGTGACGCGAACGACAAAGTTAAAGCTCTGCTCAAAGAGAAAGAGATCAGCGAAGATGACGATCGCCGTTCTCAGGACGACGTGCAGAAAATGACTGACGCCGCCATTAAGAAAGTTGATGCGGCGCTGGCAGAGAAAGAAGCGGAACTGATGCAGTTCTGATTTTCTGCCGTTACGCGGGCCCGGGATATTCGGGGCTGCGTAAAGTCTGAAACGCCGTACAGAAGACCGTACGCTCAATATTTGGGATTGCGTTAAAATAGCTGGCCTTGTAGCCTTCCGTTCTATACCGAAGGTCATTCGCCGCCGTTTTAGCCCCGAGGATTGATGCATAAAGGGCTTGCTGGCGGCGTTTTGCTTTTTATCCTGTCACAATTCTTCTGGACGTCTCATGAAGCAATTAACCGTTCTCGGTTCGACCGGTTCAATCGGCTGCAGCACGCTGGACGTGGTGCGCCATAATCCCGAAAGCTTTTCCGTCGCCGCGCTGGTCGCGGGGAAAAATGTCGACCGTATGGTTGAACAATGTCTGGAATTTTCCCCCCGCTTTGCGGTGATGGATGATGCGCAAAGCGCTGAGCGTTTGCGTACGCTGCTACGTGAACAGGGCTGCCGCACGGAAGTGCTGAGCGGTAAGCAGGCGGCGGCCGACGTCGCGGCGCTGGATGAAATCGATCAGGTGATGGCGGCCATCGTTGGCGCGGCCGGTCTGGCGCCGACGCTGGCGGCCATTCGCGCTGGCAAAACGGTGTTGTTAGCGAATAAAGAGTCGCTGGTGACCTGCGGCCGCCTGTTTATGGACGCGGTTCAGCAGTATGGCGCTCGCCTGTTGCCGGTTGATAGCGAACATAACGCGATTTTTCAGAGTTTGCCGGAAACAATTCAAAACCATCTGGGATACGCTGACCTGACGCAGAACGGCGTCTCGTCGATTCTGCTGACCGGTTCCGGTGGACCTTTCCGGGAAACGGCGATTTCTGAGCTGGCGGCAATGACGCCGGATCAGGCTTGCCGCCATCCGAACTGGTCAATGGGACGCAAAATTTCCGTTGATTCCGCCACGATGATGAATAAAGGGCTGGAGTACATCGAAGCCCGCTGGCTGTTTAATGCCTCTGCTCAGCAGATGGAAGTCATTATTCATCCGCAATCGGTGATTCACTCCATGGTTCGCTATCAGGACGGCAGCGTGCTGGCGCAATTAGGCGAGCCGGATATGCGCACGCCGATCGCCCATACCATGGGCTGGCCGCAGCGCCTGAACTCCGGCGTTAAACCGTTGGACTTCTGTCAATTGAGCAACCTGAGTTTCTCAGCGCCGGATTACGATCGCTATCCGTGCCTGAAGCTGGCAATGGACGCTTTTGATGTCGGCCAGGCTGCGACGACGGCGTTGAATGCCGCTAACGAAGTTTCGGTGGCGGCGTTTCTGAATAGCGAAATCCGCTTTACCGATATTGCGGCGGTTAACCAGGCGGTGCTGGATAGTATGGCGCTCAATGAACCGCAAAGTATTGATGAAGTGGTTGCGATTGATGCCGAAGCGCGCGTCGCCGCACAGCGACAACTCCGATAACACATGGCGTAGGGGAGCCCCTGTAACGCGTTGTGATATTTGTGGGCGCTGGGCTTCGGTGATATAGTCTGCGCCACCCGATCGTTGCATTTTGTTGTGAAAGATTACGGTGGCCGTGGCAAGACACGGCTTTTTTGCGTAAAGCTTTTGGTTGTTCTCTGCGATTGGCTGTAGCTCCGGCGCCGGATAAAAATGCGTATTCAGCGCTGCCCGGCGGCGTGTGTGTTGTGGCTTAGCTAATCCTTATTATGGACTTAAAACGCGTTATGTTGTCTGCTAATCAAACTGTCAGCAAAATGTCGCCTGCGCATGGTTGTCGCCATGTCGCCATTATCATGGACGGCAACGGTCGTTGGGCGAAACAACAAGGTAAAATTCGCGCCTTTGGCCATAAAGCTGGAGCGAAATCTGTTCGTCGCGCGGTCTCCTTCGCGGCGAATAATGGTATTGAAGCATTAACGCTTTACGCATTCAGTAGTGAAAACTGGAACCGTCCGGCGCAGGAAGTGAGCGCGCTGATGGAACTGTTTGTCTGGGCCCTGGATAGCGAAGTAAAAAGCCTGCATCGTCACAATGTCCGCCTGCGGATTATCGGCGAGACGACACGCTTTAATGCCCGACTGCAGGAGCGCATTCGTAAGGCGGAAGCGTTAACGGCAAACAATACGGGGTTAACGCTGAATATCGCCGCTAATTACGGCGGCCGCTGGGATATTGTCCAGGGGGCGCGTCAACTGGCAGAACAGGTACAAAACGGGTTGTTAAAACCTGAAGAGATCACGGAAGAGTTGCTGAGCCAGCAAGTGTGTATGCATGAACTGGCTCCCGTCGATTTAGTTATTAGGACCGGGGGAGAGCACCGAATAAGTAACTTTTTGATTTGGCAAATTGCCTATGCCGAACTTTACTTTACGGATGTTCTTTGGCCCGATTTTGCTGAACAGGACTTTGAAGGTGCACTCCATGCATTCGTTAGTCGAGAGCGTCGTTTTGGCGGCACAGAAGAGCCGGGTGGCAGTCATGCCTGATGGGGGTCACTTTTGCTGAAGTATCGCCTGATTTCCGCTTTCGTTTTAATTCCCGTCGTTATTGCGGCGCTTTTTCTATTGCCGCCCGCGGGCTTTGCTATTGTCACACTGGTCGTTTGTATGCTCGCCGCGTGGGAGTGGGGGCAATTAAGCGGTTTCACCTCAACGACGCAGCGCGTGTGGCTGGCGGTGCTTTGTGGCCTGCTGCTGGCGCTAATGCTCTTTATGTTGCCCGAATATCACTATGACGCTCATCAACCGATGGTTGAGGGATCGTTATGGGCTTCGTTTGGCTGGTGGATTGTCGCGTTGGTGCTGGTACTCTCTTATCCGGCTTCGGCGGCGTTGTGGCGTCATTCGAAAGCGCTGCGTCTTATCTTCGGCGTGCTGACTATTGTCCCGTTTTTCTGGGGCATGCTGGCGCTGCGGGCCTGGCATTATGCCGATAACCACTATAGCGGCGCGGTGTGGCTGCTGTACGTCATGATTCTGGTGTGGGGCGCGGATTCGGGCGCCTACATGTTCGGTAAAATGTTCGGCAAGCATAAGCTGGCGCCAAAGGTTTCCCCGGGGAAAACCTGGCAGGGTTTCTTCGGTGGCCTGCTGACGGCCGCGGTTATCTCCTGGGCGTACGGCATGTGGGCTCATCTGGATGTCACCCCAACTGTGTTGCTGATTTGCTCGGTGGTGGCGGCGCTGGCTTCAGTGCTGGGCGATTTGACGGAAAGTATGTTTAAGCGTGAAGCCGGCATCAAGGATAGCGGGCATCTGATCCCTGGACATGGCGGTATTTTAGATCGCATTGATAGCCTGACGGCTGCGGTGCCGGTGTTCGCTTGTCTGCTGTTGTTAGTCTTCAGGACGATTTGACGGAAGGTTTTATGCTGAGCGTTCTCTGGAATTTGGCCGCTTTTATTATTGCGCTTGGCGTACTGATCACCGTGCACGAGTTCGGCCATTTCTGGGTGGCTCGTCGCTGCGGCGTGCGTGTTGAACGTTTTTCCATTGGTTTTGGTAAAGCGTTGTGGCGCCGTGTGGATAAGCAGGGTACCGAGTTCGTTATCGCGCTGATCCCACTCGGCGGCTATGTGAAGATGCTCGACGAACGCGTTGAGCCAGTGGCGCCGGAAATACGCCATTATGCGTTCAACAATAAAACCGTCGGTCAGCGTGCGGCCATCATTGCCGCAGGCCCTATCGCCAACTTCATTTTTGCCATCTTTGCTTACTGGCTGGTGTTTATCATCGGCGTCCCTGGCGTACGTCCGGTTGTTGATGAAATATCGCCCAATTCCATAGCTGCGCAAGCACAAATTGCAAAAGGAATGGAACTTAAAGCGATAGATGGCATCGAAACGCCTGATTGGGATGCAGTTCGTATGGCGTTAGTCGCGAAGATCGGCGACCAACAAACAATACTTACCGTCGCCCCTTTCGGGACGAACCAACGTCAGGATAAAATCCTCGATCTGCGTCACTGGGCGTTTGAGCCGGATAAACAAGATCCGGTGGCCTCGCTGGGTATCAAGCCGCATAGCGCGCAGATTGATACCGCCCTGGCTGAGGTACAACCTCAGTCGGCCGCGCAGAAAGCAGGTTTGCAAGCGGGAGACAGGATCGTTAAAGTCGATGGTCAACCGTTAACGCAGTGGATGACGTTTGTTAATCTGGTGCGCGATAATCCGGGCAAGGCGCTGGCTCTGGAGGTCGACAGACAAGGTACGCCGCTGTCGTTGACTTTGACTCCGGATACGAAGTCGGTGAAAGGCAAGGCTGAAGGGTTTGCAGGGGTAGTACCAAAGGTTATCCCGCTGCCTGATGAATACAAGACAGTGCGTCAGTACGGGCCGTTTGCCGCCATCGCCGAAGCCACGGATAAAACCTGGCAACTGATGTCGTTAACGGTCAGGATGCTGGGCAAATTGATAACCGGTGATGTCAAACTGAACAACCTCAGTGGGCCGATTTCTATCGCTCAGGGGGCTGGAATGTCAGCGGAATTTGGGTTGATTTACTATCTGATGTTCCTTGCGCTGATTAGCGTGAACCTTGGAATAATCAACTTGTTCCCGCTACCCGTCCTCGACGGGGGGCATCTGCTGTTTTTGGCGATTGAAAAGCTGAAGGGCGGACCGGTATCCGAGCGAGTTCAAGACTTTAGTTATCGCATTGGCTCAATACTGCTGGTGCTGTTAATGGGGCTTGCACTTTTCAATGATTTCTCTCGGTTGTAAGAGAGTTTGTTAGGAAGAACGCATAATAACGATGGCGATGAAAAAGTTGCTCATAGCGTCGCTGCTGTTTAGCAGCGCGACTGTATACGGTGCTGAAGGGTTCGTGGTGAAGGACATTCATTTCGAAGGCTTGCAGCGTGTCGCTGTTGGTGCGGCCCTCCTCAGCATGCCAGTGCGTCCTGGCGATACGGTGACCGATGATGATATCAGTAACACCATTCGCGCTCTGTTTGCCACTGGCAACTTTGAGGACGTCCGCGTCCTGCGCGATGGTGATACCCTGCTGGTGCAGGTGAAAGAGCGCCCAACGATTGCGAGCATTACCTTCTCCGGCAACAAGTCGGTGAAGGATGACATGCTCAAGCAAAACCTTGAGGCATCCGGCGTTCGCGTTGGGGAATCTCTCGATCGCACCAAGCTTGCCGATATCGAAAAAGGGCTGGAAGATTTCTACTACAGCGTCGGTAAATATAGCGCCAGCGTTAAAGCTGTCGTGACGCCGCTGCCGCGTAACCGCGTCGACCTGAAACTGGTTTTCCAGGAAGGCGTCTCGGCGAAAATCCAGCAGATTAACATTGTCGGTAACCACGCTTTCACCACTGACGAACTGATTTCTCACTTCCAACTGCGCGATGAAGTGCCGTGGTGGAACGTCGTCGGCGATCGTAAATACCAGAAACAGAAACTGGCGGGCGACCTTGAAACCCTGCGCAGTTACTATCTGGATCGCGGCTACGCGCGTTTCAACATCGATTCGACGCAGGTTAGCCTGACGCCGGACAAGAAAGGCATCTATATCACCGTAAACATCACCGAAGGCGAGCAGTACAAGCTCTCCGGCGTGCAGATTACGGGCGATCTGGCGGGCCATTCCGCGGAAATCGAATCGCTGACCAAAATTGAGCCGGGCGAGCTGTATAACGGCACCAAAGTGACCAAAATGGAGAATGATATTAAGAAACTCCTCGGTCGCTATGGCTACGCCTATCCGCGCGTCCAGTCGCAGCCGGAAATCAACGACACGGATAAAACCGTGAAGCTGCATATCAACGTTGATGCCGGTAACCGTTACTACGTGCGTAAAATTCGCTTCGAAGGTAACGACACCTCCAAAGATTCCGTCCTGCGCCGCGAAATGCGCCAGATGGAAGGGGCGTGGCTGGGCAGTGACCTGGTCGATCAGGGTAAAGACCGTCTTAACCGTTTAGGTTATTTCGAAACCGTCGATACCGATACCCAGCGCGTGCCGGGTAGCCCGGATCAGGTCGATGTCGTTTACAAGGTGAAAGAGCGTAACACCGGTAGCCTGAACTTCGGTATCGGTTACGGTACCGAAAGCGGCGTCAGCTTCCAGGCAGGCGTTCAGCAGGATAACTGGTTAGGCACCGGCTACTCTGTTGGCATTAACGGGACCAAGAACGACTACCAGACCTATGCTGAACTGTCGGTCACCAACCCGTATTTCACCGTAGATGGCGTGAGCCTCGGCGGCCGCATCTTCTATAACGACTTCGATGCGAACGACGCGGATCTGTCTGACTATACCAACAAAAGCTATGGTACAGACGTCACCCTCGGCTTCCCGATCAACGAATACAACTCGCTGCGCGCAGGTTTAGGTTACGTTCATAACTCCCTGTCCAATATGCAGCCGCAGGTGGCGATGTGGCGTTACCTGAATTCGATGGGGCAGTACCCGGATACCACTAACGATAATAACTCGTTTAGCGCCGACGACTTCACCTTCAACTATGGTTGGACGTACAACCGCCTCGATCGCGGCTACTTCCCGACTGAAGGTTCGCGTGTCAACCTGAACGGTAAAGTCACTATTCCGGGCTCTGATAACGAATACTACAAAGTGACGCTGGATACTGCGACCTATGTACCGATCGATGACGATCATCAGTGGGTCGTGCTTGGTCGTACGCGCTTCGGTTACGGTGATGGACTCGGCGGTAAAGAGATGCCGTTCTATGAGAACTTCTATGCCGGTGGTTCAAGTACCGTTCGCGGCTTCCAGTCGAATACGATTGGTCCGAAAGCGGTTTATCTCCCTTCAACTACCAGTCGTGATGACTATGATACGGAATGTGCGAGCACTGAAAGCGCGCCTTGTAAATCGGACGATGCGGTGGGCGGTAACGCCATGGCGGTCGCCAGCCTTGAGCTGATTACCCCAACGCCGTTTATCAGCGATAAATACGCTAACTCGGTGCGTACTTCCGTGTTTATGGATATGGGGACCGTCTGGGATACTAACTGGGATTCCACGAAGTACGGTGGCTACCCTGATTACAGCGATCCAAGCAACATTCGTATGTCTGCGGGTATCGCGGTACAGTGGATGTCGCCGTTGGGGCCGTTGGTCTTCTCCTACGCCCAACCGTTTAAAAAGTACGATGGAGACAAAGCCGAGCAGTTCCAGTTTAACATTGGTAAAACCTGGTAATTGTCGGCGACAACGGAATGTAAGTGCAGTATAGCGCTGACTGTAGGCGATGGCGGATGCTATCGCCTGGCCACGCAAATAACGGTACCCCTGGGTACTCATGGGATGGTAAGGAGTCAATTGTGAAAAAGTGGTTATTAGCTGCAGGTCTGGGTTTAGCAATGGTAACTTCCGCTCAGGCGGCAGATAAAATTGCTCTGGTTAACATGAATAACCTGTTCCAGCAGGTTGCTCAGAAAACTGGCGTTTCCAAAACGCTGGAGAACGAGTTCAAAGGCCGCGCTAGCGAACTGCAGCGTATGGAAGGCGATCTGCAGTCTAAAATGCAGCGTCTGCAGTCCATGAAACCGGGCGCAGATCGTACCAAACTGGAAAAAGACGTGATGTCTCAGCGTCAGACCTTCTCTCAGAAAGCACAGGCTTTTGAGCAGGATCGCGCACGTCGTTCCAATGAAGAACGTGGCAAACTGGTTACCCGTATCCAGACTGCCGTTCAGAGCGTAGCGAAAGATCAGAGCATCGATCTGGTTGTTGACTCTAATGCCGTGGCATACAACAGCAGCGATGTTAAAGACATCACCGCTGATGTACTGAAACAGGTTAAATAAGTAATGCCTTCAATTCGACTGGCTGACTTAGCACAGCAGTTGGATGCAGAATTACACGGTGATGGCGATATCGTCATCACCGGCGTTGCGTCCATGCAGAGCGCTAAAGCAGGCCAAATTACTTTCATGGTAAACCCGAAATACCGTGGACACCTGGCCGCTTGCCAGGCCTCCGCCGTTGTCATGACGCCGGACGATTTACCGTTTGCCCATAGCGCCGCGCTGGTAGTGCGTAATCCCTACCTGACCTACGCGCGCATGGCTCAAATTTTAGATACCACGCCGCAGCCGGCGCAAGACATCGCCGCAAGCGCGGCGATCGACCCAACGGCGAAGCTGGGTAACAACGTCTCCGTCGGCGCGAATGCCGTTATCGAATCCGGCGTGGTGCTGGGCGATAACGTGGTTATCGGCGCTGGCTGTTTCGTTGGCAAAAATAGCAAAATCGGCGCCGGCTCGCGTTTATGGGCCAACGTTACCATTTACCACGAGATTGAGATCGGTGAAAATTGCCTGATCCAGTCCAGTACGGTGATCGGCGCGGACGGTTTCGGTTACGCTAACGATCGCGGTAACTGGGTGAAGATCCCGCAGCTTGGTCGCGTTATTATTGGCGATCGTGTGGAGATCGGCGCCTGTACCACCATCGATCGCGGCGCGCTGGACGATACCGTGATCGGCAATGGCGTTATCATTGATAACCAGTGCCAGATTGCGCACAACGTGGTGATTGGCGACAATACCGCCGTCGCTGGCGGCGTGATTATGGCCGGCAGCCTGAAAATTGGGCGTTACTGCATGATTGGCGGCGCCAGCGTGATTAACGGCCATATGGAAATCTGCGATAAAGTCACCGTAACCGGGATGGGGATGGTTATGCGTCCTATCTCTGAACCTGGCGTCTATTCCTCAGGTATTCCGCTGCAGCCGAACAAGGCGTGGCGTAAAACTGCGGCGCTGGTGATGAATATTGACGAGATGAGCAAGCGCCTTAAAGCGGTTGAGCGCAAGGTTAATCAACAAGACTAAATTCATCATTCGGTCACGTTACATTCCCGGCCTGTTGCATTCGTTAATAAGATTGCCGCAGGCCGTGTTATTATTGCCTTTTAGTATATTTAGACAGGAAGAGTATTTTGACTACTGACACTCATACTCTGCACATTGAAGAGATTCTGGAACTTCTGCCTCACCGTTACCCGTTCCTGCTGGTAGACCGCGTGCTGGATTTTGAAGAAGGTCGTTTTCTGCGCGCAGTAAAAAATGTTTCCGTAAACGAGCCGTTTTTCCAGGGGCATTTCCCTGGTAAGCCGATTTTACCTGGCGTGCTGATTCTGGAAGCGATGGCGCAGGCCACCGGCATTCTGGCTTTCAAAAGCGTTGGAAAACTTGAACCGGGCGAACTGTACTACTTCGCGGGTATCGATGAAGCGCGTTTCAAACGTCCGGTAGTGCCAGGCGACCAGATGATTATGGAAGTCACTTTCGAGAAAACCCGCCGCGGCCTGACCCGTTTCAAAGGCGTTGCGCTGGTTGACGGTAAAGTGGTTTGCGAAGCGACGATGATGTGTGCGCGTAGCCGGGAGGCCTGATACGTGATTGATAAAACCGCCTTTATTCATCCTACCGCCATTGTAGAAGAAGGCGCCGTCATTGGCGCTAACGTCCACATTGGTCCGTTTTGTATTGTGGGCGCCAACGTCGAAATTGGCGAGGGCACCGTACTGAAGTCTCATGTCGTTGTGAATGGCCACACTAAAATTGGCCGCGACAATGAGATCTACCAGTTCGCTTCGATCGGTGAAGTTAACCAGGATCTGAAATATGCTGGCGAGCCGACTCGAGTGGAAATTGGCGATCGCAACCGCATTCGCGAAAGCGTCACCATTCATCGCGGCACAGTACAGGGCGGTGGATTAACGAAGGTGGGCAGCGATAACCTGCTGATGATCAACGCCCACGTGGCGCACGATTGTACGCTTGGCGACCGCTGCATCCTGGCCAACAACGCGACGCTGGCCGGTCACGTGTCTCTGGATGATTTCGTCATCATCGGCGGCATGACTGCAGTACATCAGTTCTGCATCATCGGCGCGCACGTTATGGTAGGCGGCTGCTCCGGCGTCGCTCAGGACGTTCCGCCGTTCGTGATTGCCCAAGGCAACCATGCCACGCCGTTTGGCGTCAACATCGAAGGTCTGAAACGCCGCGGCTTTAGCCGTGAAGCGATTACCGCGATTCGTAACGCCTATAAACTGCTGTACCGCAGTGGCAAAACGCTGGACGAAGCCAAGCCGGAAATCGCCGAACTGGCGGCTCAGCATCCTGAAGTTCAGCCATTTGTCGATTTCTTTGCCCGTTCAACTCGCGGCTTGATTCGTTAATGGCCGAACAGCGTCCCCTGACGATTGCCCTGGTCGCCGGAGAAACCTCCGGCGATATTCTTGGCGCCGGTCTCATCCGCGCCCTCAAAGCTCGCGTCCCGGATGCGCGCTTTGTCGGCGTGGCGGGGCCGCTGATGCAGGCGGAAGGATGCGAAGCCTGGTACGAAATGGAAGAGCTGGCCGTGATGGGCATTGTTGAAGTGCTTGGTCGACTGCGCCGCTTACTGCATATTCGCGCCGATTTAACGCGCCGCTTCGGTGAACTGCGTCCCGATGTCTTCGTTGGCATCGACGCCCCTGATTTCAATATTACCCTCGAAGGTAACCTGAAAAAGCAGGGCATCAAAACCATTCATTACGTCAGCCCGTCCGTTTGGGCATGGCGACAAAAACGCGTTTTCAAAATTGGCAGATCCACCGATCTGGTCCTGGCATTCCTGCCTTTCGAAAAAGCGTTTTACGATAGATTTAACGTTCCCTGCCGTTTCATCGGCCACACCATGGCGGATGCCATGCCGCTGGATCCTGATAAGGGCGCAGCGCGTGACCGTCTGGGCATCCCGCATGACGTTCACTGCCTGGCGTTGCTGCCCGGTAGCCGCGGCGCGGAGGTCGAAATGCTCAGCGCCGACTTCCTGAAAACCGCGCAGCTTCTGCGTAATGCTTATCCCGACCTGCAGGTTGTGGTGCCGCTGGTCAATGCCAAACGGCGGGAACAGTTTGAGCGAATCAAAGCTGAGACGGCGCCGGATATGACGGTACATATGCTGGATGGTCAGGCGCGCGATGCGATGATCGCCAGTGATGCCGCGCTGCTGGCCTCGGGGACGGCGGCGTTGGAGTGCATGCTGGCGAAATGCCCGATGGTCGTTGGCTACCGCATGAAGCCGTTTACCTTCTGGCTGGCGAAGCGGTTGGTGAAAACCGATTATGTTTCCTTGCCAAATCTGCTGGCCGGGCGCGAGCTGGTGAAAGAGCTGCTGCAGGATGAATGCGAGCCGCAGGCGCTGGCCGCCGCTCTGAAACCGCTGCTGGCCGACGGCAAAACCAGCCACGATATGCATGATACTTTCCGCGCGCTGCATCAGCAGATCCGCTGCAACGCGGACGAGCAGGCGGCGGACGCAGTACTGGAGTTAGCAAAATGATGGAGTTCGTTTATCCACATACCCATCTGGTCGCCGGTGTCGATGAGGTAGGCCGCGGGCCGCTGGTCGGCGCGGTGGTCACTGCCGCGGTAATCCTTGATCCGCGTAAGCCTATCGTAGGCCTCAACGACTCTAAAAAATTAAGCGAAAAGCGCCGCCTGGCGCTGTTTGATGAAATCAAAGACAAAGCGCTGTGCTGGAGCCTGGGGCGCGCCGAGCCGCATGAAATCGACGAGCTAAACATCCTGCATGCCACGATGCTGGCGATGCAGCGCGCCGTCGCTGGTCTGAGTATTACCCCTGAGTTCGTGCTTATCGACGGCAACCGCTGTCCATCGCTACCGATGCCGTCGCAGGCGGTAGTGAAAGGCGATAGCCGGGTGGCGGAAATCAGCGCAGCGTCTATTCTGGCTAAAGTCACTCGCGACGCCGAAATGGCTACGCTGGATATTGCATTTCCGCAATACGGTTTTGCCCAGCACAAAGGCTATCCTACCGTTGTACATCTGCAAAAACTGCAGGAACACGGCGCAACAGAGCACCACCGGCGTAGTTTCGGCCCGGTGAAACGCGCGCTGGGCCTGGCGTCCAACTAAGTCACTGGGATCTAAAGATGTCTGAACCACGTTTCGTACACCTGCGGGTGCACAGCGACTATTCCATGATCGATGGGCTGGCGAAAACCGGGCCGCTGGTGAAAAAGGCGGCCGCTTTGGGCATGCCTGCGCTGGCGATCACCGATTTCACCAACCTCTGCGGTCTGGTTAAGTTCTACGGAACGGGCCATGGCGCCGGGATTAAACCCATTGTCGGCGCTGACTTCCATGTTCAGTGCGATCTGCTTGGCGATGAATTCACCGAGCTGACGGTTTTAGCGGCCAACAATACCGGCTATCAGAACCTGACTCTGCTCATTTCTCGTGCCTATCAGCGCGGCTATGGCGCGCTGGGGCCATGGATCGATCGCGACTGGCTGGTTGAGCATCAGGAAGGGCTGATTCTGCTGTCCGGCGGGCGTAAAGGCGACATTGGCGTCAGCTTGATCCGCGGAAATATGCCGCTGGTAGAGCAGTGTCTCGCCTTCTATCAACAACATTTTCCGGATCGCTACTATCTGGAGCTGATCCGTACCGGTCGTCAGGACGAAGAAAGCTATCTTCATGCCGCGGTTCAACTGGCGGAAGAGCATGGTTTGCCGGTAGTGGCGACCAACGATGTGCGCTTCCTGGAAACCGGCGACTTCGACGCTCATGAAATCCGCGTCGCCATTCACGATGGCTTCACCCTCGACGATCCGAAGCGTCCGCGTAACTACTCGCCGCAGCAATATATGCGCAGCGAGGAGGAGATGTGCGAGCTATTTGCTGACATCCCGGAAGCGCTGGAAAACACCGTTGAGATCGCCAAACGCTGCAACGTCACCGTGCGCCTTGGCGAATACTTCCTGCCGCAGTTCCCGACCGGCGACATGACTACCGAAGATTTTCTGGTGATGAAGTCGAAAGAGGGGCTGGAAGAGCGTCTCGAATTCCTGTTCCCGGATCCCGAAGAGCGCGCTAAGCGTCGCCCGGAATATGACCAACGTCTGGATGTGGAACTGCAGGTTATCAACCAGATGGGGTTCCCTGGCTACTTCCTGATCGTCATGGAATTTATCCAGTGGTCCAAGGATAACGGCGTGCCGGTAGGGCCGGGGCGAGGTTCCGGCGCCGGCTCGCTGGTAGCCTATGCGTTGAAAATCACCGACCTTGACCCGCTGGAGTTCGACCTGCTGTTCGAACGTTTCCTCAACCCGGAACGTGTTTCGATGCCCGACTTCGACGTCGATTTCTGCATGGAGAAACGCGACCAGGTGATTGAGCACGTGGCGGATATGTATGGCCGCGACGCGGTATCGCAGATCATCACCTTCGGTACCATGGCGGCGAAGGCGGTTATTCGCGACGTGGGCCGCGTGCTGGGCCACCCTTACGGCTTTGTTGACCGAATCTCTAAGCTGGTGCCGCCGGATCCTGGCATGACGCTGGCGAAAGCCTTTGAAGCGGAACCACAGCTGCCGGAAATCTACGAAGCGGACGAAGAAGTTAAAGCGCTGATCGATATGGCGCGTAAGCTTGAAGGCGTAACGCGTAACGCCGGTAAGCACGCGGGCGGCGTGGTTATCGCGCCGACCAAAATCACCGATTTCGCGCCGCTGTACTGCGATGAGCAGGGGCTGCACCCGGTTACCCAGTTTGATAAGAACGACGTTGAATATGCCGGGCTGGTAAAATTCGACTTCCTCGGCCTGCGTACGCTGACCATCATCAACTGGGCGCTGGAGATGATCAACAAGCGCCGGGCGAAGAACGGCGAAGGGCCGCTGGATATCGCCGCGATACCGCTGGATGACAAGAAAAGCTTCGACATGCTGCAGCGCTCGGAAACCACCGCGGTATTCCAGCTTGAATCGCGCGGCATGAAAGATCTGATTAAGCGCCTGCAGCCTGACTGCTTCGAAGACATGATCGCACTGGTGGCCCTGTTCCGTCCGGGCCCGCTGCAGTCGGGGATGGTAGATAACTTTATCGACCGTAAGCACGGCCGTGAAGAGATTTCCTACCCGGACGTGCAGTGGCAGCATGAATGTCTGAAACCTGTACTGGAGCCGACTTACGGCATCATTCTGTACCAGGAACAGGTCATGCAGATAGCCCAGGAGCTCTCTGGTTATACCCTCGGCGGCGCGGATATGCTGCGTCGTGCGATGGGTAAGAAAAAGCCGGAAGAGATGGCCAAGCAGCGTTCTGTCTTCGAAGAAGGTGCGAAGAAAAATGGCGTTGACGGCGAACTGGCGATGAAAATCTTTGACCTGGTGGAGAAATTCGCCGGTTATGGATTTAACAAATCCCACTCCGCCGCCTATGCGCTGGTCTCCTACCAGACGCTGTGGCTGAAAGCCCACTATCCGGCCGAGTTTATGGCGGCGGTGATGACTGCCGATATGGACAACACCGAGAAGGTGGTGGGCCTGGTCGATGAGTGCTGGCGCATGGGGCTGAAAATCCTGCCGCCGGACATTAACTCCGGCCTGTATCATTTCCACGTCAACGATGATGGGGAAATCGTGTATGGTATCGGCGCCATTAAAGGCGTCGGCGAAGGCCCGATTGAAGCCATCATTGAAGCGCGTAACAATGGCGGTTACTTCCGCGAGCTGTTTGACCTGTGCGCCCGTACCGATATTAAAAAACTCAATCGCCGGGTGTTGGAAAAACTGATTATGTCCGGGGCGTTCGACCGCCTCGGCCCGCATCGTGCGGCGCTGATGAACTCGCTGAACGATGCGCTGAAAGCCGCCGATCAGCACGCCAAAGCCGAAGCCATCGGTCAGGCGGATATGTTCGGCGTGCTGGCGGAAGAGCCGGAACAAATCGAGCAATCCTACGCCAGCTGCCAGCCGTGGCCAGAGCAGGTGGTGCTGGATGGTGAAAGGGAAACGCTGGGGCTATATCTGACCGGCCACCCGATTAACCAATATCTAAAAGAGATCGAACGCTACGTTGGCGGCGTGAGACTCAAAGACATGCACCCAACCGATCGTGGTAAAGTGACCACGGCGGCGGGGCTGGTTATTGCTGCGCGGGTAATGGTCACCAAGCGCGGCAATCGTATCGGCATCTGTACGCTGGATGACCGTTCCGGGCGTCTGGAGGTGATGTTATTCACCGACGCGCTGGATAAATACCAGCAGTTGCTGGAAAAAGACCGCATACTTATCGTCAGCGGACAGGTCAGCTTTGATGACTTCAGCGGGGGCCTTAAAATGACCGCCCGTGAAGTCATGGATATTGACGAAGCCCGGGAAAAATATGCTCGCGGGCTTGCTATCTCGCTGACGGACAGGCAAATTGATGACCAGCTTTTAAACCGACTCCGTCAGTCTCTGGAACCCCACCGTTCGGGAACCATTCCAGTACACCTCTATTATCAGAGGGCGGATGCGCGCGCGCGGTTGCGTTTTGGCGCAACATGGCGCGTCTCTCCGAGCGATCGTTTACTCAACGATCTGCGTGGCCTTATCGGCTCGGAGCAGGTGGAACTGGAGTTTGACTAATACAGGAATACTATGAGTCTGAATTTCCTAGATTTTGAACAGCCTATCGCAGAGCTGGAAGCGAAAATCGATTCCCTGACTGCTGTAAGCCGTCAGGATGAGAAACTGGATATTAACATCGATGAAGAAGTGCATCGTCTGCGCGAAAAAAGCGTAGAGCTGACGCGCAAAATCTTCGCCGATCTTGGCGCATGGCAGGTAGCCCAGCTGGCGCGTCATCCACGTCGTCCCTATACCCTGGATTATGTCCGCCTGGCTTTCGACGAATTTGACGAGCTGGCAGGCGATCGCGCTTATGCTGACGATAAAGCTATCGTCGGCGGTATTGCGCGTCTTGATGGTCGCCCGGTGATGATCATCGGTCATCAGAAAGGCCGTGAAACCAAAGAGAAGATCCGTCGTAACTTTGGTATGCCGGCGCCGGAAGGCTACCGCAAAGCGCTGCGCCTGATGGAAATGGCTGAGCGTTTCAAAATGCCGATCATTACCTTCATCGACACCCCTGGCGCCTATCCGGGCGTTGGCGCGGAAGAGCGCGGCCAGTCGGAAGCGATTGCCCGCAACCTGCGTGAAATGTCGCGTCTGAGCGTGCCGGTTATCTGCACCGTGATTGGCGAAGGCGGCTCCGGCGGCGCGCTGGCGATCGGCGTAGGTGATAAAGTCAACATGCTGCAGTACAGCACCTATTCAGTTATCTCGCCGGAAGGCTGTGCGTCCATTCTGTGGAAAAGCGCGGATAAAGCGCCGCTGGCCGCGGAAGCGATGGGTATCATCGCGCCACGCCTCAAAGAGCTGAAGCTGATTGATTCCATCGTTCCAGAACCGCTGGGCGGCGCTCATCGTAACCCGGAAGCGATGGCGGCGAGCCTGAAGGCACAGCTGTTGGCCGACCTGGCTGACCTGGATACTCTCAGCGAAGAAGAGCTGCGTAATCGCCGCTATCAGCGTCTGATGAGCTACGGCTACGCCTGATTTATCAGCGCATCACAATTCTCTAAGGGGCCGGATTTCCGGCCCTTTTTTTATCATTTTTTCACTGAGGTAAGATGATACGTCAATGAGGTGATGTGATTAGCCGATGATGTCTTTTTCCCGTGACACTGCGCTCACTGCCGGGGACAACGCCTGGGCAGACCGTTCATAAGGGAAAGGAGAATAATATTATGGCAATTCATAAAACCGTCGCCTTAAGCGCCGTGGCGGCAGGGATCATGTTAAGTCTGGGGGCCGCACAGGCGGCGCCGCTGCTCAGCGCCACTGAAACAACCACCATGACCGCCAGCGAACTGGCGGCAAAAGAAAAAGCGCTAACCGACTTTCCGCTGATGGAAGCGGTTAAATCCTCTATTCGCACCCTCGATAATGCCGTGGTGGAGCAGATTGAACCCGGCAGGGCGGCGAATCCGGAGAACGTTAAGCGCGTTGAAGGCATGCTTAGCGAGCAGGATTGGGATTATCTGTTCCCGATGCGCGCGCCGGAATATACCTACAGCAATTTCCTGAAGGCGATCGGTAAATTCCCGGCGGTATGCGGTACCTATACCGATGGTCGCGATAGCGATGCTATCTGCCGTAAATCGCTGGCGACGATGTTTGCCCACTTTGCTCAGGAAACCGGCGGCCACGAAAGCTGGCGCGATATTCCGGAATGGCGCCAGGCGCTGGTCTATCTGCGCGAAGTCGGCTGGACCGAAGGTCAAAAGGGCGGTTATAACGGCGAATGTAACCCGGATGTCTGGCAGGGGCAGACCTGGCCTTGCGGTAAAGATGCTGATGGCGATTTCCTCAGCTATTTTGGCCGCGGCGCTAAACAGCTCTCCTATAACTACAACTACGGCCCGTTCTCAGAGGCGATGTATGGCGACGTTCGCCCGCTGTTGGATAAACCACAGTTGGTGGCCGATTTATGGATGAACCTCGCCAGCGCCGTGTTCTTCTTTGTCTATCCGCAGCCGCCAAAACCTTCCATGCTGCACGTTATCGACGGTACCTGGCAGCCCAACGATCGCGATAAGAGCAATGGCCTGGTGCCAGGGTTTGGCGTGAGCATCCAGATCATCAACGGCGGCGTCGAGTGCGGCGGCGCAACGGAAAACGCCCAATCGCTTAACCGTATTGCCTATTACAAAGAGTTCGCCAACTACCTCAAAGTACCTATTGCCGATGATGAAGTGCTGGGCTGTAAGAACATGAAGCAGTTTGATGAAGGCGGCGCCGGCGCGCTGCCAATCTACTGGGAACAGGATTGGGGATGGGATCCGAACACCGCGGACGGTAAAACCAATGCCTGCCAGCTGGTGAGCTATCAGACGCCGTACAGCGCGTTTAAAGAGGGGGATTACAGCAAATGCGTGCAGCACTACTTCAACGTAACCGTGGTTGATGATGCGGGTAGTGATGGCGCGTCTGATAAGACGGATGATGTTACGCCTGCTCCACAGGTAAACGTCGCGCCGGTGGCGCGTATTGCCGGCCCGGTCGGCGCAGTCGAAGCCGGTAGCCTGGTGTCGCTGAGCGCGGAAGCCTCTACCGATGCCAACGGCGATAAGCTGAGCTATAGCTGGATGTCGCAGGATGGCCAGACGTTGAGCGGCGCGGATAAAGCGGTGATCAATTTTAGCGCACCAGAGAGCGACAAAGATGCCCAGTATGTCGTTAGCCTGACCGTTAGCGATGGCAGTTTATCCAGCACGGCCACCTATACTCTGAATGTGAAGGCGAAGGCGGCGGCGGATGACGCGAAGGATGAGCCGGCAGGCGATAGCGGCGTTATCAACTATCCAGCGTGGAGCGCCAGCCAGAGCTGGAAACCAGGTGACATCGTCAATAACCACGGCGCGCTTTTCCAGTGTAAACCGCTGCCGGAAGGGGCATGGTGCAACGTGGCGCCAACCTACTACGAACCTGGCGCAGGTCTGGCCTGGGGTGATGCGTGGAAAGCGCTGTAATCATCGCTTTGCTATGACTCAGGACTAAGATAAATCCGCCAGTGCTAAGCACTGGCGCGATTGATATTATGCTTACCTTAGGTAAATCCAGGAGGAAAGCGTGAATATCATCGCCATCATGGGGCCCCACGGCGTCTACCATAAAGACGAACCGATCAAAGAGCTGGAAGCCGCTCTGCAGAAGCAAGGATTCCAGACTATCTGGCCGCAAAACAGCGCCGACCTGCTGCAGTTTATCGAGCACAACCCGCGTATCTGCGGCGTGATCTTCGACTGGGACGAGTACAGCGTTGATTTATGCAGCGATATCAATCGCCTGAACGAATATCTCCCGCTGTATGCTTTTATCAATACGCACTCGACGATGGACGTCAGTAGCCAGGACCTGCGGATGGCGTTGTGGTTCTTCGAATATGCGCTGGGTCTGGCGGAAGATATCGCTACCCGTATTCGCCAGTATACCAATGAGTATCTGGACAACATCACGCCGCCATTTACCAAAGCGTTGTTTAATTATGTGCAGGAGGGGAAATATACCTTTTGTACACCCGGACACATGGCGGGAACCGCCTATCAGAAAAGCCCGGTCGGCTGCCTGTTTTATGATTTCTTCGGCGGTAATACGCTGAAAGCCGATGTTTCTATCTCTGTTACCGAACTGGGGTCGCTGCTGGACCATACCGGCCCGCATCTGGAAGCGGAAGAGTATATCGCTCGCGCCTTTGGCGCCGAGCAGAGCTACATGGTGACCAACGGTACCTCGACTTCAAATAAAATTGTCGGCATGTATACGGCGCCTGCCGGCAGTACGCTGCTTATCGATCGTAACTGTCATAAATCGCTGGCGCATCTGCTGATGATGAGCGATATCGTGCCGCTATGGCTAAAACCGACGCGTAACGCGCTGGGGATCCTCGGCGGCATTCCGAAACGGGAATTTACCCGCGACAGCGTCCAGCGCAAAGTAGAGACAACTCGCGGCGCGCAGTGGCCGGTGCATGCGGTGATCACCAACTCCACCTATGACGGGCTGTTGTATAACACCACCTGGATTAAACAGACCCTTGACGTGCCGTCGATCCACTTCGATTCCGCCTGGGTGCCTTATACCCACTTTCACCCGATTTATCAGGGGAAAAGCGGCATGAGCGGCGATCGCGTACCGGGGAAAGTGATCTTCGAAACCCAGTCGACGCATAAAATGCTGGCGGCGTTGTCGCAGGCTTCGTTGATCCATATTAAAGGCAGCTACGATGAAGATACCTTCAATGAAGCCTTTATGATGCATACCTCTACCTCACCGAGCTATCCGATCGTCGCCTCGATAGAAACCGCAGCGGCGATGCTGCGCGGCAACTCCGGAAAACGCCTGATTCAGCGCTCTATCGAACGCGCGCTACATTTCCGTAAGGAGGTGCAGCGCTTGCGTGAGGAGGCCGACGGCTGGTTCTTTGATATCTGGCAACCGGAGGAGGTCGACGAAGCGCAATGCTGGCCAGTTTCCCCAGGAGAAGCGTGGCACGGATTCCAGGATGCCGATGCCGACCATATGTTCCTCGACCCGGTCAAAGTCACCATTCTCACGCCGGGTATGGATGAACAGGGCAATATGGCGGAGGAGGGGATCCCGGCGGCGCTGGTGGCCAAATTCCTCGATGAGCGCGGCGTGGTGGTGGAGAAAACCGGACCGTACAATCTGCTGTTCTTGTTCAGTATCGGTATCGATAAAACCCGGGCGATGGGCCTGCTGCGCGGTCTGACCGAGTTTAAACGCGCCTACGATCTCAACCTGAGGGTGAAAAATATGTTGCCGGATCTCTATGCTGAGGATCCTGACTTCTACCGCAATATGCGCATCCAGGATTTGGCGCAGGGGATCCACCGCCTGATCCGTCAGCATCAGCTCTCACAGCTGATGCTGCGGGCGTTCGACGTGCTGCCGGAGATGAAAATGACCCCGCATCAGGCCTGGCAGCGGCAGATTAAGGGCGAAGTCGAAACCATCGAACTGGAGAATCTGGTGGGGCGTATTTCGGCAAACATGATCCTGCCGTATCCGCCTGGCGTGCCGCTGCTGATGCCGGGGGAGATGATCACCGAAGAGAGCCGCGCGGTGCTCGACTTCCTGTTGATGCTCTGTTCGATCGGTCGCCACTACCCAGGTTTTGAAACCGACATCCACGGGGCCAAACGCGATGAAGACGGCGTCTACCGTGTACGAGTCTTAAAAAATAATTAGGGGCTTGCGCGGCGGCGGGCGGCGCGAGTAACGTGTTGGGCTTCAACAGGAGGAGAACAACCATGCTGGGTTTAAAACGAGTTCACCATATTGCCATCATCGCGACAGACTACGCGAAGAGCAAAGCGTTCTATTGCGACATCCTCGGGTTTACGCTGCAGAGCGAGTTCTACCGCGCCGAGCGTGATTCATGGAAGGGCGACCTGGCGCTGAACGGCGAGTACGTTATCGAGCTGTTTTCGTTCCCGTTCCCTCCTGCGCGCCCAAGCCGTCCGGAAGCCTGTGGTCTGCGCCACCTGGCGTTTAGCGTCGACGATATTGATGCCGCGGTTGCGCATTTGCAGGCGCATGGCGTCGCCTGTGAAGCTATCCGCATCGATCCGTTTACCGATAAGCGTTTCACCTTCTTCAACGATCCCGACGGCCTGCCGCTGGAGATTTACCAACAGTAATACTTGCCAGAACCAGCCCTGGCGCGTAACGTGCCGGGCTATCTCTTCTTAGCTGCGTAAGCACGATCATGACGCCGGATATTGCCTCATCGCTTCGACCACATCGTCAGTTTCTGCTGGCCTTCAGCGGCGGCCTGGACTCAACCGTCCTGCTGCACCGGCTGGTACGCTGGCGCCAGCGCGAGCCAGCGATTCAGCTGCGCGCGATTCACATTCACCACGGCCTGAGCGCCAACGCTGACCATTGGGTTGAGCATTGCGAACAGATTTGCCAGCAATGGCAGGTACCGTTACAGGTGGTGCGCGTGACGCTGGCGGATGAGGGATTGGGGATCGAAGCGCATGCTCGCCAGGCGCGCTATCAGGCTTTCCGTGAGGCGCTGCTGCCAGGCGAGGCGTTATTGACGGCACAACATCTCGACGACCAATGCGAGACCTTCCTGCTGGCGCTTAAGCGCGGTAGCGGCCCGACCGGCTTGTCGGCGATGGCCGCCAGTAGCGAGTTCGCTGGCGGAAAATTGCTACGTCCGCTGCTCAATGAGAGCCGTGAATCCCTGCATCAATGGGCGCTGACTCATCAACTGCGGTGGATTGAAGACGAAAGTAATCAGGACGATGCCTACGATCGCAACTTTCTGCGCCTGCGAGTACTGCCGCTGCTGAGCGAGCGCTGGCCGCATTTTGCCGATGCTGTCGCCCGCAGTGCCAGCTTATGTGGCGAACAGGAACAGTTGCTTGATGAAATGCTGTCGGCGGAGCTTGCCGCGCTGGTTGATGAGCGTGGTTCGCTGGCGATAGAACCGCTGAGCGCGATGAGCGCGCCGCGTCGTGCGGCGCTGTTGCGCCGCTGGCTGGCATCCCAACAGGCGCCGATGCCGTCGCGCGAAATGCCGGAGCGCATCTGGCAGGAAGTGGCGCTGGCGCGTGAAGACGCCGCGCCTTGTCTGCGGTTAGGCGGTTTTGCCGTCCGGCGCTACCAGCAGCGCCTGTTTTGGGTAAAGCATCTGGCAAGCCTGACGGAACGGGAAATACCATGGGGTGATGCGACTAAAGCGCTGACACTACCGGAAACGCTGGGAGAACTGGCGTTGCAGCCCGGTGGGCCGCTACGCGCGCCACGCGCGGATGAACCGGTAACGATACGTTTTCGCGCCAGCGGTAATCTGCACATCGTCGGGCGTCCGGGCGGGCGTAAGCTTAAGAAAATCTGGCAGGAAATGGCGGTCGCGCCCTGGCGTCGCGATACCACGCCACTATTGTTTTATGGCGAAACGTTG
The DNA here is from genome assembly GCF_040062145.1 of Klebsiella sp. JN_Kp121. Classification (NCBI taxonomy): domain Bacteria; kingdom Pseudomonadati; phylum Pseudomonadota; class Gammaproteobacteria; order Enterobacterales; family Enterobacteriaceae; genus Klebsiella; species Klebsiella sp. JN_Kp121. The sequence goes on from NZ_JBEAHX010000008.1 coordinate 284,480, forward strand.
ATCGCGGCGGCCGATGGGCTGTTTGTCACCAGAGAGGGGCAAGTACAGGAAGGCGAGGGGTTACAGCTGGTATGGCGGAAAACGGGCGGCTAAGCCGCCCGATGGGCTTCAGGATTCGCTGACCACCACGGTGCCGATTTCAGGATGGCTGAAACTGGCGATTTTATCCAGACGTAGCTCACGGACGTTACCGCCAAGTTCTACCACCAGATACTCGACATTTTTACGCGAGATAAGATCGTTTGCTTTGGCCTGCAGCTGTTCACCATCTTTCAGGGCCAGCGCCAGCACCAGGTGATGCTGGCAGGCAAGCTCGAGGTTGTCATAATCATCGCAGTTAATGGGTTGATAAGTATCATTCATTGACATAATCGCTCACCAATAAGTTTGCTGCCGCATAAGCGGCCTTTTCCCTGACTGACTCCGAAAGGGCCTGATCCGCCGCAACCTCATTTAATACTTTCAACACGCAGCCCAGCGCATCCGGGATATACCCTAAGTCTCCGCTGGCTATTTCCGCATACCGCTTGCGTATTAACTCACAATATTGATCCACATGCCCTCCTGTCAGCGTTCTGACTTAACCGTGGGATGCAAGTTTAAGCCTACGAAGATAAACTCTGTTTAGCAAGGTGACTATACCATAGTCATCTAAGCAATATCAGCAGGATGAAAGGAGGACCCGCGATTGACGACAGCCTTTTGTCGCTAGTTTCGCTACAATGTATGCCATTTTTTTCAGGAGTTTATTCATGGCGCTGAAAGCGACGATTTATAAAGCTGTGGTTAACGTTGCCGATTTGGATCGCAACCAGTTTCTGGATGCTAACCTGACGCTGGCGCAACATCCTTCCGAAACCCAGGAGCGTATGATGCTGCGCCTGCTGGCGTGGATAAAATATGCCAACGAGCGCCTGCAGTTCACCCGCGGGTTGTCCTCGGATGATGAACCGGAGCTATGGCAGTTAAACGACCATTTGGGCATCGATCTGTGGATTGAGCTGGGGCTGCCGGACGAGAAGCGCCTCAAGAAAGCCTGCTCGCGGGCGCAGGAGGTGGCGCTATTCGCCTATAATAGCCGGGCGGCTGAAATCTGGTGGCAGCAGAATCAGAATAAGCTTGCGGCGTATCCGAAGCTGACCATCTGGTATCTTGATGATGCGCAACTGGCGCAGCTGAGCGCTTTTGCCGATCGCACCATGACGCTGCAGGCAACCCTGCAGGACGGCGGCATCTGGTTATCTGACGATCGGAATAATCTGGAAATTCATTTAACGGCCTGGCAGCAGCCGGCATGATCATGATTAGCCGCAGCGTTTCCATCCCGGATGAGGAGATTTCGCTTACCGGGGTCCGCGCACAGGGGGCGGGCGGTCAGCACGTGAATAAGGCTTCGACGGCGATTCACTTACGTTTTGATATTAAAGCATCGAGCCTGCCGGAGTTTTATAAAGAGCGCCTGCTTGCCGCCAGTCACCACTTAATTTCTGCTGACGGTGTGGTTATCATTAAGGCTCAGGAATATCGCAGCCAGGAGATGAACCGCGAAGCGGCGATCTCGCGGCTGGTTGCGTTAATAAAAGAATTAACCGCAGTGCAAAAAAGCCGCCGGGAGACGCGACCGACTCGGGCGTCAAAAGAGCGACGACTTGCCTCCAAGGCACAAAAGTCCTCAGTCAAAGCGCTGCGTGGGAAAGTTCGCCATTGAGCGGCATGGCGGACGGGTGGAATGGATTATAAGGAATTCACAGTGAAGAAAATTGTATTTTCGCTCGCAGCGGCCTGTTCGCTCTTTGCGCTGTTTGGCTGTAACCATCGCGCTGAGGTGGAGACGGTACAGCCGACGGCAATGGAAGAGCTGAAGCCGATGCAGCAAAGCTGGCGCGGTATTTTGCCTTGCGCGGATTGCGAAGGGATTGAGACTTCGTTATTTCTTGAGAAAGATGGCACCTGGGTAATGAACGAACGTTATCAGGGCGTTAGCCGCGAGCCGTCATCTTTCGCTTCGTATGGCACCTGGGCGCGTACCGCTGATAAGCTAGTGCTGACCAACAGTAAAGGCGAGAAATCTTACTATCGGGCGAAAGGCGATAAGCTTGAGATGCTCGATCGCGACGGCAACCCGATTAACTCTGCGCTTAACTATACGCTGGAGTCGGTGAAGGCCAGCCTGCCGACAACGCCGATGGCGATGCGCGGGATGTATTTCTATATGGCGGATGCGGCAACCTTTACCGATTGCGTCACTGGTAAAACGGTGGCGGTTGCCAATAACGCCCAGCTTGAACGTGATTACGCGGCAGCGCGCGGGACCGATACTCGTCCGGTATTGCTGGTGGTTGAAGGGCACTTTACCCTCGAAGCGAATCCCGATACCGGCGAGATGATGAAAACGCTAATGACGGATAAAGACAGCAAATTTATTCCGGGTAAAGACTGCGGTAATTAATTCTTGCAGTTGCTATAAAAAAGGCCTCGCTATTGCGAGGCCTTTTAGCTTTTAAGGGGAAATTAACCCTTAATTTGCTGCACCAGGTAGTTCACGATATTCCCGGTCTTAATCAGCTGCTTCTCGCCGTTGCGACGATGTTTGTATTCGATATCATCGTTATCGAGGTTACGGTCGCCCAGCACGATGGTGTGCGGGATGCCGATCAGCTCCATATCGGCGAACATCACGCCAGGACGCTCTTTACGGTCGTCCATCAGCACGTCGATGCCATGTGCGCGCAGCTCGGCGTAGAGCTTCTCTGCCAGCTCCTGCACGCGATAGGACTTGTGCATGTTCATCGGCAAAATAGCGACCTGGAACGGCGCGATGGCGTCCGGCCAGATAATGCCGCGATCGTCAAAGTTCTGCTCAATAGCGGCGGCCACCACGCGGGTCACCCCAATACCGTAGCAGCCCATGGTCAGGACCTGGTTGCGGCCGTCTTCACCCTGTACCGCGGCATTCATCGCCTGCGAGTACTTGGTGCCTAACTGGAAGATGTGTCCCACTTCGATACCACGCTTGATAAGCAGAGTACCTTTACCATCCGGGCTCGGATCGCCGGCAACGACATTACGAATATCAGCAACTTCCGGAGTCGCGACATCGCGATCCCAGTTAATGCCGAAATAGTGTTTGCCATCAATGTTGGCGCCGGCGGCGAAATCGCTCATGGCCGCGACGGTACGGTCGATAACCACCGGAATCGGCATGTTTACCGGACCGAGAGAACCCGGGCCGGCGTTAACGATAGCGCGGATCTCTTCTTCGCTGGCGAAGGTCAGCGGGCTGGCGACCTGCGGCAGTTTTTCCGCTTTTACTTCGTTGAGTTCGTGATCGCCGCGTACCAGCAGGGCGACCAGCGGGTAGCTGCTATCTTCTACCGCTTTCACCAGCAGGGTCTTAACGGTTTTTTCGATTGGCAGATTGAACTGCTCAACCAGCTCGGCGATGGTTTTCGCGTTCGGCGTGTCTACCAGCGTCATTTCTTGCGTCGCGGCTGCGCGCGGCTCTTTCGGCGCGACGGCTTCGGCAAACTCAATGTTCGCCGCGTAGTCGGAGCTGTCAGAGAAGATCACGTCATCTTCGCCGCTCTGCGCCAGTACCTGGAACTCATGGGAAGCGCTACCGCCGATCGAACCGGTGTCAGCCTGTACCGCGCGGAAATCCAGCCCCATACGGCTGAAGATTTTGCTGTAAGCGGTATACATCGCATCGTAGGTTTCCTGCAGCGATTCCTGAGAGGTATGGAAAGAGTAAGCATCTTTCATCAGGAACTCACGGGAGCGCATCACGCCAAAACGCGGGCGAACTTCATCGCGGAACTTGGTCTGAATCTGATAAAAGTTCAGCGGCAGCTGTTTGTACGAGTTCAGCTCATTGCGAATCAGGTCAGTAATGACCTCTTCGTGAGTCGGCCCGAGGACGAATGGGCGATCGCCACGATCGGCAATGCGCAGCAACTCAGGGCCATATTGCTCCCAGCGACCGCTCTCCTGCCACAGTTCAGAAGGCTGAACTACCGGCATTAACACCTCGATAGCACCGGCGTTGTTCATCTCTTCACGCACGATGTTCTCGACTTTTTTCAGAACGCGCACGCCGGTCGGCAGCCAGGTGTACAACCCTGAGGCCAGCTTGCGGATCATCCCGGCGCGCAGCATCAGCTGATGGCTGATGACTTCGGCGTCGGCAGGTGTCTCCTTCAGAGTGGAGAGCAGATATTGGCTAGTACGCATGTTGTTACGGTTCCATTTGGACGATCGGAACAGGCTGGAGAGCCAGCCTGAAACAAAAAAGTGGTTTAGTTTACCAGTGTGGCAAAGATGCCAAAAGAGAGGAAAATAAAATTAGCGCGGTTCGAGAGAAAAGACTTCAAAACCGGAGGGGATTACCCGCCAGCGCACGTTGAAATCGAGCAACCAGACGGCGTAGGTTTTCCCTGCTTCTTCCTCTTTGCGATAAGCCGGACGCGGATCCTGCGCCAGTACTTCATGGATAAACGCTTTGATATGCGGGTAGCGTTTTTCCAGCGTCAGTAACTGTGCTTCTATTTCTGGCGTAAAGCTGACATTCATGCCTGCCTGCGGCGCCTGTTGCGCATAGCTGGCGCTGGCATCAGGCAGGGCTTCGGCAAAGGGAAGATAAGGTTTGATATCAACCACCGGCGTGCCGTCAACGAGATCGAGGCTGCCAAGTTCCAGTATTACCTGATCCTTCTGGCAGCGAACGCCTTTCAGTTCAACCAGCGACATGCCGATAGGGTTGGGGCGAAATGTCGAGCGGGTCGCGAAGACGCCCATGCGCGCGTTGCCGCCAAGGCGGGGAGGGCGCACGGTCGGGCGCCAGCCGCCAGCCATGGTCTGATGAAAGACGAACAGCACCCACAGATGGCTGAAGTTTTCCAGTCCACGCACGGCGTCAGCCTGGTTATAGGGCGCGAGCAGATGAAGTTCTCCGCCGCCGTGTTCAACCAGACCAGGCTGGCGAGGAACGGCAAACTTCTCTTTATACGGCGAGCGGATGACGCCTATTTGCGCGAACTGAAATGCACTCATTGCGCCGAGACGTTAAGCGCTGAACCCAGGCAAACGGCCTGACGGTAGCAGCCTGGCGTACCGCTGGTCACTTCGCAGCTGTGCAGCAGCACGGCGTTGGCCTTCATTTTGGCCGCGTTGATTTGCATGCGTTTACGGGCGGTCGGGATGTTCGGTGGGGAGTCCTGGTTTGAAGCCTGGCATGATTCGCCGCTCACTTCACCCAGATCGCGGAAGGGTTTCCCAACCAGCGCGGCGGCATCGGTATAGATTCTGACCGGCGCGGGACGTGAGACTTTTGGTTTAGCCGTTTCCGTCTGGACTGGCGTGGTTGCGGTGCTTTTAACAGGCTCAACGGGGGATCTGCTTAGCATAGAACAACCGCTTAACATGAGTGCTAACAAACAGACCGGTAAAGCACGCATAGTATTTCCTCAATGAATTATAAAACAGGGCGCTATTGAATCAGGTGCTTGCAAAAATGACAAGACGGGCATAAAGCCCGCCCTGAATGATATTACGCTGAAAGCAGATTACCAGCCTTTCACTGCGCCGCCGTTAAAGATTTTGTTAGCGGCTTCGTAAACTTCATCGCTTTGGTAAGCCTGAACAAATTTCTTAACATTTTCCGCGTCTTTATTATCTTCGCGGGCGACGATCAGGTTTACGTACGGCGAGTTTTTGTCTTCAACGAAGATACCGTCTTTCGCCGGCGTCAGGCCAATCTGGCTGGCGTAGGTGGTGTTGATGACTGCCAGAGCGATCTGCGCGTCGTCCAGAGAACGCGGCAGCTGCGGTGCTTCCAGCTCAACGATCTTCAGGTTTTTCGGGTTCTCAACCACATCCAGAGACGTCGGCAGCAGACCTACGCCTTCTTTCAGTTTAATCAGACCCACTTGCTGTAGCAGCAGCAGGGAACGGCCGAGGTTGGTCGGATCGTTCGGTACGGCAATCTGTGAGCCCGGCTGCAGTTCGTCCAGAGATTTGATTTTCTTCGAGTAGCCTGCAATCGGATAGACGAAGGTGTTGCCGACGGAAACCAGCTTATAACCACGGTCTTTAATCTGCTGGTCGAGATACGGTTTGTGCTGGAAGGCGTTAACGTCGATGTCGCCTTTGCTCAGCGCTTCGTTCGGCAACACGTAGTCGTTGAAGGTCACCAGCTCAACGTCAAGGCCATACTTCTCTTTTGCCACTTTCTGCGCGACTTCAGCAACCTGCTGTTCCGCACCGACGATCACGCCGACTTTAATATGGTTAGGATCTTTTTCATCCTGACCGCAACCCACCAGAGCCAGAGAACCGATTAATGCGCCAACTGCCGCAAAGGTTTTGAAATTAAAGGCCATGTTATTTCCTTCCTGTAAGAATTAGTGTTGTGTGTCAATAACGTTATTTGTGAGTCACAGCCCGGACGATACGATCGCCAGAGAATTGAATTAAATAAACCAGAATAACCAGCAATACCAGTACGGTGTTCATTACCGTCGCGTTATAGCCGATGTAGCCGTACTGATAGCCAATCTGACCCAGACCACCGGCACCGACCGCACCGCCCATTGCGGAATAACCCACCAGGGTGATGAGCGTAATGGTGGCGGCGTTCACCAGACCCGGCAGCGCTTCAGGGAGCAGGACTTTACGCACGATCTGCATCGGCGTTGCGCCCATCGCGCGTGAGGCTTCGATAAGCCCGGTCGGGATCTCCAACAGCGCGTTTTCCACCATACGTGCGATAAACGGCGCGGCGCCAACCGTTAATGGCACAATTGCTGCCTGCAGGCCGATAGAGGTACCGACGATCACGCGGGTAAATGGAATCATCCACACCAGCAGAATAATAAATGGAATCGAGCGGAAGATATTAACCAGCGCCGATAGCGTACGATACAGCCGGGCGCTGGCGGCAATCTGCCCCGGACGGGTAACGTACAGCAGTACGCCGACCGGCAGGCCGAGCACAAAGCCAAAGAAGCCGGAGACAAACGTCATAGCCAGCGTTTCCCACACGCCGCGAACCAGCAGCCAGATCATTGGTTCAGACATATCCCAGTACCTCTACTTTTACATGATGTTCCTGCAGCCAGGCGATCGCCGCCTGGGTATCTTCCTGTGTACCGTGCATTTCGGTCAGCATGATGCCGAACTTCACTCCGCCGGCGTAATCCATCTGCGCGCTAATAATGTTGTTATTCACATTAAAGCGGCGGGCGGTTTCCGACAGCAGCGGCGCATCGACGGAATGGCCGGTAAACTCCATACGCAGCATCGGCACGCTGTCAGGCAGCGGCGTGGGCTTCAGGCGCGCCTGATAGTCATCCGGAATATCCAGATGCAGGGTAGATTGAATGAACTGTTGGGCGAGCGGCGTCTTAGGATGGGAGAAGACTTCGCTCACGGTGTCCTGCTCGATCAGTTGACCATTGCTAATGACCGCCACACAGTCGCAGATACGTTTAACTACGTCCATTTCATGGGTGATCAACAGAATGGTCAGCCCCAGACGACGGTTAATGTCTTTCAGCAGTTCGAGGATCGAACGGGTCGTTGCCGGGTCCAGCGCGCTGGTGGCTTCATCGCACAGCAGCACCTTTGGATTGCTGGCCAGCGCGCGGGCAATCGCCACACGCTGTTTCTGGCCGCCGGAGAGGTTTGCCGGATAGCTGTCATGCTTATCGCCAAGACCAACCAGGTCAAGCAGTTCATTAACACGGCGTTTGATTTCCGCCGGCGGTGTGTTATCCAGCTCAAGCGGCAGCGCCACGTTGCCGAAAACGGTACGTGAAGCGAGCAGATTAAAGTGCTGGAAGATCATGCCAATCTGACGGCGCGCGCGAGTCAGTTCTTTTTCAGTCAGCGCGGTGAGTTCCTGGTTATCTACCTGCACGCTGCCTTCGGTTGGGCGTTCCAGCAGGTTAACGCAGCGAATCAGCGTACTTTTACCTGCGCCGGAAGCGCCGATCACGCCGTAAATTTGCCCGGCAGGGACATGCAGGCTGACATTGTTCAGCGCCTGTATGGTGCGGTTCCCCTGCTGGAACACTTTGGTAATATTCGAAAGTTTAATCATCAGTTATTTATTATCGTTTAGCCGTTTGCCGTGGCATTTTCTTCTGCCGTGTGCAGGCGATGCCTGTCAATGAAATGGATGTTAAGGCATCCAGACGTCTAAATCAATCTGACTCTTTATAATGAGCACTTTCTTGCATGCCGAAACATGCGATACTAACGGCATTAGCCTTTATCAGGAGCAAACCGGTGGCAAAGTCTGTACCCGCAATTTTTCTCGACCGTGACGGCACGATTAATATCGATCATGGTTACGTCCACGAAATCGACAGCTTTGAGTTTATCGACGGCGTCATTGATGCCATGCGTGAACTAAAGGCAATGGGATTTGCGTTAGTGCTGGTGACCAACCAGTCAGGTATCGCGCGCGGTAAATTCACGGAAGCGCAATTTGAGACCCTCACCGAATGGATGGATTGGTCGCTGGCAGACCGCGGCGTGGATCTCGACGGTATCTATTATTGTCCGCATCACCCGCAGGGGAGCGTTGAAGAGTTCCGCCAGACCTGCGATTGCCGTAAGCCGCATCCGGGGATGCTCATTTCCGCACGCGATTTCCTGCATATTGATATGGCCGCTTCTTATATGGTGGGTGATAAACTCGAAGACATGCAGGCGGCTGCAGCGGCGAATGTCGGAACGAAAGTGCTGGTGCGTACCGGTAAGGCGGTTACCGAAGAAGCGGAAAGCGCAGCGGATTGGGTGCTAAATAGCCTGGCGGACCTGCCTGCGGCTATTAAAAAGCAGCAAAAATAAGCGTTACGTATAAAAGATGAGCGGTTGAAATAAAAATGTATTTTTCCGCTTGTCATTCCCGGCGGGCTCCCTATAATGCGCCTCCATCGACACGGCGGATGTGAATCACTTCACACAAACAGCCGGTTCGGTTGAAGAGAAAAATTCTGAAATTCAGGGTTGACTCTGAAAGAGGAAAGCGTAATATACGCCACCTCGCGACAGAGCGCTAAAGCGCGTCGCAACTGCTCTTTAACAATTTATCAGACAATCTGTGTGGGCACTCAAAGTGACAT